>JAZQEK010000097.1:0-113279 GCA_045538995.1 Acetatifactor sp. | reverse complement strand
GAGGAGTGTAACGGCGTCATCAGATACGCATGTACCGATGAATTCGCTTAATGTACCGTAAATATCAACCTCGCAGGATACGGGAATACCGCGGCCTGTCAGACGGCTGTTGACATAGCAGGGAACAAATCCGAACTGTGTCTGGAATGCGGGCCAGCACTTACCTGCAATAGCAACATACTTCTTAGAGCCACGGTTAGCCTCAACCCAGTCAAGAAGTGTAAGCTCATACTGTGCAAGCTTATTAAGGATTTCAGGCTTCTTGTTGCCTGCGCCAAGCTCAGCTTCCATCTCTGCAACCTTTGCAGGAATTCTTTCGTCACCGGCATGGCTCTTAAATGCTTCGAATAAGTCTAATTCAGAGTTTTCTTCGATTTCAACGCCAAGGTTGTAAAGCTGCTTAATAGGAGCGTTACAAGCAAGGAAGTTGGAAGGTCTGGGACCGAAAGAAATAATCTTTAAGCTCTTCAAACCAACGATTGCTCTTGCAATAGGAACGAACTCGTTAATCATATCTGCACATCCCTCTGCATCCCCTACAGGGTACTCAGGAATATATGCCTTCACATTACGCAACTTCATAGCATAGCTTGCGTTCAGAACACCACAGTAAGCATCGCCACGACCATCCAACAGGTCTGCCTGGCTTTCTTCTGCTGCTGCACAAATCATAGCAGGGCCATCGAAAAGCTGAACCAATAAGGTTTCAGAGATTTCAGGACCGAAGTTTCCAAGGTATACACAGAGTGCATTACAACCCTGCTCCTTTAAATCCTTCACTGCCTGTACTGCCTGTACTTCGCTTTCTACGATACAGATAGGGCACTCGTAAATATCAGCTGCACCATACTTTGCGGTATAAGCAGCAACTACAGCCTTTCTTCTGTTTACGGATAAGCTTTCCGGGAAGCAGTCGCGGGAAACTGCCACGATACCAATTTTTACTTTAGGTAAATTAATCATTGTCTTGTCCTCCTATAAATTATGTAGAATTTTTCTACTAATGTTTGAATTCATTATACTATATTTCGCACTGTTCGTAAAATCATTTTACTCGTTTACATTTAAGTTTTTGCCCTTTAATCCTAAGAAGCTTCCTGCATCCAAACCGCCTTCTGCATGACCGATTAACCACTTGTTTACTGCTGTAATCAGAGCATCCTCATTGGGTGCGGTTCCGTCTGCTGCAACAGCAGTATGCTTGGTCTTTAAGGGATAATTGGTTCCCTTAGGAAGCACGATTGCCACCTGGAAGCCTGCACCGTCTACGCCACAGGGAGCGTAGTGGAGAGTAGTAGCATATACTTCTACTGCCATACCTGCAGGAAGTAGGAATGCTTCCACCTTTGCGGTATCATAAGTAAAATCAGCTTCTACATCTGCCAGAGTACCTACCATCAAAATTGCATCGGTTGCTGCTACATTGATTTCAGAATCTCTGTGGTACTCCAATGCATTCAACATGCAGTTATGACCATTGCAGTAGCCAATCTGGATAGGCATTTCGCCATAGGTTACGGTTGTAAGTGCCTCCATAACCGGAGTTGCTTCTAACTCTGCTACGCTGGGCTCATAAACAACGCCTTCCGGAACAGGAGTGTTCTTTAATGCTTCAATCAGCTGGGTAAAGTCTACGTTGTCAACAACTTTTCCGTACTTCTTAAAAGCAGGGTCTTTTACGGATAATACTTTCATGTGGGTTCCTCCTTATTTTATGATTTCATATAAAGGCTTGCAGGCAGGGTAGATTTCCTTGAACTGGTTGTAGCGTTCTTCGTACTTCGCTACCAGCTCTGCATCAGGCTCTACAGTGTCTACTACCTTTACAATCTTTGCTGCCACTTCTTCTACATTTGCGTACTCGCCGCAAGCAACTGCCGCCAGCATCGCACCGCCCAGTGCAGGACCTTCTTCACTTTCGATCACATCTACCTTCACATTCAAAATGCTGGCAATCATCTTCTTCCAAAGAGGGCTCTTTGCACCGCCACCGCAAATCTTGGTACGCTCAATCTTGATACCAAGAGATTTTGCAACTTCAAAGCTGTCACGAAGAGCAAATGCAACACCTTCCAACACTGCCTGAGTCATGTCTGCTCTGGTGGTATCCATAGTCATACCGATAAAGGTACCTCTTGCGTTGGGGTTGTTATGAGGAGAACGCTCGCCCATCAGGTAAGGTAAGAAGTATACATGGTTCTCACCTAACTTCTCAATCTGCTTCTGTTCAGCAGCATAGTCCTTAGTACCGATGATTTCGTCCATCCACCACTTATTACAGCTTGCTGCACTTAACATACAGCCCATCAAATGGTAGCTGCCGTCTGCATGTGCAAAGGAGTGCAGTGCATTGTACTTATCTACGCCAAAGTTCTTGGATGAGATAAAGATGGTTCCGCTGGTACCCAGGGAAATATTACACATACCATCACCTACTGTACCGGTACCAACTGCTGCTGCCGCATTGTCGCCTGCACCTGCTGCTACCTTTACGGTCTCAGGAATACCAAGTTCTGCTGCAATGGCAGGAAGCACAGTGCCAACTGTCTCGTAAGACTCATAGCAGGTTGCCAGCTGGTCTTCGGTGATACCGCAGATATCGCACATTTCCTTGGACCACTTACGATTCTTTACATCAAAGATGAGCATGCCGGAAGCATCGGAAACGTCAGTACAATGTACACCTGTTAATTTATATGCTATATAATCCTTGGGAAGCATGATTTTCGCAATCTTTGCAAAGTTTTCAGGCTCCTTGTTCTTTACCCAGAGAATCTTAGGTGCGGTAAAACCGGTGAAGGAAATGTTTGCTGTGTACTCAGACAGCTTCTCCTTGCCAATTACGTTATTTAAATAGTCGCATTCTTCAAAGGTACGTCCGTCGTTCCAGAGAAGGGCAGGACGGATAACATTATCATCCTTATCCAAAATAACCAAACCGTGCATCTGTCCACCGAAGCTGATACCTGCTACCTGGCTCTTATCAAAGCCATCTAACAGTTCCTTCATACCGACCATGGTCTGCTCGTACCAGTCCTCAGGCTTCTGCTCAGACCAGCCCGGATTGGGGAAATACAGAGGGTACTCCTTAGAAACGATGTTCTTGATGTTTCCCTCGCCGTCCATCAGGAGTAGTTTTACTGCTGATGTACCTAAATCAATACCAATATAAAACATTTCTGTTTCCTCCTTTATTCACCTTCCGTATTGGTGTCCCTACGCCTTCATCAAGCTATACAATCACTCACACACCGGACAAAAAACATTCTCCTCTAACTGTATGCCACTTGTCGGACAAGTATGTCCGACATTGTCATACAGTTCTTCGTCACCTGTGTTTTTGTACGTTGTATTATGTGATTGTATAGCCTGCCGAAGGCTCAGTTGCTTCAATCCACCAAATAAATACGGAACAATAATTCTTAACACCATCATAAATGTTTTTTTCCTGTTTCACAACCTATCTGTTTGTTGCTGTTTGGCATGGAAAATTAGTGATTTTTAGGGTTCTTTGCAAAAGCAGAAGCTTTCCATATCGAAATCGCTGCCGGGTAGGAAGACGAATTCGACTTTTCCTTTGCCGGTAAGGGAAGCGAAGCAGAAGTGCTGGGGTTCGTAATCTGCAGTACCCTTTACCTCCAGAACTCTTCGTTGCAGCTCGCCATCCTCGGAAGTGAAGAGGATATGTATCGTGTTGCCTGCCAGCTTGGAACGTCCGGTCAGTTGTATTCCTGTAGCTCCTTTTTCTCCAAAATCCATATTATCAAACAAAACGGTTACATTGTTGCCGATACCGGTGATAGCCTGTTCCTCCAAGGTAAAGGTATCTCCGTATACCTTGGTGCATTCTGCCGCATACAAGGGACTGTAGGCTTTTTCGTAATGTTTGAATACAAAGCCCTTGATATGTACCTTTTCATGGAGGCGGATAGCAATGGTCTGCACACCCTTGAGCCTCTTGGGCAATTTCCAGGTATCCTCCTGATATACATTCCAGCGGGAGGGCTTCTGATACTTCAGGATGTGAAGCAATTCACTGCCATCCTCGTCAGGTACTCCCAGCCACAGCTCTATATTGTGCCATTCACTGTCCAGTGCAAATACCGGAATGGTCAGCTCATCGGAACCGTATTCGCCGAAATCAATGTTCTCAAAAACCACACCGCTGGCACCATCTCGGGCAGTTGCAATGCCTTTTTCATTGCCATTGCCAATTTCACCAATGCTTCGGCTGAACAA
This sequence comes from Acetatifactor sp., assembly GCA_045538995.1. Lineage (GTDB taxonomy): Bacteria > Bacillota > Clostridia > Lachnospirales > Lachnospiraceae > Acetatifactor. The sequence continues at coordinate 109,040 of JAZQEK010000097.1, read as the reverse complement.
GCCTGCTGATACAAACTCATAGGGATTTACAAATGCCTGCCCCATGCCTTCCGCACGGAAATCCAACTGGGATATGAGTTTTACCTTGTCCGTGCCACTCTTTGAGAGGCAACGCACCTGAAAACATCCATCTCCGATAGCAGTCAGTCTGGCTCTTTGCACATCTCCCTCGCTGTCTAAAACCTCTATTTTTGCAAAGGAAATATCGATACCATTATCATTTACTACCTTCCAAAGAACAGCCTTATCCTGTGCCTGTAAAGGAAGCACCCGAGCTTCTAAAATCACACTGTTTTCCTCCGGGGTAAGTGTGGTACTACCCAATGCTTTAATGTCTACACGACGTACCGGTATGGTCTGGGGAAGTGTCATAGGGTGTATCATCAAATCTTCTGTAACGCTGATACCTTCCCGCACGGAAGACGCTTCTGCCTGCAGTGTCAAAGAAGCACTTTCCAGTCCCTTACCATTTACCGTAACCGTAATCTCTCCGACCTCTGGTTTAGAAGCCACTACAGCCAACAGCTTTCCGTTAAAGAGCTTACGCACATTTCCCTTGTATTCCTCGAAATCGGTACTGTCACCATTGTCCAGTCCAAGCAATCTGCCTGCGCCGTCTACCAGTACCTCTACATAATCCATAGCATTCTCTACAGGATAGCCTGCCTCATCTACCACACCAATGGTGAGAAAAGCCAAATCCTCACCATCTCCGCGAAGCACCTGCTTATTGGTTTCCAGTGTCAGCTTCACACCATCTCCGAAGGAATGTCTGGTTTCTCTGGCGATTTCCACACCTGCTTCATCATAAGCCACAGCAGTGATTTCACCGGGTTCGTAAGCTACCTGCCAAGTGCCCTGAAGCACTGTGCCTGTCTTGTGGTCGATTTCCTGTTTTCCCTGAGACTGACCATTGACAAACAATTCCACACTGCAGCCATTGGTACAGGCTCTTACATCCAAAAGCTGTCCTTCATTAAAATCCCAATAGGGATACAGATGTACCATAGGTGCCTGACCGGCATCCGTCCATTCCGCCTGAAATACATAGAAAGGATCCTTTGCAAAACCGGCCGTATCAATCTGTCCGAAGTAAGAATTCTTCGTGTGATAGGGCGTAGGCTCGCCGATATAATCAAAGCCCGTCCACAAAAACTGTCCGAAGCTAAACTTCATATCCCTATCCATAGAAATACAGGTTTCTATATTTTTTGCTCCCCAGCTGGTGCTGGAATTACCGATAGAAGAGCATTGCTCATCCTCATCTGCCAGCATGGACTGCTTCAAGGGGAAGCGGTACACGCCTCGGCTCTGCACCATGGAGGCAGTTTCACTACCGTAAATCACCCAGTCCGGATGCTCTGCATGATGCTGCTCATAATATTTCTCGCCGTAATTGTATCCGGCGTATTTCACAATATCCGCACATTTCTGTGCATTCTCCCATGGCATGAAATTGGAGCCGATGGTAATCACAGCATTCCCCTTAGGATCATGTTCTCTCACAAATCCAATCAGTCTATGAGTGATTTCCTGACCATGTTCATCTGCATGGGTATCATAAATTTCATTACCGATGGACCACATAAACAAGCAAGGATGATTGCGGTCTCGGCGTATCCAGGAACGTACATCCCTTTCTGCCCATTCCTTGAAGAAACGTCCATAATCATAGTCTGTCTTGGAACGCTCCCACATATCAAAGGCCTCATCCATGACCAAAAAGCCCATCTCATCTGCCAGCTCCAAAAGCTCGGTTGCCGGCATATTGTGACTGGTACGCAGGGCATTCACACCCATGGTACGCAGGATTTCAAACTTGCGACGCATGGCTTCCTTGTGGAATACGGCACCCAGACATCCGAAATCGTGATGTTCGCACACACCATTAACCTTTACATACTTGCCATTCAAGTAAAATCCGGTAGCCGGGTCGAACTCCATCCGCCGAAAACCTATGGTAACCTGCTGGGTATCCACCAGTATTTCTCCATCATATAGCTCTGCCAAAAGCTGATAGCAATTGGGTTCCTCCAAACTCCACTGAGAAGGTGTTTCGATTTCTTTACAGAAGCAAAAGCCGTGCTTCGTTTCGGCTGTGAATTTCTGTTTCCCAACCTCCGAAGCATTCTGCTGTGCCTCGTTCGAAGAAGCCAGTGTTGCCTCCCCATATGCCTCTTGGCAGTCAGTCAAAGCCTGTCTGCCAAAATCCTCCACCAATTCCCCTCGGAAATACAGGCTGTAGTGACAAGTGATGTTCTGTGTAACTGCACCGTCACATTCGGTTTCTATTTCTAATACATAATTTCCCTTGTCTAAATAGCGGGTGGTAACATAAGTACCATCCAAGGGCAAATACACCTTGGGATAAACCTTTAACCATACGTTTCGATAAATTCCCGCGCCGGAATACCATCTGCTGTTGGGAGATTGGAAGCGTACCTGTAACAGCAGTTCGTTTTCTTCTTGTGTCAAATAATCCGTAATATCGAACTGAAATGCAGAGTACCCGTATTTCCAGTCGCCTACCTTTTGTTCATTTACATATAGGGTAGAGTCCATGTACACACCGTCGAAACGTACAATCGCTCTTTCTCCCTCGTCCGGCTGCAAAATTTGCTTATTCACCAGCTTCCGATACCAGCCGGTACTGTTTTCGTACAAATTTTTTGCCTGATAAATCAGCCAATCATGTGGAATATCTACCGGAACGAAACCCTCTCTGTTAGAGATATCAGACAGCTCCGTTCCCAGAGCTGTCTTTAAAAAAGTCCAGTTTTGATTAAATAATTTAATCTCTGCCATATGCTTATCCTTCTACCGTAAATACGATTGCTTCCTTACCGGTTAAGGCTGCCGTACGGGCATCTGCCTGACCGAAGCCTACACTAACGGTAAACTGCTTTCCATCCTTTATCTTCTGACCCTGATTGTTTACCACGGTAAAAGCATCCTCGTCCAAAACAACACTGACCTGCTTCTTTTCGCCTGCTGCCAAATTCACTCTGGCAAAACCGCAAAGCTTTCCGGCGGTGGGTGCATGCTCGGACTTTACATCCTTAATATAAATCTGAACGACCTCTCCTAAGGCAATATTACTCTTATTCTCTACTGTAACTGCTACAGTCACTTCTGCGGAAGTATCCACTGCAACACCGGCTCCACCTGCAACAGCCTGACCATTCACCGTAACAGCTCCGATTGCCGCATCCCCATAGCTCAAGCCATAACCAAACGGATACAATGGTTCACCGGTAAGATACTTGTAGGTTCTTCCCTTCATGGAATAGTCCTCGAAATCCGGCAAATCTGCGGTATCCTTGTAGAAGGTAATGGGCAACTTACCGGAAGGTGACAACTCACCGAAGAGAATGTCTGCGATGACCTTACCGCCTCTTGCACCGGGATACCAAACCTGAAGGATAGCATCTGCATGCTCCTGCTCGTACCTCAAATCCATGGCACTACCGGTCATGTTCAGTACGATAGTAGGCTTGCCTACCTTCAGCACAGCTTCGATTAATTCTCTTTGAACTTCCGGAAGAAGCAAGTCCGTCTTGTCACCGGAAGCATAGCTGTTACCGGTATCTCCTTCTTCTCCCTCCAAGGTCTCATCCAGTCCCACACAAAGAATCACTACATCACTGTTCTTTGCCACACTGACTGCCTCGGAAATTCTATCCTGTCTCCAACCCAAATGCTCCACTCTGTCCTTAAACAAGTGACAGCCTTCGGAATAATAGACTCTTGTGTCTTCGTTCACCGCATCCTGAATACCTTCCAATACGGTAATGTATCTGGAAGAAGTACCGTGATAATTACCTACCAAAGCCACACGGCTGTTGGCATTGGGTCCAACCACACCGATGGACTTCAAACCGTCCTTCTTTAATGGAAGTACACCATTGTTCTTTAACAATACCACACCTTCTGCGGTAGCTCTGTCTGCCAGTTCCAGATGCTCCTTACATTCAATCGCATCATAACCGATATTGTCGTACTCTGTTTCATCAAATAATCCCAACAGGAAGCGTGTGGTAAACAAACGCTCTGCTGCAATGGTAATATCTTCTTCTGTTACCAGTCCCTGCTCGTAAGCGGAAAGCATATGTAAGTAAGTATTTCCGCAGTTTACGTCACAGCCGGTCTTCAATGCCAAGGCTGCGGATTCCTCTGCCGTTGCAGTTACCATATGATTGGTGTGGAAATCTCTCACTGCCCAACAGTCAGAAACATAGTGACCTTCAAAGCCCCACTGTCCGCGGAGAATATCCTCCATTAACACCTTATGTCCACAGCAGGGTTCTCCATTGGTACGGTTATACGCACCCATCACTGCTTCTACATTAGCCTTCTTCACCAACTTTTCAAATGCCGGCAAATAAGTTTCCCACAAATCCTTATCGTTTACTTCTGCATCGAAATGATGACGCAGTGCTTCCGGACCGGAATGTACTGCAAAATGCTTAGCACAAGCAGCTGCCTTTAAATACTCACCATCACCCTGCAAGCCTTCCACAAAAGCCTCACCCAATTCACCGGTCAGATAGGGATCCTCACCATAGGTTTCGTGACCTCTTCCCCATCTGGGATCACGGAATATATTCACATTGGGAGACCAGAAGGTCAGACCCTTATAAATATCTCTGTCTTCCTCCTGTGCATAAGCATTGTATTTGGCACGTCCTTCTACACTGATGACATTACCGACTTCCTTTAAAAGCTCCTTATCAAAAGTAGCTGCCATACCGATTGCCTGAGGGAAGCTGGTTGCTACTCCGGCTCTCGCCACACCATGCAAGCCCTCATTCCACCAATTGTATGCAGGAACATTCAATCTGGGAATAGCAGGTGCATCATAACGAAGCTGGGAAGCTTTTTCCTCTACGGTCATCTTTGCTACTAATTCTTTTGCTCTCTGTTTGGCGTATTCTCGATTTCTCATCGTTTACGTCCTCCTAAATCATCTTTCTACCCCTGAGGACATAATCCTACATCCTCACTACTATATTAACGTAAGAAACTATTTTTCGCTTCTCAGTTAGTGCTATTTTTCCACCATCTGTTGCTGAAAATTGTGTCCCCCGATTGGGTGGTGATTATATATCCTACACGGACACGCTCTCGCTCGATGAAAAACGTAGCAGACACTAGGCTCGAAAGAACCTCGCCAAGTGCTGACGTTTTTCAACGGTCCGTTATAGGATATATAATCACACCCAATCGGGGGATTTTCATTTCTCTACTCAAATCTCCATGCCGATACTTCGTACTCTTCACCGGCGAATATAAAGTACAAATCATGCACTCCGGTCAGTTCCGTTTCCAACTGTGCCGTAAACTCCTGAAATTCCCCGTCAGTAAGTGCATCTACAGCAAGGTAACCCAGTACTTCCCCGTACAGCTTATCTGCACGAACCTGAATAACGCCTTCCTGCTCTGAGGTATTCTTAATCTCAGCAATCCACTTGGCAGGTGTTTTTTCTCCGAAATCCACTCCCTGTACTTTTACATAAGCCCCAGGCTTGATTTCTCCCAGTGCCATAGCTCCGCTTCCGTGATAGGCAGATTCTGCATCCATAGGTACCCCGGTGACACCGCTCATAACAGCCACACAGCTTGCCTGATTTTTGACATAAGCATCCGCATACTGAAGCTGCTCCCTGCCATTTAAGGTCTGCTTAATCTTACCAATGGTTCCATCCTCCTGTATGGTAAAGGCATCTACATGAGTACAACGATAGCCTTTTTCAATGCCCATTTTTTGCTCTAAGGTTCTGGTATGATATGCCATGTACCAGTTCTCACAGAAATGAAAAACGCAATGATGGTTATTTCCATACAAGCCAAAATATCTGCCCGGGTTCTCCAAAATCACTTCCTTAAATACGAAGGGACCCATAGGACTGTCACTTTCCAGACTGACGATTTCTGCATTGTGGAAGCCGTACTGATCTGTTCCTGCCTGGTCCACCTGCCAGTTGGTACAGTAGGTATAATAATACTTGTTGTTGAATTTATGTATGCCGGAATCCTCAAACAGATAGGGCACATCAATAGGAACAGGGGCTCCCTTTATACTAATCATGTCTTCTCCCAGCTCTACCACACGGGCTGTTCCCGGATCAGCTACCTTGCCCTCCGGCACACCACCACCGAAATACAAGTAGGCTCTTCCGTCCTCATCTACCAAAACCGCCGGATCAAACAACCACAATACGTCACTACAGTTCGGTGTATTTCTGCTAACAAGAGCTTCTCCCAAAGGGTCTTTGAAAGGTCCGGTAGGGCTGTCTGCGGTCAACACACCGATACCACCGCCGGAATTGGCAAAGTATAAGAAAAACTTATCCTTCCCATCTATATTTTTCCATGCTGCAGCAGGTGCCCAGGAATTGTTTGCCCATTTGGCACTGCCCTGTGAGCCGGCAGCTCGAATAACACCATGGTCCTCAAAGTTTACCATATCTGCCGTAGATACCACGTTAATGGTTCGAATTTTACTATAGGTATTCTCTATTAATTCTCCATTGGCATCATACTCAAATGCATCTCCGGTCATGTAGAAATACACTCTGTCACCATAGGGCATGGCATACGGGTCTGCACCAAATCTCTGACTCATAATCGGATTGCTATCCAACAATCCCTTATGTGACTTTATGATTTCTATTTCTTTAAATAATTCCTCGTATTGTTGTCTTTTCATTGTTTCTAAGTTTTCCTCCTGTTCTGTTAATTCCTTCTCTGTGGAAGCCTCTGAAGCAGGTGCAGGGGTGCTCTCCGTTATTTGCGACGTGGGTGTCATTACTTCCCCACGTCCTCCGCAGGCTCCCAGACTGAAAGCACAGACAATTCCTACAGCCATCATTCTCCCTATGTACCTATGTTTCACCATGCTTCCGTTCTCCTTCCTGAATTTACTGTCAGCATATCATAAAAGAACTATAGTTACCTCTTAATTCATGCGATGCTTTTCTTAGATTTTGCTCTTTTTTACAGAGATAACAGCCGTAGCTGTCTAAATACAAATAGAGTGGCTATCCGAAGACAACCACTCCTTCTAAAAATACTATTCTTAGGTATCTATCGCTTTCCGGGAGCCGGTTTAGACCAGGCTGCCAGAATAGCATCCATTTTGCGGCGGATAAATTCCCGCTCCTCATCCTTTACCAAAAAGTACAAATAGGATTCCTTTACAAAATCCTGAGGCAAGCCTCTGCCTACGATTTTGAAGTTTACATAACCCCGTTCAATATATTCTCCAATCTGCTCATTGGAAATAAAAGCAGGACGCTTCATACACTCTGCAAACACTCTGGGGGTAGATTTATTCGGGCACTGGAACTTGGATAAGGTATCGTATTCCAGCTGTGCTCTGGCTTCATCCTGATAATGCTGCGCACGCATAGGACAATTGGGATAACAGATTTCATTGACCAATATCTCGATTCGGTCAGCATAGGGCTGAAGCTCCTTCAAAACCACTTCATCATGATTCAAATCATAATCCAACACCACCAGATGATAATCCTTCTCCAGTTCTTCCTTCAGTCCGACCATATCCGTCATGCGTTTGGTAGTCGAAGAAATCACTTTGAAATTTGGATATTCCTGACGTAAATATTCCTCCAGACAGTCCCGATTCACCAATACCTGATTCATACCATTGTCTGCCACCTGCATAATCAAGTTGCAATAGGTATCGTACACATGCTTCTCGGTAAGCAGGGAATTGGTCCAGGTGAATCTGGCAGGTATCCCTCTGTCGTTATAGGATTTGATTACCTTCTCTATGTCATGCTTTGGCACCATACCAAAGACGCTTCTGCCTCCATTCCAGATAGCTCCGGGAATGGTTCCGTATACCGAACCGATTTTGTAACCATCTCGAAACTTCTCCGGATACTCCTGCATCAGATTGAACAAAGCATGATTTAAAAAGCGGGAATAACACAATCCCGGCAAGTGCCAGTATATTTCTTTTGTCTGAGCCATTTTGCTTTCCTTTCTTGTAAAAAATCTGCTATTTCTATGGATGTCTGGTCGATCTGGGACCATTCACGGTAATAATCTTGTTCGCTACCAGATTGTTTAAAAGCAACAAGCGGGCTTCTCCCTGTTTCTCCGGCTTAATCATGTAGAGGCAATAGGTTTCAATCAGAGAGAAGAGTGTGGCAGTTCTGCCTTCAATCTTAAAGTTACTAAAGCCCATAGGTACATACTTCTCCCAAATCTGCTCCGGCGAAATATAGGTAGGATAATCCTGTATACTATAGATGCTGTTTTTGTCACCATACTCGCAATACCAAGCAGCAATGGGCTGCTGCTTTTCCGGTGGGTTCTTTCGATTTTCCAAAATGGTACGTTGATTGATGGCTACATTCTTATAGTGGTCCCCACGACGCGGACAGTTGGGAATACAAAGAGAATTCACCAGTATCTCTACTTTGTCTTTATTCTGTATCTTTTCCAGCATGTCAAACTTATTGTTCAGATTATAATCCAGAACCACCATGTAGTAGTCCTTTTCCAGCTCTTCGTTTAACTGCTCCCAGTCCCTGATTTCCTTACAGGTAGAGCTGTTGATTTTAAAGCTCGGGTAAGTCTTTCGAATATATTCCTCTAAAAGCGGAGAAAAAACCATGACTTCATTCATGCCATTGTCTGCTACCTGCATACAAAAATTGCAGTAGGGATCCTTCAAATCCTCTTCTGTCAGCAAAGGATTCGTATAGGTATAACGTACCGGAATACCCTGTGCATTAATATTCTTCACCACATTCTGAATAAAGCCTGCTTCACACTGATCCCCCTTACTCAATCGTCCGCCATTCCAAAGTGACATGGGAAACTCCCCGAAAAAGGAAGCAATTTCTACACCCTCTCTGAAAAATTCCGGATGTGTCTTTAACAAGCTCACCCAGAGCATATTTAACGGATAATTGTAACGCAATCCCGGCAAATGAAATTTAACTGCCATAGCTTTCTCCTCTTTTCCAAACTAATTTTCCTGATAACTTAGGCTGGTAAACAGCACCTCTGCATTCGTTTCTGCTTCGGCAAACATACCAATGGTACAGCCAACAAAGCCGCCTGCCACCTCTGTGGACAGCTTACGCACATCAATAGCATCCGCCACCTCCTGTACCGTTCCGTCCTCCATCACAGAAACCGTCGCTTCCAGTCCCTTTACCTGAAGCTGCAAGGTCACCATATCCTTCTGAAGCTTGAGACTTCCCAGCATGCTTGCCTCACCCTTTTCATAAAGAATCGCCGCCACGGTACCATCCGTTACCTCTATTCGCAGCTGATAGCCTTCATTTTGTACCAAGGCAAGTCCTGCTTTGACATCCCCCTTCAGCTCTTTCACCGATAATGTGGTACCTACCGTAAAGCAATGATGTTGCTGTCGGATAGCCAAATAAGAAGGTCTTCCCATACTTTCCAGTTTATCAGAACCGGCAACAATATACAAGCCTTCCCCGCCAGCCAGTCGATATTTTCCTTCCATAGGATAGCGCAAGCTCAAAAATTCCTGTCCCAATGCTTCCTGCTTGGTAAAATCATAAATTCGACTGCTTCCGGGTTCGCAGGTAATTCCCTTCCGGGGTATCCATTCCGGCAAATTGACTTCTACGGTATCGGTCAGCATACCTACTCCGGGATTTACCACCGGCCAGTCATTTTCCCACACTACCTTTGCCAGAAAGGTTTCTCTTCCCATCGTAGTATAACCCTCCAGCGGACGTACTGCCAGCATCACCATAAACCATTCTCCGGCTACGGTTTCCACCAAATCTGCATGCCCTACATACTTAATCGGATATGCCCAGCCCAAGTGTCTGTGGGTCAGAATAGGATTGCAGAAATTATTTTCATAAGGTCCCCAGATATCCTTGCTGCGACATACGGTTACTGCGTGGTCCGGACCGGTACCGCCTTCTGCATGCATAATATAATAATAGTCACCGATTTTGTACAAATGGGGACCTTCCGGCCAGATAATATTTTTCATGGCACCATTCCACACATCCTTGGGTTCCCCTACCAGCTTCATTTCCTGTAAATCCAGCTCCTGAATCCAAATGTACCAGTCCCCATCATACTTGCAACCTGCCGGATTGGGATGGGTTCCTATATAATAGCACTTGCCGTCGGTATCAAAGAAAAGGCTGGGGTCAATGCCTGCAGCCCCCTCCAGATAATGAGGCTCTGACCAGGGACCTGCCGGATTCGTGGCTGTTACAATATAGTTTCCGCCATAGGATACATTGGTACAAATCACATAGAATACGCCCTCATGGTAGCGGATGGTGGGAGCAAAAAGTCCTCTGGAAATTCCGGACTGTTCTAAAGGTAACTGACTGGGTCTTTCCATGACATTACCTATCTGTTCCCAGTGAGCCAAATCCTTGCTGTGCAAAATCGGAAGACCCGGAAAATAAGAAAAACTGGAGTGTACCATGTAGAAATCTTCTCCTACGGCACAGATGGAAGGGTCCGGGTAAAAGCCTGGCATAATCGGGTTTTTCGCAATCACTGTCATAACTATTTCCCCCTAAAACTCTGATTTTTGAGTGTAAAAAGGGATGGTGCCAAAACACCACCCCTTTATTAAGTAAGTTTATATCGATTTAGTTGTTAGCATCGTCGATGTATGCCTGCCAGCTGTTCTTTAACTCTTCAGCCTTCTGTGCAGGAGTAGCAACTGTTCCGTCTTCACCGGCATTACCTAAGTTCCAAAGAATATCAGCACCAAGGTCGATACCGGGTACGAAGGTATGATGTGTTACAGAACCATTGTTAACGATGAGAGAGATAGAGTTATCAACAGATTCAGTATCTCTGAACTGTGAATAGTAACCGGTCTTCCAGTTCTCTACATCTTCAAAGCCTGCGATCGGCTCAGTGTAAAGGTTGTAAGCAAATGCAATCTTCCAAGCTTTTTCATCATCATAGCAAGCAGGAATTACAAGAGGGTTATCCTCATACCAGCTGTTGTATGTAGTAGCATTCGGTCCCATAGGGAAGCAAAGGAAACCAAAGTCGTCTTCCATGTTATCTACACTGAAGTCCTGATTTGCTCTGTAAACCTGGTCAGCAATGAATACGCCCTTACCATTCTTGAACTCTGCAAGGAAGAAGTCCCAGTTAGAACCTTCCGGCTGAGGCATTTCATACTTAGCTCTTAAATCCATAGCCCACTGTAAAGCATCCAAGGTAGCCTGTGAATCTAACTCGTTTACGAATGTACCATCAATCTTGTTGATGAAGTGTCCGTTGTTAGAACATACTGCTGCCTGATAGAACTCAGAACCCTGCTGGGTCATAGCATAGATATCAGTAATACCATCCGCATCGGTATCTCTCTGAACCTTAGCACAAACCTCTTCGAACTTCTCCCAAGTCCACTCGCCGTTTGCCTGCCACTTATAGAAATCTTCAGGATCATAACCAGCTTCTTCTACTAATCTCTTGTTGAAGAAGAGACCTCTACGAGGTTCAGGATCAATTGCTCTCATAGCATAAATAGCACCATCAGGATAGGTTGCCAACTCATGCAAACCACTCTTGTTCCACTTCTCTTCGGTGAAATCCAAACAATCAAGCTTAGATAAGTCATACATTAATCCACTATTCATAGCAGAAATGAATTCAGCACCCTGACGCAAGGTGAATACATAATACTCTTCACCACCAGAAGTAGCGTAATCTACGAAATCCTGAGGAGTAGAACCCCATCCGGAAATAGCCTGCTCTTTAATAGTGAAGTTATAGGTTTCCTGAATCCACTCACGATATTCCTGCTGTGCTTCTTCGAAAGCATTGTTAGGTTCAGCAACTTCGCCTGAAGACCACCAGTCACGGATAACTACTTCGATACCGCCTAAGTCAACAGTATTTCCATCTGCATCCTTGATAATAGGATAGGGAGATACGTCTTCCGGTTCAGCGGTAGGTTCAGTATCTGCGCCACCTGCAGAAGGAGCCTGCTCGGAACTCTGAGGAGTAGATGAGCTAGGAGTAGTTGTTGTTGTAGAATCATCGCCACAACCAGCCATGCTTACTGCCATCACAGTTGCAAGTGAAGCAGCAATTAACTTCTTTACCATTTTACTTTTCATATTTTTGTCCTCCTTTTATCTATATATATTCCTGCTATACCCATTCCTATTCTCTTCAAAACAAATCCTAGGTTCTCTCAGGAATAATATACTTCATATTCTTTAGTTTACATGAACTTTTCACAAAAAGCTACGCAATTGTTGCTAATGTATTGGCAATTTTTAGCAAGGATTGCTAATTTAGGGGAAAACAAATGCCTGCTTTGCAGGCGCTTGTTTTCCTGCACATATGTATACTCGAAAATCCATGTGCTTCGCACCTGTGCCACTGGCGTGGCTTTCGATTTTCTCGTTAAAGCATGTGGAGAAAACAAATGCCTGCTTCGCAGGCGCTTGTTTTCCTTACACGAAACATAGTAGTTCTTAGGCGGCATCCTGCGACGCCTTAGAACTTCTTTTCGTGTTTTACATCTTAATACCGGATGAACTCAAGGATTCTACGAATCCTCTTTGTGCGAACAGGTACAAGATTAAAATCGGTACAATTACCATCAAAGTACCGGTGGATACGATACAGTTGGTATAACCAACGGATGCTACGTTTGCCTGCTGCAAAACAGTCTTTACGTATGCAGACAACTGTTCACCGATAATAGACAACTGAATAGAAAGCAGCTTGGTGTTACCCAAGAACATTCTGGAGTAAAAACCATCTGTCCACTGCCATACAAAGGCAAACAGGAAACAAGAGGTCAAAATAGGCTTTGCATCCGGCAACATAATTCTGACGAAGGTCATCAAAGTACCGCAACCATCCACATATGCCGCCTCTTCCAATTCCTTAGGAATGTTACGGAAGAACTGACGAATCATGTAGATATACAAACCATTTTTCAGACCCATACAGCCTGCACTCATTAGATAGTAAGGCAGTACGGAACCTCTCAGGTTCAGGCTCTCCCCGGTCGTTGCTTTAATCAGTCCAAATACATCGAAATATCTGAAATGCAAATGCAGGGAGTTGGAAATAATCTGGGGTGGAATAATCACCACCAGGATAACACATGCAAACCAGAATTTTTTAAGCGGGAACTCGAATCTGGCAAAACCATACCCTACTAAGGTACATACAATAATCTGTAATATAGCTACCGTAAGTGATATAATGAAGGTATTCTTTAACGCTTCACTATAGCTCATAAAGGTTGCCGCCAACTCATAATTAGCAGTAGTAAAATGCTCCGGAATAGCAATTACCATAGGATTATAAATATCCTGTTCTTCCATGAAGCTGATGGATATTTTGTTCAGTATGGGCTGTAAAATCATGAAACACATACCAAACAGCAGGAACATTCTGGCAATCTTAATGAAGACATTCCTTGCATCCTTTTTCAGCAGGTACCCCTCTGACTTTTTATTTCTTTCCCAATAGGTGTGAAATCTTTGTTTTTTTGCAGCTGCTTTAGTCATAATAGTATACCCCCTTTGAAATAAGGAATGAGCTTACTCCAATGATCAAAATAACCACTCCGAAGTATATCCAGGACATTGCTGCAGAAAATCCATAGTCCAGTTGAACAATCATTTCCTCACTAATTTTCTCCATTACCTGATTGTCTGTTCTCATACAGAAATCTACGATAGTATAAATCCAGTTTACTAAAAACAGGGAGCTGATCATAGGGAAGGTAATCTTCCAGAGGCTTTCCCATGCGGTACAACCTTCAATGGCTGCTGCTTCATACATGCTGGAGGAAATCGTCTGCAAACCGGACAGGAAAATAATAATCTGAATACCGGATGCTATCGCTACATCATAAATACCATCTACTACATCGAATACTATCCTGAAAATATCCGAGCCTACACCGGAGGTTACCAACACTTCCTGAATGGTGCCGGTGATACTGGTGCCGGTACCATTGCTTTCAATCATATCCTGCATGCTGGCAAGCAAAGAGTTATCGTATTCTACACCGATAATAACACCGGAAGAAAGGATAACCGGCAGGAAGAAAATGGCTCTTACCAAAGCACGACCCTTAAACTTCTGATTCAATATCAAGGCTACGAAAAAGCTGAAAACCATAATTGCCAAAGAATTAATTACCATTCTTCCAAGCTCTTCTGTCAACAGTCTGGTAAACTCGATATCTACAGTGATAGCAGTCATATAATTTTGCAGACCGCTGAATATATTTTCAAATCCCTTTGCACTAATATTTACTGTACAAAAGCTCATGTACAATGACTGAAAAAACGGTTTTATCATAAATACTAAAAAGCCGATGATAAAGGGAGAAATAAATATATATCCCGATAATGCTTTTCTTTTCTGAAGACCCGCTAAATTCTTCTGTTTCTTCATAATCAAAATCCTTTCTAGTCCTTATTTGTTTATCGAACTACTACATAATCTCTTGCAGTTACTAAGGTACCGTCCTTAGCCTTCACATCATCATAGGTGTAATTCACATAAACCTTGGTACCGTCTTCATAGGTGGTCACTGTCACACCATTTGCTACAAATTCATGTCCGGTCATTCTCTGATTAAATACATGACCCAATTCCTGATTATATCTGGTATAAATCTCCAGCATCTTATCCTTACTTGCTGCATAATCAGAACCAAAATACTGAGTATACAGAGTATTCTGAAGGGTAAAGGCTGTTTCGTCCATAAAGGTAAAGCTCAAACCTGCACCATACTCTGCCGACTTCAACAATTCCTCTTCATAATCCTGTGTCATATTCAGCGGTTCACCGGTATAGTTTACATATCCGTGTAATGCCAGCTGATAGAAAGGAACCTTCTTATCAATAATGGTATATTCTGCACCAAACAAATCCATGTTGGTAACCATATCTGCATAAGGAATAGCATAATCATTACCAGCATTAATCATCACTTCGGTACCTGCATCCTGCATTTTCTTCAACAGCTCTGCTTGGTTCAACATTACCTTCTGCCTGCTGTACGGATCTTTTCTGTAATAATCTGCGGATAAATCATCACCGATATTTTCAAAAGCCACATTACCGCCATAGCTTGTAGCTGCCTTCTGCAGGTTCTCAGCCATTTGCAGAATAATCGGTGCCTTTAATAAATAAAATACATCCAAATCCTCTCTCTTTGCATAAGTAGTGGTGCTGTACTGATACATTTCAGCCTTTTCCTTACTTACGAAACGAGCAGCATCGGTGTATACGAAGAAGCCGTCAAAAAGATCACTATCCATTGCATAATCAGTAATACCGTTAAAGTACACCGGAATGCCCAGATTGGTTGCTGTAGTGGTCAAATTTTTCAAATCCTTCTTGCTTCCCAAATCACCAATCAGCTTTACCTTATCCAACATCTTCTGCTGAACACCGCCATTCATCCAACCGGTCATCTTCACAGACATGTTCTTCATGCCTGCCCCCTGCAGGTCTGTGATAATGGCTTCTGCTTCCTTATAGGTAGTCAGCTCCAAAGGTCTGGAAACCGGAACACCCAAAATCTGCTTTACTTTATCTACTGCACCTACGATTTCTACTGCTGCAGGTGCTTCACTGTCATCGTTCTTTGTCAAATACTGTCCGTATTTACCGGTCAGATAATCATGATACTCATTCGCCATATCCACATAACTATCTGAATCCAAGAAACAATATCTCTGTACAAGCTTTTCATCCTGCGGAAGCTGCGGCTCATATACATACATATCACCGGTTGTGGTTTCTGATACATCATACTGTTCTCTGTGAGCTATGGTGTATACGGAATTCACGTAATTATAGGTATGACTTCTTCCACTGATATCTGCTTGGATTGCTGCATAAGGAGCACCTTCTTCCATGATGCAGATATAGGATGCACCTTCCTTTGCCAGACCAAATACATTGTAATAGGTTTCTGTTTCATGTACGATAGCATCTCTGTCAATGGCCATATCCCAGCCATATACATTTGCATAATAGCTGTTCTGCTTAACCTTGCCATTGTTAAAGTGAATTAATGCACCGCCACCTTCCGGAACAAATAGGAAACCGTTCTCTTGGGCAGTTCCAGCACCAAAATAAGGCAGGATGCTCAAATAGTATACCGGATAATCCTTTGCATACTCGATTTCATTGTAAGGAACTTCTACTACGAAATCATCCCCATCCAAGCGATATACAACACTCATGTTGAATACCGGCTTATTGGAAACCTTGCCTCTGGTGTCATTCGCCTTGTCTGTCAGATACTCCTCATAGGTATAACCAATTTCTTCAAAATATTCCTGCAACTTCTTACTAACACTGTCATTTACGGTATCACGAAGAGCATAGATTACATTATCCTTAAAAAGCGGATATCTCTCTAACAGTTCATCCTTAATTTCTTTGTCCTTTTTGCTTAACTTGTTAATGTCATATTTCTTATAGTAGTTAGTCATCATAACTAACTGTTCTTTATTCATCTTTTCCAGGAAGGAATTCATTCTCTCTTCCGTCATAACCGGAGGAATCATATATTCCTTCTGTACATCACCGATGGAATAATGGATTTTGATATAATCCGCACCCTGCTCGATATCATAAATCTGTTCTTCCATACTGTACTGGAAGTTATTCTGCAATGTATCTACACCACTGATGGTACTATAGGTAAGGAGTACGGTAGAACGGAGCTTATTCTTCTCTGTTTTCAAAGCGATAGGGTCATCTTCCGCCCCCTCGGGATTGGAGGACCATACCATTCCGCTTTCCTTATCCGTTACCGTAAACTGCGTGGTAGTCGGATCCATTTCAAATAACAATCTGTCATTTTCCATGACTAAGGTGTCTTCACCGCCGGCGTAAGATTCTACCTTTACGATTTCCTTTTCCTCTTCGGCTTCTTTATAAAATACAATCACCAATATTACTGCCACAATAATCGCCAGAATGATAACCGGTCCGATTAAGCTCTTCAAGCCATTTATGAGAGCAGCTTTCATTTCTGCTTTTCTTACTGCTTTATCCTTTTTCATAACCAATTCTCCTTCCAACGTTACATCCTAAAGAGGATTTCCTTTCCCAAGGAAATAAAGTATGAAATACCCTGACTGATCATACTGAAGAACAAAAGCAGAAGGAATACCATTACCAGCATGGCAAATATGGATGCCACGGTAAAGAGTATTGTTTTGCTCATGGAATACTCATGAATCTGCATCATTGCCGCAATAATCAGTGCTACCGCCCATACAAGAGATATGACACTCAATACAGCATAGAACGCACCTTCCTCTACTGTTACCACATTACTCAGAATAATGAGCGGGAACTGTATCAATGGGTAAGGGAGCATGCAATAACAGGTTGCCATATAAACCTGATCCAGACGACCTTTTCCATCAAACAATGTGGTCAACGCCCAGTTCCCCACACACCACAGTGCCAAAGGAAACAGAACACTGGAAAGCTCCATTACGATATTAACCTCCGGCCAGTACACCTCATTAAACATAAAGCTGGTATACTGAAGCTTAAGTATTCTGGCAAGCAGTGTCAGTACCAATATGGTATTTGCTGCCGCAATAGTACCTCGTCTTTCATGAGTCAAATCCCAGAAACCATCCAAGGGATGTGTTAAGCAATAAAATGCAAACTTCAGGGATTTCTTATATTGACTAAACTTTTCTTTCTTAATTAATGAAGCTAACATGCCTGCCTCCGTTCAATACTTATACTTTAAAAATATCTGCTGTATCTATTTCGTTCTTGATTTTCTTAAGCTTACCGATAATCAGCGGCAAACATAAAACAAGGAACACTACAATAAAAATTGGTACGATATGTTCTTCTACCCAAATCTTACGATACTGCTTAAATGCCTTGGAATAATTATCCGCATCCCACTTCAGTTCGAAATATTCCAGTGCTTCCTCGTACTTCTCCTGACGAAGCAAAGAACGTCCGATACCGATATATGCCAAATCATAGTTACCATTCATGTTCATTACCTTCTGCCAGCTTGCACCGGATTCTTCGTAATAACCATCCTGGAACTGTTCAATTGCATCGAAAATCAAATTACCAAATTCGGTAGGAGTAAATATGGTCACGCTACAATCCAGAGCATCCAAAACCAACAAATCTCTTCCCATATGGTCCAGACCAATCGGTTGCTTGAAATAACCATCCACATTACCGTTACCGCCGAATGCATAAAGCATTCTACCCTGATCATCATAAGCGAATAATCTGCCACGCACCTTATCCAAGCCTACGAAAACATCATTGTCAAAAGCGGTAATATCTGTAATCAGGGAAGGTCCGGAATAACCACCGCCATCTCCCCAGTGAATATCACCGATGATGTACCAGTTACCGTTTCTTACCATGATATCGGTACCCATCATGTTCAGTCTACGCATGGGTTTTGCTGTACCTGCATCCAAGTCCGGTTCGGAAACATTGGTGGTACATGCATAAATAAAGCCTTCATGATCCATATACAGATTATCGTATTCTGTCGGTACAAAGTTTTCCATCTGGGCACGCTGTGCACTGGTTGCTATTCTCTTCCACAGATAATCCCAGAACTTGTAGGTAACCTCTGTAGCTCCTACGAAACCGGAAAACTCACCGTCTGCCTCGAACTTAATCAAGCCCTTGTTTACATTGGTTGCCACGCAGTACACACGTCCTGCGGTATCAATGGTAATCTTGGAAGGCAGGAAATTCAGTGCCTGGTCAAAGGTTGCATCCGTAGGTTTTGTAAACTCAGACACATATTTTAATTCACTGTCTAATTTCAGGATTCGACCATTATTTTTATCTGCAATATAGAAATTACCCTCAACATCTCTGGCAATATCTGTAGGACCGGAAAAGGTAGTTATTTCGGTCTGTCCGTTTCCGTCGAAGCTATCAATCACACGGAGCAGTTCTACTTCCTGAACATCCTTACGCTGAATTTCCAGAATACGGTTATTACCGGTATCACAAATATAAATCAACTCATTGTACACATACAGACCCTGCGGATTCAGCATCTGCTGCTCGCCGCCCAAGTCAGCCATGGTATATACACCCGCTACGGTATAAGCATCCGGAGAATACTGTACATCTCCCCAATAATCGAAATTGTAGGTATACCCCTCTTCTGCACATACTACCAAGGAGGAACCCAGCAATACTACTGCACTGGCAAACAATGCCATAAGTCTTTTCATCGTCTTTTTCATATCTGCATCCCCCGTTCCTTAATCTTTCAAACCGGAGCTTGCCATCGTCTCCAAAATCTGGCTTTCTGAGAAGACGAAGATAAGTATCGGTACTGCCATAGTGATTACGGTAACCGCTGCGGACTGACCGGTTCTGGCAATACCACCACTCTGTATCTGGCTCAACGCATATACCAGCATCTTTTTCTCTTCAGAGTAAATGTAGGTAGTCTGCGGGTTGTTCCAAAGGTTCTGTACGGAGAAAATGATAACCGTCAACCATGCCGGCTTTACATTCGGCATAACAATGCTCATAAAGATTTTCCACTCATTGGCACCATCTATCTTAGCCGCTTCTATCAATGACATGGGTAAGCCTTCCATAAACTGTTTCATCAAAAACAGTCCGATAGGTGCTGCAAAGGCAGGAATAATAATCGCCCAATAGGTATCAATCCAGCCAAGTGCATTGTGAATCAGGTAGTTCGGAATACCTGTTACATAACCGTTGAACATCAATGCCACTGTTACCAAGGTAAAGAAGGGCTTTCCGCCGGGGAAATCATACTTTGCCAGTACGAAAGCTGCCATAGACGCTATAATCAAATGACCCGCTGTACCTACTGCCGTAACAAATACCGTATTGAATACATATCTGGGGAAGGTAACCCAACTCTTACCCATAGTCACAAACAAGTCTGCGAAGTTGTCTGTAGTAGGGTTCTTTGCAAATACCTTCGGCGGGAACATAAACAATTCATCCAAGGGCTTCAATGCGTTGTTAATAGCAAACACAATAGGGAATACCATTACTACCGCTACTGCTGCCAAGAACAGATAAAGGAAAATATCGCCCCAGATAGAACGGTTGGCCTGTCTTCTCTTTATTTTGAATCTTCTTCTTTTCATTACATTTTCTTGTTTTTTCTGCTTCTTCATATCAGGTTCCTACTCTTCTTAACATGCTCTGAATTACCTTATTACATAAAATCATAACCAAGAATAACATCGTTGCGATTGCAGCCGCATAACCCATTTCAAATCTGGAGAAACCATAGTCAAACAAATGAGTTACGACGGTACGTGCAGCATAGTCGGTACTGGGATAACCGCAAAGGGTCTTGGTAACATCACATACGTTAAATGACTGTGTAATCGCCATAACCGCACCGAACATCAGCATAGGCTTCATGTTGGGAAGTGTAATGTACCAAAGCTCCTGCCAACGGTTCTTTACACCATCCATCATACCCGCCTCGTACTGAGAACGGTCAACACCCTGCAGACCTGCTACGAAGGAAAGGAAGCCCTGACCCAAACTCATCCACAAAATTACCAGCATACAAATCGGCAACATATATTTGGGGTCAGTCAACCAGAAAAGCGGAGCATTGATAATACCCCAGCTTTGCAGGAAACCATTTGCATATCCGTATGCATCACCTCGGAAGAATACAGAAATAATAATCAACAAGGAGTTACCTGCGATAGAGGGGGCGTAGAAAATAACTACCGCCACCGCTCTGACCCATCGCGGAAGCTCATTAATCAGCCACGCGAACAGGAAGGATGCGATATATCCCAAGGGACCTGTGATAATCGCAATCATAAAAGTATTTTTCACACCGGTCAGGAAGACATCATCCTGCAGAATTAAGTTGATATAATTCTGCAGTCCGATAAATCTGGGCGGCTCCATAATGTTGTAGTATGTAAAACTGAAAAATATGGAAGTCACTACCGGCAATATACTAAATACGAAAAACAGTATGGCATAAGGAGCCAGAAATGCATAACACATTTTGCTTTTCTTTGCCTTCTTAATTGCAATCTGAGCATTGTGTCTGCGCAATATGAAATATTTGCGGATATATTCTTTCATGTATTACTTTCCTCCTATTCCAACGGCAGACCAAACTCTGTACGTTTCTTAATAATTTCTTCGTTAATCAAAATCGTGTAGTCGATAATGGTTTCTCTCGGGTCATCCTTGTCATTGATAACCTTACGAGCCGCATTGGTAATATGACGTCCGGTATAGTAACCACCGGGTACTTCACGAATACCAACCGTCTGCTGCCACTGCTCCATCAGCACTTCGATATCATCAGCACTCCATGCCAGCTGACTGAAGGCATTGATATTTGCAGTTGCATATCTTGCGGAGGAACCAAGAAGTGCTTCGATTTCTCTACCGAAACGAACCTGAGTATCGGTATCAGCCCACCACTTCATGAATTCCCATGCTTTCTGCTTCTTTTCTTCATTATCGCTTGCAATCATCATGGTTGCAGCACCGGTAATGAAATCTGAACGATCAATATAGGTATTTCCGCTTTCATCCACTCTTTCGGTACCGGGAATTAAGGTAAACTCCCACAGACCTCTGATTTCAGGTGCGGATACCATCAAGGTATTATAGGTTGCATAGTTTGCAATACCAATCGGCATCTCACCGGAACGGAAACGGCTGACAAAGTCAAAGTAAACCGGAATACCATAGTCCGTAAAGTATCTGGTATAATCATCAAAGGCTTCCACTCCCGCCTCTTCATTTACCACTGTTTTGGTTCCCCTTTCATTATACAGGTCACCACCATACTGGAACAGCAAGGTAAAGTACATGGACAAGTCTGCCGCATTGGATGCAACAGCGGTACTTGCCGCCGCATTGGAACTACTACCTGCTGCGGAAGGAATACCGATGGACATGTTGTTACCCTGAATGGTAGGCAACATCTCGATGATATCCTGCCATGTCTGGGGAACCTCCAGCTCCAACTCTTCCAAAACATCTTTTCTATAGAACATTACGTTAAAGGTCTGTGTTTCAGGTACCGCATATATAGCACCATCCAGGCTATACTGCTCATAGGAGCTTGGTGTATAATTTGCCAGAACCTCTTCCCAGCCTTTAAACTGTGTAATATCTTCTGCTGCACCACGAAGTGCGTAGTTGACAGGCTGATCTGCACCAACAGTCAGTACCACATCCGGTCCTCTTCCTGCCATAACCGCATTCATCAATGCATCTGCTGCCACGACTTCTACATTGACCTTTACTCCGGTATCCGGTGTAAAGCCATCGTCAATCATGGTCTTCAGAATAGTACCTTGGTCACGACCACTTAAAATCCAAACCTTAACAACGTCCTCGCCATCTGCGTAAACATCACCGACTGCATCGTAATCTACGAAGAAGCTGGCAACGAATGCCTTGATTTCATGCCATGCCTTAGCAAAGAAGCTTGCTTCGTCCTTATCTGCTGTAGTACCGGTTCCGGTAATAGCGATATAGTCTACATCCAGCTTGATTTCACTCATGTTCAGGGTAGCAGTACCCAGAGCTGTGATATTATCCTTAAACGGTACGAATTCTACCGTAATCTTCTCCGGCTTCTTCACAAAACGTTCCAGCTGCTGCGCCAAGGTCTGTGCCGTAGCAATCTTATCCGCCTTCTGTCCACTGTAGGCAACCATTTCATCTACAATCTTGAACAGACGCTTGGATTCCAAATCCATCGCTTCGATTACTTCCGGATATACCTGCTGAATATTGTAATCTCTGTATTTATCAGGAGTTGCACCGGTATAAACCAGTAATCTTCTGTAAATCTGGTTCAAACGATAAATGGAATCTTCCAACTCTTCCAGAATGATACCCGCACCACCCAGAGTTGCTTCCAAGCGAATGGTATGCTTACCTTCTGTCAGGTAAAACTCATATGCATCACCACTGGCATCTGCCAAAGTCATACAATTCCAATCATTTCTATAGTCAAAAGCAATTTCTTTCAATTCATCAAAAGGAATTTCTCCATCGATATACACGCTTCGGCTGGATACACTACCACGGGCATAATTCTGTTTTGCCTTAATCATGATATTGTAATAACCATCCTCCGGCACTTCGAATTCCCACTCTACCCACTGTCCGGGAGTTCTCCATGCGTCACCACCCACATAGTTCAAAATCGTATTGGTCACACTGTAAGGTTGTGTATTAGGTGAGGATTTATCATATTTCGCATATAAGGAGGATTCGGATCGTATGGTGGAATCCTCACCCTGCACAACCTGTTTGTGTGTAAGTCCGGCACCTGTTGCAGCCTTACCTGTCTGTGCCGCTATATAATCTTTATATGTATATGCATCTTTCACTGCACTGAGCTTCAATGTTCTCAGTACCATAGGCTCATTTACACCTTCCAAGGTGATGGTGTTCTTGCCTTTTTCAAAATAGAACTGATACGGCTCTACGATGTAACCCATATCATCCTTAATGTAGGAATTCTGCCAACCAAAGGTTTCAATCTGTGTGGGACGAATTTCATTGCCCTGATTATCCACTCTTACTTCGCCGCCATTCACCCACATTCTGGTGAAGGAAACATTACCTGCATCATCAAATGGCAGCTCGCCATTTATATAGAAGGAACGCTCAATTGCAACACCTCTGGATGCCACTGTCATGTACTCCAGATAAACATTATAGAAGCCTTCTTCCGGAATATTCACTTCCCAGGTAGCCACCGAATCCACACCGGTATACAAAGCCTTCTCTTCTCCCTCGAAGTTTTCATATACCTCTACATCAGTACCCTCAATATAATCAAACAGCGCTACTTCCACATCTGTCTGAGGACGGCTCGCTCCCTCATGGGCATTCAGATATCTGGTATAGGTACCTTCTCTTACTGCACCCTCTACATCCTGTTCCAGATCTACTCCTGCATATTTTTCATGAAATGTTTCTGCCGGCTTCAGGTTCAACAACATGCAAACCACTACAAACGCCGCTACTACACCAATTGTTATAAGTACTTTCTTTACAGAGCTCTTCATAAATGCCTCCATGAATCTAACAATAATAATACATCTTCTGTATCTTATGATTGTATTATACTTTAGTCTATTCTAAAACGCTTCCTAAATTTTGCTATTTATTCTTCACACGTTGCTTACTTTTTAACTTAATGTTTGAAATTTGCTATAGATTGTTGCCTTTTTTTGTCCAAAATGTTAAAATGCTTTCAAAGAAATATAGTAAAAATTGCTTTTTTATCTATTTTTTACTATATTTTGGCACCTCATCCCCTCACCACTTGCTATTTTGAGCTTATGGCAAAATTTGGCAGACAGGTTTTGTTTATTGCAGGAGGAAGCATGGCTGATATTCGTACTGATGTAAATTACTTAGATTTATATACCATTAATGCTGATTATATAGGTTCCCGACAGGTTATGAACGACGAAGAAACCGTTGATTTTCACGACGCCTCCACTATGCGTATCTGGTTCAACGAGCAATCTGACAATTATCGTCAGCACTGGCACACTGCCATAGAAATCATTATGCCTGTTGAGAATTATTATGATGCCAAGATTAACGATACCCTGTATCATGTTATGCCGGGTGAGGTACTTCTCATTCCGCCGGGAGAAATTCATGAACTGAAGGCACCTCCCTCCGGTAAGCGTTTCATTTTTTTGTTTGACATCACCCTGATAACGAAACTGAAGGGCTTCTCCAGTTTGCAGTCTTTACTGGCACAGCCGCTTTACATCACACCACAGGCTTACCCCCTGATTTATGATGATGTTTATCAGATTTTAGTACAGATGCGTAATGAATACTTCAACAAAAACGAATTTGCAGAGCTGGTGATTTACTCCCTGCTGTTAAACTTCTTTGTGAAGTTTGGTTACAACCGTATTAACACCGAGAACTTATTCCCTAATGTGCGTTTGTACAAACAAAAGGAATATGTACAAAAATTTAATAACTTAATGGATTACATAGACGAACACTATATGGAGGATTTGAATTTGGAAGACATTGCCGAATCCATCGGCTTCAGCAAATTCCACTTTTCCAGACTTTTTAAGCAATACACGAACTTCACCTTCTGCGATTATTTGTGCTATAGACGTATCAAGGTAGCAGAGGAGCTGCTTGCTAAGCCGGACCTTTCCATTACGGAAATCGCCCTTCAGGCAGGGTTCCCCAGCATTTCTACCTTCAACCGCCTATTCAAGCAGCACAAGAACTGCACCCCCAGTGAATATCGTGCGAAGAACCGCGTAGGACACAATCTCACATAAAATAACAACGCCCAATTCGCAAGTGACTGGGCGTTGTTACAACTATAACTTTTCACTTTTTCTCCTATTTTCCTTTTCCATCATTCTGATTATCCTCGGTCGGTTATACCTTTGCATTATCACAAACACCATCTCCACACTTGCCGATAAAACAGAAGTATTAAAAAATACCCAAAAGGCTCCCCACATAAAAGTGGCTAATAGCGGCACAAAACATAATACTATTATAACCGAGTGTACCACCTCTGCCTGACACATTGCTCCTAAAATCTCTTCCCATGTATGTATTTTCAAGTCCAACATTTCCGGTGCGAACGTAGGCATTTTATCTTTCCACTTTTTCACCCCTAATTTTTCATACAGACGTTTTTCAAAAGACTTTTCCTGAAACCATGCCTTCTTATAATCAAAACAATTGTGGCACAATCCATTAATCACATATCCTACAGCCAAGCGCATCAGAAAATGATAACCAATCGTCCCAAAAGTAATAGCCATGCTCAATATCACCGCATTCGAACTGCAGCGATAGAGTAGTGTAAATATAATTGTTAATACCACCCACACCAGTGCCGAAATCTTAATTGATTTTGCAAACATACCTGTCTCCTTTTATCAAATGCCACATATTCTACCAATCTACTTCTAAAATACATCCTATCCCAATCAACACATCAAACTATCTAACATCTCTCCCAATTCCACGAAATCATTTACAACCCTTCCACTATATTCTTCCCCATCACGATTGAATAAAATAGTTTGAATTCCCAGTTTTTCTGCAACCAGCAAATTCTTAACACTATTGTCAACAAAGATACAATCCTCCGGTGAACAGCCTAATTTATCAATCGCATATAAAAATATGTTTTCATCCGGTTTTCGCATATGTACTTCTCCACTCACTACTTTCTCTTTCAGAAAACCATTCAATTGATAATACTCCGTCAAAAACTCACTCCATTCAAGTACATCATTTGACAACAGACAAAAGCCCATGACTTTGCTATATTTTTTCGCAAAATCCATAAACTGCTCATCCAATGTTAAATAATTCTTCAAATAATCTTCCTTGGTATCCTTTGGTGAAGAATATCCTAAATATCTTAAAAACTCATCATTCGATATCATTCCCAGCTGTGCCTTGGTAAAGTATTTATCTTCTTTAAATGCTTTCTTTAACCTGTCATACTCTGCCTCATCAAAATGCTGAAATGTATACGGAATAAAATAGCCTTTACTTTCTTTTAGTATGACGCCATACATGTCAATCAACAAAACCTTATTTTTCCCCATAATTCTAATCCTCCCCTTTTTACAGTATAGCAAGTTTTTTAACTTGTTACTAAACCATGCGAAAACCTCACACGAACAATACTATTATATATCTTTATTTCCTTTTTCGGAAGTGCTTTGTAGGGATGATTTCGTCCTATTTCCTCTCCCAGTTACGCTGACATACTGATTTTAGCAAATATATCCCGTTTTCCCGACTATGTTACTTTTGTTCATGTTTTCATCGGGTGAATTTTATCCATGATACCGACTATATTTGTTTCTATTGGTTTTAGTCGGTATCACTTATCATGTTTTCCCGACTATCAGACATTTTCTCCCAAATAGTCGGGAATGCATGCGCTCTATCCCCCGACTAATACCATACTTTAACATTTTAGTCGGTTTTTAGGTGCAATCATTCCCGACTAATCTTAATATTTTCTTGTTTAGTCGGAGTTAGTCTATCTCTTACTCAAAAAAGTGCGATACCCCCAATTTTTCTAGCTTTTTTCCTCGTCCTGTTGGTATTTCCAAACAAGCTCATACCAACTTTTTAACCTCTTTTTCTGACCAATTGGTAATTCACACTTTTCCGGAAATAACATCCCTACAACTCCCAATTTATCAAGGTCTCTATGCACTGGACACACTTTCCTAAAAAGAGCTTATTTCTATTTCTCTCTACATCACAACACCCCGGGCAGCACTTCCACTGCCCGGGGCATCCCTTACCGGTTCATCCCGGCTAACATCTTATATAAAATTGCGAACTCAACGCATCGCTACTCCTCATAAACATACCGGAAATCCTTAAACTTCACTTCTCCGCCGATTTCCCTGGTGGCATAATTAAAAAGTCCTATACGACAGCCCACGAAGTGGTCCAGTCTGAAGTAGAGATTGTGCGGACCTCCCAGCTTTTTCCATCTGTTTCCGCTCTGATAATAAAACTCTGCCGTATCCTGCATATCTTCGAAATTCAAGTTCATACGAACACGGGCCACCGCCTCTGTCAGCTTCACTCTTTCCACGATTTTACCCGGCATATAATCCTGTGCTCTATCCCATAGGGAAGCATCTGTCAGACATCTGCCGATAATCACCAGATAGTAGCAACCATGCTCCTTCATAATGCCGATGAGACTATAGCATCCCTGCAGTGCACACAAACCTGCCACATCTCCGTCCTTCAGCCCGGAACCGTCGATGGTTACTTCTGCCCCGCATTTAGGATACATGCTGCGTTGGGTCAGGGTATTTACAGCATGGGCTACATTAGAACAGATTTTACCATTTTTGATGCAATACCCTCCATCCTCTGCAATTCTCCACAACCTTCTGTCCGGAATATGATTCCATTCCCATTGGCACTTTAACTGTGGATGCTCTCCACATTCCGGCACATACCGGAAATCATCTGAGGTATACAAGGGTTCATACTGATAATACGGACGGCTGCTCACCACAGAAATATCTTTTGGCACCTTGCCGTTTCTTCCAAACACAGGCATTCCGTCCTTCCAAGTCACCGGAACCAACACCGGTATACGTCCTACCGCACCATAGTCCTGTAACATGATACTGAACCACTTTCCGTTCGGAGCCTCAATAAGCTCTCCTTGAGCAATTCCCTGATTATGATAATCCATATCATCACAGAGCACCTCACCGCCGGTCAGTTCTCCCTCCAGCATATCCATGCGATAGCAAAGCTGTGTTTTTCTGGAAGGTTCCTTCTTCGGCCAGTAGATGGCAAATAAATAATACTTTCCACCGATTTTCTGCAAACTGGCACCTTCATAGCCAACCTGGACCTCTTCTCTCGGCAGTGCTTCCAGCAGGGTTCTCTTCAGACCATTCTCCAGATATCCGCTCAAGTCCGGCAACATTTCCCGCAACAATATCTGTTGAAAACCGGAAACCATAAACACTCTTCCGTCCTCGTCAAACAACAGGCTGGGATGATGTCTGTACTCCGGCAGACGAGTAACCTGCCAAGGGCCTTCCACACTTTCTGCAGTATAAATATAAGTAGTATCCGTTTCCTGTGCAGAAAAGCATACATAAAACTTATCATTTGCATAGCGAATACTTCCTGCCCACATACCGCGACCATAGTTACAACGTTCTCCCTGCATTCTTTCTTCCGGAGTATTGTCCAGGGTCTCAAACATATGACCGGCAATCTCCCAATTCTTCAAATCGTAAGAGCGCAGTATCACTCCACCCGGCATGAAATGCATGGTGGCACACAGCATATAATAAGTATCTCCTACACGTATCACATCCGGATCCGGAAAATCTGCTTTACATATGGGATTCGTTTTTAGCATTTCCTTTCTCCTCCTTTTCGAACTAGTTCTTCACCTGTTCTCCGCCTTCCAGTTCAATTACCATATCACCTGCGTCCATCAGACCCACATCATGCGTGGTCATGATGATGGTAACGCCTTCCTTTTGTGTCATTTCCTGAAACAATCGGGTCACTTCAGCACCCATAGCACTATCCAGCTCTGCAGTAGGTTCATCTGCCAGCAGTATCTTGGGACGATGTGCAATAGCTCTGGCAATAGCCACTCGCTGCTGTTCACCACCGGACATTTCTGCCGGCATGTGTTTTAATCGACCACCCAATCCTACCATTTTCAGGCATTCAACAGCTCTTTTTTCCCTGTCCTTTCGAATACCGGCCAAACGCAGGGAAAATTCCACGTTTTGCTGGGCATTCATGGTTGGAATGAGGGATACGGTCTGAAAAACGTAACCCATCTTGGTTCTTCGAAACTTTTCCTTTTTTCTGGAAGAAAGCTTCCCCATATCCTTCCCTTCCAAATATACCTTACCGGAGCTGGGATTGTCCAGAGCTCCAATGATATTCAACAGAGTAGTTTTTCCCGAGCCGGAGCGCCCCTTTAAAATTACCAGCTTCCCTTCCAGTATCTCGGCACATATATCCTTCAGTGCCTGAAAGCTTCCGCCGGCAACAGGGAATATTCTGTTTACTCCATCCAAAACAATGATTTTGTTCGCTTCCTGTTCCATTACTCTTCCCCTAGCTTCAATGCTTTTGCTACATTTAATTTAAATACCAATACAATCAGTACCATCAGACAAACCACCATTACTCCGGCAACTACTGCATACAAACGATACATATCTGCCGGATTGGTAATCAGTCTCATGGGGAGTACCTGATTCGCCGCTGCATAGGCAGACTGCAACATCGGTACAAACATGTGAGAAGTTAGTTTTCCGATTCCTATTCCTGCCAAAATAGCTGACAATCCCGAAAAAATCTGCTCATTTATCAGCATGTGGAATACTTCGTCCTTATGCATACCACAGGCTCTCAACACACCGAAAATCATTTCTCTGGAGCGTATAGCCATAATCCAATATATCAAATATCCCACAGCACATAATATTAATGTTACGATAAAGCCCATGGTCAACACACCATTAGTTCCCTGTAGCAAGGGATCTGTAATGACCTTTTCCATCTCGGAGTATTTATCCACATATTTGGAAATATGTACATCATATTTCTCCAACCAGGGAGCAATATCCTCTCCTATATACCCGTCCTTCAGGGTAATCCAGACTTCATAGGGCGTAGTACCCCAGTTTTTCTTCAAGGTCTGATAATTGGCAACCAAATAAAAATTATCTCTGGTATTCACACTGCCGTCATTATTCAAAAAAGTAGTAGTCGGCTCGTAACCCGGCCAATAATCAAAAAACTCAACGATTTTCCCGGTTGCAGACTTTCCTTTTTCATTGTAATAGGTAATACTGTCTCCAATCTTATATTCCAGTATGGTTTCGAAATTACGGGAAACCAGCACACCATTCGGAATTACCGCCAACTCATTTAAATACTCATAATAATGCTTTTTCAGCAAGCTCTCTTCCACATAGGTATTGGTGCCATATTCCTTGGTATGCACTCCCAATAACGTAATTCCCTGTGTGGAATTCTTCTTTCCCTTCAAATAAGCACCTTCATCAAAGATTACTCGGGTATAGCTCTTAGCTATATCCAAGTCCGCATATTTGCTGTAATCCGGCTCATAATACTGAAACTCCACGCTCCCCTGTTGTGAAGCAAAGGCTGAATTATCCGTCCATACTTCTTTTAATATTACATCAGCTCCCTTTAAATATGCAACATTATTCTGTGCATTCTGCAATATGGTTCTGGCTACCGTTGCATGAAACATTCCCAAAGAAACCGTAAGTATCATAAACAACATAATAAAATGCTGCTTGCTGCCATTCTTCAGATTCTCCATAAAGGAAGCATAGCTGGCCGGCCCCCAAAAGGGCTTGCCCAAAAAGTAGATAAGCTTCACCAAATAAGGCTGTATTCTCAGAAACAACAACCCCACACCCACAATAAAGAGAGACGAACTAATATACAAAAGCGGGTCCAACGCTTCTCCCTTCAGCACATTCACTGCCAGAAGCTCTTCATTCTTATGGAAGGAATAATAACCATACAAAGCGATTCCCAGACATATAATATCCAAAAAGAGCTTCTCCCAAAGAGGCTTGCTCCGTGTGGCCTTTTGCTGTTTCAATTTTACAATCGTCAAACGACTGTGCTTCAATGCCGGTAAGGTCATTACCAAAACAGCCACACCTGCTGCCGCCAAAGCATACTGATAGGTTTCCTGCGTAATCACAACCTCCAGGCTACTGGTCAGGTTAAATTCCAGGAAGTTTCTGGAGGAACCCAGTATACGGCAAAAAACCATTCCCAACTGCATGCCCGCCAGACTACCCAATATAGTGATAAAAATACTCTGATACAGATACAATCTGAAAATCTGCACACCGGAACTGCCTCGGCTCTTCAATACAGAAATTTCATTCCTTTCCATATCATACATCTGAGTAGCAATCATAAACAAAAAGGCACATAACAGGATCAATACCGGCACCTGTAAAATAAACAAGGTCGCCTCAATTCTGTCCTGCTTCTTTACATAGCTTTCCAAAACCTCCAGACAGTTGGGAGTTTTCATGACACTTTTATAGGCACTCTCCTCCACCAAATAGGTTACTCCGTCATAGAGCGTCTGCATACCGGAAGCCTTACAACCGGTATAATCAAACATCGGATAATAGCTACAGGTAATGGTATACCTTCCGGCCTTTTCCCCCAAAAAGTTTTCCCGAAATACGTTTTCGTTCATCAGACACATATTGTTCATCTGTGCCGGTGTTATCTGCCAGTAAAAATCATCCGTATCCAATCGGTCGTAAATACCTACAATCTTCAATCTTATGGGCTTTCCGTCGGCATCACGCAGAGCATTGTATTCCACCGTTTCTCCTACCAGAAGCTTGGATTTTACCATACACTCCTGACTGATAACCACTTCAAAGCTTCCGTCCTCTGCCACACCATCCTCTGAATACATCTCACCGGCCAGCATTTTCGCATGCTCCGGCAGATTACTCATCATAGTGATGCGCAAGGAAATCTCTCCTACATCATCCCTCTTCATCAAAGAGGTAACCTCAGCGGAGGACAAGCTATAATGAAGCACCGTTTCCTTTTCAGGCACTCCCAAGTCCTGATAAAGCTGCCCCATCAGCTCTTCCATACGCCCAATGGTTTTACCGCCCTGCTCTTTTTTTGATACAATGACATACTCAAACAGCCCCGGCCATTCCCCTTTGTCCGTCAGGTAATTTTCAAATTCATCCTGCAGCATACGGTTAAAAGCGGCCTCCTTATACATCGGAAAGCTCACCACCGTAGCACTCAATAAAATACTACCTAACAGAAGGCAAAAGACCATCCATTTTTTATGCCATATTTTCTGCAACATTATTCTAAGCATATTTCCATTCCTTCTGACAACCCTTCAACGACCCAATAACTGGTAGAATCAAAACCGCCTGCCACAAAGCTCTGCGTCTTCACATTGCCCTGTTCATCCTTCACATATACATAGGTGTTCCCATTTACCTCCCAGACAGCATTTCTGGGAACGGACACTACATTATCCATCTCTCGGATGTTGGCAGACACATTATAGCGAAGTCTGTTCCACCACTCATTTCCATTGGTATTGCTGACTGCCATATCTGCAATATTTTCCTCCGGCAACAAGATATATGCATTTTCCGAGCGTAACGCACTGCCGATACCGGCATGTGACATATTTGCTACCACACCCGAGCTGGTTTTCTGTTGGTTTTCACTATTGGTATAGGTAATCGTTACCTCATCCCCATAGTTTAACTGTTGATTGGTATTTTCCACCACTACATAACAGGTGCTCACATCTGCAATCTCTGCCAGATGGGCTTCATAATTGAGAATGGTTTCCTTATCCAACTCTACCATATCCACAATGATTCCGCTTCTGGGTGCCACAATCTTCTTCGTTGCACCATCCGCCTCCATCTGAGCCAGTAATTCCTGCATTTCTGCTATTTCTTCCTGTTTTGCCCGGATAATTTCTTCGTTATCTTCCTGGTCTGCTGCAATCAAGTCTGCCAAACGTTCCTGCGCTCTCTGCAGCTTGGTACGATTTCTCTGCAAAGCGATATCATCCGTTGCCACCCGAATGGTTGCAATCACATCGCCCTTCTTCACTCTTTGATACAAAGCCACCTGATATTCTCCGAAATAAGTAGTTCCGTATTCTACCGGATTATACACACCTTCTGTGATCGGATAGTACATGGCACCTCTGTTTTCAAAGGTACTGTGAAAGCTTCCTTTTTCCAAAATCACTGTCTTATCACTATAATTCAAAGGATTTTCCACCAGAACCTTGTCTCCCCGGGATAACCCTGCTGTAATTTCCGTATAGGTTCCGTCCGACAAGCCTGTCTTTACCGGAGTAACTACTCCTTCACCATCCTTCACCACATAAACATAATAGCCACTTTCATCTTTTCGCAGAGCACTCTTAGGAACAGACAGCACTTGTTCTCTCTTTTGCTCAAACACAGTAATCAATGCGAAGTCTCCTACCTGCACCTGTTCGCAGTCTCCCTGAAATACAAAGGTAGAATATACCTTTTCTCCGTCTGAAGCCAGCTTAGCATAAGAATCCCCCTCCAACGGCTGATATTCTATCTCATAGCGAATACCATCAATCAATGCATAAACATCTGCCGCCTTGGAAATAACTGCTTTATTGATAAACTCACATTTTATTACCTTTTCGTTTGTATTCCCTACAGCAACAATGGGTTCTTCTCCTGCTGCATTATAGCTGCCATATTGTCTTTCTGCGATGGCCACCACTTCACCCTTGGCTCTGGAGGTCAGAATATTCTGATTCCGCTTTTTCTTCAAATCCTCTAATTGTTCCACATAATAGGCTCTCTCCAGCTCGTAGAGTACCTTCTTCTGTCGGAAATTTTCTTCCTGCACATTGATGCTATGCACCAATATCTTATAATTGCCTATATGTATACGGGCTTCCTTCCACCATTTCGCATATTCCGGATTTCTCACCAGTCTGTCCGGTTTGGAAGCTTCCTCTTCCTCCTCTTGTGTTTCCCCATCTTCACTGTCACCGTCACTAACCGTGGCATTCTGTAAGGTAGACTCATACACAAACTCCGCCGGTTTCATTTTTTCAAAATTCTCTACAATATCTTCTCGCCACCACACCTCAGACTTCGGCACTGCCAGAGCATCACTCAAATCCTGCTGTGCCTTTACCATATTTTCATCCATAGTGGCAATGCGTTCTTCCAAAGCCTCAATCTGCTTATCCAGATTTTCCGTACTGCCATAAACCAGTGCTTCGCCCTTTTTCACACTTTCGCCCAGAAACGCACCGAATTCTTCCACCTTAGTGCTACTGTCAAAGGAATACTCCCGCACCGTAGGATATACATTTGCCGAATAAAGAACTGCCTGATAAATATTGCGATATTCTACCGTCTCCGTATCCGCCACAGCATTCACCGGTTCCACCAGCTCCACCACCCGGTTCTGTGTCTGCACTGCCGGCTCACTCTTACATCCGCAACAGGAAAGCAGCATCACCGCAAACAGAATGATACTGATTATTTTCTTCTGTCTCATTGTATGATTACCTTCTCCCCTTCTGTCAAACCGGACACTATCTCCACCAGATTGTCACCAAACAATCCGGTCTCTATCCAAACTACCTGACGCATATTATTTTCCCCCAGCACATACACGAAATGCTCTCCATCTGCCTCATGCACCGCCTGCAAGGGAAGTGTCAACACCTGACTTCTCTGATCCAACACGAAACGAATAGTTCCCTGGGTTCCCACTTCGATATTCGTACCGTCTGTCTCATCATTCAGGGTAAAGAGCAGTTCCTCCTCCCACTTTTCTATTTCGTAGGGTAACAACTTATGATTTCCCGCACCTGCTCCGCTCACAATATTCATATCCACTTCCACACTCTCCTGAAAGCAGGGTGCCAAGGAAGTATCTGCTACTGCAAAAAGACATTCCGAACTGTCAATAATCTTCATAATTTCTTCTCCCTTTGCCGAAGAAGCCCCCTCCAATCCTACCTTCAGATAAGAGATAACACCATCCAGCCCCGCATAAATACAGCTATGCTTCAAATCCTTCTGCAACTTCTCCAATTGTGCCTGATCCAAAGCCAGTGCATCCTCGCAGTCCTCTCTGGTATAACGATAATTCTGCTGTATCATCTTTACCCGTTCCTCCAACGCTTTCTTCTCTGCACTGGTTTCCCCGCTGCGATAAAGATAATTCAGCCAAAGAGTAGAAATCTCATAATCCTCATTCAATTTTAAATTGCTCAAAATCTCCTGATTTCTGGCAATGTTATACTCCAAAGTACGAATTTGCTCTTCTGCATTCCCGGTATCTAAACGAGCCAGCAGCTGTCCCTTCTTTACATGATCCCCCAGCTCTACACAAACCTCCACAATTCGTTTTCCGCTCACCGTAAAGCTGACACTTTCGTCATTTACCTGTTGGTAAACACACCGAACCTTTTGGGTTTTTATTACATCAGAAACAGAGGCTACTGTCATCTCATAGGTGATTGCCTCTGCTTCCTTTTCCACTAATATTAACTTCTCCTCTTCTACAACTGCATCCGAACAACCTGTCAACAAACTACACACCAGACAAATCATGGCAAATGCTCTGCTTCGTTTCCCGTTCATTTTTATCCTCTTAATTCCTCAAAATAGCATTCACTTTTCTTTTATTTTAACTACTCAAAGTGAAAAATTCTTCTTAATTTATGCTATTTTTCGTTCATTCATTGCTCATTATATTTGAATTCAGAGAATTTCACACTTCCACCAAAGATTTGCGTGGAATACATAAATAATCCGGCACGGCATCCTGTAAAATGGTCCAATCGAAAATACAATTTATGGTCAGAGCCAATCCTTTCATAGCCCTCTCCTACATCATAGGAAAAACTTACCATATCCCTCATGTCTTGGAACTCTGCTCGCATCCGTAAACGTAAGCCGGTTGTATGTAGTGCAACCTGCTCCCTTAAGCATTCCCTTGTTTCCTTCGTTTGTCCGTCCTCACAACACGCAAGCATCTCTACCCACAGTTTTCCCTTCCTTCTGGTCACTGCTATCATAGCATAACAGCCCTGCAAAGCACAAAGACCGGCATAGTCTCCTTCCTGCAGTTCAGATACGTCAAGTGTCACCTCCGTTTCGCATACCGGAAAAGACATTCTCTGGGTCAGAATATTTGAAGCCTGTGTCAGTTTTTGACACAGCTTATTTGTCCGAATGGTTATGTTTCCTTTCTGCCCATCCCGTTCTATCAAACACAGTTCCGGCTCATGATTAAACTGCCAACAGCTTTTGAGACCGAAGGTGTCACAGGCAACATTCTTCACCACCCTGTCCGTAGCTCTTGGAACCTTCTCCAGTTCCACATCGCTTTTGAAATTATCACTCTGCACCAAAGAAGTATATCCATATTCCGGACGTGTACTTGTCACCGGGAATTCCTGAGGCACTCTTCCATCCACACCAAACACCGGATAATCCTTCTCCCAATGTATCGGCAATAGTACCGGAATTCTTCCCACAGCACCTCTGTCCTGAAACAGCACGGCATACCAATTGCCCTCCGGTGTATCCACGATACCACCTTGTGCAACTCCCTGATTCAAGTAGCCCATGTCATCATTGAGTACATCGCCTCCCACAAATTCTCCTTCCAAAGAATCTGCCATGAAGCAGGCCTCTACCCTTTTCCACTGTTCCCGCAGAGAATGAATAAAGAACAAATAATACTTCCCATTTATTTTGTAAAAATGAGTTCCCTCATATCCCAGTCCCGGATGCCCTTCATCCGTTACTACGATTCTGTGCAGACCGCCCTTTTTCGGTCCTCTCAAATCTGCCTCCAACTCCAGCAAGTGAATTTCTTTTCCTCCGTAAGCAATATAAACCCTGTCATCCTCATCAAATAACAAGGAGCAATCATGATAAAAGCCTTCTATAGTACTCTTTTCCCAAGGTCCCTCTATGGAAGGTGCCTTATACAAATAGGTGGTATGGGTATCGTTCGCCACAAAACATATATAATATATCCCTTTGTGATAACGCAAACAGGCTGCCCACATGCCCTTGCCATAAATATTCTTTTCTCCTTCCAGTCTCTGACCTTCCGTACTGTCTAATACATCATATACATACGCTGCATGTTCCCAATGAACCAAATCATAGGAACGCAGGATTTCACATCCGGGCATAAAGTACATAGTAGTACTTACCATATAATAAGTATCCTCCACACGGATAACATCCGGGTCCGGATAATCCAATCTCGTCAGAGGATTGATGGTTTGTTTCGTTTCTGCTTTCTCCAATTTTCTACACCTCATTCCGTTGAATCGCTCTCTCATAAGAATAGCCCGCAGCTACTTTGAAACATACGCTATTCAGTCTCATTTCCCACGGGCTATCTATTCCTTTTATTCTATTTCCATCTACTTCCCATTCTGCCAGGCTACATAATCACCTTAGGATATAACTTATACAAATACACTATCCTCCGGTCCCAAATATGCCGGCTTCTTGTTGGTACCTCTCTTATAAATGATCACTCGCTCCAAAACCGTACCGGCTTCCATGGCACCGATACCAACTGTCTGCACGCCCTCATGAAACATTACTTTCGCACTTACTCTGCGTTCCTGATTCAGCACACCCTGTGACCAACGCCAATCGCTGCTTTCTCCTGCACGGAAATCAGCAGCTACCAAAGTTACCGCTACAGCAGGTTCCTCATTTACCTGCAGTGCTACATTCACACTCTGCTTATTCACTACAGAATTGGTAGGTGCCACCACCAGCTCTACCTCATACTCGCCTGCTTCTTCTATCAGTAAGCGATAGGAGAGCATAGGTTTCTCCTCTTCCAAAGCAAACACTGCCGTGCTGGGGAATACCTTGGCTCCTACACCATACTTACCATAGCCTTCCAGGATTTCAAATGCCCCCTCAGGAGTATCCTTCTTTTGGAAGTAGTTGGCAGCACTCATGGCAATAACGCCCTTCTTCTGCAAATGGGTCTTCTCCGGCAACCCATCCGTATTCACAGCTTTCGCACACACATCCACTGCCACACAGGTTTCTGCATCCTTGATAAGCAATCGTACCTGTTCCTTGCTTTCACCCAGCTTCCTTCTGTCACAGCTCAGTACCAAATCCAACTGCTCTGCCACATCCCCTTCCATAGCACTGACACATAACCACTCCGGAAGCTTCATCTCCGCATTCTGAACCTCTACTGTAAAGTGTACGCTGTCCACACCATCATTGGCTACTTCCAGCACTACCTCTTCACAACCTGCATACAGAAAATCGTCCACCAAGATACTCATAGGTGGTCCATAATTTTTCACTGCTGTTTCAAAGCTGTCCTTACGATTTACTTTCAATCTCGCCTTATAAGCCGGTTCCACGCTCATCAGCACCGGATAGCGATAGTCATCCTCATTCCACTTGGTAAAACCGATATGCTGTGCCATCTGCATGCCATTCCACTTACCATCCTTAAAGGCACCAAACTGTGCATAATACTCTCTGTCTTTCTGAATGCACGCCTTTGCTAATGCAGCATAGTGATTAGCGATAGGTTTGCCCTGCTTGGCGTAAAAAGCATTTTTTCCTGCATATAAATGCATTTTCAGCAAGTTCACACTTGCCATAGCAGAGAAGTGAATCATGCTGTAATAAGCATCCTTATCCGCCTCGCTTAAAGCCTCATAAACCTCGGTGGATAAGGCTTCGATTTCTTCAGCCTTTGCAAGCATCCGGTTCGCTTCTCCGTAATGGCAGGGATGATAAATGCTCTCATTCAGAGCCTCCGGACGACGCTTTGCATTCATGTCTATGTACTCGGTCAATACTCTGCCGATTTTCTCCTGCAATTCAGCACTTGCTCCTGCGAAATTCTGCGCCGACCACTGAGCAGTATACTCTCTGTAGCTGTTCTTGTTTCCATAGCCCCACTTGTCATAATCATAAGCCAGTGCCAGAAAATAAGTCAGAGGCACCTCATGGAACTTCAAATCACCTACATTCACTATCCAGGCATCCCGAATCCCATACTCATAGGCCATACACATTTGTTCCCAGGTCTTTGCCATAGGTGTAGAATCCACCCATTCATAGGAAATCGGACCGCCATGATAATCAAAGTGATAATACATACCGAAGCCGCCCTTACGGTTACGGATATCCTCGGTAGGAAGGGTTCTCAAATGTCCGAAATTATCCTCACAGAGCATGCAGATAACTCCATCCAGCTCTTCCCAGTCCTTTAAGCCCTTAATCTTTTCATCTCCGTAAAAATATGCCTCCACTTCCTTGTACAAGGCAAGAAGCTGAGGTACCTTACTCAGATCCTCATTTACATTTTCCTTAATCAGCTGACGCTGCTTACGAATAATATCCTTTAACAAATTTACATTTTCTTCTACGGTTGCATTTTCACCCAGCATAGAGGTATCACGTTCTCCGCGCATACCGATGGTAATCAGATTGTCATACTTACCGCTACGCTTTAATGCATCCTCCCAATAGTTCAAAAGTCCCTGCTCATTGGTGTAGAAGTTCCATTCATTGCCATACTTGGTCTCCGGTCCACGCACCTTGTCCCATTCCTCACTGGCACGTAAGCAAGGCTCATGATGAGAGTACCCCATTACCACACCATAGATATCTGCCAGCTCCTCATTTTTGCTGCCCGGTCCATCCAAAGGGAAGGATGCACTCCACATAGCCGGCCACAAATAATTCCCCTTCATACGAAGCAAAAACTCAAACACATGCTCATAAGCGTCTGCATTAAAATCACCAAAATGAGATGTCACCCAGTTGCCGAAGCAGGGCCATTCATCGTTGATAAAGAAACCTCTGTAGCGTACACTGGGTTCCTTGGAAACTGTTTCGATATCTGCACCCACTACCAGCACAGACTTCTTTACAGGTTCCACATCTCCCCAATAACACAAGGGTGATACACCAATATATTCTGACAAACCAAACATACCATAAATGGTACCACGCTTATCACTTCCGCAAATCACCAGCACCTCTGCGAAACCTTCCAACTGCTCCACAAACTGTATCATATATACTTCACGCTTACCTTCTACTTCAGAAGCTGCTATCTGTCCGTTCTCAGCCAGCTTCTTTAACAGGCAGCTATTCCCCATGGTAGCACAAAAAATCACTTGGGTATTTTCTTTATCCAGTGTCTCTAAGGTATTTACCACCTCCGGCAATACACCGGTCACCTTTTCCACATCCAAAGCCACCTTGGCAGCAACTCTCTTTACCCCTTCAAAGGCACATTCCTCTACCAAAAGCACTGTCTTCTTTGACTTATCTGTCAAATTCATTTTCTCTTCCTCCAAATTCACAATATCCGTAAGATTTACGGATGATGTTCCCTCACCGAAATATCTATTCTACATAACCGAAGCCCAGGATGGTGAAATCCTTCGCCTCGTCGCCTGCAGCCATGCGAACCTCCACATGGTAACTCTTACGTTCCCTGCCACGGAAGCAAATCAAAGGATTGCAATGGGTCCAACCATTGATATGAGGATCTGCCAAAAGAACCTTCTCCCCATCTACAAATACCTCCACACGTCCTACGCTGTTAGAAGCAGAGTCCTTTATAACCATTAACAGAGCTGTACAAGTAATATCCATTGCAAAAGGCTTGCCGGATACCGTTCCCTGCGTTCCCTGATACATCCAGTTATAAGGCATCTCCGGAGTAGTGAACAAATTCAAATCCTGCTCTACACACTGCAATTCCTGATCAGTTCCGCAGAAATCACCGCAATCCACTACTGCTCCTGCATATTCCGCCTTTCTATCCAAGAGCTTTACCTTCTCAAACTCTCCGCCAAGAGGAGGCACTATATTTGTTATGTCAACCTCTTCTTTATCGATTTCCTGTTCCATTACCAATTCCATCAGATGCAACAAACCATCTGCCATAATGGTATGACCGATATTGCTGGGATGGTAAGAATCATAGAAAAACTGATTCTTGCTTACTACCTTACCCTCGCCGGGCTTCTTATAGAACTGCTCCACTACGGTATCCAAGGTACTTACCATAGGCAAATCATACGCTCTGCCTACCGGGCTCAATCTATCCTGCAAGTTCCAGTCATTGGCAAATACTGCAAATAACAGTATCACTGCCGGCTGACCGGGACCATTCCAAATCTTACGCACCAAAGAATCATAGCACTCGCCCTTGGTTTCATCGCCTTCATCGTTCACAGCGAATTCTACCACTACAATATCCGGCTCCACACTGCCTTCTCGTAAAACATCACGCTCATAACGTAACATTCCAAACTCGGAAGGAGTACCTCCCACTCCCGCTTTCACGTAATGAATATTCTCCTGAGTGGTTTTACCCATTAGCCGGCAGAAGCCTTCAAAGGTCTTATACGCATAACACTGGGTATGAATAGGAATCGCACCGGCACCCTGGGTAATGGAACCACCGATAAAAGCAATAGTCACATCCTCGCCCTTCTGTGCCTTTTCCATGGCTCTCTTCAAGCGTACGTTATTGCCTACCTGCATTAAGGATTTTCCCAACATCTCCTGATAATAAGGGGAGCTAAAATCCACTGCCGCTTCTTCCTCCACCTCCGGTGCATCATAATCATCATGAAGATAAAATTTCACGGCAACCGTTGCCAGACACTCTGCCTTGGCAAACTCGAAGCGAATCTGTCCCGGAATATTATCATCCTCTGACCATCGGCATTCCTCCAGATTTAATATCTGCTCCATACCATCTGCCTTTAAGGACATCCGCAGATTGGTACCGGAACCATAGACATCTGTTTTGCCATACATCTGCAGGACAAAGTCCACCATTTCTTCCTGATTGTCCATCTCCACAGTCACACCGATACTATGTACCAGCTTACGAAAATCCGCTGTAGTTTTCAGCATATCCAGCATGCTTTCGTCTGTAATATTGCCTACCAGACGGGCACTGCTGATCATTCTGCCATCATTCATATACAAAAACTGGACTCCTCTGCCATCCGGCTGCGGAGAACCGGCCACAGACTTATTTCTCATGATATAAAAGCCTTTACGCTTCTTCGTCGGATCCTTTGGGGCCTTAGGGCCGCCTTGCGTTGTTGTGCTCATCTTTTATTCCTTTCGTTTCGGTCATACTATACTGTATCGGACTATGCTTCGCCTCATAGGGGCATACTTTATTCTTCCGTCGTGCCATGCCCGAAAATCCTTTGGATTTCCTCACCGGATTGGCATCCAGCCTTACCACATCTTATAATTACCGCTCAGTGCCAAAAATGCAAAGAAGTACAAACAGTTATCGTAATATCTCCACTTTCCGGTACGCATAGGCATATTCCAGAAACTTTCTACCCACTCCTTGCTATACTCGGTATCTCCGGCTAAAACAGACTGTGCTACCGTTGCAGGTATTGCTACCGGATGCAATGCTACATCTGCGGCCTGCCTGCCATCCACTTCATAAATATGATAAGTTCCCTTTCTCGCATCCTCGATTAAGAACTTCTGAATATTCTTTGCTGCTGCAAAATGTCCCTTGTCAATGCCAAACCATTCACAATCCAAACCAATATTGGCTACCGTACGATAAGAATCGCTAAAGAACCAGTCATGTCTATCCTTTGTCCAAGGTAATGGTCTGCTCATGGGACTACCATCAAATTCTGCATACTCTGCACTGAAACCTGTCACAGGATGGCAAGCCTTTGCCAAATAATCACGGCTGGCCTCTGCTGCCTGTTTCCAAAATTCTCTATCTTCCTCGTTTGCCCACAGCGCAAACAACTCATAGAAATGAGGCAAGTGGTAAGAAGGATCTGTGAAATCAATGCCCGGCACAAACAATATCTGATGATTGTCTAAATTCCACATAGGTGTGCCTATTCTGCCATTCTGACCTTTATGTAAGCATGCACTCAAAATATCTCTGGCCTGCTTAGAGTACTCGAAGATACCTTCTCCGTCTCCCCAGCGGTGAGAAGCAAAGAACAATGCTAATGCGAAGAATTCTTCTCCATCCGGTGCCGGTCCATTTGCATTCTTCGTACCATCTGTTGCACAAGACCATGCGAAATAACCTTCGTTATAGCCGTCTTCCATCCACATATAGGTCTTCGCCCATTTCCACAAACGGTCGAATTCCTCCTTCATATTCAACTGTACACAAATCATCATGCCATAGGACATACCTTCCGTTCTGGCATCATTATTACCGGTATCCATAATATAAGCCATGTCCTCTCCTACCGGAAAATAAACCTGCTTATCTTCACCACCATAGAAGTAAAACTGCTTCACCTCTTCCAAACGTTTCTCCACCTCAGAAGCACTGATTCCAATTTCCGTAAACACATTGCGATAGCTCTTCTTATCCATTGTTATAATATCCTCCATCCGCCTTCGCTTATAGTTATTGCTATTCTAAAAATATTTTAAAGTAAAAACTCTTTCTTTACTCTCTAACTCTTGTCAAATGCTAATCATTTCTTGCTATTTTTTACAATTGCTTTTCTATATTCCTATTTTTATTTAAAACCTAAGTTTATTCCCTATTGAAATTGTATTGCCACAATGTATGTAATTTGTAATATGAAACAAATTGGGAGTTTGGGAAGTGTTATTTACTGAAAAAGTGCGGAATACCAACCAGGTATGGGAAATGTAAGAAAAATTGGTATGAGATTGCAGGGAAATACCAACCAGACAATGAAAAAGCCAGACTAGTTGGTATTTGACTGTTAGAAAATACCAACCAGATAACGAAATAGCTGGAACAGTTGGTATGCAGCTGTTTGGAAATGCCAACTAACGAAGGAAAAAACTAGAACAGTTGGTACGAGACGGTTAGGAAATACCAACTAGACGAGGAAAAAGCTAGAATAGTTGGTGTCAGCTTGCTTAAATATCCCAACCAAACAGAAAAAATGCTAGGGAAATTGGGTGTTATCGCACTCTTTTGAATATGAAATATACTAAATCCGACTAAACAAAAAAATATTAAGATTAAATAAAACGTACTCACTCTTCGAAAAAGATATTTTTACTTATTCTAAGTTACCTTAATCTTCTTTTTTTTGACATTTGTTTCAGAATTGAGTATACTTTAATCACATGTTATATGAAGAGGAAAAAGTATGAAAAATAATACCTATAAAGTATCGAATATTTATGCAAAAATCTGTGAAAATACTCCAACTAATCCCCTGGTAGTAACCGTCCCCGGCTCCAAAAGCCTGACCAATCGAGCTCTACTGCTGGCCACATTGGCAGACGGTACCTCCACACTGCGAGGCGTATTGTTCAGCGACGATTCCCGCCACTTCCTGAAATGTGTACAGGATTTGGGCTTTGAAACAGAAGTGGATGAAGCAGCCAAGCTGGTAAAGGTCTCCGGTCTGGGTGGCGCAGTTCCCAAAAAGGAAGCCTCCCAGTATGTAGGAAGTGCCGGAACTGCTGCCCGTTTCTTAGCGGCATATTTGGGCATTTCCAATGGCACCTACCATATGGATGCCTCTGAGCAAATGCGTAAGCGTCCTATGGCACCCCTGCTTGCCTCCTTACAGGAATTGGGATGTGAAATAGAATTTGAAGGAGTAGAGGGATATTTCCCTTTTACCCTCAAGAGCCACGGCTTCGGTACCAACCACATTTCCGTAGATATCGAACACAGCAGCCAGTTTTTAAGTGCTTTGCTTATCGCTTCCTGCCTGTCTCCGGAAGACATGCACAT
Organism: Acetatifactor sp.; assembly: GCA_045538995.1. Taxonomy (GTDB): domain Bacteria; phylum Bacillota; class Clostridia; order Lachnospirales; family Lachnospiraceae; genus Acetatifactor. The sequence goes on along the minus strand of JAZQEK010000097.1, from coordinate 64,103 downwards.
TCAGGTAGAGGGTAGCCATGGCATGGCTTACATCGAGATTACTCGCAAAATGATGGAGCAATTCGGCGTAAAAGCCAATGTTTCTGAAAATGGAATGGTTTACATAATCCCATCAGGACAACACTATAATGCACTGGATTATCAAATTGAACCGGATGCCTCCGGTGCCGCATATTTCTATGCACTGGGTATGATATTAGGTGTACCGGTAAAGGTACAGCACATTACCTTTGACTCCATGCAGGGAGATGTACAGTTTTTGAAAATTTTAGAACAAATGGGGGCTGTTTTGAAGGAAGAAGCAGACGGTGTGGTACTCCTGCCTCCGGCAGAAGGCAAATATCACGGTGTAGACGCAGATATGTCTGCCTGCTCTGACCAGGCCATCACTCTGGCAGCATTGGCACCCTTTGCGGATACACCTACCACCATTCGCGGCATCGGACATATCCGTTATCAGGAATGCAACCGCATGAATGCCATCATCACAGAACTGGGCAAAATGGGCATCCGCTGCGAAGAAACTGACACTACTATCACCATTTACCCAGGCACGCCGAAACCTACTTTGGTAGACACATACGATGACCACCGCATGGCCATGGGCTTCTCGCTGATTGGTTTAAGAGCGGATGGTATTGAAATCGACAATCCGGGATGCTGTAGGAAAACCTTTGAGAATTATTTTGAGTGCTTGGAGGAGTGTATTCGGACATTGATGTAAATGACATACTATTGTAGATAAACTGAGGGCAACAAAAGCTTTGAATTTTATGCATATTATAAAACTCTACAGCGTGAATGCTGTAGAGCTTTTTTGTTGAAAAACTAGCGATATTTCAGATAGTCCAAAAACTTTTTGACTGCGAGAGAAGCATTTTTCTTGCTTCGCAGTGCAAGACCTATATCACGATATGCAGGAACATTTAATTCTTTTGAGAGGATTTTATAGGGGACACGCTTTAAGATTAGTTCCGGTAATATAGCGATTCCCAAACCGCTTTCAACCATTGACATAACAGCGTAATCATCCCATGTAGTAAATTTCACATTTGGTGTTAGATTGTTTCGTTCAAATATTTCAGATATTTCCGCTTTAGCTCCTTTTTCGAGTAGCATAAATGGTTCATTACAGAGTGCAGAAACCGGAAATTTATCAACATCTCTTAAAGAATGATTTTCGGGGATGATAGCCATAAGCTTATCTTGATGTAAATAAATGGTTTCAAATTCTTGGTGCGTTGGTAATCTTAAAAATCCGCAATCAACTCTGCCTGTATGAATCCACTCCTCGATTTCAGTATAATCACCTAACAAAAGTTCATAGTCAATATTAGGATAAGCTTTTTGAAATTCTTTAATGATATTGGGAAGCCAATGTGTAGCAACACTGGAAAACGTACCAATGCGAATTAAACCGGAGGCGAGTCCGTTGATTTCGTCTATTTGCATTTTGAGCTTATCAAATTCAGCACAGAGGTTTTGAGCATATGGCAATAGCTTCATACCATCGCTTGTGGGTTTAATGCCGTATTTGCTTCGCTCAAGAAGTGTGATATTCCATTCTTTTTCAAGGTCTGCAATCATTCGGCTGACACCGGATTGTGTATAGTTAAGAATTTCTGCTGCTTTTGTGAAACTTCCGTATTCGACCGTTTTCACAAAAGAGAGATATTTTTGTAAATTCATGTCCATGATAATACCCATTCCAAAATGTAATTTTAATCATGACAAATATTCAATTTTGTTATGATAAGTATTATGATATACTTCTCAATATCAAAAATCAAGAGGTTATTATGGATCAGAAAGCATTTATAAAATATCTGTCTGCACTATTTCTGTTTGGACTTAATGGCATTGTTGCAAGTCATATTGCACTTAGTAGTTATGAGATTGTGTTTTTAAGAACACTTATCGGAAGTGCACTTTTAATGCTTTTGTTTTTATTAGGTAAAGGCAAATTTCATATTACTACACAAAAGAAAGATGTTATGTTTATTGTATTATCGGGAATAGCAATGGGAACGAGTTGGATGTTTTTGTATGAGGCTTATCAACAAATAGGTGTGAGTTTGGCATCCCTGTTATATTATTGCGGACCGGTAATTGTTATGATATTATCGCCTTTGATTTTCAAAGAAAAGCTTACTGTACCGAAGATGATAGGATTTATGATGGTGTTAACCGGAATAGTACTTGTTAATGGTAATGTAGTCGGTGATAATAGCAATACATGGGGGATTATTTGTGGTGTTATGTCAGCAGTTATGTATTTCTTCATGGTAACATTAAATAAGCAATCGAAGAATATTACAGGAATGGAAAATGCTGTAATACAGCTTATAGTAAGTTTCTTGACAGTAGCAGTATTTGTATGTTGTAAGCAAGGATTTGTTATGAGGATACCTTCTGATTCTTGGGGTTGGATTTTAATGCTGGGTATTGTAAATACAGGTATAGGATGCTATTTGTACTTTTCACCACTTGCCAAATTACCTGTACAGACTGTAGCTGTGTGTGGTTATCTGGAACCATTATCGGCAGTAGTTTTCGCATCAATTTTGCTTAATGAGAAAATGACAGCAGTTCAAATAATTGGTGCAGCGTTCATCATTGGTGGTGCTATGATTGGTGAGCTGGTAAAGATAAAATCCTCTCTTTATTGCAGAAGAACTAAAAAATAAGAGGGATGCATTTTCACAGCATCCCTCTTCGCATAATCCATTCTATTTCACCTCATACACTCGCTCTTCAGGCAGCAAATCCAGAATATCCACGCCCTCACTTTTCTTCTCACGCAAATCCGTCACATAGTCTGTAATATCCTCGATATGTACAATCCACTCATTTACATACGAGTACACTGCCTTTCCGCGTAATCCCAGTTGCAGGGAACGGTATTCCAAAGGATTTCCGTGAATATCCCGCTCAGGGTCCCATTGGCATCGGATATCAGAGCTTTTTACCTGCTCCTGCCACTGTGCATGAGTGATACCCAACTCCTCCTTATAGGAGGATACCACTGCATTTTGAACAATATAATCAAAAGCCTCTCGCTTCATATCGATAGCCAGTATACGCTCCTGTCCTTCCTTCGTTCCCCAGCCGCAGCGGTACATCATCCACAGAAAGGATGGCTTAATCCAGGTCATTCTTTCCATCTTAAAACGACTTCCAAAAGTTCCTTTTTGCACTGCCTCTTCCGCAATTTCTTTGCAGTATGCCTGATACACTCTTATGGTGTCAGCTGTATATACTGCCCTTATTTCTTTCTTCTCTGCTTTCATTACCTATAAAATTCCTCAATATTTCTCTTAAACAGCTTCGCCGGGCGATGTCCGGACCCTTCGATACTTTGCTCTGTCTCAATAACATAATCATTGATTTTTCTGCGGAAATTGGCTGTTAACAGCTTCTGATCCAGTATTAATTCAAATGCATTCTGCAGCTGTGTCAGCGTAAACAAATCCGGCATCAGGTCAAATGCCAACTTCCAATCACTTTCCACACTCTTACGCAAAAACAGCAGGGTATGCAGAATAATCTTTGCATGGTCAAAAGCAAGCCCTTTGCTATCCAAGATTTCATAACGTACTGTCTCATGATAATGCTCGAACTGCTTATATTCCTTCACAATAGCGAACAAAAACTCACCCGTTTCCTCATGGCAAAGCTTCAACTCATATTCTGTTACTATTTCTACCGATTCTGCCTGCAAATTCTTCCGGCTATCGCGAATCACTAAATCTATAGAAAACCACTTAGCCTCCCAGGCATCGGTTCCCCCTCTGGGCTTACAATCCTCTCCATTTACCAGCGACAAAAAGGTATTGGAGATAATCCACCCTCTGGGATCTCTGCCGATTTCTCCAAAAGTACCTGCCAGCTGCAAATAAGCAGCATTCACATGGGTTTCTTCATACAACTCCCGCTTGGCAGTTTCATATACATCCTCATCCGGTCTGCAAAATCCACCCGGCAGTGCCCACAAATCCTTAAAAGGATAGGTGGCACGCTTGATTAACAACAGCTTCAAGGCTTTCTTGGGGAGCTTACGATAATTCTCATGCTCCCCCTCCTCCATAATAGAGAAAATAGCCATATCCGTCGCTAGGGAAGGACGCTCAAATTTTGTAATATCATACTGTGCCAGATAGTTCTGTTCTTCGACACTTATCTTATATAAGTTCATACTTACCTCACCTGTTGATTTTTACGTCATTTACGGCTCAAAGCAAGGCATCAGCTCCAGCTTGAACAAGTTCTTTCTGTGCTTGTCGTCAATCAGAGCCCGCTTCTCTTCATCTTCACAGACACCTTCACGGATATATTTGTCCAGCATCTCGTAAGTGAATCCCAGATTATCCTCATCCGTCTTTCCGGTGAGACCATCGCTCGGCACCTTATCTACTAAATCATCCGGCAGATTCAGTTCTCTACCAATGGCCTTTACCTCCGTTACCGTCAATCGTGACAAGGGGCTGAAATCCCCTACACTGTCACCATATCTGGTAGAATAACCTACCCAGTCCTCGGACAGATTACAGGTATTTGCCACACGCCCATTCATGCTCTGACCCACCGCATAGAGGGTAGCCATACGAATACGAGGAGGCAGATTGATGCGGGTCTGCTTAGAAATTTCGAAATCCTTTAATTCTCCCAGCAATCCATTCACAGCGTTTTCAATATTCACTTCATAGCTTTTGATGCCTAGGTGCTTTACCAATTTCTGAGACATATCAATATCTGCCTGCTCTCCACAAGGCATGAGCACACCGATAACCCTATCCTTGCCCAAAGCTTCTACGCAAAGTGCAGCCACCACAGAACTGTCCTTACCACCGGAAATACCCACGATAGCGTTACAACCCACTCCGTTTACTTCAAACCAATCTCTAATCCACTGTATACATTTCGCAGTGGTTTCTTTTACGTTAAATTCATACATAGCGTTTTCCTCTTTTCTATCTTATTCTACCTATTCTAACCCTAAAATTTCCCTTCATGCAGCTGCGCACGAACCTGCTGTAAGCTCTGCTCCACCAGCAATTTACCATCCTTAAACACGGGCACTAATTCATTCAGTTCATCTCCGCATGCCTCTTCCCAGGTAAAGCCATCCTGGAAGGTATAGCTTCCGGTAGCGTCCTTTACTACCACACAGCAACCCTTTTGAGACTTTTTGAAACCGCCATCCTTGGGATTTTTGAAGATGGGGTAAGGCTTATCTGCGATTTCACAGTAGGTTGCCTTGATGCAAGAGCTGAAAGTATCTCTGGTGAAAGGCTTCAAGATACCATCTTCCTCAATACACTGCATAGAGAAGGAACCAACGCCCAGTGCCACATTAGAGCAGGCAAAACCATTCTCCTCCAGAATACGGTAAATTTCCTCGCATCTCTGGATGGTAATAGAATCTCCGTAAATAGCTTTTACATGCGGATCAAGTACCTTGTAACCCTTGCTGTTTACGGTGCCGCCGAACTGCTCCCAAAGCTTGAACACTGTCTGTGTCACCACATCAACACATTCACCGGAGTCACCACGCATCAGCATGCACCCGTTGTGTGCCATGATTTCCTCTTTAATCTGTGGAAGCACATTGTCAATCACATTCCAATAATCATAAGAATCCAGCACTGCACTGAAGCTGGTATTGGGATAAATCTCTGTCAAAAGACGCTTTAATAAGGTTACCTCATCGCCGTCCATAGCATAATTACTGCACATTACACTATGCTCTGTACTGGGACTTCCGAAAGCTACCGGCTCCTTGGTACAGTCACAGACATACATCTGCTCCAAATAGGGAATGGTGGGTACTGTTGCTGTATTTAAGAAAGACAGACACCAGCCTGCACCGGCTTTAATAGCAGACTCCGTACATTCCTCACCGCGGAAGTCGAACGCACCCAAAGCTCTTGCACGAGGTACATTATCGTCGCAGGTCTTTGCATAATACTCGTTTACAATCTGACGATAGGTATAACCCACCGTTGCTGCAATCATAGGATGCCAGCTTTCCGCAGAAATTAAACTTTCCAAAGACTGGGGTAACCATGCAAACTCCGGATGGGTATTGGTAATACCGAACATGGGCACATGCATAGGCACCAGCGCTCCCTCCGGCAAAGCTATGATTTCGATGGGCAAATAGCCTAACTTGTGAAGCTTTTCAATTTTCTCTATTTTATATGCTTCTGCACCCAAAGCTGCATCCATGATACGCTTGTATTCCCCAATCACTTCTTCAAAAGGCTTACCGAAAAACTCCTGATTAAAATAGTCAATCAGATAAGTCTTAATAAAGCCCTGCAAACCAAACATAACCACCTTATCCCAACGCTCCACACGACTCATACGCGGAGTGAAATAAGACACGGACTTGGTAATATCCTTGGGCAGCATTTCCGCATGCACTGCTTTATAAAAGTCAATTAACAACATAGGATTTATTCTATTCATAATCAAACACCTCCACCTTTTCATGTTCCTTTGCGAAAATACTATTGATTGTGAAAATCTTCTCTATCCAATCAGTCTCCAACAATTCTCCCTCGAAAATACTGTTCTCACAGTGAGAAATATACAAATACACTTTTTCTGCTCCCAGCTCCTTCAAAGCTTTGGCACTGTAGTAGAACGTACCACCCTTGCTGCAAATATCGTCTACAATCAGCACCGTACTTCCTTTGATGTACTCTGTCTGGCCTGCCACATCCAGTCCCTGTATCTGCCCCGTGGTCCAGTCTCGCTTCTTCATGCCAAAAGCATAGGGGAGCTCAAACATACTGGAATAACGCTTCATAGCCCCCTCATCCGGGAAGAATAACATCACGTTTTCTGCACCAATTTGGTTAAGCACCTTTTCTACATATTTCTTCGGGGTCTGAATATCGATGTGATGAATTAACGCCTCACTCACATAGGAGTGCGGGTCTAACACCGTTACCTTGCTAAAGTTCAACTCATTTATCATCTGTGCAAAATACTTTAGAGTAAACACATCTTCCGGTGCCTTCACTCTGTCCTGACGGGCATTGGGAATATAAGGAAGCTTCAGTTCAATATTTGTAATTCCCTTTGCCTGCAAATGCTTTACCAGAAAATATAATGCTACCAGCTCTTCATTATTCTCAAATAACCAAGTAATGACTACCTTCTCTACTTCCGGTACCGGCTCCTTCATGAGCAAGGTGCCATCCGGAAAATGGTTCAAATTTATGGGCTTATCATTTAATTTAATCATGCAAGCTTCCTCCTTATACCATTCTTAACCTACACTACCTCAACCTGACACATTTTCATGGTAGTCAGTGCTGCTTCATGACTTTCCGGGGTAACCCCTGCACAGCAGCTTGCGTCTACAGTCACCTTGATTTCCGGATAAGTAGCTTTCAAAATCAGTGCATTAGATACTACACAAATATCGGTACACAAGCCAACCATTTCTACCTCTTCCAGCTGATAGTCTGCCCAACCGATGTAACCGAAATTAGGCTTGTTAATATAAATAGCACCGGGTACTTCCAAACCCTCGTAAATCTGCCAACCCTCAGTTCCCTCGATGCAGTGCTCTACCGGCAGGTGCTTGCCCTCGTTGGTGCTTAAGTAATCTGCCTGATGGGTATCTCTGGTGAAAATGATTTCCTCTCCGGCAGCCTGATACTCTGCGATTTTCTTCTTTACATTTTCCACAATAGCAACTGCTTCCTTGGTTCCTAATGCACCATCAATAAAATCCTTCTGCATATCCACTACGATTAAAGTCTTCTTCATAATCCCTACCTCCGTTATTTTGTTATTATCATTTTGATATTATCTCTTGTTGAGATTATCATATTATCATTTTGATAATATGTCAAGAGGTTTTTTAAAAAAGTTTTAAAATATAACTGAAACCAATTTCCAAATATTACTTGTTGAAATCTTGGGGAAATGTATTATGATTGTCTTGTAATAATTTTGTAACATTTATGTATTATTTTCGCAATATTTATTTGGCTAAACTTATTGCGAAATACTTACGAAAGGAGAATAAAGAACAATATGAAAAAACTTACATTATTAGCAGTAACCACACTCACTATGACCTGTCTTGGCGGACAGGCACTTACCACAGAAGCAGCTATCTTAAACAAGAAGCACATATTTTCAAATGGTAACCGAATTATTGTTACTTATCGTTCAGGCTGTAATATTCAGGACATTTTCAATAAACTGGAAGGTTGCTTCCCAAACATCTCTTTGCCGGACTGTGAGCTTCCGGATGCTGATGCACCGGAGACGAATGTCCCGGATAACAATCTCCCGGAAATTGACGCTCCTGAGGCAGGCGTACCTGATGTTGATATTCCTGAAACCGATTTGCCCGGCAACAACACCCCGAACAACAATCCTGGAAATAGTTCCACTGAGGAAAGTACACCCGAAGAAGCTCCGGACAGCGAACATGCTTTTATCAGGGAGGTTGTTCGTCTTGTAAATGCAGAACGTGCCAAGGAGGGACTCGCTCCACTAACCATCAATACTAATGTGCAGGCAGCAGCTAAGGTTCGTGCCAAGGAATGCGAGCAGCTTTTCTCACATACCAGACCTAACGGCAGCTCTTTTTCTACTGCCTTAAAGGAACAGAATGTTTCTTATCGAAGTGCAGGTGAAAACATTGCTTGGGGACAGCGTTCTCCCGAAGAGGTAATGAATGCTTGGATGAACAGCTCTGGTCACCGTGCCAATATCATGAACCCTAATTTCACTACTATCGGTGTAGGCTATTATGAAAATACCAAGGGAACTGACTATTGGTGCCAGATCTTTACCCGATAAGAATGCAACAAGGGGCTGTTAAAAACTGCCACAAAACAGGCATAAAGAAATGCTACGGTGGCTCCGAAAGGCATCATCGTAGCATTTTGCTTTCGGCTATTTCATAATCCATTTATATTATAGCCGAAAAGTACCTATATTAATCGAAGTATTATATATCAATTTCCCTCTTAATTGCTCTTTCCCAAAACCATATCTTGAAACAAAAATCGTTGTAGAATACAAATAATAACCCTAAGTTAGCTGGAGGTTACTGAATTTATCGGTAGCCTCTTTTCCATTTTTCCGTTTTAGTTGTTCTTTATATAAGCGGTGACAGAAATATGAGCACTACCCTCGCATCTCCACAGCCGTCTTATCATTCCTTTAACAATTCACTGTACTCTCCTCTCGAAGCTTTTGCACTTCTTCTAAGGGTAATCGGATACGCTTAGCAATTTCCTCATCCGATAAAATATCCAGCAGACTTTTTGCACTTTCCAACTTTTGCCGCTGTATCCCCTGTTCCAGCCCTTGCTGTATACCTCTCTGCTCCACACCCTCACTCAAATTACACATTCGCTCCACCTCTTCTTCTAACTTCTCTGTCATAGGAATCTGAAAATCCTTCTCCAGTATTTCTTTCTTTTCGTCCGCCTTCTTATCCGATGCCAATAATACATCCAACAGCCTTAACAGGTCATTATCTGTATTTCCTTCACCCAAACAGACCATAACTACACTCATCAAATCATAGTGTACCCTGTTCTCCTTCACGTTTCCAAACAGCTTCTGCTCCATTAGGGAATATTCTGTAATCGTATTACTTCGCTCCTTTGGCGGATTCATACAGATCCACACGGAATATACCTTCTTAATCCTCTCATAATGAGACTTCGTAAATATCGTACCATACTGGGAAGAAATCATACGTGCACAATAATAAATCCCTCGCTTCACAATTGGATACCCCGGGTAAAAATCATTTTGGGCTTCCACGTTGATAATCATCTGTACCATTTCTTCCGTTTCCGGCACAATTGCCTGAAACTGTATGTCGTAAGTAATGGTGCCTTCATTCAATGTGGTATCCTCTACACCAATCCCTACAATTCTAGGTGCATTGGTTTCATCCGGTAGTACCGGTGTCACTCCGATTTTAGGTTCCCCCACAATATACCTTCCAGCAATCTCCCGCACATCATACTTCATATACTCCTTCATGGTATGCTTCATAATCCACGCCAGAATTACTTTTTCTGCAAGAACCCTCTTACAGGATGAATCATATTGTGACTTCTGCTCAGTCAACTCGATGCTTTGTGATAAAGTTGTTTTTTGCTCCATATGCCTCCTTCTGCGAACCATATGAAACCTATCTGTAAGAATTATATCTAAAATTTCTAAAACAGACAACATTTTGCAATAATTTTCTTTTCTTTTTCTAAATTTACTAATTTAACTGGATAATCCCAGAAATGAGAACGATATCTAAAATGGCTTCTTTGGGCACAATCTTAGATAATGAATAAAGCGACATCCAACTAAGGATGACTGATAAAAAAATATAACTCCTACAAACAAGCTCATATGTGTTGTCTGTTATTAAGTATTATAATGACACTTTCCTAAAAATGCAAGGAATTTTTTATCTTTTCTGTTTTCTCGTTACTGTCAAGTAAACGTTATTTATCTGTGCTAAACTATATCTTAAAAAAAATCGTTGTAGAATACAAACAACAACGTAAATAATAAAAACATGGAGGAGCCCTCATGAAGAAAAAAATAATAACCCTAATTACAACACTTAGCCTGCTTTGCTTCGTTGCCTGTAGCAACGAAAACAAAGAAAATAATACCACTAATGTGGGTGCAGGCAGTAATCAAGAAGCAGTCAAAGGAACTGTAACAGACGAACCCTCAGCGACACCTGTAGTAGAAGTAACACCTGTACCTACACAAGAACCTGTATTATATCCCGGAATTGATATGGAATCAGAGTTACCCGGTGAGGAATGGGGTGAAACAATTGATACTTTTGCCCTTCGCATGATATGCATTCTACTAAAAAAACGTCAACTCCCCATAGCTAAAATACTCTTCCTCTTCCAAGAGAAGCATCTGGTCTACCCAATACTCCAGCCACTCCAAAAAGCACATAGTTTTCCTAGTTTCAGGATGATAAATGGGCATAATACCATAATCATTTGCAAGATCAAAAAACCAAACCGTTCCATAGACTTCTTCATCATCTGTGTTCACTATCAAAATACTTTCCATCCCACAACCTTCGTGACAAAGCAAAATGTATCCTTGCATATACTCCTCATTCTCGTCATCGTTCCAATACTTGTCATACTCCTCTTCTGACATCTCAGCTATCTTCAAAGGTGTACTTAGTGTATAAGGGAATTTCTTCTCCACAATTGGTTCAAATTCATAGGACGGCTTCTTATCCAATAACCCATACAGACCATAAAAGGGCTGTGTGCCGGCACTTGCTACGGTTGTAATAAATCTTCGATAATCCTCCGGCAATCGTATTCCCTTTTCTTTTTCATAAGCCATCACCTGTTCTTCTGTAATAGGTTCTTTCCACTCAGGTGGAAACTTACCACATGGAAACCTTCTCTTTTTCGCAGATAATTTTTCTACCTTTTTCATAATCTGAGCAATTCTATCATCCAACGTCATTTGCTTCTTATCTCCTTCCGGTGGCACTTTCCACTACCTTCTGATGCAAACACTCCCCTGCGAACTGCAGCTTCGTAGGCTGGAATGCTTCATCCTTCGAATAAACATAATAACAGCAATCCCTTGTGGACAGCACAATAGCCATCCCTTTTCCTCTGTAATTGTATTCTGTCTGCACAGATTCACGCGAGTAATGGTCAAAGAAAAGCTTATCGTTCCCAAGTTCTAAATAGAAGCCCTCCTGACTATGTATCAATCTTCCTTCACCCAAGGTTACAAACCCCTGAGAATTTGGCAACGCTTCTACCTGAACTGCAAACTCATATTCATATGCACCAGTAGCAATTTCATCAATCACATTTCTTCGCTGCCACTCGTACCAATCGGGAACGTGAATACCCTTTTCCTCACAATTTCCTTGCACAGCATCAGACACTTTTTTATCTTCCGCTACACACCCTGAAACTTCCTTCACCTGTTCTAACCAACCGCTTTCAGACAATTCCCACTGCACTCCACACTTCTCACATAAAAGCCTCGCCCCCTTGCTTTTCATATGATACTCTGCACCGCACACCTTACATTGATACAATGCTTTATGCAAACCTTCTGCTCGATTTTCTTCTGTAATCTGTATACCCTTCTCCTGCTGCCATCTGTACTCATCATACTGTAGCTTCTCCTCAATGGTCCGCTGAATTTCCTGTGCAGAAAGCTTATCCACCTCCTCGGCTGTATACACTCCCTCCAAGACTGCTTCCATAGGGACTTTTCGAGTATGCTCTTCATCCCAGAAAGGATTGGCAAGATAGCTTCCGTGAGCCGTCAGTACTACTAACGGCACCTTCATCAATTTCATCAACTTCCCCATATTGGACGGAATATACGCAGTGGTTCCTACATTGGAATGTCTGGACTCGGGAAATACCACCACACTCTGTCCTTTTGAAAGGGCATACTTGATGTTCTTCACCACGAAAGGCTCCGGAACATAACGTCTCTTCCCAATACATCCGATAGCCCGATATAGCCACTCTCCAAAGGCGGCAAAGCCTTCCATATCCGATACATAATTCGCCCTATGGGGAAATAATGCCAAAGGAGCTATATAATAATCTGAAAATCCCTGATGTGTCGCTATCACCAAAAACGGTGGTTTCAACCCCTGCATATTTTTCTTTGTAATTTTCAATCCAAATCGTCTGGTCATCAACCATGAACCTCCCCACAACAGCGGCATCAAATACCACTTCTGCTTCATGGGTGGTCGCTTCATATCAAAAGGCGTCATGTCCTTTCTCTTGTTTATTAGCATGTGCTCTCCTCTATCTGAAAATCCACATAGGGGTATTCCCCTATTGCTTCTTCAGTCCATTTTCTCCAAATTCTTTTTCATCGCTGGGAACATAGCCTCTTTTTACTGTTTTCGCCATAATTTATCCTCCGCAACGTCAAAAAGCTATCGGTTAACCGATAGCTTTTTCTTTTCACACTTACATTGTATATTTTAACATATTTTAAAAATAAAGTCTAGTAATTCTTTTCTTTTTCGGTATACTTTTAGATACAGTCATGACTGACCGCGGCAAAAGGAAATATAGTAACCTGTAATCACACCATACTCAAGAAAGGTAATAAACCATGCAAAAGGATTGGAATGCAGAACTACAACATTTTGAATATTGTCAGGATATTATTGGTCACAATGTACGCCGATACGAAGCTGAGTACGAGGAATACCATGCTCAGGCATTGGAACTGTACAAGGCTATCAACAGTGGTGATGTGGAATTGTACAACCAACTGATGACCACCACCAGTCTGGAAGAACATGCAGCAGCCACCCTACGAAAAAATCAGGCAGCACTTTCCAAACCCTACTTCGGCAGAATCGATTATACGGATCATTCCGTAGAACGTAAGGAAACCGTCTACATTGGGAAAAACGGTGTCTTCAAAAATCGTACCGAAGTACTCATTGCCGACTGGCGTGCCCCCATTTCCAGTGTATATTATGAAAACGAATTAGGGCAGGGCGAATACGGACTGGCAGAGGAAAGGCCCATCTCCATTGATTTAACCCTTAAGCGAACCTATGATGTAGAGGATGGTGTTCTAAAGGGGTATTATGATAGTGATGTAGCCTCTAATGATGCACTGTTAGTCCAATACCTTTCCCGCAACAAGGATGTTGTACTGGGCGAGATTATTGCTACCATTCAGAAAGAGCAAAACGAAATTATTCGCAAATCTCCTTTTGCCAACCTGATTGTACAGGGAGTGGCCGGCAGCGGCAAAACCACGGTAGCCATGCATCGCATCTCCTACCTGCTCTATAATTATAAGCACCGTTTTGAATCCAACGAATACTGCATCATCGGCAGTAATGACTTGTTACTAAACTATATTACCAGCGGATTACCGGAGCTGGATGTTCCGAATATCAAGCATATGCGTATGGACCAGCTCTTTATTCGTCTCTGCGAAAAAGATTGGCAGAAGAAAAATCGTGTAGTAGAACCGGATGCGACTGCTTCTTTACGCTGTACACAGATTTTCATGCAGGAGCTGGATTTGTACCTGATGCATAAAAGGGAGGAGCTCATAGATACCGGAGATTATAAGGATGCACAGATTGGCACCATCCTTTCGGAATCCAAAAACCTTACCCTGCTGCGTGAAACACCCCACGCCAGCGTGAAGCGATTGCTTACTATGATGGATGACCGAGTGAAAACCCGTATTAAGTTCTTAATGAGTGGTATGGACAGAGACCTTATTCAAGCCAAGTTAAAGGAACATGCCGGACATTATAAGAATATGTGTCCCAAGGCATCTATTTATGAATACTATCTGGACTTTTTAAATAACTGGTGTGCAGACCACGGGTACGACCGCACTCTGCCCGCAGAGGATGACCTCGACACTAACATAAGTCACAATATGAACAAGCATCTTGCCCGCCTGACTGCCAGAGACTATGACCTCTACGATATCGCCGCACTGGCTTTGATTCATTATCGCCTAACCCAAAAGGAACCCAATCAGGAATTTGGATTACTCTTTCTGGATGAAGCACAAGACTTTGGTATCGGTGCCTACTATGTATTGAAGAAGCTGTTACCGGCCACCTACTTTACCATTATGGGGGATGTGTCACAGAATATTAACTATTACACCGGTCTGAATGATTGGTATGAACTGCAGAAACTATTTCTGACCGGAGACAAGGATTGCTTCATGCTCCTTCAAAAGAGCTACCGAAACACCATCGAAATCTCCGAATATGCAGGAAAAATACTGGAAAAAGCCTCTTTCGGACGCTACAAAATCACTCCGGTTATCCGTCATGGCATTCCCGTAAAGGAAAAGCAATTCTGGAGTGATATGGAAATGGCGGAATATACAGCCACCCTAATGAAGGACATTCAAGAAAAGGGCTATACCACTACTGCCATTATCTGCAATTCGGAAATAGAAGCGGAGCGTGCCAGAGCCCTTTTGGCAGACTACATTCCTTTGGTTGATGGTGCAGAAAACAACTTTTCCAAAGGAACTATGGTGCTACCCATCCGTTATGTGAAGGGCTTGGAATTTGATACGGTTATCCTCTGGAATCCGGACATGAAGCATGGTCTGGAAAAGCCGGAAACCGCCAAGCTGCTCTATGTAGCCTGCACACGAGCCTTACACGAACTCCATATATTGAATAGTTAACCATACCAAAAGAACCATTTCCCCTGTAGTCCCTACAAGGAAAATGGTTCTTTTAGTTTTCTCGGAAAGCCTTATTGTTTCTTATCAATTCATTCAGGGACGCCGGCGTATAATGATTAATCATGCAACCTGCATTCAGAGCCTTTTCTCGAGTCTTCATGATTTCATAAGTATCCTGCCTACGGTTGTGAATATGTCCATAAATGTGGTAGTGTCCCTTATAATAGCCATTCCACTCTAAAATAGGAAAATGACACAAGCATATTTGATTTCCCTGGTCCTCTACATGCATCATCTTTTCCACAGTTTCGAAATAACTCATAGCCTTGCCATTCTTCAATAGCTGGGTATCATGATTTCCAATCACCAGATGCTTCCTGCCCTTTAGTTGTCGCAGGTACCACTCCTCCGACTTATCATTGTGATATGCAAAATCACCAATGATGAACACCTCATCATCCTCCTGTACCCTGCCATTCCAAAGCTGAATCAACACATGGTCCATTTCACCTACACTGGCAAAGGGTCTGTGATCAAAGCCAATCACATTCCGATGCCCAAAGTGCAGGTCTGATATATACAAATTCATTTTTGCTTTCACCTCCTTTTCGTCCCTCAGACGCTTGAAATATAAAGTTATCATGGTTCATTCTAAAAACAGTATAGCCCAAAAGCTTCCCCAAGGCTATAAACCGCTGGTTTAAAATGGCATGACCCTATCGGGCCATGCCTTCCTTACTTGTGATGTAAGCACCGGTAAACTTCTCCAGCACCAGGTTTTTACCGTTTATAGGTTCCTGTCCCCTACGGAATATCCAGTTGGTTCCGATGGGCATATTGAGTATCTTGCGATAGGGCAGGTCGCATCGCTCTGCTACCTTCTTAGCTGTATCCACGTCATTACCCCCCAGATACACGTAGGTATCACAGTTGGCGATAATGGTTCTGGCATTGGCACCATAACCATGCTCCAACTGAGATTCTGCCTGTATCATCAGCATGGCAGAAATGCCGCGGGAACGAATGTTGGAAATCATAGTGGGGAAATCGGCTATTCTGCAGTTCGTGGCAAAATCGTCCAGAATAAATCTGACATCCACCGGTAAGCGGTTCCCCTTGCACTCCTCATCCGCATACCGGCACAGCTCATTCATGGCCTGGGAATAAAACAGGTTGGCCAGTCCATCCATAGACCTGTCTGTATCACTGACAATCACGAACAGTGCTTTCTTCTTTTGCCCGATAGAGGCAATATTGGTTTCATCATACTCCATCATCCGGTTCAGCTCTTCAAAGTCATATTTTCCCAGATGAGCATTTAGCGTAATCATAATGGATTTCAAGGTCTTTCCTGCTGCAATTCGAAACTTCTGGTACTGTCTGTAGGCGAAGTTGTCTTCGTCATCCTCAAACTCCCTCTCCATAATAATATCCAGTGTTGTCTTTCCACTGCTATTGTCTTCATCCACCTGACAAGCCATTATCAAAGATTGTATGGCTGACAGATTTTTATCCTCTTCGATTCCTCTCTGGTGAAGAAAAGCTATGATAGAGGTTAACAGCAGCTCTGCAGCTTCATCCCAGAAGGGATCCGGCTTCTTGCCGTTATCATCTCCCATTCCGTATACCAGCATATGGGCGATTTTGATAATATCACGAGTGCTTCTTATGTAGCGGAAGAAATTGTATCGGGTGGATTTTTCCGGATGAATAAAATCCAATACCTGTACCTCATAGCCATGCTCCTCCAGATACTTTCTGTACTTGGGATAGAGTACGCCTTTGGGGTCTGAGATAATATAACTGCCGCTGGCCTGCAAAATGTTAGGGCTGACGATACTTCGGGTTTTGCCACACCCGGAGCTTCCCACTACCAAAACATTATTATTTAATTGTGTTTCAAAAGAGTCCATGCTGTAATAACAATTGTCTGCCAAAACTAAAGTATTCTGAGGTATCATAGTATAGTCTCCTTTCTGCTTGTGCTTAGATAATGTTACGAATTTCATCACAAATACCGAAGTCAATGCTTTCCTGTGCATTCATGTAATTGTCAAAAGCCGTAGCTGCATTTACTTCTTCCAGAGTTTTACCGGTATGCTTTACCAGCAGATTGTTAATAATCTCTCTGGTTTGGAGAATGTTCTCCGAAAGATTTTTGATGGAGGTCGCGGAACCGCCTACTCCATCACGAATAAGAGGCTCATGTATCATGGTTTTGGAGTGTGGCAGAATGAAGCGTCTGCCTTTCTGTCCTCCGGCCAGAATAACTGCCGCCATGCTGGCTGCCATCCCCATGCAGTACATATTGATGGGTACCTTTAGGCTCTGTATCACATCGTACAGTACCAGCCCGGCATTTACCTCTCCCCCACCGCTGTTAATATAAAGATGGATTTCCTCATCGCTGATGTCACTTAAGTACATAAGCTGGGAAACCAGTTGGTTTACTGATTCTGTGTTAATTTCTCCTATCAGGAAGACCTTTCGCTTTGAAAAATGTTTTGTTGCCAAAGCCACCTCTCGTACTCCGGCATTTGTCTCTACCTCTACCAGAGGCATCCAGATATTACTCATATGCATCCTCCTCCTTTTTGTTTCTCTCTTAGCTACATCCTTATCATACAAGAGATCGTATTCAAAGTCACTGAACTGCTGGTATAATTTTCCCATGCCGAACCGTTCCGTCCACAGTACCGTGCGGTTCTTACGACCGGCACCTAAAAACCTCTACAAGTACTGTTTTCCTTACCGGACTTTTACCACAAAAAACGAGAGGACATCTCGTCGTTGCCGACTAAGATGTCCTCCATTGAAGTCCCTAATATTCTGCTAAGTGCGAACAAATTGTCCACGGTGGGAAGGCTCTCGCCTCGTTGCCACTTATACACCGCCTGTGGCTCCGTGAAACCCATGAATTCGCTGATTTCAGTTACTGTAATACCTTTGGCTGTACGCAGCTCCTTGATGCGAGCTCCGGTAGCCTTCATGTTGATAGTAGGGTAGATTTCCATATTCATTTCGCGCCTCCTATGTAATAGATAACAGGGTTAACAGTTACAAATTACGTGAGCTTATGAAATATAACATATTTTTCCCAACTATGCAAGTCTTTTTGTGAAATTTTTACAAAAATTATCGTATAATGTCCATATACTCCATTCGGACAAGCGAATGCTCCAAAATTACTTCCTGTCCTTCTCCGCCATCCAACAAACGACGCAATTCTTCAACAGCCACCTCTGCGATGTGGAAAAAGTCCTGCTTCACCGTATTCATCTGCTTACCCACATAACCCATCAGGGTGATACCGTCGAAGCCACATACCGGACGGAAAATATCCATATCTACCAAAGCACGCATGGCTCCGATAGCCATCAAGTCAGAAGCACAGGCAATCATATCTGTCTTTTCCCCAAATTTCAAAGTGATTTCTCTGGCTTTCTTCTCTGAGAATTCACCTTCCTTTATGGTAAGCTTCAGCTTATAATCCGTAGCAAACTGCTTAATGCCTCGCAAACGTTCTTCTGTAACAAAGCTATGCTTGGTTCCGGCAATATACAGGAGCTTTTTATACGGTGTGGGATCCATTTCCAAGGTTTTCTGTGCCACATCATACTGTGCCTGGAACTGATTAATCCACACACAGGAGGTACTGGGATTTACCAAAAGGGCATCTATGGATACCACCTTAAATATCTGGCTTTCTACCAGCTTCAAAAATGGTTTTTCCACCTTCCCAATACCACAGATAATGATACCATTCACTGCCTGAGAACGGAAATAGTTCACCATTTCCTCCACACTCTTATCCTCCAGCATGGAATAAAAAACTGTAACCACGTCCATATTTAACCTTCTGGCACAATCTATTGCACCATGCAAATATTGCATATTTACTTCATCAATCGCCTGTGTCGATTTACTCAAACGCAAAACAATGGCAATACGCCCCGCCTTCTTGGAAGACAATGCTGCTGCCACCGCATTGGGAACATAGCCCAATTCCTCAATGGCTGCATTTACTTTTATCTTGGTCTCCTCACTTACGTTCGGATAATTGTTTAGTACCTTTGAAACTGTCGAAATTGCTACTCCGGCATGCTTTGCCACTTCTTTTATGGAAGCCATTTCACATTCTCCTTATCTATCAATAGTAAAATCTTACTACTAATATAATACTATACATTCTCTGGAAATACAATGTGAATCTTATCCAATTTTCCTCTAAAAACTTAAACATCTCCACGTAATTTTTCAAAAGCTCCCAGTACATTTAATGCACCATAGCCCCACTCCCGGTTCGGATAAGTCAGCTCGGGCAGCCGAACAGCCCCTTTTATAAAATAGTTACGGATTTCACGACTTTCTGCCAAAGGGCTGTTTCCTTCCACCACTGCCCATTGCATAAACTGTGCCACCCCTCCGGCAGTGATGGCCGCGGAAAGACTGCTGCCGGTACGATTTCCATATAGTGTAGGCACATTCACCCCGGGAGCCGCAAAATCCGGACGTATCTGTCCGGTACGGCTAAAGCCTCTGCCGGACTCTAAATAAAAACTATTATTCACATGATTATAATTAGTCACACAAATGACCTCCGAAGCCATAGCCGGTTCTGTTATGGTAGTGTCCGGGCTGGCCTCCAGAAAAAAAGTAGTACTGCTTAAAAATTGTGTTATGGGAAGCCACATGTGAAATACCCCATTATGAATTTCTCCCAAGGTGGTCACTCTTATGGTCCATATCCCGGGAGTGGGTGCCTGAAAACGAAACCGGATAAATTCTTCTCCGGCTCCGGCCTCTACCAGAACACTTTGAATGGTAACCACTGTATCTTCAAAAATAAAACGATAGGTATCTCTTTGTTCCACTCCTAACCGCAGAGGAGGTATGGTTTCCCCTCCGGGCGAGCGCACACTAATATTAAAAATATCAGGCACGCTTCCCCAAAATTCCATGAGAAATCCTCGTTCCCCTTCTCCAACCCGTACTTCCACATCCCGATATGCCACCTGCTCTTCCTCCCGCATGGGGAACTGCCAAGTATAGTGATGATTTGCAATTCCTTCATTTCCTCCGCACACGACAATTGCTCTGCTTCGTTGCAATGCCACATCATTCATATATCTGCCCAGAAAAGAATTTCCGGCATGATCCCCCATATTGGTACCAACTCCCAAACAGATAACCACCGGTCGACGAAAATCCTCTGCGAAACGATTGGCATATGCAATTCCCAGCATAATATCATTTTCCTCATAAGCCGGAACTCCCTCCGATATGAAATAATATTCCTTCAGATACTGCTTACTTTCCTTCAGCTTCACTATCACAATATCTGCCTCCGGTGCCGCTCCTATATACTCACTGCCTCCTCCCACGATACTCCCTGCCGCAATGCCTGCCATAACCGTTCCATGCCGCAGAGGGTCCGTTACCGGTACAATCTCCAAGGGTTTTTCAGAATTCAGTGCAAGGTTGATATCCTCTCGGCTGTATTCCGAACCGAAATACAGTCCTTCCGGAGCAGTTCCCTCCTGCACCGTCTGGTCCCAAATCGCCAAAATACGACTCTCCCCATTTGCATCCAGAAAAGCCGGATTACGATAATCAATGCCTGTATCAATAATAGCAATGATTACCCCCTGTCCACGCAAATTTAAGGGTTGCCCCTGTAACTGACGAATACCGCTGCTGATCAGACTGGACGGATCGAAAATCGTATCCGGACGGACATCCTCTTCTATCTGCATCAGCCCATACAGCTTTGGCGTATATTGATATTGAAGAGTACTTCCAAACAAATCCGGTGCTGCCTGACGGTTTTGATAAGCTACATAATACCTGCCATTCAACCTTATGTAGCACACATCATCTCCCTCTCTCACCACCCGTTCCACCGGAAAGTCTACTACCCCATCTGCATATTCCTCAGACAAAATCTTCTCCTTGCAATCCATATTATGGAACCTCTTTTATAAAAAATAAATCTCTACTATGTTATGCACACAGTAGAGATTTGCATTACTTTTTCACATGTAAACAACGAATTGCATTGAGTACCGCGATGACCATGACACCCACATCTGCAAAGATAGCCAGCCACATACCTGCGTGACCGGTTGCGCCCAGTACCAGACAGATAGCTTTGATACCCAAGGCAAAAATAATATTTTCATACACAATACGCAAACACTTTCCGGCAATTCGGATAGCCTGTGCAATCTTTAACGGATTATCATCCATCAGTACAATATCCGCAGCTTCAATGGCAGCATCGGAACCCAATGCTCCCATGGCAATACCGATGTCCGCTCTGGAAAGGACCGGAGCATCGTTGATGCCATCTCCCACAAAAGCCAGCGACCGTTTCTGTGGTTTTTCTCGTAATAATCGCTCCACCTGTTCCACCTTTTGTGCCGGTAACAGCTCGCTTCGTACCTCGGTAATTCCCAGCTGTGCTGCCACCTTTTCTGCTACAGCCTTGGCATCTCCGGTTAACATAACTAATCTCTTTACGCCAACTGTCCGAAGCTCCTGCATCGCCTCCTCCGACTGCTCCTTTAACACATCAGCAATCACAATGTATCCGGCATAACGGTTCTCTACTGCTACATGTACAATGGTTCCCTCTTCCGCAGGTTGTATGGGGTGTAGCTGTAGCTTCTCCATTAATTTCCTATTTCCCGCTGCTACTTCTATACCGTCCACCTTGGCCTGTACTCCATGACCACTGATTTCCTCTACAGCAGTCACCAGTTTTTCTTCTATATTCTCCCCATATGCATTACGAAGACTCTTACTAATCGGATGAGTAGAAAAGCTTTCCGCATATGTGGCCAGTCTCAACACCTCCTGCTCAGTCCATTCTTTCTCGGGGCAAACCTTTGTCACCTGAAATACACCCTTGGTTAGAGTTCCCGTCTTATCAAATACTACGATATCCGTTTTCGCCAGCGTTTCCATATAATTGGAGCCCTTTATCAGAATACCGCAAGAGGAGGCTCCACCGATACCGCCAAAAAAGCTCAAAGGGATGGAAATCACCAATGCACAAGGACAACTGATTACCAAAAAGGTAAGGGCTCTGGTAATCCACACACTCCACTGGGCTGTACTATTCAAAATCAGCAAATTTGCCAGAGGCGGCAACACTGCCAAGGCAAGTGCTGCACAACAAACTGCCGGGGTATAGTAATGTGCAAACTTGGTAATAAAGTTTTCCGACCGGGACTTGTGCATACTGGAATTCTCTACCAGCTCCAATATCTTAGATACCGTAGACTCTCCGAACTCCTTTGTGGTCTTTATTTTCAACAAACCGGAAAGGTTCACGCAGCCACTGATTACCGCCTCTCCCACTGCTACTTCTCTGGGAAGACTCTCTCCCGTCAAGGCACTGGTATTCAAAGTGGAGTTCCCCTCCACCACTTCTCCGTCAATAGGGATGCGCTCGCCCGGCTTCACCCAAATAGTAGTACCGATTGCCACATCCTCCGGGTCCACCTGTTCCAATTGTCCGTCTTCTGCTTCCACATTGGCATAATCCGGGCGGATATCCATTAAGTTCGCAATGTTCTTTCGACTTTTTCCTACTGCTACACTTTGGAACAGCTCACCAATTTGATAAAAAAGCATAACTGCTGTAGCTTCCGTATAGTCTCCCAACAGAATGGCACCTACTGTGGCCACTGCCATCAAAAAGTTTTCATCAAAGATTTCCTTGTGCCAAATACCCAACACCGCTTTTTTCAAAATATCATAACCGATGATTCCATAAGGTATCATAAAAGCCACGAATCGTATCCAGCCCCCTAGGGGCAAACAGGAAAATACAATCATCAATAAAGCTGTTGCTATAATACGATACAATACCTTTTTCTGCTTTTTTGTCATACTATGTCTCCTCGTGCAGAATGCTCCCTCTGAAAATATTATAAATAGATTTCGCAGTCTGACTCTACCTTCTTACAAGCCTTCAAGACTGCCTGCATCACAGCTTTCTCATCTGCATCTTCAGCGAACTCCACACTCATCTTCTGTGTCATAAAACTGACTGTTGCATTGGCAACACCTGCTACCTTCTTCGCTGCTTCCTCCATCTTTAATGCACAGTTGGCACAATCCACTTCAATCTTATATTTCTTCTGCATAATACGTCCATCCCTTCTACAGTATGTAACTGCTTCTCTTTATTATATGAACCATTGTTCATATGTTAATATTATCACATTCTGTAAATTTGTCAATAGATATTTTAAAAGCCGACAGATTTTATTTCTGCCGGCTTTGGGGTATTTATTCTTCTGTTATCACTTTTAAATTTTCCTGCTTGTCCACGATTAAATTACTGCGAATATCAATGATAGGACCTCCGATTCCTTCAATGTATTCCTTAGTAATGGTCACACGACCGATATTATCATCCTTGGGAATTTCATACATAATATCCAGCATAAACTCCTCGATGATGGAACGCAATGCTCTGGCACCGGTATCCTTTTCCATAGCCTTTTCCGCAATCGCTTCCAAAGCTTCGTCATTGAATTCCAACTTCACCTCATCCAGTTCCAACAGCTTCTGATACTGCTTGAGAATAGCATTTTTAGGCTCCTTCAAAATCTTCACCATCATCTCCTTAGAAAGTCCCTCCAAGGTATAAATCACCGGCAAACGCCCCAAAAATTCCGGAATCATGCCAAACTTGCGTAAATCCTCCACCGTCACCTTGGCAAGAAGATTTTTCTCTTTGTCAAAGGCATCCTTGAGTGTAGCATTGAAACCAATGGAAGCAGTCTTGGTCAGACGCTCCTTAATAATCTCCTCCAAATCCGGGAAAGCACCGCCACAGATAAAGAGAATATTCTTGGTATTTACCGTTGCCAAAGGAACCATAGCATTTTTACTGTTGGCACCCACCGGTACCTCTACCTCTGCACCTTCCAAAAGCTTCAACATTCCCTGCTGCACGCTCTCGCCACTCACATCACGGGAGTTGGTGTTTTTCTTCTTGGCAATCTTGTCGATTTCGTCGATGAAAATAATGCCGCGCTCCGCCTTTTCCACATCATTATTAGCAGCTGCCAAAAGCTTGGAAACTACACTTTCAATATCATCGCCGATGTAACCGGCTTCGGTTAAGGACGTAGCATCTGCAATAGCCAACGGCACATCCAAAAGCTTGGCCAAGGTCTTTACCAGATAAGTCTTACCACTACCGGTAGGTCCGATCATCAACATATTGGACTTTTCAATCTCGATTTCATCCATAGTACCGGTTGCCACACGCTTGTAATGGTTATAAACCGCTACGGAAATTACCTTCTTGGCATGCTCCTGACCTACCACATACTCATCCAGACTGGCTTTAATCTTATGCGGTGCAGGAATATCCTTGATATTCAAAACCGGCTTTGCTTCTTCTGCCTTCTTTTTCTTCTTCAGTTTCTGCTTGTTGGGAATACCGCCACTCCCCTGTAAATCGCTCATGTTCACAAAGCGGATATTCGGGAACCCGCTCTTCATAATCTGGTCCATATCCTTCTGGAAAGCCGGATCATTCAACATACCCTGATAATCAAACTGGCTCACGGTTTCCATGGTCTTATGCATACAGTCATTGCAGACACAGATATTATTAGGCAGCTTAAACATCTTACCTGCCTTGCTTTCCGGACGACGACATACAAAGCATACATCTTCGTAATCATTGTCCTTTTCTTCCTGCTTGGTTTCAGAAGTATCCTGGTCTTCCTCCATCAATTCTTCTTCCGTTAACTCCTCATTCTCCTCATAAAAATACGACATATAAACCTCCAAATGCCCCGGACTTACGCCCGGGGCTCATTTAATTATTCATTTTCAGGACGTACTCCCAATACAATAGGTATCTCTACATCCACATACTCGCCATTCTGTTGTCTCTTCACAGTAATCACCGCTTCACTTCCGGGACCATAGTATTGCAATACTTCTTCTAAGTCTTCATAGGTGGTAATCTTTTCCCCATCAAAGTCTACGATGATATCACCACTCAATATTCCGGCTGCTTCTGCAGGGGAGTCCTCTGCCACGCTTCGGATAAATACACCCTGAGGTAAATTATACAGGTTATCTCTGGAAACCGTCAAGGGTCCCATGACACCAATATAGCCAACCTTGCCATCGGGTACCTTATGCTTGGTTTCCTTGGTCATCAAATCACCAATGATAGGTTCTGCTGCCGTAATGGGAATCGCATACCCCATACCTTCAATAGAAGTACCGCTGATTTTGTTGGAATTAATACCAATGACTTCTCCATTAATATTCAACAATGCTCCGCCGGAATTACCATGATTAATAGCAGCATCTGTCTGAATAAACACTCCTGTGGAGCCATCTTCCAGTTCAATTTCTCTGTTCAATGCACTGACAAAACCACCGGTTACGGACTGTCCGTAGCCCAAAGCATTCCCGATAGCAATAACCGGTTCTCCCAGCTTCAGAGCATCACTGTCACCCATTTCAGCAATGGCAATGGCCAGCTTGGTTTCCTCACTCAGGTTTTCCAAAAGGATGGCAATTACTGCCAGATCCATATCCGCATCCTTACCCTTTACCTGTGCTTCTGCTATGGTACCATCAATAAAGGTTACCTCCAGCTTATCTGCATCCTCTACCACATGGTTATTGGTAGCAATCAAAAGTTCTGTATCATTCTGTGCAATGATAATACCGGAGCCTCCTGCCTGAGCCTCCTGAGTATATTTCTGTCCCCAATAGCTCATTTCTTCGGTATAGGTATTCAGAATGGATACCATGGCAGGCATCACACGTTCCACAACCTCTGAATAATCCGTTGTAATCACAGAAACCTGATTGGCAGATGCCTGCTTGATTTCCTCTTTCTCCTCAGTATCCTGTTCTTCCTTCTGTTCCTTTTCACTTACACTGCTGATTACGGTATTGTTATTTCCATTGGTCTGAAATACTTGTTCCTTTGCGGCCAAGCCAAATTCTTTTACCTGATCCACGGCAAACAAACCTACGCCTGCAAACAAACCAAAACACAAACCGCAACAAGCAGCAATCATGATCTTTCGAAAGAAACCACCGTTTTTCTTTTCTTCCTTTTGTGGCTGGTTCGTATTATAATCGTTCTCCCAATTATAATTTTTATTTTCGTTATTCATCTCTTCGTACATATTTCCTCCTTCTATCCATAGGGTCATTGACCACAACTGTTTGCTTCCTTTTCATAAGCTAAGTATATTCACAAATTGTGTTGAATTTGTGATTAAAAAATGAAGCTCTTATGAAATCACAGTCTTTTTCCCCAAAAGCCATGGAAAAAATCGGTTCACCACCCAAATAATAGGAATTTCCAGCAGGAACACCAGTAATAGGATACTTATTATAAAAAACAATTGATTCTCCCACACATTCAAAAGCTCCGCCAGCATAATACTGCAATACAACACGCGAAAATCCATGTGGGTCACCATAATAATCAGAGAATTGAGTCCGAGGAAGCCAAGCAACCGCTTTATGGCAGTCAGTCTGCTCCTTTGCAATAACCTACACAGGCAAAGCACTGTCATAGCTCCTGCCACAGCTCCTAACAAATACAGTACCGGATTCTGCAAATTCATATAACGCATCTCTGCCACACCATTCCCGGATATCAACAGGACTGCTGCCACTGCCGAAAGTATGGCGAAAAGCACATCCTGCCACCATCTCTGCATTGCCGGCAAAATCCATTTTCCCAGATAATAGCCTATACAGATAAAGCTCACGCAAAATACATTTCGTACCAGCATGGACAAAACCTCATGTAACACATTCCCCAACATATCTTGTGTCTGCATGGAGTACAAATTCTTTTCCCACTGATTCAGTACGACCGCTAACACAGTCAGGACACTCACTCCTATCAAAGTCACCCCGTGAGACCCCCTCCGTCGCATACCGATAAATAACAGTTCGCTCATAAATAAAGCCGGTAAAAACCAAAGCGTAGATATGCCCTGCAAACAGACTGTCTGCAAAAGCATTTGCCCGATATTCTCCCACTCATCCAAGCCTTTTATCAACAGTCTGGCACTTTCTATCAGCAATATCAGCACACTGAAAAAACAATAGGGCAACAGAATACTTCGCAGCTTCTTTTTCCATAACGCTATGTAATTGTTTTTTTCCTCCTGCTTTTCCCAAATGAGTATGCCCGATATCAGAAAAAACAGTGGCATGTGAAAGGCATAAATAAATTGCAAAAGGGACATATTTACATACTCAATATGACCCATTACTACCAAAATCATGCCTATGCCTCTGGCCATATCCAAATAAGCAATACGCTTGTTCTCTGTCATAGTATTCATCCTTATTGAACTACTTCTTTTCTGCCTCCGAGCGACCATATCCTTTACTTGCATCTATATTGGCAACTGCTCTCTTGCGCTCCTCATGACTCCAGTACTCCTTGTTCATGGTCCAGGACAGCACCCACTTCTTCGGCAGCTTTTTATAATTCTTTCCCAAAAGATACCCCATATACTTACTGCCACTTTGCAAAATCAGCTTGGGTATCAAACTGCTTTTCCTGACAGACTTCAAATATCCGGCAGTGGCTTTCACGCTACGGATACCCTCTCCCTCCGAAGGCACGGAGGCAAAAATCTCCGGATGGTCTGCCTGAGAAACTCCCAAATCAAAGTTTCGATGAAACTGTTGCTTACAGGTATAATTGTGAGAATGCAATACTTGTGCTTCTGCCACATAGGCAATTTTATAGCCCGCCTGTATCGCCTTTGCCGCATAAATCATATCCTCATTAAAGATGGCATGTCGTATAAAACCACCCAACTCATCATAAATCTCTCTGCGATAAGCACAGCATACATTGGAACAAAAATAAGTCTTTATTCCCAAGCGCTCCAAATCCCTGTGGGATTTCACCACTGACTGAGCCGGGTAGTTGAAGCTTCTGGTATAACTCTCAATTACTCCGCATTCTTCCTTCGGAAGCTGTCTGGCATAAGCTGCTGCCACACCCTCTTCCTCTAATGCCTTGATTAAGTTTTCCACCAGAGTATCATCCACCGGAATAGCATCCTGTGTCATCATCACAAAAATCTCACCCGTAGATTTCGTCACTCCTACGTGTCTGGTATATCCATGGTCAAATTCCTTCTTGGACAAATGATACAACTTAATATTATGATACTTTTCCAAAAAGCGACTGCCGTAAGCAAGCTGCTCAAAGTATTTCTCCTCAGTGTTCATAATAATAATTTCATGTATGGAAACACTTTGAGTTTCCAGCTTCTGTATCAATTCAAAAAAGGATTTATCCGGCTTATAAACCGGTATAATAATATCTATCTTCATATTTCACCAAAAATCCGAAAAAAGGGAGCCTGACAGCTCCCTTTGCTTCGCTTAATTATTTAAATATTTTTCTGTTTTTTCTTCAATCTTATCACTGTATTCCTTTACAGAATCGGAAACCTGATAATCCACCTCGCCAAACAGGAATTCATGTAACCACATTACGTTTTCTTCCAAATCCAAAGGAACAACACAGCTTCCGTCAGAACCGATAGTATCAGAGGTTCTCATATCTTCTGTAGGGAAACCACCTTCATCTACGATGGTATAGTTACTTACATTCTTTAACAATTCCAAGATATCCGCTTCATCCAAGCTGGTGTACACATACTTCAATACGCTGGTAGCCAACTTCTCAAGGGTCTTCAAATCAGCCTTCTTCACCTGTTCTTCCATCGCCTTGAGCACTTCACGCTGACGTTCCGCACGCTTGTAATCATCGCCCTTGGTATAACGGATACGGCAATATGCAGTTGCCTGCAAACCATTTAATAACTGATAACCGGTATCGGTTACTTCCACATACTCACTCTTAGGAATATCGGTGTCGCGGATAATACTCAGCTGATAATTGTTGATATGCTTCAGCTCTGCACTGTCTACGTCAATCCATACACCACCCAGACCATCTACACATTCCTTTACAGCATGATAACCTACTGTTACGAAATCCTTAATAGCAAGATCCATATTCATATTTAACATATTGATTGCCTGTTCCGCACCGCCTGCTGCATAGGCACCATTACATTTACCATATTTGTCGTTACCCTTATTCAAATAAGTATCACGATATACAGACACCAGTTTGATTTCTCCGGTATCCATATTTACAGAAGCAATCATCATACTATCGCTTCGGCTCTTGCTGTATAACTGCTTCTGACTGGTAGCATCTACACCAAAGAGAGCAATATTCCAATAACCCTTCATGGCAGGTTCCTTTTCCTCCGGAGAGGTAGGCTCCTTTTCCAAGCTTTCCTTTACGCCCGGGTTCACCACAATATTGCTTTCTTCAATATCTACAATGTGTGGTCCTTCCGTTTCGTCGGTTGTTTGGAAAACCTTCCATACAACTAATAACATGACCAGAATAATTAAAATTTCAATGATAAAAATAATAATCTTTGTCCGTTGTCTGTTTTTCATTTTTCTGTCAGTATTTCCTCCACTGGCATTATTAGAATACTTTGCCATTTCACTTCTCCTTGTTAATGCTTAATATGCGTTTTTGTTTATAAAGCCTGTAAAGAATGTTAAAATAATGATTTTTATATCAAAGCCTAAAGTCCAATTCTCAATATAGTACAAATCATGCTCAATTCTTTTCGGAATAGAACTGTCACCACGATATCCATTCACCTGTGCCCAACCGGTCAATCCCGGTCGTACCTGATGCTTTATCATATATCTGGGAATTTCTTCTTTAAACTTCTCTACAAACAATGGTCGTTCCGGTCTGGGACCGACCAGGCTCATATCCCCCTTCAAAATGTTGAACAACTGCGGAAGCTCGTCCAAACTGGTTCGACGAAGCAGCTTACCGATAGGCGTCACTCTCGGGTCGTTCTTCACTGTCCACGCCTTCTTCTCATCTGCCTCTGTCTGCTGTTCCATACTTCGGAACTTGTACATGTAGAACGGTACATTATGCAATCCCACTCGTTCCTGTTTGAAAATAACCGGACCGGGACTGGTCAACTTAATCGCAATAGCAATAATCAATAATAGCGGTGATACCAATACAATTCCGCACAAAGAACCCACTATGTCCATAGCCCTCTTGATTACCATGTTGCCGGTATTGGACAGAGGAACATAACGGATATTGATCACCGGAAGCCCCATCAAATCCTCTGTATAAGGTCTACTGGGTATCAGACTGTTATAGTCCGGAATAAACTTGGTATGAACACCGGATTTCTCACAAATATTCACAATTTCTTCTAATCGGTCATAATCTCTAAGCGATAATGCTATGGCAATCTCATCCAATTTCATCTCCTGCAAGGTAGCAGTCAACGAATCAATATCTCCCAGCACCTTTACCCCTTTGTAAAGTGTCCCCTGTGGTACCGTATCATCTAAAATACCGGACACCCAATATCCCCACTGCGGGTTCCACTGCAAACGGTCGATATAGCTTTCTGCAGCTCTGGAATAACCTACTACAAGCACATGCTTAAGATTATACCCCCTTTTACGCATAGAACGCAAGGTTTTTCTTAAAACAATACGATAAATCGTCGTAATGACAATATTTAAGACATAGAAAACCGCCATCATGCTTCGGGAATAATGAATTTCCCGAACAAACAGATACAAAATCACAATGTACATTGCGATTCCTATGGTATTAGCCTGTATGATTGCTCCGATTTCTCTTCGCTGCTTACCGGTACGCTTGGGTCCATAAACATTGCATGCAAAATACAAGAGGATATATGCCGGAATAATAAATATCAATACTCCGAAGTAATCCTTTGCCGGTAACACGCCCACGCCTTCGGTATTCGATTGAAAAATATAAAACCTAAGGATATATGCCAACGCATATGACACCGCCGTAATGACAGCATCCATTACAACGTGCATCCTATTAAAGACTTTTTGGTTATCTTTTATCATAAGCGTCACCTAATTTTATGCATCTCATAATATTTTACAATATTATTACAAAAAGCACAACTTAATATTTTATAAAAATTCCAAAAATCCCGAAAAATAGTGCAATTTCGATTTTAAAATAATTAAGAAAATGTTTCATTCGAAATTTAACCTTGTGTTTTCGCCCTTCTTTTGAAAAACATCTGGCTATACCGCTTAAATAACCCTTCACATATAGCATACCCATTTTCTTTCTGGCAAAAAAGAAAGCTTTTACCAAAAAACCCAAAAACAGTAACGGAAAATTAATCAAAAGCTGTAATAAAGGCATGTTCTTGCCAATCATATATGCATTATTCGCAGAAGAAAGCTTTGTTTTAAATTCATTGTAGCGGGAACCACTGGTGGCACTACCTGCATGAACTACTTTGGCACGTGGTTCATATACGTTCCGATACCCGTATATTCCGGCACGATATCCGATATCGATATCCTCCAGATATGCAAAATGATTTTCATCGAAGTAGCCGATTTCTTCCATAATAGATTTTCGGTAAATGGCAGCTCCTGCACAAGCCGCAAAAATATCCACCTTCTTCAGATACTTCTCTGCCGGACGACCTTTTCCTCTGGCATATGCCCAGCCCAACAGGCTATAACCATCCCCGGCATCATCAATAATACTTTCATCCTCCATGGATAACATCATGGAGCTTACAGAAAAAATATCCTCTGACTCCTCCAAAGCCTCTACCAAAGCCTGCACGAAGCCCGGCTTCGCAACCGTATCATTGTTCAGTAAAAGCACATAGGGCGTTTTGCTTTCCCTGATACCTAAGTTTACCGCATAATCAAAGCCGGTATTCTCAGCGAGGGCAAATACCTTCGCTTCCGGATACTCCTCCTGCACAATCTCCAGACTTCCATCTGTAGATGCATTATCGATAATAATAATGTCAAAGGCCTCTCCCTCCTGCAAACGTAAGGAATCCATGCATCCACGAATATACTTTATTCCATTGTAATTCGGTATGACAATAGTCACTTTTTTTTCCTGCATACTGCTTCCTTTCCATTTTCTAAGAGGTTTACTTCTCTTCCAACAATATTTTTGTCAAATAAGGGTCCCACACCAGCAAATACCCCGCATCTCTTAAAAGCTTACTGAATTTCAGGCTAAGCACAACTGCCTGCTTTTCCTCTTTCAAAAACTCCGGCTTAACCTGTAGTCTTTGATATTTGTCTCTATATAGGTTGTTCTCTCCAAACAGCTGAATCATCAACTCCTCACAGGCAGGATTCACCACTATGCGACGCAAATCCAAGGCTTGTGCCTGCTGCATCAGATGGGCACGGTTCATATAGCCGCTAAAGCCATACCACAAATCACCAAAAACCAAATTTCCCTCTTCATCCATCATTCCGGCCACAGGAGTATTATCCTTCCCTATGAGGTCACCGCCCTGTGCCCCCACCTGAGGTCTGTCCTTGAAAATACCTTCCGTATACCATACTCTGTAAAAGCCTACATGCTTCGTTTCTGAAACCTCTGCATTCCAACCTTGTTCTGTTACGAAGGATTCCACTGCCCGTCTGCCGGCTTCATAAGCATAAGATTTGCTTTCCGGATTGGCTGCCGTAGAGCCTCTGTGACAGCGCCAATGATACAATACCTTCGGAACATGACAGATTACTTCCTGCCTGTCCAAAAACTTACCGGCTACCCGAAGCACCAGGTCAAAATCCTGTGCTCCATTGTATTCTCCCCGCAGCTGCAGCTCCTGAAACAGTTCTGCCTTCACTGCAGTAAAATGACAAATATAATTATTCGTCAGTAACAATTCAAAATCAAAATCCTTTTTATAATGTGGCTCATAAAAGGTTTTTCCATCACCATCACATTTATCTTCATCGGAATAAAGCATTTGCAGCTCCACTCCTCGTTTTTTTCCTGCTTCAATTGCCTCTGCAAACTCATACAATGCATCCAATGTCAACACATCATCATGATCCAATAACGCAATATACTCTCCGGTAGCATATTCCAGACCGGCATTTGTGTTTTCCGCTATTCCTTTATTTTCGTCTAATTTATAATAACAGATACGATTATCTGCATACTCTGCCACTATTTTTTGCAAAAGAGTACAGGATTTCTTCTCTTCTCCTGCGTCCAAAAGAATGAGTTGAAAATAAGGGTATGTTTGATTTCGTACGGATTCCACCATTTCCCGAAAATATTTTTCCGGTGTGTGATACAACGGAACCAGTATACTAAAGGTCACGGGCTGTTCCCAGCTTCTCTGACGCTGTTGTACCAAAACTCCATCCGCCGGTGCCACATAAGTATACCCATCCGTATCCTTTTTCTGCAGTCTTTCTGCCACAGCATACAGGGTATTCTTCCAGCCGTTCCGCTTCAGATAGTATATGGTTTTTTTCAAATTATCCAAATTTAACTTTCCCATCAGAATACCTTTCCCTTACTGTTTTCCACAAAACAAGCTGTAATCTTTACTGCCTACGCCGACATCTGCCGATACGCTCAACAAGCCGCCCTAGTGGGAGCGGCTTGTTGTGTTATCTTATTATTTCTTAAATCAATGCCTTCAAATCTTCGGTCAACTGCTCCAATTTTACCTGAGCATCATCCAAACTGTTTCCTACTACACCCATGTAGAACTTAATCTTGGGTTCCGTTCCGGAAGGTCTCGCACAGCACCAGCAGTTATTCGGAAGTTCAAAGTAAAGAACATTAGACTTCGGCAGACCTGTGGTAGTCTCTGCACCGGTCTCCATATCTACGATTCTGTCTTCCTGATAATCTCTGAACTTCAATACCTTTGCATCACCGATTGCCTTAGGAGGGTTCTGACGAAGCTTATCCATAATCGCAGCAATCTGCTTAGAACCATCGATACCCTTTAAGGTAATAGTATACTGGCTCTCCTTGAAGTAACCATATGCTTCATACATATCCAGCATCATATCCCAAAGTGTCATGTTGTTCTTCTTGCAGTAAGCAGCTACTTCACACAAGCACATAACAGCTACGATAGCATCCTTGTCTCTTGCATGAGTACCGGCCAGACAACCATAGCTTTCTTCCAGACCGAATACATAATTGTTAGAACCGGTCTGCTCAAAGAACTTAATCTGCTCACCAATAAACTTGAAACCGGTTAATACTTCAATGAGCTTCGCATTGTACTTCTCAGTAATCGGGAAGGTCATGTTGGTAGTAACGATAGTGGTAACCAATGCAGGATTTTCCGGCATGGTGTTAGTCTTGGTCTTTTCTCTGAAAATATACTCTGCAATCAGCATACCTGACATATTACCGGTAAATGCTACATATTCGCCGGTCTTAGCATCCTTTGCATAAACGCCCAAACGGTCTGCATCCGGGTCAGTTGCCAAAATAATATCTGCATCCTTCTCCTTCGCCAAATTCAAAGCATAAGTAAATGCCTTGGGATCTTCCGGATTCGGATATTCCAAAGTAGTGAACTTCGGGTCAGGATTTTCCTGCTCCGGAACTACATAAACGTTCTTAAAGCCCAGCTCCTTCAATACTCTGCGGACAGGCACATTACCGGTACCACAGAGCGGAGTGTAAACAATCTTGATATCCTCTGCTACTTCTTTGATGATTTCCGGATGAATCACCTGCTTCTTTAATTCTACCATGTATGCATCATCGATTTCCTCACCGATTACCTGATACAAGCCTGCTTCCATAGCTGCTGCCTTGTCCATAGTCTTTACGGTATAATAATCGGTAATCGCCTTTACCTCGGTGATGATTTCCTTGTCCTTAGGAGCGGTAACCTGTGCGCCATCCTCCCAGTAAACCTTGTAACCATTGTATTCCGGCGGGTTGTGGCTGGCAGTCACTACGATACCTGCGGTACAGCCCAAGGTACGAAGTGCAAAAGACAGCTCCGGAGTAGGTCTGAGTGCATCAAACACATATGCCTTGATACCATTCGCAGCCAGACAAAGTGCTGCTTCATCTGCAAACTCAGGAGACATAAAACGAGAGTCATATGCAATCGCAACACCCTTCTCCTGTGTTCCCTGCTTCAAAATATAATTTGCCAGACCCTGAGTAGCCTTTCTCACAGTGTAAATATTGATACGGTTCGTACCTGCACCAATCACACCACGAAGTCCACCGGTACCGAACTCCAGCTCTTTATAAAAACGATCTTCAATTTCTCCTTCGTTGTCAGCAATCGCTGCTAACTCAGCTTTGGTATCCGCATCAAAGTAATCGTCTTCTAACCAAAACTTAAATTCCTCCATATAACCCATGTTTAAATCCTCCTATGATTTACCATTTATGTTATGCACTTCCATATATGCAAACACTTAGGAATATTATAACATATCTTTTTTCAGTTTTACAGTAGATTTTTTCGCAATTCCTATTTTTTCTATTGCTGATACTTAGTCCACTCACTTCGCGGTATCCCCAGTGC
This sequence comes from Acetatifactor sp., assembly GCA_045538995.1. GTDB lineage: Bacteria > Bacillota > Clostridia > Lachnospirales > Lachnospiraceae > Acetatifactor. The sequence goes on along the minus strand of JAZQEK010000097.1, from coordinate 28,413 downwards.
CTCCATCGCCTGCTGGGAAGTCAATTTTAAATTCAGCATAAGATTCTGAATTGACTTATTTAGTGCCTCCTCCATGCCTTCTAATCTGCCTTCTAATTTACCCTCTAATCTGCCCTCTTCTCTTTCTTCCTCAAAAGCCTTACACATGTCCACTCCTCCTTCTTCCTGTCGAAATATTTTTAAATTATGTATCCCTATCAGTGCTCCCATGGTATCTATGGCTAACTCATCCATTCTTTGAAACCTCTCCTTATTCGCCAGATAATACTCCTTTATTGCCTGCCTGTCACCACTTCTTTTAAATACCGCTATGATTTCCCGCAAACCGCTTTCATAATGTGCTTCTTTCAAGTCTTTCAAATGATAAACTTTTATAGGATAATCCCTTAACATATCCCTGCATTCCTCATCAAAACCAGCAGTGTCCAACATTGCTTGAATGCTTTGTGCTCCGTCATACTGCCCATCCCCACAATACAAAGCTATTGTATGTACAGGGATAAGCTTGTCCTCCTTTTTCAGACCATACAAAAATTCTCCGGAAGATGACCATTTATTGAGCCGAAGCACAATTTCCATATTATTCCTCTGCTTTTTATCCTTTATCTGCCTTTTTAACTCCTGTGCATCATAATCCATAAGCTTAACTGGTATGGTATAATCCAACGTTTCCATAATCTCTACACCCAGCATAATATTGGGCTTCACTTTGCAATGCATCAAGATATCCCGACGTACACCGGGAGCTTTCGGTTGTCCCGTCTTGTAATACTCTCTGTCCCGACGTACCAGCTGCTTACCGGTTATTTTCTTCTTTCCCTGAAACACGGTTCCGTTCCAAAAGTCAGCATTGTATTCTGCCAGCCCCAACAGGTCGCACAATAAATCGTTTATTTTTCCCATCCATATCCTCCTAACTACAATGACAAGGTATGCCCTGGGAATCCACAAACCTGCCATTATTCTATGCTTTACTCGAGTAAATTGGCTGATTTGCCGGAATGTGCTGACTGCACGGTTCACTGATTACTCTGATTTGATTAGATTGTAATACAATTACGATGAGGTGTCAAGAAAAATCCCCGTTTATTAAACTTTTTGTCTAATAAACGGGGAACTCTTCCAAATATTTCTTATCTGTACATCACTTCAACACAAAATCACTTCTATCCAACGTAAAGTTGGGATTATAATAGGGGTCGCCCTGCTCCAGCACTTCCTTCCACTTGGTACGGAAGGCTTCCGACTCCTTGTTGTAGCGCTCTGCCTTTTCACCCTTGTCATCCAAACCACGAGAAATGGATTCGTGATGATACAGCTCCGCAAAAGGGGTCCACACATTCAAATAGCCCAGCTCTCGCAGCTTCAGGCAAAAGTCCACATCGTTCAGGGAAATTTGGAAACTCTCCTCCAAACCACCCACCTGTTCAAACACTGCCTTCTTCACCAATAAACAGGCTCCGGTGACTGCGGAAACATTCTGTGCATAGCACAGTCTGCCCATATAGCCCAGCTTGCTGTCCGGCTGCTTGTAATGTCCGTGTCCCGCGGTACGATGTGCCCCCAGCTTCAGGATAACGCCTGCATGCTGAATGGTTCTGTCTGCGTACAGAAGCTTGGCTCCTACCGCCCCCACGTCCTCGCGCTGGGCATACATCAGAAGCTCCTCCATCCAACCGGGGGTAATCACTTCCGTATCGTTATTTAAGAGCAGAATATACTCACCTTCTGCATGCTTTACACCCAGATTGTTTACGGCAGAGTAATTAAAGGCTCCTTCAAACCGCACCACCTTGATAAAGGAATACTTGTCCTGATATTCCTTATAAAGTTTTTCAATCTCCTCTGTGGTACTGTTATTTTCTACAATAATGATTTCATAATTGCTGTAGGTAGAACGTTCCATAATGGAATCCACACAACGTTTCAAATCCTCCGCATGGTCCTTGTTGGCGATAACAATCGAAATTCTGGGGCATCCCAGCACTTCATAACGGATGCGGAAAATGGTCTCACAGGCTCTGGTACTGATAATCTGGAAATTGTCCAGACCATGCTGTCTCAAATGGTCTGCCACCGCACCTTTTGCTGCTTCTATGGCATAAGGCTTGGCACCGATTCCGGATGCCACACTGCCTGCATGAGAGCGCCAATAATATAGCACCTTAGGAATATGCACTACATTTTTTGCCCGGTCCGTCAGACGCAGTATCATATCATGGTCCTGACTGCCATCGAAGCTGGTACGAAACAATTCCGTCCCCTCCAACAGTTCTCTGGCAAATACACTGAAATGACAGATATAATTGTTAGCACGCAAGGTATCCAACGCATAGTCCGGTTTGAAATGCATCACAAGCATCTTGTTAATATCCCCATTGTGGAAGGTGATTTCGTCACAATACAAATAGTCGGCTCCACGCTCGTTAATCGCCTTCACATATTCATATAATACACTGGGATGTAACAAATCATCATGGTCAAACAAACCGATAAATTCACCGGTCGCCAGCTTATAACACTGATTGGTATTGCCGGAAATACCCTCGTTCTTTTCCAGCTTCTGATACACAATTCTGCCATTGGCTTTTGCCTGATACTCTTTGCAGACTTCTCCTACATAAGCATGTTCCGCATCAGAACCATCTGCCAGACAGAGCTCCCAGTTTTCATAGGTCTGGTTCATCACAGACTCTATCATTTCACACAAGAAATCCTTAGGAGTATTCCAAAGGGGTACCAGCACACTGACCTTCACCATACGTTCAAATTTTGCTTCCCGCTGTGCCTTCGCTTCTTCCTCAGTTGGGAAGCTTTCGGTACCATAGTTTTTCATCTTTTTCTTTTGTTGCAGCTTAATCAGCACACTGTTTAAGAAATCGCCAAAACCATCACATCGCTCCAAGCGTTGCTTTTGACGTAAGAAAAAGTTTATCACCACTCGGAAGGGCTTGCTCATTTTCCAGAAGATACTGTTTTTAATTTTGTCCAGCTTACTCTGCAAATCTGCATTCTGACTTTCCAAAATCGTCAACCTGTCTTCCAGCTTAATACACTTTTCCCGCTCTTTTTCATAAGCCTCTTTATAATTTATCTCTGTCATAATTCCAAAACCTTTCCACACCAGCTAAACAGCTTCAGTCCGGTAACTTTATTCACCGCCAGCATTCCTGCCTTGTACGCGCCTTTCGGAATTCCCTCGTTTTTTCTACTGATGTAATAACCGCACAATGCCACATTCTTTTGGTCCGGAACACTTTCCTCCAGCTCTCTTTTATACATTCGCTCCAAAGGCATCATCAGACAATCTGTCGAAACTGTCTCACTCTCCGTATCCGGGTTCAGCACCAAATACCTCTTGTAGCAGGCATTATTGTCTCCCAATACAATACCGTAACCTCTGATTTTTTCTTCATTATAGGTTTCCACACGTGCCATCAGACAATCATCATAGCGAATGTTGCTCACATTCGTCATCTTTTTCCAGTTGGGGGCCTGTGGCTCATTAATACCAAAAATATACGCCGGCTGCACCTTGTTATTCAAAAGCCATCTGTCCATTTCTGCCGGGAAATAAGGGTCTTCCTCCTTAAAAGCGGGATGCATTTCATACAGTTTGTTCCACTCTCTTACGAAACGGGCGAACTTCTCCGGATTATCATCCATGCCTCGGCTGATGGATTCGTGATGATACGCGTAGGCTTCATTTACTACCACGTTCTGATAATCTAACTCACACAATCGAAAACATAAGGACACATCATTATAACACACAGCCAGCTCTTCCGGAAATCCACCGGCTTCCCAGTACTTATCTGCCTCTATCATCAGACAGGCTCCGGTCGCAGCTACGTAATTCCGCGTAAACTTATTCCAGCCGAAATAATAATCCTCCTCGTCCGGCAAGCGGCTCAGCTTATGGTCCGGTCCTACCGGCAGATTCACCACTCCGGCATGCTGTATCAGCTTCCCTCCCGGATAGTACAGCTTCAAACCTACGGCTCCCACATAATTTTTCACTGCTTTACTGCACATTCTATGTAGCCAGTCATTTTCACACAGCTCCACATCATCATTCAAAAAGAGAAGCAGCTTTTCACCGGCCTGCTTTGCTCCTATATTACACATCCGGGAAAAATTAAAGTCCATGGACTGATAAATATACTTCATCCCCTTGGTCATTTCTTCTATTTTGGCACGATTTTCCTCATTGCTGCCATTATCTACTACAATAATATCAAACTCTGCCTTCTGCTTTGCCAGAGAATCCAGACACTGCTTCAGAATGGTAGGATTGTCCTTGGATGGAATGATCACCGATACTTTCGGCAAGCTCTCCAAGGCATCTGACAGGACGGATTTACACTGCATATGAGTTTCCCATGCCTTCTCATTCTGTGCGTGATACAGCACATAAGGAATTCGTGCAATTTTCCACAACCCCTTTTCAAAACCGCCTGCCAGAGCAAAAAGCCTGTCCATCAGCGGGCGTATCTCCTCCGTGGTTGTATACTCAACCACATCTTCTTCTACAGAAACACCTACTATTTTCAAAAATTTTTTCTGCACTGCCACCACGCTACCTACATAAAAATAGCTCAAATAGGTATCCGGCGACCAGCAGGGCTTCACCCAAGGATTGCTACGCACTCCGTCATTTCCCAGAATATCCTCATCTCCATATACAATCATAGTTCCCGGATGCTCTGCAAAGTACACATTTATCTGGGTTCGTGCTTCCTTGGAAAGCTTTCCCCCCGCCAGCATCCAGATGACGTACTCCGTGGGCTTTCCGGAAAAAGTCACCTTCTTGTTCTGCTCATCCCACTTCACCCATTCGTGATAGTTGGATTTCTTGCGAAACAGTTCCTTTTCGTAGGCACGGTCTTCTCTATTGATTAAAATTTGTTTCACAGTTTCCTTGATACTCAATTTCCTGCTCCTTATATCAGCTTCTTCACCGATTCTGCCATATCCTCTGCCATCTTCATAGGCAAACGTACCACTTCCATACGCACACGCAGCAGATTATTGGCACCACGCTGCAACTCCTTGATATTAATATTGATATTAGGGTCCTGCGTAGGGAATACGATGGTCGGACCATCCTTGCCCTCTTCCTTGTTCTTATCCTTACTCTTAGGTTTTAACAATTTACCATTGGTCACTAGCATCCCCTTTTTCTCCCAGGGAATATATATACCGTTCAGAGTCATCTCCAGAATATGACACATGCAGGAATCAAACATAGGGTCAATTCGAAGCATCTGCACATTACCACTCACCGGATACTCAAACTCTACCAAATTCTTCTCTGTATATACCTCGGAAAGGAACACCGATTCATCCTCCTGATAACCCTTTCCGTTGTCTTCATAAATCTGCACCCGCAGAATATTCTGCTCTGCCTGTTCTCCCAATATACTGCTGATAGGATTGTAGAGCTTGCCACGCATAAAGCTCCAGATTTCTCCCATAGACTTGCTCTTTCCATTAACAAATCTCTGGAATTCCTTCTCCTGTTTGCGGTAGCCTTCTGCATCCTCTTCGGTAATCCCCAGCTTGTCCAGAATACGGTCCAGTTGCAGAGCATCTCTTCTTTCATCCTCCAGAATATAACAATAGATAGCTCTGAAGGCCAGTTCCTTGGTCTCCATTGCTTTTCCGAAGGTCCACTCATAATCAATCAGAGTCCAGTTCTCCCCATTCACCATGATATTCGAGAATACCGGGTCAAAGTCTGCTATGGGATACTCTTCATTGTAGCCGATACGCTCCAAATAGGCATCAAACAGTGCATGGAAGCCATCCACGTCCTGTTTCTCCAAACATTCATCCATGAGCTCAGATAAGGGTCTGCCCTGCACGAATTCAAAGCTTGCATACAGCTCCTCATCGTTTTCCACCAGAGTACATTTATTCACTGCCAGTCGGCTTCCTTCATATCGCTTTTGCAAACCCTCATAAGCAACAGCCATGCCACGGATATGCTCCTTGGCATCCTCTGTCAAAGGATACTTGCGCACCTCACGCATGCCTGCTTCCTTTTCCAGAATCACAGTCTTAATCCGATACTCCTGTGCTCTGTCATTGGAATATCGCACATAATCTAAAGGCAGTTCTTTTCCCAACACTGCCACATAGGAATTGGAAAAGACCGGGAACAGACCGTCCTTAACCATACCGTCAAAAGCATGCTTTTCATCAAAGAGAAGCATCCTGTCTCTGTCATAATTGCGCATATTATTGGACAACTCTCCCATAGCCGGAAGTCGCTTGTCCGAAAATACGGTAGTCATAAACTTATAGTCCGGATAAGGATAATAAAAGGCATAGTCCTTCATGCCACATTCCTGGAAGATTTCCTCCAGACCATTTCTGGAAAAGGTACGCACACCACCGCCTGCTGCATAGTTTTCAATACCACTGAAAAAGCTGCCCAGATGGTCTTCCTTGCAACCCGCAAAGTACTTCAAACCATACTTATTCTCGATAGCAATGACAATACGTCCGCCCTCTGCCAGATGCTTCTTCAAAATATTCAAAAACTCTACATAGGGCTTGTCCCCACCGATGTAGCTCTGTCCATACTCAAACACACCAATCAAGCAGATATAATCATAATCCGCCGGCAAATCCGGCTCGATGTCCTTGAAATTCCCCACATGAATGGTCACATTCTCACATTCACTGTGGCGATAAGCATTAATCATACTGCGCTTCTTGGACAAATCCACACAGGTCACACTGCCTGCCTTTTCAGCTAAAGCTCCGGTAATGGCTCCGCAACCACTGCCTACCTCTAAGACCTTGTCGGTCTTTCGGATTGGTAAATAGTCCACAATATTTTCTCTCAAAGGAGACAAATGATACAAAATCGGCCAGCTCATCCGCTCCTCTATGATCCGCTGATATTCCACAACAGAACAATTTCTTACGATATCTAAGATTTCATCCTCCACGGTACCATCGCAATAAAAATCCTCGCCGGGATACTTTGCTAAATCTAACTTCACCTTGCCAATCTCTTCGATCATACTTCCTCCATTTACAGCTGCCTTTCCTTCAGGAACTACTCTGCATCCTTCACAGTAATCTGCGAATTCATATCATAATAACCTACCGTATTCTTGTCCGAAACTACGGTGATATTCAACACATCATACAAACGGTGATATACCTCAAACACATCTCCGTCATAGCCTGTCAGACCTAAGGACAACAGGTATTCCCCTCCCTGCAGTGTCATCTGCTGCGTAAAGGTAATCTCCTTTTCCTCTCCGGCTTTCACGCCCTCCAAAAAGGCTTTTTCTACCATGGTATTGGTACCGGTGATTTCCACACCGATAATATTTTTAATGGTATATGCAAAAATCGGTGCCTTCAAATCCTCGTAGAATTTCACCTTCATATGAATGGTAAACTCTGCATTCTTGATAATTGCATTACTTCTGACACCTCTGTCATCCGTTATGAAAAATTCAACGATTTCCCCCTGCTTGGTTCCATACTCCAAAAGCTCCGGGTTCTGTCCCTGCATAGCTTCCTTGGCTGTTTTCTGCAGTTCCTCATCCTCCAGCAGATTCGGTATCTCCTCTTTCGGTGCTTCTTCCTCCTCGTACTGTCCTACCAGTACACGCTTGTAAGCATCAATCATTTCCTTGGGACTGCCTTCTCCCAGAATATTTCCCTTGTTGAGCAGGTATACCCTGTCGCAATACTTGCTGATACTGCTCAAATCATGGCTTACGAATACGATAGTCTTCCCCATCTTCTTAAACTCTTCAAACTTGTGGTAGCACTTCGCCTGAAAGAATACGTCACCTACCGACAAAGCCTCGTCTACAATCAAAATCTCCGGCTCAATATTAATCGCTACCGCAAAAGCCAGACGCACAAACATACCGCTGGAATAGGTCTTACAAGGCTGGTACACATAATCACCAATATCTGCAAAAGCCAGTATTTCCGGCAGCTTCTCATCGATTTCCTTCTCACTAAAGCCCATCATGGTACCGTTCAAATAGACATTTTCGATACCATTGTACTCCATGTTAAAGCCAGCTCCCAGCTCCAACAGTGCAGAAATACGACCGTTCACTACCACTTCCCCCTCGGTAGGGTTCAAAACACCGGTAATGATTTTGAGAATGGTAGACTTGCCGGAACCATTGGTACCGATAATACCTACCGTCTCCCCGGTCTTTATCTGAAAATTCACCCCATTTAAAGCATAATGCTTCTTGGGCGGGGTCTTCAGTCTGCCGAAAGCATCCCTCATACGGTCTGAAGGCTTGTCATACAATTTATAAACCTTTTTAATATTTCTTACGTCTATTGCAATCTGCGAATTTTCCTGCATAATGCATCCTTTCTTGCCAGTTTCTTTTCGGAAACTCTCTTCTTATTCTGTAGATTTAGGGGGGGCTTCCCATATGGTCCATTTGTTTAACTATGGTAAGAACTCCCGCACCTATTACAACCTATTTTTCTTCCCATAAAACAAATATACCCTATTGTGGTAAGCAAAACTCCGGTTCACTTTTATTATCTCTCTACCCATTGAAGCTGTTTTCATCATCATGGGCAGAACTGAAACCTATTTATCTCTACCCATAACCTCTTTCATAAACTGTATGGGAAGAAATTCCTTTTTTCTTATCCAAATTTCTCTTCCCATAAGACGCTGTTCACTCTCTATGGGTAGAAAATTGTATCATTTATAACATTTCCTATCTACCCTTATAACATATATTCTCACTGTTGGGTAGAGAAGAACTTCTGAGAGCTGAAATAATGCATAATTCAAGCCAGTTGGGAAGTTGGAATCTCTCAATAAAATTATAGATTACCCCAATTTTTGCCATACAATATTCCATCATCATCTATTAATGATTCTTTTCCACGTTTGATAAGTTGATTTCGTAGCACATTTTCTTTTCTGCCGCTTCTGTCGAGCATTACCCCCACTTTTTCAAGGGTATCCATTTTAGATAATATTTCAGCGATTTTACCAGCAGGGACTTTATCGGCACATAGACACAAGTCAAGAAAACGTAATTGGGAATCTAGCAATATTTCCAAATTCTCAATTTTGTGTAACTCATACATTTTTAAAGCGTAAATATTGTGTAATGCAGGTAGCGTTACTACAGACGGTAAGCTTTCGATCCATAGCTTTTTGAGATTTGGAATTTTCTCAATAAAACTTAAATCCGATAATCTATTGCTTATCATCGTACCTGAAATCTTCAAACTCTCTAAATACTCAAGCGAAGAAATGTATTCATATCCTGTAAATTTTCCATATAGAATCAATTCTTTTAAGCACGGATAAAGCTTCAATATACTTAAATCTACTTCAACATGTGCTATGATTGACAGCATTGTCATATCCATATTTACTTTATCACCAAATATATTCAAGTCTTTTTTACTATATATAGTATAGGATTCCATATTGAACCTCCAAGTTATAAAATCAACTTCTTCTTTGTATAAAACTAGAATTTTCTATTGAGCTATACACCATAAAGAGTTTGCACATTTACTCATTTTCCATTATCACATAATTACAAATAAAATCCTCATAAGGACTATACCATATATTAAGGTCTGCCCAAGGACCTGCATAAACAACAGCATCATCCTTTATTAGCCATTGTATACCATTCTCCTCATCCCAATCACAACTTCCAACTAAATTTATTCCATAACATGACATATCTTCGGGCAAATTAACAACAAGTTCATCAAACTGCATATATTTCAAAATGCCTTTCGGATTAGTTAAATTATTAACATACTCTTTCATTTTGGAAGGTCTTTCTAACACATCTTTACAAAATACTACTGAGTATCTACAAATTTCTTCAAATAGTGTTTCTTGCATAGTATTCAATTTCTCTGCTGTTTGGTAAACATATTCCATAGGAACATCTTTCTCAAATCTTAAATCAATATAATCCTCCACATAGTTAAAGTATACTTTACCTACCATTTCTTCATATTCATTTTCCTTAATATCTTTGATTAATTCCATCTTTTTCGCCTCCTGATTACTATTCTTCCAATGAATTAATAACGCTTTCTTAAGTTCGAATTCATGTGCTCTTTCAAACTCACCAAAAGCCTAAAATGCTGCGTGCGGTAAGCCATGCGTAACTAATTAGAACGCCATATCGCTATAAGCGACCCTAGATACTTCTCCATCTTCAATGAAAACGGCAACACCATTAGCATCATAATCCTCTCCACCCCAGTCACGGTCAAACAATACATAAATTGGATTTTTACCTCTTCTCTTCATTAAATATTCTTCTTTAATGACAATATAATCCAAATGAATTTTCTCAACTAACTCTTCTTCACTATCTATATCCGGCCACCATTCTGCATACTCTTCCTCGTCCTCCTCATCTGGACCATAAGCCCCTTTCTCTTCTTCGTTGTAATACTGCAAGATGGCATTAGCTATCTTATGTTGCATTTCTTCCCAATTTTCCATTAACGCTTTAAATGAATCAATCTGAATCTGTGAAATCTCTTCACCTTCTTCGGCTTTGATAAGAATTTCTACCTCCTGAGTGTTTCCCCAAAAAGTAATTTCCTTTTTAGCAACATAGCCGTATTCATAAGTCAATTCACCGAAAATCTCATTGTACATATTTTAGCCTCCTAAATATTCCTTGTCCGATAGTGAAAATTCAAAGTTTTCTTCCCATGCCAGTCTTTTCGTGCTTATGGTAAGAAAAACTCCAACTCCATTTTATTATCTCTCTACCCATTGAGGCTGACTTCTTCATCAAGGGGTAGAAAACTGTATTATTTCTTTCTCTGCTTGTCCAAAAGCCCCTTTAAAGCCTCCTCGCTTATGCTAACCCATGCATCTTCTTCCTCTGCATTTAGCCCGAGATATTGTGCTAAAGTTCGTTCATCATCACTCATTCCCCATTCATATGAGTATTTGTCAATTTCTTCAAATTCAATTTCACCTGCAAGGTAACGTTCTTTATATGTTGCCATTTCTCTGCTTCTCCCATTCCTAATGTCGATACAGTTATCATTTAGATTGATTTTCTAAGCTTCACGTGACCACTCTATCTGTTTTTACTTAACTTAATCCATTCTATTCCTTCACATTCCACACTATAATTTCCCGCTTCTACATGCAGTTCTAAGATTTTCTCCATTTCCAAATCAGGATACAGCAAACATTGAATCAATTCTCCGGCATTCACCAAAACCAATTTACCGGATGGTACACTAATACTCACACCATTACAATTCTCAACAAACTCGATTTCACAATTTTCTGTGTCCTTGTCTCCCAAAAGCACAAACATTTTACCTGTATTACAAAAGTCCTTTATAAGTACACTTTCCCTCTCCCAAACAGTCGTCCAATCTTCCCCTTCAAAATCATATGTCAGTTCAGTTCTTCCCTCTCGGTCTAACAAAATTTCAAGAGAATATAGTATATCTTCGTTCAATTCTTCAAAGTAATTCTCGTCCATCAACACCAGTCCATCCGGCATATTATCACATATATAATCAAATTTCATAAGTACTTTCCATTCTTGTCTGATAAGTTATACTACTTCATTCGCGAACTTCAAATTCACCATTCTTTCTCTTCGCATAAATCATTCCAACAATACTTCACACCTTTAAGCGACAGTTTTAATTCACATTCTCTGTGATAAGGTTTCTTGTCCGACCATAACCAACACTCTATAATCATCGAATGATAGCCTTTATATTGATATAAAAATTCAAGAGTGTATTTTTCATTGTTTATGCATTCAATTAGTTTCGTCAGCTCCCATTCCTCTCGCACAGTCTTTTCGGATTGTTCCTCAAAAACATATAGAGTTATATCGCTTTCTTCCCCGGTTTCTAAGGAAAACTCTACCTCCGCTGCATCTGTTCGAAGGGTTTTATCCGTTGTATTGCTTGGATGTCCTTGTATAACCCAAATACCATCTTGAAAAACAAATGTGAAAACGCCATCCTCATATATAACCTTTGTTGCATGGCAATCATGCAGGCTAATATATTCATCACTAATATCACAATGTTTATACATAAAAATCTCCGTCAAAGTCAAATAATCACACTATTTCAAACTCACCGCAAGACTAAAATTTATTGGTGCATTGCTATTTCCATACTATCCAAATATTGGCAAAGGGATTTATTAAAGCTTTGATAATCAGCACTCTTAAATTCCTCAGTTGCTTTCGCCACATTTATATCTACAATATTTGTTTGGTTATAAAATGTTATCATAATTGGAATTCCAACAATAGTTGACATACCTCTTATTGTCATCGAACTCGATTCATCGACGTTCAAAATGTTCTCTTTTTTGATATCATTTACCGCTCTATTATCAATCAATATTTCTAAACCATTATAATAATCATAAACAGAATATGCTGCTTTACATATTTGCTTCCAACCAACACGATATGTTAAATTCCATCTTGAAATCAACCACGCATTTTCTTCTTTAACGCCAATTAACAACATATTTATTCCTCCTTCCACTTCAAATTCCACACACCTTCACACTCACCAAACACTATTACCCACTTCTTAGTGCCTGCCCATATTCCAAGTAAAATAATAACTCCTAATCTACCACAACAAATGGAATTCCGTTTTCATGGGCATATTTTTCTGCCGCCGAACCTGAAACTCCTTTAATTACAAATCCCGGAACAACCTGTTCCCCTTTCATTCGATATGCCATTTTATCCGGATCTATGTATTCTCGAATCTCCATTATTCCGACCGATTTTGGTTCTATCTCTACCACACTTTCCGGTATTATCAGTTCACGCAAATTTGTGCAATGATAAAAAGCATATTTATCAATCTTAGAAAGTCCATCCTCCAGCACTACTTCTTTTAGATTTTCACAATCTGCAAATGCTTCGTACAAACATTTTACTGACTTTGGAATAAACACTGATTCAACACTATCTGTTCCCGGCATTACATTTGCCACATACTCCACCCCTTGCGGTAACTCAATATGCCTCATATTCACAAACTGAAGTGCCCAAGAAACATCCTTTACTCCGGCAGGAAATTTAATATCCTTCAAAGAATAACAGCAATTAAAAGCCCAGTCCATTTCAACAATACTATCGGGCAGTGAAACTTTCTCCAAACCTTCACAGCCATCAAAAGCCCCCTGAATATTTGTCACACCTTCCGGAATAACCACGCTTTTTAGTTCCACAAAACCATCAAAAGTAGAATTAAGCATAATCACCGGCTTTCCGGCAATAACGGATGGCACAATAATGTCAGTTGCATTTCCATTGTATCGTAGAATTTCGATGCCACCTTCTACTTCAGTACATGTCCACAATCCATCTTCACTTTCAAAAGTCTCAACTCCATCCGGATATTTTTGAAACCAGTCATAGCTTTCGCCCGTTCCGTATCTTCCTCGTTCGTCACTCCAATAAGGTATCATACAACTCTTCTTCCTTTGTTTTATTGTTTACACAACACATTCCCTATGGCAGATGGTGGGAATTGCACCCACGAGATCGTCGCAGATACCCCATTGCCTATATATCAATCACGCACCCGCGGCCGCGTTACTTCTTCGCCACACCTACCGTAAGCTTGCGTAGGAAGCAACACTTTTATCTATTCTTCATTGCATCCAAACAAAAATCTATCGCATATTCCTTTGCGGTCTTGCCCCTCGAATCCATATGTATGATACCATCATTCTTATCACCGTTTTGCAGCAGGAACAGAGCCGCCTCGTATTCCTCTTGGTTAATGTACACCAATGCTTTGGTTAAATCCGATATTTCATAACCCTCGAGATTATCCTTGATACATTCGATGTTTATCAGTTTCTTTTTGTGTTCACTGATAAATCTATCGAAATCGATTAGCATATTCTCTATCATTTCTGCGAAATTATCACTGGTTACTTGGTATACCGAGAGCATGTCAAAATAAATATGTCTGACGGTAAACACACCTCGAACGTGAAAGGACTTCGGCTGGCGTAACAGCTCTTCCATATTCATCTGCTGAACCCTCCAATAGATTTCATCTAAAACCCATGGTTTAATCTCAACAGAAATGGATAAACGCCCACACTCTATGGAAGACATAAGAGGAATCCCTATATATAAAAAATCACCTTCGAATCGATACAAAAATCCATGTGCATACTGAAGCTTATATTTTTTATTCAGCTTCCGGATTTCCTGTGGTAGTCTCTTTTTTAATTCCTTGTTTAATTTCTGTTCTTCTCTGGTCATAATCGCTTTCCCCACAATAGACTTGTCTATCAAACTAATTGCCCTCCGGTCGTGGTATCCATCTGTCGGCAAAGTACTACCTTCTAAATACTTGAAATCTTAACTATTTTCTTCCCATATGGCATATTTTCTTAACTATGGTAAGAACCTCCTCGTCCATTACGACCTGTTTGTCTTCCCATCAAGCAAATATATCCTGTTATGGTAAGACAAATTCCGGCTCACTTTTATTATCTCTCTACCCATTGAAGCTGATTTCTCCAACATGGGCAGAACTGAACCTAATTTATCTCTTCCCATAGCATCTTGTCTAGGCAGTATGGGTAGAAATTCCTTTTTTCTTATCCAAATTTCTCTTCCCATAAGAAGTTGTTCACACACTATGGGTAGAAATGAACTTCTGCAACCCGAAATTTTGTGTTGTTAAAATGTATTTTGATGCTATTCATAAAATTCAAACATAGCTTCATACAATTCTCGACATTGTTTTTCGTCTCCGTATGATAAGCAATCATCTGCATAAGATAGAACATGAAATGGTTCCTCCATTTCATCAATTCCATTCGGAAGCCTGTTCCATAATTCGTACATTTTTTTGCCAAACTCCGTTATTTCAGCAGATGAATAAATATCTCTAAGTTCTTTCATTAAATATTTTCCAAACAGTTCGCAGTTCAATGGATATTCGTTCATTATTGAATGAATATGCAACATAGCATCTTTATACTTTCTGCCATATAAATCCCAAAACAGTTCTTCTGTTGGATTCAATTCAAAAAGTCGCTCCAATGTTTCTTTATATTTGTCATATTTTTCAAATCCTAATCCACATAAAATAGCATAAACAAATAGCTCTTCCACAAAAGCCTCCAATGCTTCAAGCAAACTCACACAAGCTTCCGTTTCCCTCTCGGCACTACGGAAATCCATATCTCAAAGCCTCACCGCTCTTACAACACATCCGCGAAATGAACCTTCAACCGCTTAAATACCAGTGCCCCTAAAGCAAACAGTAATGCAGTCACGATCCAGAAATACATGGTGGAGAAGAAATCTTCAAAAAACCATTTTTGTTCGAAGATGGCACTGCGGTAGCCCTCTACGATATACACCAAAGGATTGATTTTGAACAACAGCACACCGTCACCGAACTTGCTGTGCATATCGCCCAGGTTCCACAGAATAGGTGTCGCCCAAATACCAATCTGAAGGGCAATATTGATAATCTGTGACAAATCCCTGAAAAAGATTACCACCGCACAGGAGGTATAACAAATTGCCAATACAAAAATAAACAGGCATGCACTATAGTACAAAAGCTGTATGGTATATATTGTGGGGAAATAGCCATACAGGCATGCCATAATAATCAGAATTCCCACAAAGAATACATGAATAAAGCTGGCTGCGATGACCTTGATAATCGGCAGAATGCTGATTTTGAACACAACCTTCTTTACCAAATAGTTGTACTCTAAAAGTGCCATGGTACCGTGATTGAGAGCCTCGCTGAAAAAGAACCAAGGCACCAACCCGGCGGTCAGCGACAGCACGTAAGGTGCTCTGGTACCATCGGAAAGCAATGGTCCCTCACTGCCGAACACCAACTCAAATACCAGAAAATACATTACTACAGTTACTACCGGCTGTGCCATAGCCCAAATAGCACCTAAATAAGAGCCGGAATAACGCTTCTTAAAATCGTTCTTGGACAGCTTCCAAATCAAATGTCTGTTTTGCCAAAGTTCTACCGGCAATACAGTAATTTTGTCATAGCCCTTCACAAAAATCACACATACTGCTGCGATTACCACACAGGAAAGTATCTTTTTCACCAGCTCCTCTGTAGGGTCTGCAAAAGGGTTCTTATGTAGCACAATAACACCTGCCATCAAAATGGCAAGTGTTAGAAAAATACCAATACTTAATCTTTTTGTCTTCTTTTTGTTCTCCATATTATTTACCGTACTGCTCCACATACTCAGCGATGCCGCCGTGCTTTGTATCCTTTTCTGACAAGATGATTTCCATTCCCTCTGGGATAGGCCATTCTACACCGATACCCGGGTCATTGTACATCAGACCGCCCTCATCGTTAGGATGATAAAAATCCGTTACTTTATAGCAAAATTCTGCATAATCGGACAACACCAGGAAACCATGAGCAAATCCCTTGGGTACGAAAAACTGCTTTTTGTTTTCTTCACTCAGCAATACTCCATGCCACTTACCGAAGGTAGGCGAGCCCTTGCGCAAATCTACTGCCACATCAAACACTTCCCCCTTGATGGCTCTCACCAGCTTGTCCTGAGGATAGTTAATCTGGAAGTGTAAGCCTCGCAGAACACCTTTCTTGGAAGCCGACTGATTATCCTGCACAAATTCCACATCGATACCGGCTTCCTTAAAATCGTTATAATTATAGGTTTCCATAAAATATCCTCTTTCATCCCCGAAAACCGCAGGAGTGATGATTTTCAAACCTTCTATTTCACATGTTTCCACTGTAATCTTGCCCATAGTTTATTCCTTTCTATACGCGTCGCTTGTTTTTCCTCGTGCTATTTCAGGTAGCTGACGTTCATATCTACATTTCCTTCAATGCCATCGATGCTTCCCTCAGAAGTATACTGCCATACCTGGTATTCGCCCTGATACAAAGGCTCCTCGCGATATTCGGCCAGCCAGATAAAATACTTTTCCAGCCGTTTTGCTTCTATGCAGTTATTATACCAATTGCAGCTGGCATATACGCCTGCCTGATAACCTTCGTTTTCAATGGTTTGGCAAAAAGCCTCACATACTCCGGTTCTGGTTTCCCTATCCAGAGCATCCGCTCTTCCATTGCCTCCGGTTCCCCCTGTATCGATGAATACCGGGTACTGTATATCATACTCCTGCAACAGCTGCACCACCATGGAAGCTTCTTCTACTGCCTCCGCCTCATTGGTGGCCTGTGTAAAGAAATACACACCAGTCTTGATATTTGCATTGGCAGCCCCACGCATATTCTGACGGAAATACAGGTCCTCTACCAAAGCACCTGTCTGGGAACCGCGGTATCCGGCTCTGATGATGGCAAAGTCCACCCCTGCCGCTTTTACCTTGTCCCAGTCGATATCCTTGTTCCGCTTGGACACATCGATACCTACACTGCTGTTAGCCGTGGTTTTCTGCAGCTTCTTGATTTCGGACTTGTCTGCATCCTCCAAAGCATCCCGAAGCGAGATATCCTCTTCCTCTGGGTCAATGTCCGCTTCCGTTTTCATCAACAGGGCGATATCCGGGCTTGCCACATATTCTACCTTATCTTTCACATCCACCTTCACTGTATTCTGAGGCGGTACCTCCTCCGGCTTCGGCTCTTCATCGAAGAAGCTCTCGTCCTGTTCAAAGGCAGATAAAGCATAACCGATTTGCAGCCCCTTGTCCGTCCGGACGCCTTCTGCCTCAGAAATCACAGCCGAAAAGGTCACCTGAGGTGTAGGCTGTGCTGCTATGCTATTGTTTGCTGTTCTCTGTGCCTCTTCCTGATTGATGTATATGACTAACAAAACCACCAACACCATCACAGAGAAGGAACAAAGGATACAAAAACGTTTCAGCTTAGAGTCCATTTGCAACCTCTACTAAATATTTCCCATAATTAGTCTTCATCAACGGCTCTGCCAGCTTCAAAAGCTGTTCCTTGTCGATGAAGCCTCTCTTGTATGCTATCTCTTCGATACAGGAAACATAAAGTCCCTGTCTCTTCTGGAAAGCTGCCACAAAATCTGCTGCATCCAAAAGGGCATCATGATTTCCTGTATCTAACCACGCAAAGCCTCTTCCCATGGTTTCCACACGAAGGGTTCCCCGTCTCAAATATTCGTTATTGATACTGGTGATTTCGATTTCTCCTCTGGCTGAGGGCTTCACATTCTTGGCAATCTCCACTACATCATTGTCATAGAAGTACAAACCGGGAACTGCATAATTACTCTTCGGGTGCTCCGGCTTCTCCTCGATAGAAAGTGCCTTGCCATTTTCATCGAATTCTACCACGCCATACTCTCTGGGGTCACGCACATAGTAACCGAAAATAGTCGCACCGCTTTCTCTGGAAGCCACCTCACGAAGCAGCTTGGAAAAGCTCTGACCATAGAAAATATTGTCGCCCAGTACCAGTGCCACACTGTCCTTGCCGATAAAGTCTGCACCGATGATAAAGGCATCTGCCAAACCTCTGGGCTGTTCCTGAATAGCATATTCAAAACGCATCCCTAACTGGCTGCCGTCTCCCAACAAATCCTCAAATACCGGCAAATCTCTGGGGGTGGAAATAATCAACACCTCACGAATACCTGCCAACATCAGAGTAGACAGGGGATAATAAATCATAGGCTTGTCATACACAGGCATAATCTGCTTGCTGATAGCCTTGGTTAAGGGATATAATCTGGTACCGGAGCCTCCGGCTAAAATGATACCTTTCATGTTTTCTCTTCTCCTTCTTAATCGCTGCTTTTTCCTGCCAAAAAGCACTTTTCATATTACGCACCGAAGGGATTCCCGCATTTTTGCGACAATCCCTCTGATAATCCTATTCTTCTTTTTACTTCTCGTACATATCAGCATAGTACTTCTGATAATCACCACTGGTTACGTTCTTCATCCACTCCTCGTGCTCAAAGAACCAAGCGATGGTCTTTTTGATACCTTCCTTGAACATAGTCTCCGGATACCAGCCGATTTCTGCCTTAATCTTATCCGGTGCGATAGCGTAGCGACGGTCATGTCCCTTTCTATCCTCTACATAGGTAATCAAATCCTTGCTTACCAGAGCCTTTCTGGGGTCACCTTCGGGTAACATCTCCTGCAAGGTCTCGATGATAATATGGATAATTTCGATGTTCTGCTTCTCATTGTGTCCACCGATATTGTAGGTCTCGAACAATCTGCCCTGCTCCTGTACCATATCGATAGCCTTCGCATGGTCTTCTACAAACAACCAGTCACGCACGTTCTTACCGTCACCATAAACCGGAAGCTTCTTGCCCTGCAAAGCATTGTTGATAATAAGGGGTATCAGCTTCTCCGGGAACTGATAAGGTCCGTAATTGTTGGAACAGTTGGTAATGTTCGCCGGGAACTTGTAGGTATCCATATATGCCTTTACCAGCATATCTGAGCTGGCCTTACTTGCAGAGTAAGGGCTATGGGGATCATAAGGTGTGGTCTCGTAGAAGAATGCATTGTCATCATCCGGCAAAGAACCATATACCTCGTCGGTAGAAACGTGCAGAAACTTCTTGCCCTCTTTAAAAGTACCATCCGGCAACTCCCAAGCTGCCTTGGCACAGTTTAACATAACCGCAGTACCCAGCACATTGGTCTGTACGAATACTTCCGGGTTACGGATACTTCTGTCTACGTGGCTTTCTGCTGCGAAGTGAACCACACGATCAATATCGTTTTCTTCAAAAATCTTCTGAATGGCTTCCTTATCACAAATATTCGCCTTTACAAAGGTGTAGTTTTCTCTGTCTTCCACATCCTTCAAATTCTCTAAATTTCCTGCATAGGTAAGAGCATCTACATTGATAATGCGGATTTCGTTACCATACGTCTTAAACATGTAATGAATATAGTTGGAACCGATGAAACCGGCACCACCTGTTACTAAATATGTTCTCATAGCGAGCTCCTTTATTTTCCTTGTTCTTGTAAGGGGCATGCCTTTTCAAACATACCCCTCTTAGTTTACCATATTTTCCACTTATAGGCAAATGTTATTTGGCAGTGACCACTTAGTAGCCCAAGTAGCTCATGTTCAAATCCACATTACCGCTGACACCGTTTATCTTGCCGGTGTCCTTGTACTGCCACATATCATATCTGCCCTGATAAGTAGGCTCTGATGCATACTGTGCCAACCAAATCTTGTACTGGCTCAACACACCCATATCCAGCTTGGTCTCCAACCAGGTCTTGTTGGCATAAATTCCCGGCGTATATCCGTACTGTTTGATGGTCTCACAGAAAGTCTTGCAGATTTCCGTACGGGTTGCCACATCCAGCTTATCCGCTCTGCCACCGCTGGGTTCCACATCCAAAAAAATAGGATAAGAGATATTATATCCCTTTACCGCCTCCAATACCATGGATGCCTCCTCCAGAGCTTCATTCTTGTCAATGGCCTGCGTAAAGAAGTACACACCCACCTTCAAACCTGCCGCACTTGCACCTTTTATGTTTTCTACAAACTTGGAATCCTCAATCAATGCTCCCTTAGAGGAACCACGATAACCACAACGAATGATTACATAGGAAACACCTGCTTCTTTCACCGCTTTCCAGTCAACCGTGCCGTTCCATGTGGAAACATCAATACCCATAATACCGCTTCCGGTAATCAAAACACCGTCCGAGGTGAAATTGTACTTCACGCCCTGTATAATCTGCTCTCCGGTTACATAATTGCCGGCAGCATCATAGTAACGCACATTACCGTTCAAATTCTGCCATCCGGTATATTTCGTGTCTTTCCGGATGTAGAAATTGTTCGCTGTATAGTAATCCGCATAACTGGCCGGGCGATAAGCATTGTTTTCAAACACATAAACCTCTCTGCCCATATAGTCCTTCAAAGGTGTGGACTGATTGTACTGTGGATGTAGCTTTACGAAAATAGTACATGCCACTGCTTCCGATACCCAATCATCCTTTCGGCAGGTTACAGTGATGTTGGAGCTTCCCTCTGCCAAACCGGTAATCACAATCACTCCATCCTTTACCTCTGCCTTAATCACGGATGGATTGCTCACTTCTGCATTTACCACTGCACCTTCCATTCGGTTCTTCACATCATACTTTATCTGAATCGGTGTAGAGGAAGAATAAATGGTGGCTGTCTTGTGCTCCAGTACCACTTCCATCGGCACCGGTGTTGCTGTAGGCACTGGTGTGGCAGTAGGTTCCGGTGTCGCCGTGGGTGCCGGTGTATCTGTGGGTGCCGGCGTATCTGTGGGTGCCGGTGTATCCGTCGGTGCCGGTGTATCCGTGGGTGCCGGTGTATCTGTGGGTGCCGGTGTATCTGTCGGTGCCGGCGTATCTGTCGGTGCCGGGGTGTCCGTCGGTGCTGGCGTATCTGTCGGTGCCGGAGTGTCCGTCGGTGCCGGCGTATCTGTTGCTGCCGGTATGTCTGTTGCTGCCGGTACCTCTGTCACCGGTGCCACTACACTATCCTCCGGTAAGGCAGCCAATCGTACGAAGTTGCCGCGCATAGCCAGTGTCAGCGGATCCGGAATATTTGACTTAGGAACCTCCTCATAGCCTCCGGCCGTTACTGTACTTTCTACCCAACCAACCGTATCCTGCATATATTCTTCTTTGATGGTTTCATTTTTCTGGGTATCCTCTTTCTGCACATCTACCTGTGTTTCATTCTTTACTTCTGCAGAAATGTCTACCTTTTCATATACAATTTGAGCCTTGACCGCCACCTTTTTGGCTTTGGTAGGAAGACCATAGGTTTTGTAACGTTCCTCCTCAAAAGGCTGCACATTTACCGTATAAGTACCGGCTTCCAAATTCTTTTTATAAATGATACCGTCCATATCATCATCCGACCAGAATACGGTACCTCCGCTGGCATCCGTCACTTCCACACCGAATGGTACATTTCCTACCAGCTTCCCGGTGTCCTGATTCAAGAACTTAATCTTCAAATCCTTTTCAATGGAGGTCATACTCAGCTTCACATTTACATCAAAATGATAATCCTCTTCCTCATATCCGGAAGGCTCCGGGGTGGCTGTAGGTGCCGGTGTCTGGGTTGCCGCCAGCATCGCTTTCTGCGCATCTGACATAGCCAACAGTCCGTTCTCTCCGATAACAGTAATATGGTCCAGCTGTGCTCCTACCTGTTGTAATGCTTCCGGTTCCTTTTCTGATTGCATCTTCCACAAATAGACTCCGCCTACCAGTAGCACCACCAATACCACTGCCACAGCTCCAAACATTACCATATAGTCCATTATCTTGGAAAGAGAAGAGGTTACTTCTGCAGGTGCTTCCTCTTCTTCCTCCATACCCTCTTCGTAATAGGTCACTTCCGGGATTTCGTCGATATCTGCAGAATATACCTCCTGCTCGGAATACGCACTATCCTGCTGTTCTTCCTCATAGTACTCTGCTTCCGTATAAGCTTCCTCATAGTATTCCTGCTGCTCATATTCTTCTGCCTGACGATCTTCTTCTATCAGCTCCGCCACATAAGCATCCGGATCAAACTCTTCTACATATTCTTCTGCGTACCCTTCGGGTTCGCCTACTTCCTCATAGTATTCCTCTTCGAAATATTCCTCAGAAGTCTCTTCCTCTTCATAG
This sequence comes from Acetatifactor sp., assembly GCA_045538995.1. Taxonomy (GTDB): domain Bacteria; phylum Bacillota; class Clostridia; order Lachnospirales; family Lachnospiraceae; genus Acetatifactor. The sequence goes on along the minus strand of JAZQEK010000097.1, from coordinate 5,740 downwards.
AGTTCCGGCTCATACTCCGCAGTCTGGTAGTCATCCTCTTCTAATGCAACATAAACCACTGCATCCTCAGGCTCGCCACCTTCCTCATAATACTCTTCTGTGTATTCTTCCGGTTCGTAGCCTTCCTCGTAGTACTCTTCTATGTATTCCTCCGGATATCCCTCCAGTTCTAACTCGTACTCTGCCTGGTCATCGAAGTCATCCCAGAAATCCTTCTCTATCTTCTTACGTCCTTTTCTTCTATCAAATGGTTTCTTCATTCACATATTTCCTTTATCCAACTGTTAAAAGTTATGTCAAGTATATCATTCTCCCCCCCGCTTCGCAAGGGGGAGGCGTTTTCTTCATGAATTCTTAAGGGTTTAAGTTCTTAAATTTTTCTAATATTATGGACAGAAATGCCAGATAATAGTAAAATGAACTGGTAATTATGATTTCGTAAAGTCTCGGTCTGCTTCGCCGAACCAAGACTAACCAAACAGAATAGGAGATGCTATGAAGAAAGACGAAACCAAAACAACAGAGTTTCCTGATGTAAAGATTATCGATTTGGATAAATTAGAGGATGATGCTGCTATCAATTATGAAGAAATCTCTCAGCAGGAATCCATGACCCTGCAAACCGAAACAGAAACGGAACGCAAGTCACACTCCCGACAGAAAAAAAGTGTATTTGACTATATTTTCAAGATTAACTGGCACATTATTTTTCTGGCAGTGGTAGTGGTATCCGTAATCCTCATTGTTCACCGTTTCAGCAACTGGGGCATTCGTATTAACTTAAACGATATGGATATTACGGATGATGGTTCCTATGATGTAGAAGTCAATGACGACATTCTTCCGTTGATTTACAACGGAGATGCCGCAGCAACACAGGATAATGTAACCAATGTTGTCCTGCTGGGAAATGATACCTTCGCCCAGAACCGCGGCACCAAGGACGATATGGCTAATATGATTGCAGAATTGTCCGGTGCAACCGTATACAACTGTGCGGTAACCGATTCTTATCTGACTGCTACACATTATACCTTTAAGGCTGATGTGGATCCTATGGATGCCTTCAACTTCTACTGGCTGACTACCCTGATTGCCATGGAAAACGAAGTTCCCTGCTCCGTAGCCCTGAACGAACAGCCGGATAAGCTTCCTCCGGAAGCGCAGGAGGTATTCGACACCTTACGTACTATCGATTTTGATACCATTGATGTCATCGGTATCATGTATGATGCCAACGACTATCTGGACGGTAGAAAGATTATCAATCACGAAAAGGACAATGATATTCAGGCATACTTGGGGAATTTGGAAGCCGGACTGGCACTGTTGCAGGAAACCTTCCCGCACATCCGTATCATCGTCATGTCACCTACCTATGCATATGCAATCAACGAGGATGGCGAATACGAAGACAGCGAATTGTATTCTTACTATACCGACGCGGAGCCTATGCATCTTTCCCACTACTCTCAGTTAGTCGGAAACATCACTTCTTTGCATGGTGTGACCTTTGTGGATAATCTGTACGGCACCGTAAATGCTTTAAATGCAGACAGCTATCTTTTGGACAATATCAATTTGAATGTCAAGGGACGTGAGAAACTGGCAGAACGTTTTGTATATGCTCTGGAATATTATGATTCATTAAAAGAGGAGTAGGTTCATCAAGAACCTACTCCCTTTTTTCTATCCCACTCTAAGCCCAAATAGGCTGTAGTATCCAAATATACAACATATCCTTCTGTTCTGAGGAATTCAACATACTCGTAATCCTCAAAGTCTCCCTGCACTTCCTGTTGTTCCCTTACTATTACATAATGACAACTCTGTTCTCTTGCCAATATCGCAATCTTTTCTGCCTCCAAAACAGGAGCTTCCATGGCATCAAACAGTGCATTTTCAAAGTTCCACCTTGCCACCAGCATTTCACGTCCATAAGGCATACAAACCACAGCGGAGTACTGACGCACAAAGGGTATCAGTTCCTGAGGAAATACGGCCATTACCTCTCTCCCCTCCACCTTGATTTCGTCACAAATATTTACGACTGCCTGCGGCATATGATACAAATTATCTGCCTTGGCGAAAAACGGATTTCTGTAAATACATTTTCCGGACACCAGAATAAGTGCCAAAGATACGACCAACATTCCTACCCTTTTCGCTCCTGCTAACCTTTGCATCAAAGACACTATGGTATACGCAATCACTATGGTAATGGGCATCAGCCATAAAATACGATAATAAATCTCTGCTCCGATGAAACCATACACCACCTGCATAAAGAGGGGATTGAAAAACAACAGAAACAGTATCGCCGGCACATACAGAAAGAGGATGCGTCTGCCCTTATCCTTCTCTTCCAGAAAAAGGTACACCAGACATACCAGAAACCATACTACAATCAGTCCCGTTCCCATATAATTTTGAAACAACTGGACTACATTATTCCACATAAATAAAGCTACTCCTTACCCAAGACCAAAATACAATACCACATAAACCAACGCCGGTATACAGCAAAGTGCCGTCTTCCATACCAGACCAAACCTACGATACACCACACCCGCACACAAACCGATAACTCCTAAAAACAAACACATCAGGAAGGTTCCCAAGGTACTGCACAGGCATGCGGCAGTCACCGTCACCGCAATCAGCACCCACAGCATCCGCTCTGCTTTCTTCTCTTCCTTAATTCTCTCGAAAAGCAGCAAAAACAGCAGTATCATCATGGGTACTATAATATTTCCCAGTGCCGCTTTACCCTGCCTGCTTCTGGCTATCATAAAGTTCTCTGCGGTATAAATAGAATAATCCCCGAAAATCACCAGCAAAGCTGTCAAACTCAAAAACACAGGGATATCATTTCTCTTCTTTGCAAAAAGCACTTCCCCGATCTGATAATAAATCACATAGGTCATGAATATTAACACGGTTGCCACTACTGTATGTGCTACAAAAGCAGTATGACTTCCCGTTACTCGTGCCAGAAAGGCAATCCAAATAGGGAAAGGTGCCAAACTATGTCGCGTGTTCAGTCCCACTCCACCCATGGAATAGGGAGCTAACAGATACATGGTATCACTTTCCTGTGCAATAGTGGAAACTGCCACATAAAAAGCATCGTCCCCATCCGCATAACGTAAAAATACAGAGCAGACCAACTGCAGTCCTATGAGAACTACTGCACAGCCCCAAGCCAACCACGCCTTCTTTCCTACCGGAAACGCCGGCTTCTGAAACAAGTGACCTGCTTTTTTTCCCTTATATATCCACAACAGAATACCCACTGCTGCCAGCACCAGACTTACCACCGCATATCCTGTCACCACAGTAGGATAGTACTTCCGATAAATGCTTTCCTTTAGGATAAAGGGAACGCTCATCACCTGAAATGCAGCCCACATCAATAGATATCCGGTTGTCCACATAAAACTTATACTATGCCGCTTCTTTTCCACAAAAGCTGCCGGAAGTGCTCCGATACTCAGTGGAATAATTCCCAGCCACAGCACCAATAACAAACAACCTGTAATCGTCATGTTTTACTCCTGATAAAAACCTTTCACCTGTTCACAAATATAATCTACCTGCTCCAAGGTCAGTCCATAGAACATAGGCAGACGTGTCAGTCTTTCACTTTCCTTGGTGGTATATTTATCTTCTCCGTGGAAGCGTCCGAAACGCTTACCTGCCGGAGCAGTGTGCAGAGGAATATAGTGGAATACTGACATCACTTCCTTAGACTTTAAGAAATCAATCAGTGCGGTTCTTTCTTCTACATCCTTTGCCTTGATAAAGAACATATGGGCATTGTGCACGCAGCCCTCCGGAACCACGGGCAGCTCAATATATCCTGCCTCTGCCAAGGGCTTCAAATTTTCATAATAACGGTCCCAGCAAGCCAATCTGGCATCATTGATTTCCTCTGCCATTTCCAACTGAGCGTACAAATATGCTGCATTCATGTCACTGGGCAAATAGGAGGAACCAAAGTCTACCCAGGTATATTTATCAATCTGTCCACGATAAAACTTGCTACGGTTGGTACCCTTTTCCCGAATAATCTCCGCACTTTCTACCATATCCGCATCCTGTATCAGCAGAGCACCGCCTTCTCCCATACTGTAATTCTTGGTTTCATGGAAGCTGAAGCAACCGTAATCACCAATGGTTCCCAAGGCTTTTCCCTTGTAGCCGGACATAATGCCCTGAGCTGCATCCTCGATTACCACCAAGTTATACTTTTTCGCAATCTCCATAATCTTGTCCATTTCACAGGAAACACCTGCATAATGTACCGGTGCAATGGCCTTGGTCTTTTCCGTAATGGCTGCTTCAATCAGGTTTTCATCAATGTTCATGGTATCCGGGCGAATATCCACAAACACCGGAACCGCCCCTCTCAAAACGAAAGCATCTGCCGTAGACACAAAGGTATATGCAGGCATAATCACCTCATCTCCGGGCTTGATATCCGCTAACAAAGCTGCCATCTCCAGTGCATGGGTACAGGAAGTGGTAAGCAACGCCTTGGTAGTGCCTGTCTTTTTCTCTATCCACTCGTTACACTTCTTGGTATAGGCACCATCTCCGCAAATCTTCTGATTTTGTACACATTCCTTGATATAGTCCATTTCCTTCCCGGTAAAGGGTGGTACATTAAAAGTAATCATTCCTAGTCCTCCATTCCTGTCAGAAACATTACAAATTTATCATTCTCAAAAGAAGCCTGATACTCATACTTCTCTATCATATCCGCTAATAATCTAAGCTTCCTGTCCGCTTCCAGTGCAGCTATTTCTCCCTCGCTCACACCTGCTGCTTCCAGTCCTTCTTTGCCAGCCAACACATAAGTCCCCGGCTTCTTCTCCAGTAGTATCACCGGAAGTGCACCGGTTCCTGCATCTGCCTTTGCCTGAATACTCTGCAAATCCTCCTGCATCACAGTATAGTTGTAGGAAGCCAAATCCGGCCATGCAGATATGGCAAAGGGCATCTCCAAATAATAAGACATAGAAGGTATCCTACCATACAGGACGATTTCCTTCCCTTTCAAATCCTGCTCCTGCACATATGCAGAAATCTCTGAGATACAGACTGCTCTCTCCTCATCCGTTAACATACCCTTAAGTATAGCATTGTTTTCCACACTTGTGTATAGCTTTTTTTCATTGCCGTCACCCTCTAAAAAGACGAACTGCCAGCCAAACAAGGTAGTCTGCATCAAAATCATACCTGCCACGCATACCAACATAGCCCTTAGCGGATAGGTAGAAATCTTCCACTTACGTATCTTCCAGCATTCCGGCAACCATTTGAAAAATCGGCACAGCATCCATAACGTAAAGGGAAATACAAAAAACAAATTGTTAATGGATAAATACAAATGATTGTTGCTTCCCAGTGGAGTAATCAGCATCACGATAATCCCCAGACCACTCAGGAGCTTCTCCTGCTCCGTAAAGCTCTTGCCGAAGATTACCACCACTCCGATTGCCAGATTCGCTGTCAACAGCATAAACGCCCACTGCAACATACTCATGTAAGTACTATGCTCCATGTTGAACATTTTCAATGCCCACAAAAGATAGAAGCCACAGAACACTGCCCCTACATAACCGATATTTTTCAACCATTTCCAGGACTTCGGCAGTATTTGATACACTATAGTTCCCAACACCACGAACAGCAACAGCCAACCTATCCAAATTAAATTTTGTTTATAGTTGCG
>JAZQEK010000096.1:0-1507 GCA_045538995.1 Acetatifactor sp. | reverse complement strand
GCACCAAGAGAATCGCCGACGGCACCCTCGTCGCACTGACCCTGATGATCGCCGAAAGCCGGATGGACGAGATGGACATCCTTGTTAAGGTGGTCGTGAATCTCATAAATAGAAAACAGTAAAGCAATGGAGGAACAGTTTAAGAAAGAAATTCATGCTCTGGCACAACAGATTAAAGGTATGCATGACCAAGCTGTAGCTGTATATACACCACTGGTGGACGACATTTGCAGCAGGGTTGCCCCGATGAAAGAGGTTGAATGGCTTCTGGATTACATGTTCGGTTTTGCAGGAGAAGAACGCATGCTATTGTTATACAGAAGAGTCTGCCGCCATTATTGGGAAGTATATCCGGAGATGATTGCATGGCATATCATGGAGTATCGAAAGGTGTATGATCCGGAAAGCCTTCCGGGATATAAAGGTGAGGATATGCACGATGAGTAGGTCATATAAAAAACATGCGGTGACATCGTGTACGACTTCTGCTTCAGAGAAGAATGACAAAAGGATAGCTCATAGAGTATTCAGAAAACGGGCAAAGCGGGCGTTGAAGAACAATAAATTATCTCTTTTGCCATTTCGAATGAGAGATGTCTCCAATATATGGTGTTTCGCTAAAGATGGAAAGACTGAATGTGACGATGTGTCACTATCCGATGTATTCGTGGTACAGGAAGCCGGAAGGTGCCGTCTTGCTTCATGGACATTCACATGGCAACCTCGATGAATTCAATAGGAACAGTCTGGAGCTTAAGGCGGATATTGGCGTAGAAGGTGAACTCTTCCAAAGCATAAAGCGTATTCCAACTCTTCAGGATGTGTATGAGTTTTTTATGGCTAAGGCAGAAGCGTTTGGTGTGCCCACACTGGCTCTGTACGCCAGATACTGCTACAGGTTCAAGGAAGCCAGGTATAATTTGGAATATAGTTCCGAAATTGATTGATACAGTGTAATAGAAAAGCGGTAAAAATTTTTGATAGTATGAAAGTAAAGGATTTATTGAAAGCTTTGGAAAGGGTTGATCCGGAAGCAGAGGTGATTGGAGGAGTTTGGAATGGCCGGGTTGATACATATAAGGTGATGGACGATACCTGGTATACGGAATTTGATAATCTCTGGAGTGACTTTTATGGGACACCTGGTGAGATGGATGACCGTTTATTCCAGATAGAATCAGAGAGCGTGTTCTACATAGGGTCCCATTTCACGATCCTTAATAAAAAAGCATCTGCTGATAAGAATTTTGTGTGGCGCTTACGTGAAGTGGCTGTAAGTGAAAAATCTGATGAGGATAAAGGCGCTGAGCTGTTGCGGATGATTGAGGAGTTTGCGGCAGAAGATTATAAGACTTCAAATTGATGAGAAATAATTAATTACATGGAGTTATGAGTGATTTTAAAGAAACTTGTATATGGATGTCATATCGTTATGCGATTGGTAGAAAGGCGATTGCTTCAGTAATGCATGCGGAGGACATTGCCAGGCATATGGAGTGGGTGCCAA
>JAZQEK010000095.1:0-3679 GCA_045538995.1 Acetatifactor sp. | reverse complement strand
GCAGGATGTGGCCGGGATCATTCAGAGCCGGGTAGAGCTTTATGTGAAGGAGAATAATTAAGGAAAACCCTGCTTTCTTTCGTCTTTCTGAGGCGTCTGAAAGCGGGGTTTTTTACTATGCAGGAAAGACCTTGGCACATTAACGTGCGAAAGTTCTTCCTGCAAAGCAAAACCCTCCGGGAGGATGCGCTGCTCGCGGAGAAGAAGTTTGCCTTTCAGGCACCGCTCGCGCGCGGAGAAGAAGTTTGCCTTTCAGGCACCGCTCGCGCGCGGAGAGTCCGCAAGCGGACTCTTTGTTCGTATAGAAGATTCGTTGCAGAATGTTGGTTGAGTGAAAAAGTAAATTCCGCATGTAAACTTAAATTCCACACTTAAGACTAAATTCTATTTTGTTAGTGTATAATTTTAATTGGCAAAAGCAATAAAAAGGGAAGTAGAGAAAATTCCTACTTCCCAATCATACAGTTTTTCTTTATGATATTAACGACCAAGAAAATACATAAGGGAGACTGTATGATGAGTAATATTGTAGATGAAAAGCTGATATCTTTCAAGGAGTTGGAGCAAAAAGTTTTTAAATATGTCTGTGAAATCGGATGTGAGATCACTCGGATGATCCTGGAGTCCTATGATGATGAGCTTGCAGCTTCCAGGGACACCAAGCAGTACCGGGACAAGGGAGGGCGCAAGACCAGTATAAAGACAGTGTATGGGGATGTGGAGTATTGGCGCAGGGTATATCGGACTACCTTGGAGAATGGAGAGAGAGCCTATGTCTTTCTGCTGGATCAGGCAATGCAGATGGATAAAATAGGTCTGATATCCACAAACCTTGCAGAGAAGATTGCCATGACAGTGACTGAGTGTCCATACCGGGTCACGGCAGATGCAATAAGCAGCACCTGCGGTCAAAACATCAGTGCCGGCGGTGTGTGGAACGTGATGCAGCGTCTGGGCGAACGAATCAGCGAGGAGGAAGCGCATGCGGTAAAGCAGATGAATGCAGACCAGACAGAAGGTCAAAGGGAGATTCCGGTGCTGTTTGAGGAAATGGACGGAGTCTGGCTCAACATGCAGGATGAACACCATAAAAAGATGAAAAAGCAGGAAATGAAGGTGTTTACAATGTATGAGGGGTGGAATGCTGAAAAGGAAAAGGAGAAACGCAGCACTCTGGTGGGAAAGACCATGCTGGCAGGAATGGAGAAAAGTGCGGAATTCCACGAAAAGCGGGAAGCCTGTATCAGAAAGAAGTATAATGCGGACGAGATTGGTCAGCGGATCCTCAATGGTGATGGAGGCGGGTGGATAAAGGAGCCTTATGATCCGGATACCATCTTTCAGTTGGACCGGTATCACATATATCAGGAGATCCTGCGTAAGATTAGCGATAAAGATGCTCAGGCGGAGATCCGCAGGCTGTTTGACGCGGAGAAACCGGAGGAAATGCTGGAGTATATAGAAATATATGCAACAAGCGTGGAAAGCCCGGATGAGAAGGATACCAAGAGCAAAAAGGCCAGGGAATTATATAAATACCTGAGCAACAACAAAGAGGGACTCTTACCGTATGATAAACAAGGCAGGCAACTCCCAGAGCCACAGGAAGGGATTATATATAAGGGTATGGGAGTTCAGGAGAATCAGAACTGCACGGTGATCACGCTGCGAATGAAGAACCGCCGGATGCGTTGGTCAGTAAACGGAGCCAACAATCTGGCAAAGGCCCTGTACCGCAAAGAGAACCGGGAATTGATAGAAACGATAGACCGATATACAGATGGATTGGTATTCACGCTGCAGATGAAGGAAATCGTCGAAACACTGAGTGCAGCGCAAGCCCCAAAGAAAGATGGGAAAGGCAATCCATATGTTGATGTGATAAGTGCTCATATGCCGATACTGGAGGCTATGCAGACAGCATCAAGAAAAGCATTTAAGAAAGCGTTTTGTAATTAATGAGCAGCACCCAAGTTTGGGTTTATTTGGCATACCAAAAATAAGCAGAATATCAGAAGAAAAATTAATTGAAAAACTGCCAACGAACACTTGACACAAACATTCTATTTTTAAGGGTTTGACGAATTCCGTCAGACCCTTTATAGTGGAATTTAGACCAAACAATGTATGATATTTGCCACGAAAGAGCATGCTTCGCAGACAACTGGAATAGGGCCCTGCAAGACTGAATTCCACTTGTCTTGGATTTTGCATATGGGGACTCCTATCCGCAGATTTTTGTTTATTGTTTGGTTTATTTCTTAAGTAATGCCGGTGTCAGTATTATTTCGTCGGCAGGTATTTCTTTCAGTCCGAAATGTGTCAGCAGTTTCACGGGCAACATTAGTTTTGCCAATGCCATGGGCGTTAATCCGCCAAGGCTCTGTCTCGGGGAGCTGTTGATGTGGCTCATCATAAGATTGATATCTTCTTGTGAGTACTCATCAAACGAGGTGCCCTTTGGACATATTTTTCGTATATACTCATGGTTTTTTTCGCAATGGGGTTTTTGCCAAGAACACATAGGATCACAATAATAAATACTCGTGCGGATGACATTGTCTTGACCACACTCCAATGCATCTGGATTTTGGAACTCCCCACCACGGTCGGTAATAATGATGGAGAAGGCTATAGAAAAGTCCAGAGTGCCTGTGGCTTTTTCTATAGCATCAAAAACTGTTTTGATATGGCGGGCTTCCTTGCTTTCCAAAAGATAAGCCATCATGAAACAACAGCAGTCGAAATGAAGAGTCAGCAGAACCTTATGCGAGCCTTCACAGCCGAGAACGGTATCCATTTCCGTAACTCTTGTATCGGGAAACTCAGCCAGAAAATTTTGGTAATCCTTGTAGGTACGACCTTCGAAGATAGCTTTGTCAGAAGCTTCAGAAGAATGGTCAGAGCGCACCTTGTATTTTACTTTCTTGGGAAGGTCGATATTTCTGGCGGTAAGAGCACCGGAATCGATATAGTTGTAGATGGTCTTTTCGGAAAGACCAATCTCTGGATGATGCTGCAGGATCATATATGGAGAATGCCCCTGTCGGATAAGCGGAGTAACAAGCTCATCCAGAATAGTAAGTTCTTCCGGCGAAATATTGATTCCGGTTCTGGATTCTACCAAAACAGTTTTGTACTGTCTCTGGGCGGTAGATGCTTTATAAAAGGCTTTATCTAACCGGCAACCTGTTTTCTTTTCACAACCATTACAGACAAAAGGAGCTTTATCTAAAAGATTACAATGATAACTTCTGGGGATGAAGTCAGGGCAATGTGAGTTGCAGTGATTGCAGAGTCTGCACGGTCTTTTGCATACGGGAGCATATATTCCACAGATATCCTTCTTTTTACAGTCTTTAAAGAAGGCACATTTGTTTTTTGGTTCGTTGAAGTGGTTGTGCTCATGCAAGGTACGGTGTTTTTTAATCTCTTTAGCAATGGTGGTAGGATCCTTGCCTAATTGCAGAGCAATACCACGCAGAGAAGTACGCTTGTCCAGTTCCTTTTCAATGATGATTCGATTATCGATAGTCATATGTTTTTGATTGCCAGGGATTGATTTACTCATGTATACCTCTTTCTACTGCGGATAGGAGGTATTATAATCATACAGGATAATTATACAGAGTGTAAGACTAAATTCAGCATGGGGTGGAATTTAGATTTTCATTCAAAG
>JAZQEK010000094.1:0-1834 GCA_045538995.1 Acetatifactor sp. | reverse complement strand
AATAGTTGAGCATAGAGAACAAAACCCTTAGAATAAAAAGTACCACCAATCCATTCAAGGAGGTTCCCTATGCTCAATCAAGATTATACTTCAAAATTTCTTAATTTGGAAGATGTAATTATCACAAATGTTGAAAATGTCGATGATCAGCTCCACATCTACATCGAACTACCCAGAGATAAACACGTCTGTCCGGCCTGTGGAGCTGTCACTGACCGCATCCATGACTATCGTATGCAAGTTATCAAGGATGTCCCTCTTGCCAGAGATACCTTCTTGCACCTCCGTAAACGTCGGTATCGCTGCGACTGCGGTAAGCGTTTCTTTGAGAAGAACACTTTTCTACCTCGCTATTATAGAGTAACCACCAGACTGGTTGCTGAAATCATGTTTGCTTTCAAAAAAGTTATCTCAGCTAAGGAGATCGGCTGCCGTTATAATGTTTCTGCTGTAACTGCCATGCGTTATTTCAATTTGTTCAATAGTAAGCTTACCGCACTTCCGGAAGTGGTCTCTCTGGACGAATTTAAAGGCAATTCCGGTGGACAAAAGTATAACAGTATTGTTGTAGATCCAAAAAACAAGACCGTTCTTGACATCCTGCCAAATCGTTTTGAGAGTGATTTAGTGAAGTATTTCTCGCAATTCTCAAATAAAAATAACGTAAAATACTTTATTTGTGATATGAACACACACTTTCGTCAGGTAGCAAATATCTGCTTCCCTCAGGCAACCATTGTAGCAGATAAATATCATGTCATACGTCAAGTCTATTGGGCTATGGAAAGGGTGCGAAAGAATGAACAGAATAAGCTATCCGCTCAATTCCGAAAGTATTTCAAAAAATCAAGAAACTTACTGATGAAACGAACCGAGAAACTTACTGATGAAGAAATGGACAGGCTTGCCCTGATGTTTGAGATCGCCCCCAAGCTCGCTGATGCCTACCGCATCAAGAATGAATTCCTTGCTGTGATCCGCTCAAAGTCCTCGCTGGAAGGTAAGCAAAAGCTTGTAGATTGGCTTTACTCCGTAGAGGTAATGGATTTGGCAGAATTCCACGATTGTACAAAAGCATACCACAACTGGTTTCAAGAAATTCTCAACTCTATGGATGTGCCTTGGACAAATGGATATATAGAAGGCTGTAATAACAAAACCAAGGTATTGAAAAGAGTGTCTTACGGTATGCGTAACTTCTCCAATTTCAGAAAGCGTATTCTCTTCTGCAATACATAAAAATCGTGCCGGAGCGAAAACTCCGACACGATCCAATGATTATTCTTTTTGTGCTCTACCCCAACTATTGACATAGAACCTATTTTATTCTTCTGTCAGCCGAATGGACGCTTCCAAGGTATACAGGCAGTAGTTTTGGGGATAAGCACTCAGGGATTGGTCATAGGTAAAAGACCCGAAGGCTTTGTTTGCCTTGGGTGTTACCTTGCCCAACAGCTTCAGCATCCAGGCGCAGCCCCCAATCAGGGGCATTTTCTTCCCGTGGGCAAGGGCGATGAGCCGCACCATTTGGGAAGTATTGCTGTACTCAGCATTCTGGGGGTGGAACACGCCGCTGTCCCGATTGTCGATGAGCAGCCGGACAAACTCCGTAAAATTATCGATATACAGCATGGAGCGGCGGTTTTCAATTTTGGGGAACAACGGCAGCTTTCTGGCAAGGGAGCTTAAGGTGGGATAGTTCCCCCGACAGCCCTTGCCGTAAATCATGGGAGGACGGAGAATCGCCACCCGGAAGCTGTCGCTTTCCAGCGCCGCAATGCCTTCCTCTGCCTTGTATTTACTGCCGCCGTAACAGTCCGCAGGGGCCGGTTTG
>JAZQEK010000093.1:0-113971 GCA_045538995.1 Acetatifactor sp. | reverse complement strand
TGTCATTATCAAATTTATTTTGGCAATTTTCAAAAATTTCTGCCAAAGAGAGCTGTTTATGTGTTATCATATAAGTACATCTCCTTTTTGGTGGATTGGTTAAATGGTTTCTAGTCAACTCTATTTTACCATAAATCATTGAGGAGATGTTTTTATTTTGTAACGAAAAAACACTGCATTTATGCGGGTTTCAGGTGTTTCGCAAACACCTATATTCATGTAAATAACGAAAGGAGAGATCTATATAATGCCTAAAGTAACATGGAAAGCAAATCGAGTAATCAGCATAGAGACCAAGCGAAAAGATGAAAATCGCAAAGAGAATGTATATGTATTAGCACAGATGATAAATAGAGCACAGTTATTGGTTTTTAATTTGTTTAGCACAGATAATAAGTGGGAAAATATGGATTTGAACAAAGCCCCCATATTGTTTTGTACATATATTACGCGACAGTTTATTACAAACAGCAATGTATACATACAGGAGATTGAACCTTTGAAGGGCTATGTGCCTCCCAAATATCGTATTGATTCTATAGGAGCATGTGTTAGAAGAGTTTTATTATGGGAAGGTACTGTGGATGAAAAAGAGATTATAATATTAGGGGAAGGTGGTGGACGTCTGATAGAAGGTGATATTAATGGTCCTGTTATTATGGAGTCTATACCATTTTCTGATAATGAAATGATAGACATGTATGAGTTAACTAATGTTAGAATATATGCCGAATTTAATGAGCGTTTGTACTTATGTTACAAATTTGGTAAAAATGTTGATCCGTTAAAGGATTTAGTTTTTAATCGTCCTATTCCATTGGAATACAAAGAGTATATTGATATTATTTCATCATAGAGAAGCAAATCAATGGAAGTAACATTAAAATTAAATTAAAGATTATAGCATATACATAGATTTAATCTGGAGAATATATCGAAAGAGATATTAGAACAAACGGATAAAGGTGAAATTATGACTGGAAGAGAGGCTCTATAAAATGGATAAAGCAAGGATTTATGTTGATTTTAATGAACTAGTACACGAGAATACTGTATTGTTGTCAAAGGGTGACACCAAAATGGACTCGCAAGGAAATATAATTACTTTTTATGAAGGAATGCCGGTTAGCATATATTCAGATGATCTTGATGATAATGGAGAAGAAGACAATCTAATTGCTGAAGGGATAGCGGTAAAAAGGGATTTAAGTGACTATGGTCACTGGAAAAATGTAAAATGGTGTTGTTGTTTTGATAAGAATAGTTTAATCCATGAATCCGATTTGAAAAAATCAAATAGGAAATAATAATAGTGTGGTATAAAAGCCAGATTGTATTTGATTATCAAATTGGCATTTATGAACTGCATTATTCGGGTCTGGTGAAAAAAGTGAAACGTCCCGGAGGAAGATATACTCAATATACCTATGACAAGCTGTACCGTGTGATTCGTGCGGATTATCAGGATAAGAGCTATGAAGCGTATGTTTATAACAAAAATGGTCTGCTTACCGAGGCGAAAAACCAGTATATTACCATCAAGCTGGAGCCAATATTCTGTTCAAGAGTGAAAAAAATGGGACATGGTTCAGACATCAAATTTTATGTGGTTGAAGTTGATGACTTAAATACTGAAGGGGTCAAGATAAAAAGCCGAAATACCATAAGAGCGGATCGCAATCAGCAAGTACTTGGAGGATGTAGATAATGAAAAAAGCGATAATATTTTGGTTTTCGAAAGAAGAAGGTGGGCGAATAAAACCTCCGGCAGGCGAGACGTATTATCCGACTATAGAGTTAGAGGATGGGAGTACGTGGAGCTTGGCTATTAGATTTGACCGACAAAATTCCAGACAAAATGAAATGATAGATGATTGTGAAGTGTGTTTTTTGTTTGAACATGCACCGCATCATTTGTTAAGTAGCAATGCAGAATTTATTCTTTGTGAAGGACCTCATAAAGTGGCTGCTATGGTAATTAGATAGTTTATAATATGTTACGACCGCTTCAGTAATCTGGTAAGTACCAAGGGCACTGGAAGCCTATCTGTTTTTAGAACCTTTGATGAGGTAGGAAATGTCTATGGCAAAGAAGGAAAGCGAGAAGTGCATTCTGTTGACATTATTTCTTCATGAAAATAAACTGAACTTATAGAAACATAAAAGGAAAAAGGAGAGGAAGTTTACATGAACTTAACACTAAAGCTAAATGCCAGATTTCAGCCAAAGCATAGATTTGAGTTGGAAGATGCATTGCAGGAATTATTAGAAAAAGCACATATGGGAGAGGTGACCGGAGGTGGAACCGCACAAAATCCGAATGGAGAAATTGCATATTGTGATATAGAAATTTGTTTAATCAATGACGAAGCAGGCAGTGTAGAATGGTTAGTGGATTTGCTGAATAGGATAGGTATTCCGAAAGGTTCGTTATTGCAAGGAGTGGAGCCGGAAATGGAAGTAGGAACATTAGAGGGATTAGCATATTATTCTAATGGGGTTGATTTGGCTCCAGAAGTTTATCAAACCTGTGATATTAATTATGTAATTGAACAGATGGAATTGGCTATGGACGGAATTGGCAGAATCTATAGTTGGTGGGAAGGTCCGGTTTATACCGCATTGTATTTTTATGGAAGTTCTTTTGAGGAAATGAAAGAAAAAATTGAACCTTTCATTGTACAATATCCTTTGTGTCAGAAAAGTTATATGGAGCAGATTGCATAAGAGAAGCTGGCGAGCAAATTGGCTCACCAGCTTCTCTTGCGGTAAGCGACTTATTGTTGTATACTAAGTGGTGAGAGAATATCCATTGCAACAGAAGGGAGAATGTTATGACACTGGAAGCGGCTAAACAAAAATTAGAGAAATACGGACAGGAACATGTTTTAAAATACTACGAGGAGCTGTCAGAGGCTCAGAAGCAGGCATTGCTTACGCAGATAGAAGAAACGGATATGAGTATTCTGGCGGCTTGCAAGGATAAAGAAGCTCTGGCACAGAAGGGGGAGATTACTCCTTTGGCGGCTATGGAGCTGGATGAAATTCAGGCGAATAAGGAGAGCTTTACGGATACTGGTATTCAGGCCATACAGGAAGGAAAGGTGGCAGCAGTGCTGCTTGCCGGTGGTATGGGTACCAGACTGGGCTCTGATGATCCCAAGGGAATGTACAACATCGGTGAAACGAAAGATTTGTACATATTTGAGTGTCTGGTCAATAATCTGATGGATGTGGTGAGGCAGACAGGAGCATGGATTCATTTCTTCATTATGACCAGTGATAAGAATAACGATGCTACCATAAAGTTTTTGACAGAGCATGACTTCTTTGGTTACAAGGCTGAGTATGTGCATTTCTTCAAGCAGGAGATGGCGGCAGCTACAGATTATAACGGAAAGATTTATTTGGAGGAAAAGGGTAAGCTTTCCACTTCTCCCAACGGAAATGGTGGCTGGTTTGTTTCTATGAAGAACGCAGGACTTTTGGAGCTGGTGAAAAAGGAAGGCATTGAATGGTTGAATATTTTCGCAGTGGACAATGTGCTTCAGCGTATTGCAGACCCTTGCTTCGTGGGTGCCACCATTCGGAAGAATTGTGCAGTAGGTGCCAAGGTAGTTCGAAAGAATGCTCCGGATGAAAAGGTAGGTGTAATGTGTCTGGAGGATGGCAGACCTTCCATCGTAGAGTATTATGAATTGACAGAGGAATTGATGAATGCCAAGGATGAAAAGGGCAATCCGGCATACAACTTCGGCGTGATTCTGAACTATTTATTCCGGGAAGAAGCTTTGGAGACTCTGTTGGACGGCAGCCTGCCATTACATATTGTAGAAAAGAAAATCCCTTATTTAAATGAAGCCGGGGAATTGGTGAAACCGGAAGCACCCAATGGTTATAAGTTTGAAAATCTGGTGTTGGATATGATACATCAGTTGGATAGCTGTCTGCCTTATGAGGTAGTGCGCAATAAGGAGTTTGCTCCGATTAAGAACAAGACCGGTGTTGATTCCGTGGAAAGTGCAAAGACCTTATTGAAGGAGAATGGTGTGGTGCTGTAAACATTGCCCGGCTGTGAAAAGTCCGGTTTTTGGTTGCAGGACGGAAGCGTGATATAACATTTCGACTGATAGTGCCAACAAATAAATATTGAGGAAAGTCACCGTGGGGAGTAAAATAAGTACAATCCCGGGAAGCAGTAAATTACACAAATAGCAACAAATAGTAATAAGTCAGATGTGTAACAAAAGGTGAAGTATATAGCAAAAACACAGGAGGTTACAGCTATGAAAATATTAGTAACAGGCGGTGCCGGATATATCGGAAGCCATACCGTAGTAGAATTGCAGAATGCAGGCTATGATGTAGTGGTTTTGGATAATCTGAGCAATTCCAGCGAAAAGTCCTTAAAGAGAGTAGAAGCCATCACCGGCAAAGCAGTACCTTTTTATAAGGCAGATATACTGGATAGAGCTGCATTAGAAGAAATCTTTGCAAAAGAGGAAGTGGATGCAGTCATTCATTTCGCAGGCTTGAAGGCGGTAGGGGAATCTGTTCGCAAGCCTTGGGAATACTATGAGAACAATATTGCAGGAACTTTGACACTGGTAGACGTGATGAGAAAGCACAATTGTAAGAATATTATTTTCTCCTCCAGTGCTACGGTTTATGGCAATCCTGCTTTTATACCGATTACCGAGGATTGTCCTAAGGGGGAATGCACCAATCCCTATGGTTGGACCAAGTCCATGCTGGAGCAGATTCTTTCCGATATCCAGAAGGCAGACCCGGAGTGGAATGTTATCCTGCTTCGTTATTTCAATCCTATCGGAGCGCATAAGAGCGGAACCATCGGAGAAAACCCCAATGGCATCCCCAACAATCTGATGCCTTATATTACACAGGTGGCAGTTGGTAAGCTGAAGGAGCTGGGTGTATTCGGTAATGATTACGATACGCATGACGGTACCGGTGTACGTGACTACATTCATGTAGTGGATTTGGCACTGGGTCATGTGAAGGCACTGAAGAAGGTAGAAGAGAATGCGGGACTGAAGGTATACAATCTGGGTACCGGAACCGGCTACAGTGTACTGGATATGGTGAAGAATTTCGAAGAAGCTTCCGGTGTGAAGATTCCTTATGTGATTAAGGAGCGTCGCCCCGGCGATATCGCAACCTGTTATGCAGACCCTGCCAAGGCAAAGGAAGAGCTGGGCTGGGAAGCGCAGTATGGTATCAGGGAAATGTGTGCCGACTCTTGGAGATGGCAGAGCAACAATCCAAATGGGTATGATGAATAAGAGAAATAGAGATTAATATCCCCTGAGGGGTAAGATATATTTCCTATAAAGGACTGTCGAAAAACGTCAGCACTTAGTGAGTAGACGACTGTGTCCGGCTACGAACTTAGTACTGCTACGTTTTTCATCAAGCGAGAGCGTGTCCGTATAGGATGTATATCTTACCCCTCAGGGGATTTTTTGTTCAATAGTCAATTATTTTGTCTCTTTCCTCATCAACAACAAAAAGCTCACCACACCGGTTACTGCACATACCGGTAGCATTACCCAGAAAGCAGTAATATTTGAAACATTTTCCAATTTATCCAGAGCGGTCTGGCAGCCAAAGATGCTAAGCATCACTGCAAAGCTTAAATTATTATTTATCATATGACAGAAGGATGCCGGGTAAATGGATTTGGTACGCTCGGTAAGTAAGGTTAACAAAGCATTCATCAAGATACAGAAGATGCACATAAGTAAGATACCCAACCAAGGATAAAGCTTGTACTCGGTACCGAAGTTATGTCCGGAGACGGTCAGTGGTGCGTGCCACAGCCCCCAGATGATACCACCCACCACAATAGCAGCAGGCTTGTTCATAATCTGCATCAGCTTGGGCATCATATAGCCACGCCAGCCCCATTCCTCGCCAAAAGAAGGGAAGAACAGAATGATGGAAAAGGCCAGCTGGAGCAGGAAGGTGCCGATTTTCATTTGCATGTCTTCCATAGGGAAGGCTTCGCTAAGGGAAAGACCTTTCATAAAAATGCCCCAGATCAGAAGCATCAAAACGGATACTTCCAAAAGCTTAACAAATATGGATGCGACATAGTAGCGGATATGTCCTTTCATATTTAGCCCCAGATAGGTATTTTGAAAGCCTTCTTTCGTAAAGAGTCTGGTCAGTAAATGTGCCACAGCAGGAGCAAACATGCCAAATACTCCCAGAGCATAAGCTACAACGGCGGTTTTGTTGCTGATATCTTCCGAATAAATCAATTCACCACACACTACATTCAAAATCGGTGTCAGTATATAAAGGGGTAAGTAAGCCAGTACACAGAAAATAACCAATCGTACGAGAATCTGTTTCTTCTCTTTATTGCTCATAGGTCTCTACCCCCTTTCTGTAAAGTGCCAGTGAAATCCGGTAGGAAATATAATATGCCAGTACCGAAATGTAGGGTATAAAGGATACTGCGAAAATCACCTTTTCACTTCGTAAATAGTCCATCAATGCTTTAAAAATATTCTCCTGAAAGAAGAAAGAGATGTCTCCAAACAATGCGTAAATGCTAAAAAAAGCACTGAATAAAATAATATACACCATCTGTACCTCAAAGCTTACGGAAGCACCATAGCGTACACTAAAAGGGATACGAATCGCCAACAGTATTAAGCTAAGGCAAAAGAAAATCACACATGCCAGGGAGGCAGATGCAGCATACTCGCCCACCATTAGCATGACTATGGTATCAGTCAGAAAGCACACCAGAAGCACTGCTAAGTTAACAATCAACAAAAAGTAATATTTGCTCTGAATCTGTCCCTTGGCTGCCGGTGGAGTAGAAAACAAAAAGCTGAAACTGGCAGGCTTTTCGTTCGGAGTAAAAAGCTGGGTGGACAGATTGATAATCATTAAAAAAGCACAAAAATAAACCATGGAGGTAATTGCCATTATACTAAGGGCATTATCCTCATTCGTAATGCCAATACCGGTTTGTAAAAAAGTAAAAAAGAAGCAGAAGCACATAAATAGAGATACTAATATTCCCAGTGTTAATAGGGATTTCTTAAAAAGTACAAAATCCTTATATAAAAGTCCCTTCATTATTTCTCCCTCCTTCCGTAAAGCATGGTAGTACATACAAGTCCCAGCAAAAAGGTTCCCAGAATGATCACAGGAGTAAAAGGAATCAGTGTCGTACAGAGTTCCTTCATTTGGTTCAAGCCATCTTCCGTCAGCAGGTTGGGATATTTAAGTACCACAGGTATCATAATAGCATATACGGTCATCAAACAAACAAACAAAGCACACTCCAAGGTGCGTACCCAGATACAAATGTTTTGCATATAAATTATGAGGAGCACGCTGACGGTATAAAGTGTCATGGTAATTCCCAAATCGTTTGTGGTGACAGCGGTATCGGTTAAGAGGCTGTATATTCCCAACCATCCAAAGGTCATTGCAAAGGATGCCAGAAGCGTAAGGAATAAACAGCTGTATTTTGCCAAAGCAAATCGGAAGGGGGTTACCGCAGAGGATAGACGAAATCGCCTCCAGGGTATCTTCTCATCATTGGGGGTAGCATCCGAGGCACCACCGAAAAAGAATGCACCTGTGTATGCAGGAGCATATTTAATCATAAGGTCGATGGCGGACTGCGTTTCCACACCCATTAAGTGATTATATCTGTGTAAGTTACCATATTTGTAGCTAAGCAGTGCCAGCAAACCGATTGCAACCATGACAAGATAAGCCAACAGATTATAGCCGTAGTTTTTGCGGGCAATATAAAATTCTCTGAAAAGGAGACCTTTGAAACTTCCTTTTTTCATTACGACCACTCCTTTTTCTCCTTGTTCACGTAGAACAGCATGATTTCTTCCAGATTGGTATTTTCTATAAGTAATCCGGAATACTTCTGTTTGCAGGCATTTTTGTCGGAGACCATCAATTCTACACCGAAATCATTGATACGTGCACTTATGTAATCGGTAGGTGCAATTTCCTTAAAGTCTTCCCGGCTGCACTTGGCAAGACCGTGGTTTTCTAAGATTTCGTCCTTGTAACCGGTCAACAGAATCTTACCATTATCAATAAAGGTCACAGAGTCTGCAATTTTGTCCAAATCACTGGTGATATGAGAGGACATCAGGATGCTGTTGGTGTCATCGCTCAAATATTCTCTGAAAATGTCCAGGATTTCGTTACGCACTACCGGGTCTAAACCGGTGGTAGCTTCATCCATAATCAAAAGCTTAGCCCCATGGGACAGGGCGGTAGCAATCTGCAGCTTCATCTTCATACCCTTGGAGAACTTGCTGATTTTCTTCTTTAAGGGTAAGTGGAAACGCTCCAAATAAGCATAGTACTGTTCTTTGTTCCAGTTACTGTATAGGCCTTCAAACATAAAGGCCAATCCTTTTGCAGTGAAGCCGTCATAGAAAGGCAGTTCGTCAAACACGGCGGCAATATGTTCTTTAATTTCATATTCCTGTTCTTGTAGGTCCATGCCTAACATTTTGATGGAACCACTATTGATTTTGGTGATATTTAGAAGGGCACGGATGGTGGTGGTTTTGCCGGCACCATTCTGACCGATGAAGCCCATGATGCTTCCCTTGGGTACATTAAAGCTAATATTATCCAAGGTGAAACCATCGTATTTCTTGGTGAGATTCTTAATTTCTATGGCATTTTCATAATCATTCATCTGTTTCTCCTCCATAAACAAGTTCCAGCATTTCCTTCATTTCATCCATTGACAGACCACACATTTTACCTTTTTGGCAGGCTTTGGCCAAAAGTTCCTCGGCTTGTTGAAGGACTTCTTCCCGAAGGAAATCGGAATTTTGTTTTTTGACATAGCAGCCTTTGGAGGCGATGGTTTCGATATAACCGTCCCGTTCCAGCTCCTCGTAGGCACGCTTGGTGGTAATTACACTGATTCGTAACTGTGTTGCAAGTAATCGCATGGACGGGAGGGCGTCCCCTGCCGCCAGCGTACCGTTTAAAATCTGAGCCTTTATTTGAGAGATAATCTGTTGGTAAATAGGCTCATCTGATGCATTGCTTAATATAATGTCCATGGCACACTCCTTGATAATTCTGTGTATATACGGTATATACAGAATAGCATGAGAAATGGCAGAAAACAATGGCAAAATATCACAATAAGGAGTGTTTGTAATAGTGCAAAATACACAAAATACAAAAAAGTTAAAATAAACAGTGTAAAACAGTTGACAACAGTTATAAACTGTTATATAGTGTTTATGTCGACAGGAGTGAAACAGTGTTATTTGAATTGCTCAAGTAACATATAAGAGAGGTACCAAATATGAACATTATTATTAATAATTCATCCATG
This sequence comes from Acetatifactor sp., assembly GCA_045538995.1. Classification (GTDB taxonomy): domain Bacteria; phylum Bacillota; class Clostridia; order Lachnospirales; family Lachnospiraceae; genus Acetatifactor. Next base: position 104,592 of record JAZQEK010000093.1, on the reverse strand, counting down.
CAGCCTATTTATGAGCAGATTGTGGAGCAGATTAAGGCAGCGATTATGAAGGAGACTTTAAAGAAGGAAGAGAGCCTTCCGTCCGTAAGAACCTTATCTAAGGATTTACGCATCAGTGCCCTGACGGTAAAGAAGGCCTACGATACCTTGGAGCAGGACGGGTTCATCGTAACCGTTCATGGCAAGGGAAGCTTCGTAGCAGGGGTCAATGTGGGACTGCGTCAGGAAGAACAAAAGAAAGAAATAGAACATGAGATGGAAGAGGTTGTACGAAAGGCAAAGACCTATGGTATGACCAATGAGGAGTTAACAGACCTATTTCAATTAGTATTGGAGGAGTAAGATTATGACGTTGGTATTGGAAAATGCAAAGAAAAAATACAAAACATTTGAGTTGAATATGAGTATGACTTTGGAACCGGGCACGATTACCGGTCTGATCGGTAGAAATGGTGCCGGTAAGAGTACTACGTTTAAGGCGATTTTAGGCTTGATTAAATTGACTGACGGGAAGGTGCTGATTGACGGAAAACAGCCTCAGGATTTAAAGGCAGCAGACAAGGAAAATATTGGTGTGGTGCTTTCGGATTCGGGCTTTAGCGGATACATGACCGTACAGGATGTAATTGCCACCATGAACGCTATGTATAAGAAGTTTGATAAGGCAGACTTTATTGCGAAGTGTGAGCACTTCAATATTCCGTTGAAGCAGAAGATTAAGGAATTCTCTACCGGTATGAAGGCGAAGCTGAAGGTTCTTTTGGCTATGTCTCACGGTGCGAAGTTATTGATTTTGGATGAACCCACTTCCGGTCTGGATGTAGTGGTTCGTAACGAAATCCTGGATATGCTTCGGGAATATATGGAGGATGAAGAAAACAGTATCTTAATCAGCTCCCATATTTCTTCGGATTTGGAAGGTTTGTGTGATGATGTGTACTTCATTGAAAACGGTCAGATTATTATGCATGAGGAAACAGATACTTTGATGGATTTGTATGGTATCTTAAAGGTGACACCCGAGCAGTATGAGAAGCTGGCACAGGAATACATCCTCTGTACGAAAAAGGATAAGTATGGTTATACCTGTTTAACCAATCAGAAACAGTATTTTATGGAAAATCACCCGGATATTGTTATTGAGAAGGTAGAGATTGATGAAATGATTGCATTGATGCTCAGCGACAGAAAGGAAGGTAAATAGTATGAAAGGTTTATTGATTAAGGATTTTAGATTTTTAGTAAGACAGAAGAGCAGTTTATTGATTTTTATCGGAATTGGTTTATATTTCCTGATAACAGGAGTTGATGTGAGCTTTGCGTTAATGTTTACTGTGATGATGGCGTCTATTTTTGCAACCAGCAGCATTTCCTATGACAGCTTTGACAATGGTATGGCATTCCTGATGACCTTACCGATACAGAAAAAAACTTACGTGATATCCAAGTATATCTTTTCTACTTTGGTAGTATTGGCGATGGGGGGATTTATCATCCTGCTTGCTGCAATTGGCGCAAATATGGGACTGGAGCATTTGAATCTGGCAGATTTGAAGGGGATGATTTTAGTAGCGGCTGTTTTTGCTACGGTTATGTTATCGCTCATGACACCTATTTATATTATCTTCGGAGGAGAGAATGCCAGAGTGGCAATTCTCGCTGTATACGGTATTTTGGCAGTGCTGGCATTGGCAATCAAGGCTTTGGTAGGTGATGTGGAGGCTGCGGCTGTTGAACTGTTTGCACGATTATCCTCCTTAAGCAATTGGCAGCTTGCCTGTCTGGGCGGTGGAGTGATGCTCTTATTAGTGTTGATATCCATGGTGATTTCACTGATTGGGTTGGAGAAGAAGGAATACTAAAAAGCGCTAAAACTTAAATAAGAAATAAAGCCCCTGTGAGGGTCAATACACAGCCTTATAAAGGACTGTATATTGGCTCACACAGGGGCTTTTGCATATATTATTTATGCGACATACATATACATGAAGATAAAGTGGCACACACTGCCGCCCATAACGAACAGGTGGAAGATTTCGTGGGAACCGAAGTATTTGTGTCTGGAGTTGAACAGGGGAAGCTTCAATGCATAGATGATGCCCCCTATGGTATAAATAATACCACCAGCCAATAACCAACCGAAGGCTGCCTTTGGCAATGAACTCCAGAGTTGACCAAATACAAAGATACATACCCATCCCATGGCAATATAAATTACAGATGAAAACCATTTGGGGCAAGTTACCCAGAAAGCCTTTATTAGCATCCCCACAATGGCAATGCTCCATACCACAGTCAGTAAGGTATAACCGATTTCGCCGCCCAGAATAATCAGGCATACCGGTGTATAAGTACCGGCAATCAGGGCAAAAATCATCATATGGTCGATTTTTTTAAATAATTTCAGGCGGCTGCCGGAAACATTTACACTATGGTAGGTGGCGCTGGCTGCATAGAGCAGTACCATGCTTCCGATGAAGACACACATGGCTATGAATTCTCTGCCACCGGCACCTAAAGCGGTTTTTACCAATAAAGGTGCGGAAGCTACCAAAGCCATCAGCATGGCGATACAATGGGTCAGTGCACTGCCGGGTTCACGAATAGTTATCTGCATAATCAATCCCTCCATGTTTAAAATAGTATTAAATCCACAAGACAAATATCTTGAAACTATTATATGTAGTTTTAAAAACTATATGTAAGATAATTTGATACTACGACATGGGTAGGGAAATGTCAAATGGTTTTTAAAAATTTTAGAATTTCAGACGCTAATCCTCTTCAATCACATGGATTTCCAGATAATCAAAATCGATAGTCTCTATAAAATTGTCCTGTGTAAACCTTGCTTTATCGTGGCGTTTGAATTCCGTGATGGTCTTGTCTAACCAGATGGGTTTGCTCAGGTCAAAAGCATAGCATACCTTGTCCAAAGCATGAAAAACCTTGTGAGTACGGGTATCCTGTGTACTATCTTCTATTACAATATCACGCAATAAGTGATTGTCCTTAAATTCCTTTGCCCATAAACGAAACATTTGTGAACTTCCTTTCCGGATATTTCCCGGATAAAGCCATGTGTTCCGGGAGAATAAAAATACTGGTATGAAAAAGTATATCATGTTTTTCACCTATCGCAAATCTTTTTGTCATAAGTCATTGGCTTTCTTCATATATTTATAAAGTGACTGTTTCCGATGGATATGGTGAGAAATGCCAAAAACTATTAAAAAAGGATTAATATTTTGTGAAAAACATACATTTTTATAACAATCTGTGTTATACTTATTATAACATAAAAGGATTTGCAAGGCAGGGGTTACATATGGAATTAAAAGTAAGCAACGATGACGGCATAGATAGCTGGAAAGAGGTCAATCTCATATACAATGCTGCGTTAAAGCAGGTAGAAACAAAGATGGAGATTTTGAACGAGGAATTTAAGCACGTTCATAAATACAATCCCATTGAACATATTAAGGCTCGAATTAAGAGCCCGGAGAGTATTGTGAAGAAGCTGAAGAGACACGGGCACGAGTCTACCATAGAGAATATGGTGAATCATGTGAATGATATCGCCGGTGTGCGTGTTATCTGTTCCTTTACTTCGGATATTTATACGGTAGCGGATATGATACGGGCACAGAAGGATATTAAGGTCATTGCGACCAAGGATTATATTACATATCCAAAGGCCAGCGGGTATCGCAGTTATCACATGATTGTCACAGTTCCGGTATATTTGTCAGACAGAATCGTGGATACCAAGGTAGAAATACAGATTCGAACAGTCGCTATGGACTTTTGGGCCAGTCTGGAGCACAAGATTCATTACAAGCTGGAGGGAGATGCTCCGGAGCATATTCGTAACGAATTGATTGAATGTGCCCGAATGGTTTCAGATTTGGATGCTCGAATGTTGTCCTTAAATAAAGAGATTTTGTTAATCAGTCAGGAAAGAAAGAATTAAGAAGCACCTCGTGGAAACACGAGGTGAATTTTTGTGGAAGCAGCATATAAATTTACTCTAAAATGAGGAGTGCCCAGACACCTTTCGGCGCCCGGGCTATTATGAAAAAATTTATCTAACGTATTTAAAATGTTGCTGTCCCTTTGGACATTTTTAGTATAGCAATCAAATATGAACAAATTATGAACAGCTTGTAAAGGATTGGTGAATGTTACAAAAATGTAGAAAATGAGTTTTTGCATTTGTACAAGTTGCACAAAAAATACGGCTGTCTTTTTTGTTGTATTGTTTTGAAAAAAATGTTAAAATAGATTACAAATAAGGTTTTTCATGTAATTGGAGGGAAATATATGGATTCATTTATCGATAAGTTAGCGCAGAAATTCACAGCACAGGAAATTATTAAGGCGAATTCTTCCGCAGAGGCAGAGGAATTGCAGCGTACCCGTGAACAGGTAAAGTATTACGAGGAATGTCTGGATGAGATGAAGCTGGTCAATGATTCTACCAAGGAGGTTTTGACACAGTTAGAGCAGGTAAATGATTCCGCAAAGGACGCTATTGCCAAGCTGGAGCAGGCATTAAACGATGGTGCTGAAAAAATCAGTGGGGCACAGGTTCCTACAGAGAGTATTAATGAGTTGGTAGAGAGCAGTTTGGAGCGTATCAATAGTGTGCAGCAGGATGCAGCCAGATTGCAGGGCGAGCTGGAGGAGAAGCTTTTCGTGCAGTTGCAGGATTTGCGTACGCAGCTTTTGGAACAGTTGGAAGCACAGTCAAACAATGCAGGTTTGGAGAAGGAAGTATCGGAAGCACAAATTTCTGCTATGAAGGAGCAGACTGAAACCCAATTGGCAGCTATGAGAGAACAGTCTGAAAATCAGTTGTCTGCTATGAAGGAGTATTCCGAAACTCAGTTTGCTGCTATGGTAGAGCAGTCGGAGATGCAGTTTGCAGCCATGAAGCATCAGTTAAATGCACAGACACAGGCATTGAAGGAACAGATTGATGAGCAGCTGGCAAGCATGAGAGGTGAGGTAGATAACCAGTTACTCTCCATTCGTGATATTTCCAGAAGCCAGTCCAATATGTCCAGAGAGCAGGCAAATGCACAGATTACTGCGATTAAGGAGCAGTCAGCGGCACAGATGGCAGTTTTGAAGGAGCAGTCAGCAGCACAGGCAGCAGCCTTAAATACACAGGGAGAGGTGCAGTTAGAGGTTCTTCGTGAGAATTCTGCGAAGCAGTTAGAGGCAAGCAAGGCACAGCTGACGGAACAGAAGGATCAGATTGTGGAATATGTACACAAGGAAAATGTGAAGGTTTATCGAAATGTGCAGGCTGTAGTGGTTGAGGAGCTGGAGAAGCAGACAGAGAACCTGAACATGAAGATAAGTGATTTGGCGGCAAAGAACAAAACCTTGACCGGAGTTACCATGATTTCTCTGGTACTGGCAGCACTTTCCACTGCGGGCGTATTTGTTCTGGTGTTACAGACTCTGGGAATATTCTAGTTTGAGGAAGAAAGTATGAGTAAGAAGCTTTGGAAGCCCGGCAATATGCTGTATCCCTTGCCGGTAGTCATGGTGAGTATGGCGGATAAGCAGGGCAATAACAATATTATTACGATTGCATGGGCAGGAACTATTTGTACGAACCCACCGATGGTATCCATATCCGTGAGACCGGAGAGGCATTCCTATCCGATTTTGAAGGAAACCGGAGAATTTGTGATTAATCTGACTACTAAGGATTTGGTATTTGCAACGGATTATTGTGGTGTGAAAAGCGGTCGTGATGTGGACAAGTTCAAGGAGATGAACCTGACCCCCATACCGGGAGATATGGTGAAAGCACCTATGATTGCAGAGAGCCCGGTGAATTTGGAATGTAAGGTAACAGAGGTGATTCCGTTAGGCAGTCATGATATGTTTCTGGCAGAGGTGGTGGCGGTTCATGCAGATGACAAGTATATGGATGAAAACGGCAAGTTCCACTTAGAGCAGGCGGAGCCCATTGTATATTCTCACGGAGCATATCTGGAAACCGGTAAGCAGCTGGGAACTTTTGGATACAGTATAAAAAAGGAAAAGTAAATTGTCTTTCAGGATTGTATTAGGGGGAGTCGAAGAGACTTCCCCTTTTTATAATGTCTTTACCATATTTATTACGCAGAGAATCCAGAGCAGAGTCCAGCTTCTGATGCTTTTCATTCTGAGGTGTCTGCGTCTGATAGTCAAAAAGGCTGATTTGTTGTGGTTCCGTATCCGGTACCAGCTTAGAGGTACGGATTCCCAGCAGGCGAATCGGTGTTCCGTTCCACAATTCATCAAAGAGCTGACAGGCAGTTCGGTAGATAATATCCGTGGAAGCGGTAGGCTGGGGAAGTGTCGTCTGGTGGGATACGGATTGAAAGGAAGCATATTTGATCTCCGTGCTGACCATGCCTGCCAGTTCATGAGAGGCACGGACACGTCGCCCTACACTTTCCGCCAGTTGTAATAAGGTATGATAAGCTTCTTCCTTGGTGACGGCATCCTGGGAAAGGGTGGTGGAATTGCCGATACCCTTCATTTTCACCGGTTCCGGGGTGATGGTAGCAGAATCGATACCATTGGCATACTCCCAGAGAGTCAGTCCATGACTTTTCAGATGTGCCTGCAGAATCGTCCGGTCGGCATGTGCCAAATCACCGATGGTGAGAATGCCCAATTTGTGCAAGGTTTCCGCACTGGAATGTCCGCAGGAAAACAGGGAAGAAACCGGCAAAGGCCATAGCTTCTTCTGAATTTCGTGGGAGTATAGGGTGTGTACCAGATTGGGCTTCTTGAAATCGGAAGCCATTTTAGCCAGAACCTTGCGGTCGGAAATCCCGACATTTACCGTAAAACCAAAACGTTCATATATAGAATCCTTTATAAATGCTGCGGCTGCTTCCGCAGAGGGGTATTGAGAGGAAATAGGGGTATAGTCCATATAACACTCATCAATACTTACCTGCTCGATGTCCGGGCAGATGGTAGTCAAATACTCTATGAAGATTCGGCTGCGTTCCTGATACATGGCATGATTGGGTGCAACCATGGTCAGCGTAGGACACTTGCGGAAAGCATTGACTACCGGTTCGGCAGTCTGGATACCATAAGCCTTTGCAGGAATGGATTTGGCCAAAACAATACCATGGCGTGTGTTTGTGTCACCGCCTACGATGGAGGGAATGGTTCGTATATCGATTTCTTCCCCTTTTTCCAGCATTTCCAATGCAGTCCAGCTAAGAAAGGCAGAATTTACATCTATATGAAAGAAAATGCTCATAGGACACCTCCCATAGTACGATTTATAATACCCTATACACAATCCATAAGCGGATTATGGTCATTAGTAATATAAATTTATCATACACGCTGAAGTGCTACTTTACAATTAAAATATTTGTTGGTAGAATAAAAGTGTTACAAAATTGTTAAGAATAAGGTACAAACAGAAGGATTCAGGATAGAAAGAATGAGAAATACAAGACGTAGACGCAGAAGAGGTATCAACCCTGCATATATTATCGGTGCAGTAGCCATATTAGTAGTAGGAATCGTGGTTCTTTGGAATGTGATTCCCCATGGTTCGGAAGAGGCACTGGCAAAGTCAGAGCCTTTGGATGCATATCGTGTTTTTGTAAATAATGTAGATGTGGGAACTGTAACAGATGCAGAGCATGCCAGAGCTTTGGTAAAGGATGTCCGTAAGGAAATCGCAGCCCAAAGTGATGAACTGGTATTTATGGATGTGGATTTTTATTATAAGTCAGAGACCATCACCGAGGGTGGAGTGGATGATACCGAGCAGGTAAAGCAGAAAATGAGTCAGGCACTGAAGTCCGGTATCATGGAGACCATGCAGAGAGCCTATACGGTAAAGGTCAACGAGTATATGGCGAATCTGTCCAGCGTGGAAGAGGTGGAGCAGCTGTTGACAGCTGCTATTGCAAAGTATGATGATACCGAACGTTTCGGTATTCAGCTGGTTCGTGACAGTGAGCGCGAGTTTAATGTGTTGCAGGCACAGGTGGTGGACAAGCAGGCTGATCAAGAGGGCAGTGTGTTTACCAATGCCGGTATCAGTGAACAGATAGAGAAGTGGTGGAGCAGTACGGAAGTGGAGGTAGAAAAAAGCTTCGAGGATTATGAGCTGGGGACTGCCACCATTGATTTTGCGGAAAATATTGAAATCGTGGAGGCATATTTACCATCCAGTCAGATGAAACCGGTAGAGCAGGCCATTCAAGAGCTTACCATGGAGCAGGAGCAGCAGGTGATTTATGAGGTGCAGTCAGGGGATACTTTGTCAGAGATTGCCATTAAGGTGGATATTCCCATGGAAGATATTGTTGCCATGAATGACAGCTTAGAGGATGTGAATTCGATACTGCAAATCGGTCAGGAGCTGATTATTACCGTACCGGAACCGGAGCTTTCCGTGGTGCGTCATGAAGTGAATTATTATGAAGAAATCTACGACCAGGAGATTGTCTATATTGATATGGATGACTGGTATACCTATGAAAAGGAAGTCATACAGCAGCCATCCGCAGGTTTTCGTAAGATTGTGGCAGACGAAACCTTTGTGAATAATGAACTGGTGGAGCGTGAAATACTAAAGGAAGAAGTGGTAATGGAGGCGGTAGCGAAAATCGTGAAGCGGGGTACGAAGGTACCACCTACCTATATCAAGCCGCTTTCCGGTGGACGTACTACTTCTAAGTTCGGTCCCAGAAAGGCTCCTACCAAGGGTGCCAGCACCAATCATAAGGGACATGACTGGGCTACACCTACCGGAACGCCCATTTATGCTTCCAGTGGCGGTACTGTAACGAAGGCCGGTTGGGGTAGCGGTTACGGTTATGTGGTTTATATTGACCATACAGATGGTCGTCAGACACGTTATGCGCATTTGAGTAAGGTACAGGTAAAGGTGGGGCAGAAGGTAAAACAGGGTCAGAAGATTGCCCTCAGTGGTAATACGGGACGTAGTACCGGACCGCATTTGCACTTTGAAATGCTGATAAACGGCAAGCAGGTGAACCCGATACCGTACTTGGATTAACACAAGATATTGTGGTGAACGAGCGTTCTGTTTACAAATGACAGAGAGTGTGTTATTATGTACCCAAAGAGCTTGATTTTTAGTGATTGAATATAGATAGATTTGAAGAGGTAACATAAAATGGAACAGTACGCAATTAAGGGCGGTAATCCATTAGTAGGAGAAGTGGAAATAGGGGGTGCCAAGAATGCAGCACTTCCTATTCTTGCTGCTTCCGTAATGACGGATGAAACCGTATATATAGATAATATGCCGGATGTACGCGATATCAATGTATTGCTGAAGGCTATGCAAAACATCGGTGTCATGATAGAGAGAACCGGACGCCACAGTGTCAAGATTAACGCAGGACAGATACACAGTTTTGTTGTAGAGGATGACAATATTCGTAAAATCAGAGCAGGCTACTATTTGCTGGGTGCCATGCTCGGTAAATACAAGCATGCAGAGGTAGCACTTCCCGGCGGATGTGATATCGGTTGCCGTGCCATCGACCAGCATATCAAAGGCTTCCGTGCCATGGGAGCAGAGGTAAAGATTGAATATGGATTGATTAAGATTCATGCAGATAAGTTAGTGGGAAGTCATATTTACATGGACTGTGTCAGCGTAGGTGCTACCATTAATGTGATGATGGCAGCTGCTTTGGCAGAAGGACAGACCATTATCGAAAACGCAGCCAAGGAACCACATGTGGTAGATTTGGCGAACTTTTTGAATAGTATGGGTGCCAATATTAAGGGTGCCGGTACGGATGTGATTCGTATCAAGGGTGTAAGCAAGCTACATAAGTCTGAATACACCATTATTCCTGACCAGATTGAAGCAGGAACCTTTATGTTTGCAGCAGCAGTGACAAAAGGTGACATCACTGTCAAAAATGTAATTCCCAAGCATTTGGAATCCATTACAGCCAAGCTCATGGAAATCGGCTGTGAAATTGAAGAATCGGATGATTGCATGCGTGTAGTAGCTTCCAAACGTTTGAAGCCTACTCATGTAAAGACATTGCCCTATCCGGGATTTCCTACAGATATGCAGCCCCAGATGGCAGTGGCATTGGCTTTATCCAAGGGAACCAGTATTGTAACGGACACGATTTTTGAAAATCGTTTTAAATATGTAGATGAATTAATCCGTATGGGAGCCAGCATCAAGGTAGAAGGTACCACAGCCATTATCGATGGTGTGGAGAAGTATACCGGAGCTACCATATCTTCTCCTGATTTGCGTGCAGGAGCAGCTTTGGTCATCGCAGGCTTGAGTGCCGAGGGAATTACTATCGTAGACGATATTCACTATATTGCCAGAGGCTATGAAGATTTCCACTTGAAGCTTCAGTCTTTGGGTGCACAGATTGAGCTGGTAAATTCGGAAAGAGAATTGCAGAAATTTAAATTGAAAATCGGTTGACAATTCCCCTTGCATGGTGTATTGTTATTTCACGAAAGAAATTAATTTTATAGTATTCCAACTTATTCAGAGTGGTGGAGGTACAGAGGACCTGTGAAGCCACGGCAACCCCTTGAAAAGGAAGGTGCCAACCTGAGCGAGATTATCTTGAACAATAAGTGGATTTCATCATTGACATGATAAAAGTCCGCTTAATAGCGGACTTTTTTGCGGTATCGGCACAGCCGCTGGCGTGGACACAGACATCCGGCGAGCGTAACGAACGGGGAATGCCGATACTAGGAGAAAGAACAAAGGAGAGAGAAAAAACATGGAAAGAGAAAAGAAATTATTTACTTCTGAATCCGTAACAGAAGGTCATCCGGACAAAATTTGTGATGCAGTTTCTGACGCTGTTTTAGATGCATTAATGGCGCAGGACCCTTATAGCCGTGTAGCTTGCGAAACTTGTACCAACACCGGTTTCGTATTGGTAATGGGTGAAATCACTACCAAGGCAAATGTAGATATTCCCAGTATTGTACGTCAGACCGTAACAGAAATCGGTTATGACAGCTCTGAAAAGGGCTTTGATGGCAACACTTGTGCAGTTATGGTATCCTTGGACAAGCAGTCTACGGATATTGCTATGGGTGTAGATAAGGCGTTGGAAGCAAAGGAAGGTCAGATGACAGATGCACAGATCGAAGCAATCGGTGCCGGTGACCAGGGTATGATGTTCGGTTTTGCTACTAACGAGACCGAAGAGTATATGCCTTACCCGATTTCTTTGGCACATAAGCTGACCCTGAAGCTGACGGAGGTGCGTAAGAATGGTACCCTTCCTTATTTGAGACCCGATGGAAAGAGTCAGGTTTCTGTAGAATATGATGAAAATGACAAGCCTTGCCGTTTGGAGGCAGTGGTGCTTTCTACCCAGCATGATGCACAGGTAACTCAGGAGCAGATTCATGCGGATATCAAGAAGTATGTATTTGACCCGGTGCTTCCGGCTGATATGATTGACGAGGAGACCAAGTTCTTCATCAATCCTACCGGACGTTTCGTAATCGGTGGTCCTAACGGTGACAGTGGTTTGACCGGACGTAAGATTATCGTAGATACCTATGGCGGATATGCTCGTCACGGCGGCGGTGCATTTTCCGGTAAGGACTGTACTAAGGTAGACCGTTCCGCAGCTTATGCAGCACGTTATGTGGCAAAGAACATCGTGGCAGCAGGCTTGGCAGACAAGTGTGAAATCCAGCTTTCTTATGCGATTGGTGTAGCACAGCCCACTTCTGTAAGAGTAGATACCTTTGGTACCGGTAAGCTGACAGAGGAGAAGCTGGTAGCAATTATCCGTGAGAACTTTGATTTGCGCCCTGCAGGAATCATCAAAATGCTGGATTTACGCAGACCGATTTACAAGCAGACCAGTGCATATGGTCACTTCGGACGTAATGATTTGAATTTACCTTGGGAAGTATTGGATAAGGTAGAGGATTTGAAGAAATATCTATAGTAACAGAAAAACTGAAATACTAAACATATGCCCCTTGTCAAGTACAGACAGGGGGCATGTTTTTGTTTACGGTTAGCTTGTAGTATTTGATAGAAATGCATGAATTATGCAAACAGCTGCATTACAATCTGGACACCCCAGAAGATGGTGTATAAAATCATTCCTACATTCAGGAAAACGGTGGTGAAACGCTTGCCCTTTTCAATGGCTATGGTGCCCGGGCGAAGCTTATATTTGCGCAGGTTCACAAAGAAGAGAACCAATCCGGTAATCACAAATGCTATGATAAGCAGGAAATACAGGAAGAAAATCACCAATCCCCCGCTGTATTGGGTAATAATTGCCATCAGCTCAGCTTCGGAAGCACCTGTTTGCATCACCTCTGTGAGGCGGTTAGCAAATTCCATGTAATTGCTGGCATCTATGATGAAAGCACCGACAAAGGACCCCATAAAGTTAATGCACATATGTAAAAGGATGGTGTTCAGAACGTTTCGGGTCTTTACATAAACAAAGCCAAAGAAAACCCCTAAGGTAAAAGCATACACAAACTGGTTCAGGTTACCGTGGAATAATCCGAAGGTAAAGCCGGAAAGCAGGATGGAGATGCCTTCTCCGTATTGGATGGTGCGGGAAAGCAGCGTTTTACGAAACAGTAATTCTTCCATAATAGGAGCACAGAGCACCACAATGAAGAAATTCACAGCAGGGTGGATGCTTCCGGTGATTTCCAGCATGACATTGTCTACGGCACCCTGCTTCAGCATACCGATAACGGTGGTAATCATAACGCCGATAAAGTTGCAGATATAGGTAGCTGCATAACAGATGGTGAATGCCAGAAAGATTTGTCCCGGGTTCAATTTCTTCTTTTCGGTGCTCATGTGGGAGGGCACCATCTGAAACAGCTTAAAAATAATGGGAAAGGCAATCACATACATGGACAGCATCACCACTAGAAAGGAAAGGTTGCTGCTTTCTGATACAGCGGGTATCAGGTTGAAAAGCTTGCTGGCAGCAAACTGTACTACAAAGATAATAGCGGAGCTGAGCAGTAAGAGCAGTCCCAGTTTCGAAAAGTGTTTTTTGTGTTCCATCATTATATCCTCCAATGTTCTAAATTATAAAAAGGTTGCAGCTACTACACCAATTACCACACCGATAAGGAAACAGATTCCGAACAGAAGTGCAGCTTCCTTGGTTGGCAGACCATAATTGATATTGGTATTACCATTTTCCCAAGGCAAGGGCTGGTCGCTGTAGGGGCGTTTGTAAATCAAGACATGTTTGTTGACTACGGCTACCGGTTTCAGTCCGTATTGGGCAGCGTTAGCAATACTGGTTTCGTACCATTTCAGACTTTGGGTCTGGATATCCTTGGTTTCTTCTGTGAATAGTAAGCCATCCTCCTTTAGGCGTTTTTTCAGGCAGGACTTGGTATCTATAAAGTAGTTATATCGTTTCGTATCCTCTTCAAAAAGGTAGAGCCCGTTTTCGTAGCCCTTCAGGGACAAGCCAAACTCACTTTTTTCCTGTAGGTAGGAGCGAAGCTGTTGTACCTTGTTAAAACGTTTCTTTTCGCTGTATTTCTTGTGAAGCTCCCATTCGCTGCGACTCATGCACAGTTCGTTAGAAATCTGCTGTCCCCAGCGGATGCTGACGTAAGCGAACAAAAGCTCCAGAACGATGATGATAATATACAGCCACATGAAAAAGAGCTGTATCCCGTGTTCTTCCCGTGTCAGAAAGAATACTATCAGATATAGTATGGATAACATCAGGGAACCACTCAGCATATTACGCGGAGCTTCGATACAAAAATGCTTGCGGTAGCGTTCGGCACGTTCTCTGCGTGTTTCCATGTCATCGTAAAATTCATCGGTTTCATCGCCTGCTTTGTCCTTTGCAAAGTAATAGTTCATATCTTCATCATGGGTCACCTGCTCCCATCCAAACTGAGAAGTAATATCCAAGGCATGAGCTTTGGCAGTCAAGTCGCTTACGGATGGATTGGCGGTGATGGCGAAGCGTTCGATTTCAAAGACCTTTTCACAGGGTTCTATCGGTTCAAAGTGATACAGGATACCAAAGGTCATGTCCTTGAGCATCCAGCCCTGACGTGCCATTTCTTCCAACCAATCTCTTTCTTTTAATAAACTGACAAATAGCTTGCATTTTTTCATCGATTTTCTCCTCCTAATATCTTTTCCCCATTGGCACATTGCTGCTGCAGGCGTTCCTGTTCTAATAGTAACAGAGCTCTGCCGTCTTCGGTAATCTGATAGGTTTTTTTGCCATCCACTTCATTCACCACGATAATCATCTGGTCCTCCACCAAACGCCCCAGCATGGTATAAAGGGTTCCGGTGCCCATTTTCACACGCTCGTTGGTCAGCTCCTTGACGAATTTCATAATCCCGTAACCATGGTTTGGTTCCAGCAGAGCCAACAGTGTGTAGAATATTGTTTCTGTCATGGGACAGTATTTTTTCTGTAGCTTATCGTCCATAATCTCCCTCCCTGATAGGACTGTCTTGATACGACATGTTTTAGGTCGACATGTCGAGGCTCGACATGTCTTATGTAGACATAGTAATGTATGCGATAAGATTTGTCAATAGGGAATAAAAAATAGTCACCTCAAAGGAAGTGACTATTTATGAAAAGCTTCTTAGCGAAAAGATGATAGGATGATCAGTATCAACCGGAAGGTAATGTATAAAATCATCCCAGCATTCAGAATGATTATTGAGAAACGTTTTTCTTTTTCAATGCGAATTATACCGGGTTCGGTTCTCAATTTCTTTCGATTCACTACAAAGAGAATGAAACCACTGATAATCATGACAAGAATAAAAAAGAAGTAGATAAATACAGGCAACATTTGCGAAGTATGCTCTGTTATAAGTGTTATAAAATCGGTGGACGCTGTATATTGTAAATCAGTATAGGTATTTAAAATGAATGCACTCAAAAAGGTGTCAATAAAGTCAAAGCATATATGTAAAATAATGGTATATATAATGTTCCCGGTCTTGGTATAAAGGAAGCCAAGGAATATACCTAAAACAAATGCGGCTGCAAAACGGTCTAATCTATCTTGGAATAATCCAAAGGTAAAGCCGGAGAGAAGGATGGATATGCCCTCTCCGTACTGTATTGTGTGTGATATCAATGCCTTACGAAACAGCAATTCTTCCATAACAGGAGCACAGAGAACGGTAAGGAAGAAGAGCACAGCGGGATGAATGTAGCTTGTCAGGTCTGCCATATTGTTATAAAGGGACATACCTATAATAGCACACACAAAGCGAGCCACCAGATTGCAAATATAAGTCATTGCATAACAAATCAGAAACGCCAAGACGAATTTGCCGGCACTTATTTTTTTCTTCATAACAGGCATCGGAGCAGATAGTCTTTTAAACAGCAAAAGGGCAATAGGGAAAATAATAACGTATAAGGGCAACATGCCCAGAAGATAAGTAAGGCTAGGGTGTTGCAGACTGCCGGGTATCTGGCGATAAATAGTCACAGCAAGTAACTGCTCTGTACAGATGAAGAAAGAGCTTGCAAACAAAAACAACCCAATTTTTGAAAAATGATTTTTATGTTCCATAATAAGCAGCTCCTTTTGATTTTTATAAGTATAGTATACAGGAAAGAGAATGTTTTTGCAAAAATATTCAATATAAAAGTGCGATGGTTTTACATGACATTTAAGAGATGGTATAGTATAATTATTTCGTGTGAGGAGTTTAGTCGAAGGTTGTAGAAGAGGAGTTAGAGGGAGACCGGAATGAGTAGGAAAAATATCACCGATATGACCGTGGGTAATCCGGCAGGTCATATTGTTAGGTTTACATTACCCCTTTTGTTGGGAAATTTGTTTCAGCAGTTTTATAATATGGTAGATTCTATTGTAGTGGGTAATTTCGTGGGCGCAGATGCCTTGGCAGCGGTGGGAGCCTGTGGTTCCATGAACTTTTTGTTCTTTTCCCTAAGCTCGGGTCTGGCCATAGGTATCGGTATTATCGTGGCACAGTTTTTCGGGGCCGGTGATGAAAAGAATGTTCGCAATACCATAGCCAACTCCATCTATGTACTGGGTATTGCAGCCATTACGGTAAGTATTTTGGGCATATTGTTGTGTCCGGCGATTTTGAAACTATTGCAAACACCGGATAGTATTATTGGCGATTCGATTATTTATATGCGGACCACCTGCGCGGGCATTTTATTTATAGCAACCTACAATGGTGTGGCGGCTATTCTGCGAGCTTTGGGGGATTCCAAGACACCACTTTATTTTTTGATTGTATCCAGTGTGATTAATGTTGTGCTGGATTTGCTCTTTGTACTAATATTTCAATGGAGTGTTTTTGGCGTGGCATTGGCGACGATTATTGCCCAGGCAGTTTCTGCCATAACCTGTATTATTTACGCGTATAAGAAGATAGAGTATTTCCGATTAACCAAGGAGCAATTACAGATTCAGCCGCAGATTGTGGTCAATTCATTTAAAATCGGTGTGCCCATTGCCTTGCAAAATTCTATGATTGCAGTATCCTGTATGGTGCTGCAGGGTGTGGTAAATACCTTTGGAGAAACCATTATGGCAAGCTACACCATCATTGGTCGTATTGAGCAGATTGTGCAGCAGCCATTTAGTTCTTTGGGAGCGGCTCTGACTACCTACAGCGGACAGAACATGGGGGCTGGCAAGACGGAGCGTGTGAAGAAGGGCTTTCGTCAGGCGACCCTTATGGTGTTGATTTTCAGTGTTTGTATGATTCCGATTGCATATA
Source organism: Acetatifactor sp. (assembly GCA_045538995.1). GTDB lineage: Bacteria > Bacillota > Clostridia > Lachnospirales > Lachnospiraceae > Acetatifactor. The sequence goes on along the minus strand of JAZQEK010000093.1, from coordinate 87,797 downwards.
TTTTCGGAGAACAGATTATTGGTATCTTTGTAAAGGAAGCAGAGGTTATCGAAATCGGATCTAAGGCACTTCGTATCAATAGCTTGTGCTATTTCGGTCTGGGAATGATTTATGTGCCGCGAGCAGTGCTGAACGGGTGTGGAGATACAAACTTTGCCATGATTAATGGTTTGACAGAGGTGGTCTGCAGAGTGCTGTATTCGCAAGTTTTGACCAGAATCCCCTTCCTTGGCTTCTGGGGAATCTGGTTGACCACAGGAGCTACCTGGTTGACCACTGCAGTGGTATGTGTAATCCGCTACTGGCAAGGAAAGTGGAGAGTGAAATCCTTGGTAGAGCATAGAGAGGCGTCCGCGTGAACGCAGAAGTTTGAGGAATAGGATGGAGAAAAGATGAAGCTTTTACGAAGGTTGCGAAATACCGGTGTACTTCTATTATTTATGAATTTGATATTACTGGTATGGGCACCTGCGCAGGATTGGTTTTTCACAGGCAGTCTGCTCGGTAAGGTATTTGTGACAGGTTGTCTTTTCACAGCTTATGCAGTGTTGGAGTGTTTGCCCTGTTATGAAAAGGGGCTAAATCTGCGATTACAGGTGCTGGCAGGAGGCTATGAAATCATCGTCAGCTCCTTCTGGGCATTATTGGTTGAGATACTGCTATATGTGTGGATATTAGGACCGGGCAGGGCATACATGCTGGCACGGTATGTGGCAGATGCAACCAATGCGGCAGTCACAGGTGTGATGCTGCCGCCGATTTTGAATGCTGTTATGGCGGTGTTGGTGCTGGTGCTACATTTTTTAAATGGTTTCTGGCGTACGGTTTTTACCAGCTCCCAGCTGGGAATGGGACTGCGTCTGGGAATGCTGTTTTTCTGGTGGATGCCTGTGGTGAATTTGGTGCTTTTTCACAATTGGTGCAGGCAGGTGCACAGGGAACTGCTTTTTGAAAAGGACAAGTATCTGTTGGATGTTGCCCGAGAAGAAAATCAGGTGTGCAGAACCAAGTATCCGGTGGTCATGGTGCATGGTATCTTTTTCCGTGACTGGCAGTTCTTTAACTATTGGGGCAGAATACCGAAGGAACTAAAGAAAAACGGAGCCAATGTTTATTATGGAAATCAACAGTCCTCTCTGGCGATTGCAGCCAGTGCAGAGGAATTGAAGAGAGAGATACTGGAAATTTTGCAGGAAAGCGGTGCGGACAAGGTGAATATCGTGGCTCATTCCAAGGGCGGTCTGGACTCCAGATATGCCATCAGTGTGTTGGGGCTGGAGAATAAGGTGGCATCTCTGACCACCATAAATACACCTCATCGAGGCTGTGAGTTTGCAGATGCTTTGTTAAATAGTTTACCGAAGGGGCTGGTTCATTTCGTGGCAGATAAGTACAATCGGCTGTTTCACAAGCTGGGGGATGCTACGCCGGATTTTCTGGCGGGAGTGGAGGACTTGCGTGCCAGTGCTTGTGCGAGGTTCAATGAAGTGGTAAAGGACAGCCCGCAGGTGTATTACCAAAGTGTCATGTCCAGAATGTCCGGCGTAAACAGTGCAGGATTTCCGCTGAATGTGGGCTATTTGCTTTCTAAGAAATATGAGGGTGCCAATGATGGTCTGGTAAGTGTGACTTCTGCACAGTGGGGCGAGTTTCGGGAACTGGTCAGTACCAAAAGACAAGGCGTTTCCCATGGAGATATGATTGATTTAATGCGCCGCAATATCAAAGGCTTTGATGTAAGTGAATTTTATGTGAAGCTTTTCGAGGATTTGAAGGATAAGGGATTTTAGAAAGGATTTTATTATGGCATTTGCACATTTGCACGTTCATACAGAGTATTCTCTGTTGGACGGTTCCAATAAAATAAAAGAATATGTAAAGCGTGTGAGAGAGCTGGGCATGGATAGTGCTGCTATTACGGACCATGGTGTCATGTATGGCGTAATCGATTTTTATCGTGCTGCCAAGGAACAGGGTATCAAGCCTATTTTGGGCTGTGAGGTGTATGTAGCACCCAATTCCCGCTTTGACAAGGAGCTAACCGGTGGGGAGGACCGATATTACCATCTGGTGCTTTTGGCAGAGAACAATCAGGGCTATGCGAACCTCATGAAAATCGTCAGCATTGGCTTTACGGAAGGATATTATTATCGTCCCCGAGTGGACATGGAGGTACTGGAGAAATACCATGAGGGTATTATTGCCCTTTCTGCCTGTCTGGCAGGAGAGGTGCAGAGAAATATTTCCAAGGGGCTGCTTTCGGAGGCTCGTAAGAGTGCCTTGAAATACGAGCAGTGCTTCGGCAAGGGCAATTACTTTTTGGAGATGCAGGATCATGGTATTCCGGAGCAGCAACGGGTGAATATGGAACTGATGAAAATGAGTAAGGAGCTGCAAATCCCTCTGGTAGTCACCAACGATGTGCATTATACCTATGATACGGATGTGGAGTCTCATGATATTCTGCTGTGTCTTCAGACCGGTAAGAAGCTGGCAGATGAGGACCGTATGCGCTATGATGGTGGTCAGTATTATGTCAAGAGCGAAGAGGAAATGAAAGGGCTGTTTTCCTATGCTTGGGAAGCGGTGGAAAACACTCAGCGGATTGCAGACCGTTGTAATGTGGAGCTGGAGTTCGGTGTAACCAAATTGCCCAAGTATGAGGTGCCGGAGGGCTATGATTCCTGGTCTTATTTGAATAAATTGTGTCTGGATGGTTTGGTAGAGCGTTATGGAGATGTGAACCAACCTGCCGGTAATACGGGACTGACGTTGAAAGAGCGTTTGGACTATGAGTTAAAGGTAATCCGTGACATGGGCTATGTGGATTATTTCCTGATTGTGTGGGACTTTATTAATTATGCCAGAGAGAATGGTATTCCCGTGGGTCCGGGACGAGGCTCTGCGGCAGGAAGTATCGTTTCCTATTGTTTGAAGATTACGAACATCGACCCCATACGCTATAGCTTGCTGTTTGAACGTTTCCTGAACCCGGAGCGTGTGTCCATGCCCGATATCGATATTGACTTCTGTATGGACAGACGTCAGGAGGTTATTGATTATGTAAGAAATAAATATGGTGCGGACAAGGTAGTGCAGATTGTTACCTTTGGTACCCTACAGGCCAAGGGTGTGATTCGTGACGTGGGTCGAGTGATGGATTTGCCCTATGCCTTTGTGGATTCTATTGCAAAGATGGTGCCCGGAGAACTGGGCATTACCTTGGACAAGGCTTTGGAGAGCAGTCCGGAGTTGCGTAAGCTCTATGAGGAGGATGAGCAGGTACAGTATCTGATTGATATGAGTAAGCGGCTGGAAGGTCTGCCCCGAAATACCTCCATGCATGCAGCGGGAGTGGTTATCTGTCAGAAGTCGGCAGATGAGTTTGTACCCCTATCCAGAGGCAGTGACGGTTCCATCGTAACGCAGTTTGTGGCAGTGACTCTGGAGGAGCTGGGTCTGTTGAAGATGGACTTTTTGGGTCTGCGCAACCTGACCATTATCAAAAAGGCAGTGGAATTTATTCAGGAAAGCACCGGACAATATATTGATATCGACCATATTGATTTTGATGACAAAGAGGTGTTGGCTTCCATCGGTACCGGTAAAACAGAAGGTATCTTCCAGTTGGAGTCTGCCGGAATGAAGAGCTTCATGAAGGAGCTTCGTCCCCAGAATCTGGAGGATATCATCGCGGGAATTTCCCTGTATCGTCCGGGTCCTATGGACTTTATCCCCAAGTATATCAAGGGTAAAGGCAGTCAGGAGGATATTGTGTATCCTTGCCCGGAGCTGGAGCATATATTAGCACCGACTTATGGCTGTATCGTGTATCAGGAGCAGGTTATGCAGATTGTGCGTGACTTGGGTGGTTATACGCTGGGTCGAAGTGACCTGGTGCGTCGTGCCATGAGTAAGAAGAAACAGGATGTCATGGAGAAGGAGCGTGCCAACTTCATCTATGGTAACGAAGAAGAAGGGGTTCCCGGTTGTGTTGCCAATGGTATCAATGAGGGCGTGGCAGGACAGATTTATGAGGATATGATGGATTTCGCTAAATATGCTTTTAATAAATCTCATGCTGCCTGCTATGCAGTGGTGGCTTATCAGACGGCTTATTTGAAGTATTATTATCCGGTAGAATACATGGCAGCTTTACTGACCTCTGTTATTGATAATTCCAAGAAGGTTTCCGAGTATATTCTGACCTGTCGAAGCATGGGTATTGAATTGCTTCCGCCGGATATTAATGAAGGGGAGGCAGGTTTCTCCGTGGATGGAAATTCTATCCGCTATGCACTGACTGCCATAAAGGGTATCGGGCGTCCGGTAATCGAATCCATTACAGCAGAGCGAAAAGCCCGAGGTAAATTTACCAATCTGAAGGATTTTATTACCCGAGTGGCCGGACAGGATGTGAATCGTCGTGCCATCGAAAACTTTATCAAGGCAGGTGCACTGGATAGTCTGGGTGGTACCAGAAAGCAGTGCATGAGTGTTTATGTGCAGATTTTGGACCATATCATAAAGGATAAGAAAAACAATCTGGCAGGACAGATGAGCCTCTTTGATATTGCCGCAGATGACCAGAAGGATGATTTCGACATCAAGATGCCGGAGGTGGGAGAATACAATAAAGAAATGATGCTGGCCTTTGAAAAGGAAGTGCTGGGTATTTATGTCAGCGGACATCCCTTGGAGGAGTATCAGCAGCTTTGGGAGAAACATATTACCTACCGTACCACAGATTTCATGCTGGATGATGAGACTGGGGCTGTTATCGCGGAGGATAAGAAGCAGGCAGTTATCGGTGGTATGATAGTGGACAAAACCATTAAGTACACCAAGGATAATAAGGTTATGGCCTTTTTGAATATCGAAGATTTGGTGGGAAATGTGGAGGTTGTGGTTTTCCCTAGAGATTACGAGCAGTATTCTTCCATGCTGGTGGAGGATGCAAAGGTCTTCATCCGAGGCAGGGTATCCTTGGAGGAAGAAAAGGATGGCAAGCTGCTGTTCGAGCAGATGGCAAGCTTCGAGGATGCCATGCAGGACAAGCCTCTTTTCCCGGAACGTTTCAACCGATACGGACAGAAGGGAAATAGCAATTTCAATAACAATTATAATAAAAGTAACAGCTATGCTTCCCAGAATTGGCAACCGCAGAATTATATACCACCTGTAGCACCGGAGGCACCGAAGCAGGTAAATACACTGCCGGAGGGTATCTGGATACAGTTTGCGACCAAGGAAAGCTTTGAACAGATGGAGCAGAAGCTTTATGAATGTATTGCAGATTCGGAAGGAAAGGATTCTGTGGTAATCTTTATAAAGGAGCCGAAATCCATCAAAGTATTGCCGGCAAACCGTAATGTTTGTGCCAATGAGGCATTAAAACAGCGATTAAGTGCGGTCTTTGGACAGGAAAATGTGAAACTACGCATAAAAGCTATTGAAAACCGAAATAAAATAGATTAAAATAAAAAAATCAAACATGATTTGGCTTTTAGGAGGAAACGTCATGGAGAAAGAGATAAAGACAATTGGCGTATTGACCAGTGGTGGAGATGCACCCGGAATGAATGCAGCGATTCGTGCCGTAGTACGTACCGCACTTGCAAAGGGTTTAAAGGTAAAAGGAATTAAAAAGGGCTATCAGGGCTTGTTAAATGAAGAAATCATTGATATGCAGGCCAAGAGCGTTTCCGATATTATTCAGAGAGGTGGTACAGTTTTGGGTACTGCCAGATGTCAGGAGTTTATGACAGAGGAAGGACAGCAGAAGGGTGCGGAGATTTGTAGAAAGCACGGTATCGATGGCATGGTTGTTATCGGTGGTGACGGCTCCTACAGAGGTGCACAGAAGCTGGCCAGACTGGGGATTAATACCGTAGGTATCCCGGGAACCATCGACTTGGATATTTCCTGCTCTGAATATACCATTGGTTTTGATACTGCTGTAAATACTGCAATGATAGCTATTGATAAGGTAAAGGATACCTCTTCTTCTCATGAAAGATGTAGTATCATTGAGGTTATGGGTAGAAACGCAGGCTATATCGCACTTTGGTGTGGTGTGGCAAATGGTGCAGAGGATATTCTCATACCGGAGAAGTATGACTATAACGAGCAGAATATTATCAACAATATCATTGACAATCGTAAGCGTGGTAAGCCCCATCATATTATCATTAATGCAGAAGGTATCGGTCACTCTACCTCTATGGCGAAGCGTATCGAGGCAGCAACCGGTATCGAAACCCGTGCGACCATTTTAGGTTACATGCAGCGTGGTGGTAGCCCCACCTGTAAGGATCGTTATTATGCTTCTATCATGGGCGCTTATGCTGTGGATATTCTGGTACAGGGCAAGAGCAATCGTGTGGTAGCTTATCGTGGCGGTGAGTTCGTGGATTTTGATATAGAAGAAGCACTGAGCATGCAGAAGAGTATTGATGAGTATCAGTACAGTGTGGCTCGTCAGTTATAAACAGATAGTGAAGTTGTGCGAAATCGTCAGCATAACGTAAGAAAGAGGCTGTTATGCACCTGAATGGAGGCGTATGACAGCCTTTGATAATTTCCGGAATAGTATGGAAAGCGAACTCGCATGAGGGTTATAAGTGGCAAGCAACGTAGTCGTTGTCTTTTCGGAAAAGAGTTTGCGATACCGGTAGGAATTGAGGAGAGAGCAGTATGATTACAAGTGTATCAAATGCAAGGGTGAAACAGGTGGTGCAGTGGCAGACCAAGGCCAAGGAACGGAAAAAGGACAATGTTTTTCTGGCAGAGGGCATGAAAATGTTCGAGGAAGCACCGGCAGAATGGATACAGGAGGTTTATGTGGAAGAGGCAGTTTTTCAAAAGCTGGAACGAGTTTCTTCTATATATATAAAGCTGGAACAGGTAGGGTATGAAACCGTATCGGAGGAGGTATTTAAGAAGATGTCCGATACCCAGACCCCTCAGGGAATACTGTCCGTGTTGAAGCGTCCTGCATATAAGCTGGAGGAGCTTTTGCAGGTGGAGAATCCTTTGTTTGTACTACTGGAGGATTTGCAGGATCCGGGGAATCTGGGAACCATCGTGCGTACCGGAGAGGGTGCCGGAGTGACTGCTGTTTTGATGAGTAAGAACACGGTGGACATCTTCAATCCCAAGACCATTCGTGCTACCATGGGGTCTATTTATCGTGTGCCTTTTGTATATGTAGAAGACGTAGAGGATACCATAAAAAGTTTACATAATGAAAATATAAAAACCTATGCGGCACATCTGGCAGGAAAGGATTATTATGACAGCTTTTCCTTCCGGGAAGGTACAGCTTTTTTGATTGGAAATGAAGGAAACGGTCTCCGCAAAAGTACCGCAGATGTAGCATTTTCCTACTTAAAGATTCCTATGGAAGGACAGGTGGAATCCCTGAATGCTGCCATCGCCACATCCCTGCTGATGTACGAAGCACATCGTCAGAGAAAAGGTTGACATAAGGAATTGGGATTTGAGGGAGAGATATGATGGAAGATAAATGCAAATCTTGCATGAAAAATGTTATTAATGAAAAGGAAAAGGGAATTTGTTATCAATGCAACCGCAAAACAATGGAAACTCGCTGGGAGCGCTGTTCGGTAATAATGAATTGTTCCGCTTGTGGTGCATCCGTTGTGGGAGATGGCTTTTGGGCAAACTGTCTGGTAGATAACACAGAATATACCCTAATCATCCCGCAGCAAATATTGAGTAAGGCTCAAGTGGTGAAACTAAGCAGGCTGTTAAATGAACGGGTGTTAAGTGTGAAGGAAAAGCTTGAAGGTCAGCATGCATTTACAAAGAAATATTGTTTGGGAGAAATCCTTCCCATGGTGCGATTTCTTGAGGAGGAAACTATACAATATTCGATAGAGCCTGAGTTGGGGTATAGTGAGATTTGGGAATGTGAGGTAAGCATTTTGATGTAGCATTTCTGTAATGCGGAGAGGGGAAGTTTATGGTTTCTTTAGAAGATTTAGGATTTCAAAACAAAAGCTTTTGGCCAGGTTTTATTGTTTCTTCATTTCCTACATCATTAGACGAAGAGGCAGATATGGGATTATCGGAATTGATTGGAGAAAATGAGCTGGTTGATATCGATATAGAATGGTGGAATGATTTTACAAAATATTATGATGGAGTTTTAGAGGAAACAGATGGTTATATTGATGACCCGGAAATGCTCATATGTAAACTTACAGATGACCAAACTTTAAAAATTGAGTTCCATCCGGGTGACATAGTCTATTATGTAAATGATAAACAGATTGCTTGTACTGGTGGGGAATATAAGATTCAAATTTTCCCATTTGCAGATTTGTTGAAGTATATGGAGTGTCAAAAAGACAATCGGCTTTTTCTTTTATTGTTGCCATTGGTTATAATTGGTGAGGAAGAAGTGTCGTGTGCTACTGAAATTATAAAAAGTGCTTTGGAAGAAGTTTTTGATAAATCGTTATGCAATCAGTTTGCAAAATGTATCGCATATGGTTTGCTGGAAGAATGAAAAACGTAAGTAGTACAAAGAGACGAAGTTGAAATCTACAAAGTGGTTTTAGATGTTACAATTATTATTAAATATTTAATTTGGAGGTAAAAGAAAATGGGAATGAACTCAATTGATGCAGAAGATGACCAGTTTGCATATCGCTATGACACACAGTTGTTAATCGATAGAAGAGATGAGGATTTGGATGAAGATGTAATATCAGATTACATTACGGAACATTTTGAAGGAAATAGTTTGATTGCCGCAGGAGATGAGGATTTAATTAAAATTCATTTTCATACGAATGAGCCTTGGAAGATTTTAGAGTATTGTAATTCTATCGGTGAAATCTATGATATTGTAGTCGAGGATATGATCAGACAAGCAAACGGATTGCAGGGATAAACAGAATATTTCAGTAATCATAATATCTACTTTGAGTGGGTGTAATGAGGCTGACATTTGGTTTATAATGTTTTGAAATGGGAGGTACATTATGAATCAAGAAAAAATTGGTAAATTCATTTCAGAATGTCGAAGGGAAAAGCAAATAACACAAGAACAATTAGCAGTACAATTGGGTGTTACAAGTAAGTCTATTTCCAAATGGGAGACTGGACGTTGCTTACCGGATGCTTCAAAGTATAAACCTTTATGTGAGATATTAGGTATTACGGTGAATGAATTGTTTTCGGGGGAAAGGTTAAGTTCTGAAACAGAAAATGAAGTGAAGGATTATTTAGTGGATTTGCTGGCTAGTAGAATATATGATGTAGATTGTGGTGTGAGTTATGAAGACTTTAAGAATGCTTTGTTCAGGATGTCGGAAACAACAGTAATGCTATCCAAATTTAAAAGTAAAGAGGCTGCTGTTGAGTATTGGGCTAAGGAGACGGGACTTACATTCGAAGAATGCTCGAATGCATATGATTTTTATTTTAACTTAAATAAGGTTAGGCATTTGTAGCTTTTAGTGAGTAAAAGTAAGCACTATTTCAGGTTCCAGAACTTTATTTCTGCCCAATAGTATAAATGCATGTTGCATGGGTAGACACAAAAGCTCATACAAGCTTCGATATTCTACCCATACAGCGAGAATATTGTCTTATGGGTAGAAAAATTTCGGCAAGAAAAAATGATTTTCTTCCCATACTTGACAAAATGTAAGTTATGGGTAGAAGTAGATTGTTTACTTCTCTGTCCATGATAAGGGAACTGGGCTCAATGGGTAGAGAGATACTAAAAAGTAACATTCGTTTTTCTGCCCATGATAGGGCAAAAGTGTTTTATGGGAAGAAAAGTAGGTTATAATCGGCAAAGGAGTTCTTACCATAGGGAATATCAGGAAGCAAAACCGCATGAACGTGCAGTTTAGAGATAATTAAGGAGGATAATTTATTATGAAACTAGGTTTTATCGGATTAGGCAATATGGCCAGTGCCATGATTGGCGGGATTTTGAAAAAAGGACTGGTGGAAGCAGAGGATATCATTGGTTCGGACAAGAGCAAAGCGGGATGCGAAAAGGCGGCACAGCAGTTTGGCATAGCAACCTGTAGGGATAACAAGCAGGTGGCAGCAGAGGCTGACATTCTCTTTTTTGCAGTAAAGCCTATCTTTTTGCCGGAGGTTATGGAGGAAATTAAGTCTTCCCTGCGTGAAGAAACAGTTATTGTGAGTATTGTTGCAGGGAAAACCATTGCATTTTTGGAAGAAGGACTGGGAAGATGTGATAGCGGAAGAAATAGGAAAATTGTTCGTTGCATGCCCAATACTCCCGCACTGGTGGGGGAAGGCTGTACCGGTGTGTGTGCTAATTTCGAAGTATACCCCGGAGAAATGGAGCAGGTACTGGAATTGTTAAGTAGCTTTGGTGTGGCACAGGAGGTGCCGGAACGGCTGATGGATGCGGTAGTGGGTGTCAGCGGAAGCGCACCGGCTTATGTATTTATGTTTATTGAGGCTATGGCAGATGCAGCGGTGGCAGCAGGTATGCCGCGCGGTCAGGCATATACCTTTGCAGCTCAGGCAGTGCTGGGTAGTGCTAAGATGGTTTTGGAGACCGGCAAGCATCCGGGAGAGCTGAAAGACATGGTTTGTTCCCCGGGCGGAACCACTATTGATGCCGTAAAAGTCTTGGAAAATAAGGGCTTTCGAGCAGCAGTAATGGAAGCAATTGATGCATGTGTCGAAAAATCCAAAAATCTGTAAGCAGTTACAAATTTTAAAAATAGGTGTTGACAAGCAAAAAGTTATTTGTTATTATGTGCCTCGTAACAAATTTAACAATATTGTAATATTTGAGCCGAAATCTAAATAATTTATTAAGAACTCATATTACAATAACGAGCTATTTGTTTTGGAGGTAAAGAAATGGCAAGAAGCAGAAGGCTGCTCGCTGCATTGATGGGACTGGTTTTGAGTATAAGTCTCACCGGTGGTACGAGCATGACCGTGGAAGCTGGCAGCAACACATATTACCTGGATTCTTTAAGTGGCGGTGTGGCGGCCATGCTGAGTTATCGTAATGAGAACGCAGAAGAATTGATTAGTACCACAGAAAAAGAATTAAGTCAGACTACATCTGTAGATGTAGAAGAATCTACATTGGTTATGGCCAATGTGAAGAGTGCTTTGAATATCAGAGCACAAGCCAGCGAAGACGCGAAGAAAGTAGGAAAGTTATACAAGGACTGCGGAGGCAGAATCATCGAGCGTAAGGATGGTTGGACCAAGTTACAGTCCGGTAATGTAATCGGTTGGGCAAAGGATGAATTCTTATTGTTCGACGAGGAAGCAGAAGCACTTGCTGACAGTGTGGGAAAAACCATCGCTGTAGTAGATGCAGAGGCTTTAAATATTCGTAAAGAGGCCAACGAAAATGCAGATATCCATGGCATCTTGGCAAAGGGTGAAATCCTGGAAGTGATTTCCGTGGATGAAAACGGTTGGATCTGTGTGAACTATGATGGCAAGGACGGATATGTTCTGAACGAGTTTGTAGACTTGGAGTTCAAGATTGACAATGGTGAAACCATGGAAGAAATCAAGGCTCGTGAGGAAGCAGAAAAAGAAGCAAAGAGAAATGTGAATTATGGTGCATATACAACAGATGCAGACACCACTCTTTTGTTAGCCGCACTCATTCATTGTGAGGCAAGAGGAGAACCGTATGAAGGTCAGGTGGCGGTAGGTGCGGTCGTAATGAACCGTGTGAGAAGCAAGGCTTACCCCAATACCATTCATGGTGTTATTTATGCATCCGGTCAGTTTACACCGGCCATGAGCGGCAAAGTAAACAAAGTATTGGAATCCGGCAAGATTAACCCCAGCTGTATCCAGGCAGCAGAGGAAGCACTTTCCGGTGTGTCTAATGTAGGTGATTTAACACACTTTAGACGTAACGATGGTCGAAAGGGTATTGTTATCGGTAACCACGTATTCCACTAAAACTTAATTCGAACAACATTCCCCGGTGTGAAAGCATCGGGGTTTTTGTATGTAAAAGTGTATAGATATATAGTTATAGTGATAAACAATTTGTAGAAACAAGAGGAGTGTTCGTATTGCAAATATTATTGCCGATATGATAATATAAGAAAGAGGTAACAGAAAATATAAAAATAATACATGCAACGGCGTTGAAAGTTGCTATAAAAGAAAAGCAATATGGAGTATGGAGGAATGTTTAATGTATAGAGATGAAGAAATAATTGATATGCGAAACCAATGGGATAATGAAAACAGAAGTGATATTTATACAGGTTTCTTTATTGAAGGAGAACTGATTGAGTTTGAAGAAAAGGAATTATTTAATGGAGAACTGAGAGTAATGCTTCCTAAGAAATTTGTAGAAATGCCAATGAAAATGAAAAGAGTGAAATATCCCTCAGATAATCGTCCAAAGATTATTAAAATAGATTTACAAGGAAAAATAAATATGACATTTAATATTCTCAATTTAAAAGTGACTGATAAGTCAACCGAGGAAGCTATGGCACAAATGAAGAAAATAACGCAGAGGTTAATGCCGCATTATAAGTTTGGGAATGATTTTTTGGGTCAGACAAAAAATGGATTATATTTTGGATATGAGTATATAAGTAATGTTTTAGATGGTAAGATGTACAATTTTGTTTATGGAGTTTGTATGAATGGAAAGTTAATGAATGGAGCTTGTAATTGTTTGGCTCAAGATAAACACTGGTGGGAAAAAGCTTTTATTCAAATTTGTGAATCAATTTTAGTTATAGATGTCACTACCATAGATTAATTGAAGGGATAGCATATGAAAATAGATAGAGTGATTATAGAAGGTATAGAATTATTAGATATATGTGAGTGTTTTATTTATAAAGAAGTTAATCAACATTCTAAGGCAGTAATTTCTGGTCACATTTCTGATCCTTTAGAAGAACAATATTTTCGAAAGAGTCTTACGGAGGAGTGGGCGGTTTTGAATGGTGTAACGACAACAGGAGATAAGGTACAAATGTTTGGTGGTTACATTAAAGATTTTTCAATTTTAAAGGTGAATGGACAGAAGGCAATACGACTTTCTTTGGTAAGTGGAACAATGCTTATGGATTTGCATAGAAAGAGATTGACGTATCAAGATCTTTCGGAAACATATGTAAATATAGTGAATGAGATAGTGGAAAGATATACAAATGGAATGATAATTGCCTCGGATAGATTGGCAGTGCCAATAGGAAGTATGAAAGTACAGTATGAAGAAACAGACTGGGAGTTTGTAAAACGTTTGGCTAGTTGTCAAGAACAAATAATTGTGCCACATGCCAGAAGAGAGTCCGTTACATTCGATTTTGGGTTAAATGAAGCAGTTGTAGAAAATACGATTTTGGATATTTTAGAAGAAGCGAAACAAAAAGAGAAAAGTGGTTTTTCTTATAAAGTGAAAACAAGAGAGTTTTATGAAATTGGCTCAAAAATTTTATATCATGGAGGAAGCTTTTTTGTTTATGCTGCAAGCAGTTTCTATGAAAAACAAGAAGTAGTTAATGAATATATTTTGAAAAATAGTCATGACTTCTCTAGTAAGCAATGTTTTAATGACAAGATTATTGGAGCGTCATTGGAGGCAATAGTAACATCAATAGAAAGGGATGAAGTTAAAGTACAGGTTATGGGAGAAAGTGGAGTAAAGCAAAAATTATTTCCATATGCCACGGTATATTCTTCACCAGATGGTACGGGGTGGTATTGTATGCCGGAGTATGGAGATAGAGTTAGAATATATTTTCCTACAAATGAGGAGCATGATGCATATGTGATTAACTCTACACATCTACCTGTAGAAACTTCTGGTAGTGGAATAACAGAGGCTCGTGTTAACCCTAATCATAAATCTATTAAAAACAAGGATGGAAAAGAAATACTAATGACTCCTGATAAAATATTGATTACAAATAATAAGGGTATGGCTATAGAGATAAATGATGCGGAGGGGATTAGTATTGTTAGTAATAAGAAAATAATAATGGAGTCACAAGAAGGAATTGATATGATCTCAAAAGGTAAGGGATTGAATATTATAGCAGATGAGCAAATTAGTTTAATTCAAAGTGGTTCTTCTATTAATTTAAAGGATGATGTTGTTATTACAGGCGGTAAGATAAAGAACGTATAGGAGAAATATGAATATTACAGAAGTAGTTATGTCACTGGAGAAATATCTTAACAAAGTAGAAAGTAAAAATTTTAATGAAATTAGAAAGATGTACTTGGAAAATAAGGAAACATTCACAAAACCATTTCTAAAAACAATGGATTGTATGTTTCAAGATGTAATTCGTTTGCAGGAGTGTGGAAAGAAAGGGAAAGTGGCTTATATTAGTTTCAGTATGCTATATAGTAACTTACTTTTGGATAAGAATTCTTTGAGAATTGACATTTATGATAGTAATTATGTATGTGACGATGTTGAGGTGGTTGGTGAATGGACTCCAGAGCATATTTTTGACAGATGTAAGGATGATATGGATAAGGCTATGCGTATACTAAGTAGCGATTACATAAGAGTAGAACCATATGAACATAGAATGTTGTATCAAAGTTATGTGGCAGATTACTATTTACTTGCTGTTGTCATATTGAGAGATATGTTGCCAATGATAAAAGAATTGAAAACTTATCAGCACATGCAAAAAGAAGAGGAAGTAGTTGTGATTTATGGGGAATATATGGATAAAGGCGAAAAAATATATTCTATTGTAAATGAGGAGTAAGGCTTGTGGAATATTTTAAGATAATGTCGGATAAGGCCTATTCAAACGGACCAAAGATTAAAGATTGGTATGGAAGGATAAATACAAAACAAATTTGTTATGGGTATGCACATACTTTCCCAGAACGAATGCTTTTTTTTGTTGAAGATAATGCTAAATTAATTTTTACGCAATATGTGGCATATCCATTTGTGTTAGTAAATGATGAAGCGAGGAAAGTAATAAGCAGGTATGACAAAAATGTACCTTTTAAAAAAGTTGTCTTGTTAGAATATAAGCATAAAAAGATGCAAGTGTATAATTTACCATTTTTACATCATTTTATGCTGATTGAGAAGAAAACGATTGAGGATAAGGTTTGTTATTACTTAGATGTTAGAGAAAAAGAATTGAGGCAAAAAAGGATATTTCAGTTTATGGAATATGACAAAACAATTACGATTATGAAATTAGACATGGTGGAGAGTCTTTTACGAAGAAAGGTAACGGGTTTCACAATAGAACCTGTAGTAATAAGGGGGCTTGCAGATGAGTAATGGAATAAATAATCAACCTTCAAAAGGAGATGGAACATATTACACAGATCCTGTAGCAACGAAGCAAGAAGAAATTTTGAATGCTCAAAGATATAATACTAGTATCTTGGAAGAAGAAGGTATTGACGAGTCAATACGACAGGCGTTAATAGAAGAAAGGATGAAAGATATTGGAGCATGGTTTGATGAGAATTCCGAAGAATGGAGTCAACTACAAGAGTTTAATGAGTGTGACGAAGAAATAGAGGATAGTAAAGAAATAGAGGAAGCAATGAAAGAGAGCCAACAAACTATTTCTGCTCCAGTGTATGAATATTTGGTTCGTGGAGCTATGTTGAAATGTACCTGTGGGTCACATTGCAGAAGGTTGAATTTGCCAGAAAGTCATAACTATTACAAAGAGGGTCGACCGCTTATGAATAGAGAAGATTCTATACCTGGTTCAAAAGAGATATGTGAGGGAAGCAGCAACGAAAAAAATCGTATTAATATTCCTTATTTTGGAGTTTGTAGTAGTAATAAAACAGAAGAAGAGGTGATTTTTTTAAAAAAGGATATAGAGTGTGACCCGTATGGAAATGTAATGCCGGAGAAAGAGAGAAATATTTGGACAACGGATAGTAATAAGAATGTGAAAGGTCCGAAATGCAATCCTTTGATTATGTCGACATGGTTATGTGCTGATGAAAATTGTATGATAGACGGATGTCCTGCAATTCGAGAAGATTCGTTTTTAGTATGTGCGTATGGAGGAATTATTGAAGTGATTAATTCCGGGCAGCAGTATGCTGACAATATCGAAAATGAGCAAGTGACATAAACAACAGACTGGATTAAGCGTTTTGCCTGTGAACAAAGAAATGGAAAGGCATGGTACTGATATGGACATCAGATTAAAGTTGGGAAATAATTTTGAAACGGTAAGTATACAAAGGGTGGAATTGTGTACAAAGGTAAATAATCATTCCAAATGTGATGTTGAATTTATTTTTAATGATATTTTAAGGCTGGATGATATTGAGAGAACATTGGAATCATATCGAATCGGCATTTATTGCAAAAATAATAGTGGTAATTGGGAAATAGTTTTTTGTGGATACTTTGAATCATATTCTCTACAAGTAAAAAATAACTTATATGTGGTAAAAATACAAGCATTTTCATACTCGAAAAAATTGGATGATGAAGGGAAAAATAAAAGTTATCAAAATATTCAGGATACATATTATAGCGTGATGATGAAAGCATTGGTAGATTTCCCAGAAACTGTTTTGGTGTATAATAGTGAAAAGCATTCAACAGGCAAACCGTTGGTACAATACCAAGAAACGCCATGGGAATTTATTGTGCGAGTAGCTAGTGAATGCGGAAAAGGGGTTTATGATATTGCCGAATATGAATTTCCTTATTTGATGGTAGGAGCAAGTCCTTCTTTGAGCAATATAAATCTAGATATTGTGGAAAGAAAAAGTGGAATAGCTGAAAAATATTTTCAATTGGGAGGACCCTTCAGTGAATATTCGAGAGCAGCATTCCAATATTATGACATCATAAGTACTACAAATATATCGATTGGTAAAAGGATAATTTATCAAAATAGTGAGATGATTATATCGTCCAAAAGAGCTTGGTTCGAAGCGGAGTCATGGAGATTTGAGTATCAACTTGTTTTTCCGATAGCGGAGGTAGAACCTTTACGGAGAAATGAGAAGTTGTCAGGTGTGGCTTTGGTAGGAGAGGTTATTGATACAAAAAATGAAACGATTAAGGTTTGGTTGTCTATAGATGAAGAACAGGATAAAGAAACGGCGTATGAGTATGAATGGACACCGATTAATGGAGATTTGATGTATTGTCCACCTAAAGTCGGAACACAAGTGAGTGTGTATTTTGCATCATTTGATGAGAGTAGTGCGAAAGCTATAAATTGTGTGAGAACAAATGGGAAGTCTTTTGGTGCCATGCAAAAATATTCTAATAGAGGACTTGCTACAGAGCATGATAAGATGCTTGCCTTAACAGAGCAGAAGCTGAGTTTTGAAAGTAAGACTAGTGGTCAGGCAATTCATCTTTCCGATGATTTGTTTGATATGGTAAGTAATAAAAATATAGTGATTTTTGCACAAGAAGATATTAAGATAAAAACAAATCAATATGCAGCAGAGTGTGTGGAAGAGCTTAATTTGGTTCAAACAGGAACAGAAGTGTGTGATGAAGCAATCTGTAATCCGAAGGCTACAATAAATGTTTCTGTAGATACAGAATGTTTTGCTAGTACAGATATAATACAGGGAACTGGTAAAAGGCAAAAGTATGAAATGTTTGAGGATAATCCCGAGGAAGGTGATTTTGGGGAATTACTTGGTGATATTCTTCTTAATGCAGTGGTAGGGTTAGTAGCAGTGGCAGTAACGGTAGTGGCTTTAGTTGCTTTAGTAGGTCTGAGTGGTCCTGCTCTGGTAGGTGCAATTGTAGGTGGAGTGGTTGCAGTAACAACAATGGCTATTAGCGATGGAATAGATGGAAATTGTAGTGCGATGGGAACGTATGTATGCAAAGGAGTTGCGGGAACGATAAGCGGAGCAATTTGGGGAAAGTATTGCCCCATATCAGCGTTTAGTTCATCTTTTTTGGCATATACAGGACAGTCGGCATTTGTAGGTGGAGTTAGTGGTCTTGTAGATAGTGCAATTGAAATCCCATTTGGGAAGTTATTACAAGTAGACGAATATGAAGAGATATGGGATCATGGTTTTTTAGATGAAGTGTGGGACAGTGCAATAATTGGAACAATATCAGGAGGTATATTTGGAGGATTATCGTTAGGAACTAGAAAAGTCTTTAGTGAAACCTTATATCGCTTAAAGGGGGCTAATATACCAACAGTAAAAACTTATTTACAAAAAATGGCTCAAAGAATAAAGTGGTCACCTGATAAATTAATAAAAGAATTAAGAAAGATTTATGGTGATTTACAGCCAAATGATTTATACAGAGCATTTGCGAAAAATCCACTTTTATTTTTTTTGAATGCACCACAAGATACTATACAAGCAGCTCTTAAGCCAGCGATTATGCCTGGTAAAATAGAAGCGTCAGTAGGTGGAGTTCTAATCAACAAAATGGTAGAGGAATTGTTAAAAGAAACCACTGAAGAGGATGATACAAAATATGTGGAAGGATTTGTTTTACGTCCGGCTACAACAGATTAATTATAGAGAGGCTCTAATACATGAAAAGTATAAAAAAGAAAAAACAAAATTGGAGAAAAAGAATTAATAAGATGAGTTTGCAGCAGAAGGAAACAGCATTTATGCTGGGGTCCATGCTTATGCTTATATTCTTTGTGGCAGAGATGGCTCTTACAATGGCATTGAAAAGAAATGAAATTATAACGCAAATGGTTACTGAGATTTTAATAGTAATAGAGTGTATTATAAATAGTCTATTATATATTATAGTTGGAAGAAAATTGTGTGTTACACTATCGGCAGCAGCACTATATAGGTTCATGTCTGCTACAATGGTATTGATAGCTATATGTATGCTGTGGTGTATGATTAAATGGACATGATTGAATTATATTTGTGAGGACTATGGGAGGTGCAAGGTTGTGTTGGAAAGATATATATCGGAGTATCCAACAAAATATCGAAAAAGAATGTTGATTATGGGGATGTTATTGTTGATTCTGGGGGTACTTATATTATGGCTGAAAGGAACGGATAATATTGTTGGACGAATATTTTGTATTGCAGGTGTTCCTATGTTGTTGTTCCTGCCTATTATGTGTTGCAGAAAGGTTGAAATAGTGGGGAGTTGTGGTATTTCAAAGGCTTTTTTTAAAAAGAGGTTGTTTTATTTGTCGGAGGTGGCAGGATTTGACTATTTTGCAGGATTTGACAGTGCTGTTGCATACGATGCAGCAAAAACACAAATATTTAATATTACGAGGAGAGATGGAAATTATACAGAAATAATTAATACTTGTCATAAAAAAAGTGAACGATATGTAGAGGAACCGAAAGTAGAGAAGGCACGTCACTGGAATAGAGTGGATACCTTATTTCGTGTTGCATTGTATTTGGGAATTGCATGGAATATTTTTTATCCGATCATGGAAGAAAGGCTTCATCCCCCTTATTTGTTTGCGGTAATACTTATTTTTATTGTAAGGATTTCCATAGCAGATGCGGTTGAGAGTGATGAAGATGGAGCACTGAGGGAACATGGAACATGTATTGAGAATGCGGTCTTGATTAATTATTTGGATAGTTCTTTTGGAAGAGCCTATCCAATTTTTGAATTTCGGTATAAGAGAGGCAGACATTTGGTATATGGACGAGAAAAAATGAAACTACAGGAAATACAAGAAAATCTGGGAAAAGAATATAAAGTTATATATGCACCGGGAAAGGCATCGGCAGTGAAAATCTGGGAAGAGGAGTTTCTTGACATTATTTAGTGATGCTTATACAATTAGAGGGATGATTTAATAAGATGCAGAAGTAGATCGATAAAGAGATGATAATTATGCCTCAAAGTTATATAAGCATTTAACTGTATGCAGGGGGTGCAATATGAGTGAGAGATTGAACAGATTGTTGGAATACGAAAAACGACTGATACAGGACAGAGAGCAGTTAATGGAGCTGATGCGAGAACATTCGCAGGAGGATGACCAACTGGTAGAATATAAGCTGCAATGCTTTCAGCAGGAGCTGGCTTTCTTGAATCAGCAGTTGGAGATGATGAAGGCAGATGCAAGGAGACATCCTGCGACAAGTGTGGAGCGGTCACGCATGGCACAACCGGCACCAATGCAGCCCGGTACGGAGCAATCACGGGGAGCACAGCCGGCACCAATGCAACCTGGCATGGAGCAACCACGGGGAACGCAGCCGGGCATGCAGCAGGCACAGGTACAGCCCACGGCTCAGTCTGCATTTAACTCGCAGTTGTCACAATCTGCTACCAATCTACAGCAGACAGCTACTCAGCGGATGAATGCAGGCATGGAGCAGGTGAGAGCCGCCGGGGGAAGGGCAAACGATTACGTCAAGAAGGACTTGGAGAAAACCATCGGACGTTCGCTGATGGGTATTTTTGCATCAGTATTGATTTTTATCAGTTTGATATTGTTTGCAACATTGCTGTTGCCCTATTTCAACGATACAGCCAAGATGATAACCACCTATGTGGTGAGCTTTGCATTTTTAGGCATCGGTTTGTGGAGGCTGCACAAGGATAGAGAAAACAAATTCTATCTGGCATTGACAGGCTGCGGTGTAGGTGCCTTGTACATATCGCTGCTACTAAGTAATATGTATTTTAAAGTATTGGGAGATATTCCTTTGTATGTGCTTATCTGTATCTGGGGCATTGGTGTTTGTTTCCTGGCCAAGCAGCAAAGCAAGCTGTTTCAGGTCATTGGAGAACTGGGTATTACCATATCCATACTGTTTGGCTGTATTCTTTGCGGTATCAAGGAAGATGTAGGAAAATACATACCATTGTTGATTTTCTATGGTATCTCTTCTGCGGTATTTTATGTAGTGCATTTTGAAAAAGAGTTTTATAAGAACTTGCTCCATCACATTTTCAATGTGATAAATGTGTTGATACTGTTGGTAACCTCCTTTGCGTTGTTGGAGGATGGGGCAGAGTATATCCTGTTGTTTGTGATTACCGGATTGAGCTTTGCCAGTATCTTTTTCCACCGCATGGAGAAAGAGAGCCTCAGCTTCGGTATCATAGCACCTATCTATTTGTTTATGACATATACGGCACTGAGCTATATTTTGGGAGAAACAGAGCTGTTCGGTATTCTGTTATATCTGTCCACAGTATTGTTGATGCTGTGGAGCGAGTATCGTAACATGCCTCACAAGGAGGGCAAGTACATTTTTCAAGGCTTTCTCATGCTGATGGCAATGCTGGGATTAAATTACCATGAGGGATTGTATAATTACGGAATGGTATTTGTGGCAATATTGCCGGTATTGATTGGTGGTTTCCTGCGAAACAATATAGTGATGAAATACGGCAGCTTGATTATGCTTTGGATTTATATGGCGGATGCACTGAAGATAAATGATACGCTGCGGTTTTTCCTGGGCTTCCTGACCTTGTGTGTAGCCTTTTTCCTGCTTTGGTGGAAAAAGGAACAGTACAACAGAATATATAAATATGTTCTGCATGTATTTACCATAATCTTTTTAGTAGCACAGATGAATGATGTGGTGAGGGACTTGATTGAGCTTCTGACCGGAGAACGCAGAGTGTACGATATTCCCAGGGTATGTAATTATATGTGCTTTACTCTTTTCAATATCGGTATGCTTAAGAGCGTGTTCGGCAGGAATTTGCGAACCGGCGAGGCGGAAAATCCTGCTTTGTATCATATCATCAATGCGATTGCCATGTGTATAGGTCTGTTTATGATTGGAGACGGCTACGAAGGTAGTTGGAACATCTTTCTGATACTTACAGTGCTGGGAGCCTTTTTCGTCAATGCCAAGAACCTGTTGGATAAGCGGGATAATCTGTTTGCCGGAATTTATGTGGGTATCAAGTTCGCGGTATTGATGATTGTGATATTGAACTCCTTTGATACTGTGAACTATATTGTCAGCATCGCCTGTTTACTCATGGCCATTGGTGCTATCGTGCTGGGCTTCGTGGGACAGTACAAGTCCTTGCGTGTGTTCGGACTGGTTTTATCCATGATTAGTACCTTTAAACTGATTATGATTGACATCAGTTACGAAAACACTTTAGGGAATGCAATCAGCTTCTTCGTATCGGGTATACTATGTTTTGTCATCAGTTTAATTTACAATTACATTGACAAAAAGTGGAAGGATAGTCGTCCGGAGGAGCAGGAAGGTGCCAAACGTGCATAAAATGCCACGTTAGGACACTATAATGTAGCAAGAAAAGGATTGTGACCGACACAGAATTGTAGTATAGTAAAACTAACCTAATTGAAGCGAGTTGCTTGAACAGAAGGGAGGACAAAGTATGGAAGTAATGATGTGGCTCATATTACTCATTGCATTTTTGGTGGTAGAAGCGATTACCGTAGCATTGGTAAGTATTTGGTTTGCAGGAGGTGCTTTGGTAGCATTATTGGCAGCTTTATTACATGCTCCGATGGGCTTGCAGGTAATACTATTTCTGGTAGTGGCATTAGTACTGTTGTTCTTTACCAGACCGATTGCAGTGAAGTACTTCAACAAGGATAGAGTGAAGACCAATGTGGAAAGTCTGATAGGGAAGCAGGCCATTGTAGTCAGCGAGATTGACAATCTGCAGGGAATTGGTCAGGCTACCGTGGGAGGTCAGCAGTGGAGTGCCAGAAATGTGGTAAACGATGCTGTTATTCCCGTAGGTGCGGTGGTTGTAGTGGAAGACATCAAGGGCGTGAAGCTGATGGTGCGTGATATTACTGCTACTGTGGAAAAAAGTGTAGCAAAAAAAGAAGTCAAAGAAGACAAATAAATAATGGAGGGAAACTTTTATGGAAATTGTAATTGCGTTAATTGTTATTGTAGTTCTTTTAGTCAGATCGACTGTCAGAATTGTACCACAGGCTCAGAATTATGTTATCGAGCGTTTGGGTGCCTATCAGGATACCTGGGATACCGGTATTCGTTTCAAGTTACCTTTAGTAGATAAGGTAGCCAGAAGAGTAAATATGAAGGAGCAGGTGGCAGATTTCCCGCCTCAGCCGGTTATTACCAAAGATAACGTAACTATGAGAATTGATACGGTAGTATTTTATCAGATTACCGATCCGAAGCTTTTCACCTATGGTGTGGAAAATCCGATGATGGCTATCGAGAACCTGACTGCAACTACTCTTCGTAATATTATCGGTGATTTGGAATTAGACCAGACCTTAACTTCCAGAGAAACCATCAATACTCAGATGCGTTCTGCTTTGGATATTGCAACTGACCCTTGGGGTATCAAGGTAAATCGTGTAGAGTTGAAGAACATTATTCCTCCTGCAGAAATCCAGAATGCGATGGAGAAGCAGATGAAGGCAGAACGTGAGAGACGTGAAGCGGTTACCCGTGCAGAAGGTGAAAAGAAGGCTAGTATCCTTCAGGCAGAAGGTGAGAAGGAATCTGCTATTCTTCGTGCAGAAGCTGAGAAGCAGTCTGCAATCCTTCGTGCAGAAGCACAGAAGGAAAAGATGATCCGTGAGGCAGAAGGTGAAGCGGAGGCTATTTTGAAGGTACAGCAGGCTAACGCAGACGGTATCAGAATGTTGAGAGAAGCAGGCGCAGATGAAGCGGTGTTGAAGATTAAGAGCTTAGAGGCATTCGAAAAGGTAGCAGATGGTCAGGCAACTACCATCCTCATTCCTTCCGAATTGTCCGGCATCGCAAGCATGGCGGCAACCTTTAAGGAAGCAAGTAAATAAAACCCAAGCTTATGAGAGGGGGAGGTTGTAATGACCTTCCCTTTTTCTACTTGAAAAATCAAGGCTTTTGTAGTACATTAGTCTTATCTTTTTATTTATGAACCCAAGGAGGAACAAGTATGAACTTAAGGGGACGTGATTTCTTAAAATTATTGGATTTTACAGCAGAGGAGATTACCTATTTGGTAGATTTGGCTGCTGATTTGAAGGCGAAGAAGAAGCAGGGGATTCTTGTGGACGGACTTCGTGGCAAAAATGTAGCACTTATTTTTGAGAAGACCAGTACCAGAACCAGATGTTCCTTCGAGGTGGCTGCACATGATTTGGGCATGGGAACTACCTATCTGGACCCTTCCAGCTCTCAGATTGGCAAGAAGGAAAGCATCGCAGATACCGCCAGAGTATTGGCAGGTATGTTCGATGGTATTGAATACAGAGGCTATGGACAGGAAATCGTAGAGGAGCTGGCAAAGTACTCCAAGGTACCTGTTTGGAATGGTTTGACCAATGAATTCCACCCTACACAGATGCTGGCAGATTTGTTGACTATCCGCGAACATTTCGGCAAGGTGGAAGGTATTAAGCTGACTTACATGGGTGACGCACGTTACAACATGGGCAATTCCTGGATGGTAACCTGTGCGAAGATGGGTATGCACTTTACGGCATGTACCACACCGAAATATTTCCCGGACCCGGCTTTGGTAGAGGAGTGTCGCAAGATTGCAGAAACAACCGGAGCGACCATTACTCTGACGGATAGTGTGGAAGAGGGTACCAAGGGTGCAGATGTTATTTACACAGATGTATGGGTATCCATGGGTGAGCCGGATGAAATCTGGGAGGAACGTATTGCAGAGCTTTCTCCGTATCAGGTGAATAAGGCTGTTATGGACAATGCAGGAGAGAAGGCGATTTTCTTACATTGCTTGCCGGCCTTCCATGATTTGAAGACCCAGATTGGAAAAGAAATCGAGCAGAAGTTCGGTATCAGTGAGATGGAAGTCACAGACGAGGTATTCGAGTCTGCACAGTCACTGGTATTCGAAGAGGCAGAGA
This sequence comes from Acetatifactor sp., assembly GCA_045538995.1. GTDB lineage: Bacteria > Bacillota > Clostridia > Lachnospirales > Lachnospiraceae > Acetatifactor. The sequence continues at coordinate 63,003 of JAZQEK010000093.1, read as the reverse complement.
ATCGTATGCATACTATCAAGGCAGTGATGGCAGCAACCCTTGGTTACAATGCATAATGATGGACAAGAAAGAATCGCCCCATTGGGCAGGACAAAAGATAATTTATGAGAAGCAAATCGATTCTACCAATGAAGCAGCCAAACGGGCAGGTGATGCCGGAGAAGTGCACGGAACTGTATTCCGGGCAGACCGACAAACTGCAGGAAAGGGTCGCAGAGGCCGCAGCTGGCACTCAGAGGAGGAGAATAATTTATATTTCACCATATTATTGAAACCGGAGCTTTCACCGGAGAAGACTTCCATGCTGACCTTGGTTATGGCCTATGCAGTGGCAAAGGCTATTCGGGAATGTATCGGATTGGAGGCTATGATAAAGTGGCCCAACGATATCGTTGTAAACGGCAGGAAGGTCTGTGGCATCCTTTCCGAGATGAAGCTGGAAGGCATGGCTGTAGATTATTGTGTCATAGGTGTGGGTGTCAACGTGGGGCAGAAAGAGTTCCCGGAAGATATTCAGGAAATGGCTACCTCTTTGTCGGTGGAAAGCGGGAAGGAAATCGATTGTACGTTGTTGTTACAGGCTGTTTTGAGCTGTTTCGAGCAGGCATACGAAAGCTTTATGAGAGCAGGAAGTTTGACACCTCTACAGAAGGAATACAATACCCTTTTAATCAATCGGGACAGGCAAGTCAGAGTTCTGGATCCCAAGGGAGAGTATGAAGGGATTGCCAGAGGGATTACAGAGACCGGAGAACTAATGGTGGAAACAGCAGAAGGTGTCTGCCAAAGGGTATATGCCGGAGAGGTATCTGTACGAGGTTTGTACGGATATGTGTAAAACTCGTGGTAGGACTGAGGGATTGTCTGAAACGTACATGACAGAATAAGGAAGAAAACCGGATAGATTGGAAGACCCGGCTGGAATACAAGAGTGGGCTCATGGGAAAGGTTAGGTTATAGCTTGGAAGAAAGAATCGTGCTTTGTGGGGCAAATGCCTACGAGCAAAAATATTATTTTAATGAACAGTTTAATGGTATCCCTGCTGCAATTAAGGATGAGCTGCACATTATCTGCGTGCTCTTTACAGAAGAGGTAGGGGGAATTTTTACCATTGTATTTGAACAGGATGGTTCCGTATCTCTGGAAACGCAGGCGGAGGAGGATGATATCTATTATGATGAAATCTCCAGTGGTTTATTGATTTCTGAGATACGCAGAAAACGTCAGGAGCTTTTAGAGTCCTTGAGCCTGTTTTATCGAGTGTTTATTTTGAAGGAAGATATTTCCGATATGTTGGAGGATTAGGAATGATATTAGTAGTGGATGTGGGGAATACCAATATTACCTGTGGTGTATATGAGGAAAAGGAGCTGAAGGCAACCTTTCGCATCAATACCAAGACCCCTCGTACCTCCGATGAGTATGGTGCTGTTTTTCATCAGTTATTTATGATGAAAGGACTGAAGCTGAGTGATGTGGAAGGTAGTATCATCGCCAGTGTGGTACCGGATGTGATGCATTCTTTGGTAGGTGGAATCGTGCGTTATACCGGCACTACCCCACTGATAGTGGGCCCCGGTGTAAAGACCGGTATCAAGGTGGTGACAGAAAATCCACGCGCTATCGGTGCAGACCGTATTGTGGACGCAGTGGCAGCCTATGAAAAGTATGGCGGTCCGGTGCTGGTGTTGGATTTCGGAACGGCTACCACTTATGATTATGTTACAGCCGGTGGAGAATTCGCAGCAGGAATCACCGCTCCGGGTATCCGTATCAGTTCAGAAGCACTTTGGAAAGAAACGGCGAAGCTTCCGAACATTGAAATCAAGAAGCCTAAATCCATACTGGCTCAGGAAACCATCACCAGTATGCAGGCAGGTCTCATGTATGGTCAAATCGGTCAGACCGAATACATCATCAAGAAGGTAAAGGAAGAAACCGGTATCCCGGATATGAAAGTGGTAGCAACGGGAGGTCTGGGACGCACCATTGCGGACGAAACCGATTCCATTGATATATATGACAATGCACTGACTCTGGAGGGTCTGCGCATTGTGTATGAGAAGAATAAACGGTAACTGTTTCACAACCACATAACGAATAGAGAGGACTACAATGAGCAAATTAACGATAGGGAATGTAACCCTTGAGAATAATGTTATATTGGCTCCCATGGCAGGTGTAACAGACCTGCCTTTTCGTTTGCTGTGCAAGGAGCAGGGAGCTGGTTTGATTTGTATGGAAATGGTCAGTGCCAAGGCTATTTACTATCATAACAAGAATACGGAGGAACTGATGGAGATACATCCGCAGGAAACACCTGTATCTTTACAGCTTTTCGGTTCTGATGCAGATATTATGGCTGAAATGGCTAAGAAAATCGAGGAACGCCCCTTTGCCATACTGGATGTAAATATGGGCTGCCCGGTACCCAAGGTGGTAAACAATGGGGAAGGCTCTGCACTGATGAAGAATCCCAAGCTGGTGGAAGAAATCCTGACGAAGCTGGTAAAGGCAATCGATAAGCCGGTAACGGTAAAAATCCGCAAGGGTTTCAATGACCAGCTGGTGAATGCCGTGGAGATTGCCCGTATCGCAGAAAGTTGTGGTGTGGCGGCAGTGGCAGTCCACGGTCGCACCAGAGAGCAATACTACAGTGGCAAAGCAGATTGGGATATTATTGCGGCAGTGAAGGATGCAGTGAAAATACCGGTTATCGGCAATGGTGATGTGGTGGATGCTTATAGTGCGGAAGCAATGCTCAAGCATACCGGTTGTGACGGTGTCATGATCGGCAGGGCGGCAGAGGGGAACCCGTGGATTTTTAAGGAGGTTACCTCTTATCTGGAAACAGGAGTGGTTCCGCCACGTCCCACCAAGGAGGAAATCAAGGAAACGATTATGCGACATGCCAAGCTCCAGTTGGAATACAAAGGAGAATACACCGGAGTGCGGGAAATGCGCAAGCATTTGTCCTGGTATACCACAGGGTATCCTAACTCTGCAAGGTTTCGCCAGATGATAAACAGCATGGAGAGTATGGACGAGCTGCTGGCAGGAGTAGAGCAGATTTTTGGATAGGCGAACGCCCTATGTCCCAAAGCCGAATCAGCCAGCCTTGTGAGCAAGCTCCCGGACTGTCTGTTTCGTTTTGGGACGCATGGCTGAACGTGTTGGTGCATATATTATCCCATGGACAGAATTTTGTATTTTCGCTGGGTGAAGGGGAGAAACGATATCCCCACATATAGTGTGCAGATATTGCGTGCCAAGAGAGACGGCTTTATCGTATATTATTTGCAGGTAGTAGGAGAGCCGGCGAAAGCCGGTCTAAAAGACCTGCACGGAGAAATGGATAAGGCACTGGGGCGTTTGGAAGCCAGATATCGCAAGGAGGAAGAGGAACTTCGAACTTATCTGGTATATGAAGCAGGCTTTGAAAAATGGCTGGAGGCGTCAGGTGCGAAGCAATACTGGCAGCAGCTTTGGCAATTACCTGTATATTCGGACTATTCCAATTATGAAAACCTGAAATATTTATTGCAGACTATTCCGAAAAAGGAATGGCCGAAAAAAGCAGTGGTTTTGGGCTGTGGTGTGGGAATACGGGAGTGGTTGCCTTTTCTGGCAGAGCATTTGCATAACATGGAGCTTTATGTGGAGTTTATGACCAGAGGGTTGGAGGAGCTGCAAGAGGAGCTGTGTGAGGAATATGGTATGGTAGCCGATTTGAAGCTGGTGGAGCCGGGAGGTTTTCAGAGAGAGCGTCTGCGTAGCAAGGAGCCGGTGCTGGTAATGGACTTCAGCGGCAGCAGGAATGTATCCGTGCTGGGACTGGCAAAAGGGAGCATCTGGGTGGATATGGATGCCATGGAAAGTAAGCGACATCTCATAGAAGACCGTCCTACAGGGCTGGTTTATCTCTCCTTAAAAACAATTTGGAGAAGAGAAATGTTACAAACCCTTGACACTATCAGCAAATTCGCATATAATACGAGAGTTAAAATAGGCAGATAATAGTGTGGCGAGAGAATATAGAAATGTAAAGGAAGGGTAAAAGGAATGGCAGCAAGAGAAAAGAAAAATATTTTAACCTACGAAGGATTGAAGAAATACGAAAGCGAACTGGAGCATTTGAAGGTGGTAATGCGTCAGGAAGTGGCTCAGAAGATTAAGGAAGCCAGAGAACAGGGCGACCTTTCTGAAAATGCGGAGTATGACGCAGCAAAGGATGAGCAGAGAGATATCGAAGCCAGAATCGAAGAGTTAGAGAAGATTTTGAAGAATGCAGAGGTTGTTGATGAGGACGAAGTAGATTTGGACAAGATTAACATCGGTTGCATGATTAAGATTTTAGATGTAGAATTCAATGAAGAGTTAGAATATAAGATTGTAGGTTCTACCGAAGCAAACAGCTTAAAGGGCAAGATTTCCAACGAAAGTCCGGTTGGTAAGGCTTTGATGGGACATAAGGTAGGCGATACTGTAGAGGTAGAAACTCAGGCAGGTGTGATTGCTTACAAGGTATTGGAGATTCAAAGAGCATAACATGAAAAGAAGTTCTAGAGCAGCGTGCCGCTGCTAAGAACTTCTATGTTTCATGTGGGGAATTTGCCCCAAGGTCAAATTCCATTGAGTACGAATTAAGAGGAGTGATAGACATGGCAGAAGCACAGAACACAAACGTTCAGGAACAGGATATCAATCAACTTTTGAAGGTAAGAAGAGAGAAGCTGGCGAATTTGCAGGCAGCCGGTAAGGATCCTTTCCAGATTACCAAATATGATGTAACTCATCATACTGTAGAAGCAAGAGAGCAGTATATTGTTCATGAAGAAAAGTTGTTGGCAGGAAGAGTGGCACCGAGTGTAGAAGGTCTGGACGAAGCAGCTGCAAGAGAAGTATTGAATAATGATTATAATGAAAGAAGAGCCATCATGGATGCAAGCCCTATTGAGGTATCCATCGCAGGTCGTATGATGTTTAAGCGTGTTATGGGTAAGGCTTCTTTCTGCAATATTCAGGATTTAAAGGGCAGAGTTCAGGTGTATGTTGCCAGAGACGCTATCGGCGAAGATGCTTATGCAGACTTTAAGAAGTCTGATATCGGTGATATTTATGGTATTAAGGGTTATGTATTCAGAACCAAAACCGGTGAGATTTCCGTACATGCAGTGGAAATGACACTGTTGAGCAAGAGCTTGCAGGTGCTTCCGGAGAAGTTCCATGGATTGACAGATACCGATACCCGTTATCGTCAGAGATATGTTGACTTGATTATGAATGAAGAGGTAAAGGATACCTTCGTAAAGCGTTCTAAGATGATGAAGAGCATCCGTAACTTCTTAGATGGTCGTAACTTCATGGAAGTGGAAACTCCTATGTTGGTTGCTAACGCAGGTGGTGCAGCAGCAAGACCTTTTGAGACCCATTTCAATGCTTTGGATGAGGATGTAAAGCTTCGTATTTCCTTAGAGCTTTACTTAAAGAGATTAATCGTAGGTGGTATGGAAAGAGTATACGAAATCGGTCGTGTATTCCGTAATGAAGGTGTAGATACCAGACACAATCCTGAATTTACCTTGATGGAGCTGTATCAGGCATATACTGATTATTATGGCATGATGGAACTGACCGAGAGCATGTTTAAGTATGTGGCACAGGAGGTTTGCGGTACTACCGTGATTACTTATGGTCCTCATACCATCGATTTCGGCAAGCCTTTCGAAAGACTGACCATGATTGAGGCAGTGAAGAAGTATGCAGGTGTGGATTTTGATGAAATCCCGGACACTGCAGCAGCAAAGAAGATTGCAGACGAGAAGCATGTAGAATACGAAGCACGCCATGAAAAGGGCGATATCCTGAACCTGTTCTTCGAAGAGTTCGTAGAGGAGCATTTGATTCAGCCTACCTTTATCATGGACCATCCGGTAGAGATTTCTCCTTTGACCAAGAGAAAGCCGGACAAGCCGGACTATGTAGAGCGTTTCGAGCTGTTCATCAACGGTTGGGAAATGTGTAATGCATACTCAGAATTAAACGACCCTATCGATCAGAGAGAGCGTTTCAAGGCACAGGAAGCAGCTTTGGCAGCGGGTGATGACGAAGCCAACACCACTGACGAGGACTTCATGAATGCTCTGGAAATCGGTATGCCTCCTACAGGCGGTATCGGTTATGGTTTGGATAGATTGTGTATGTTATTGACCGATTCACCGGCGATTAGGGATGTGTTGTTCTTCCCGACGATGAAGAGTTTGGATAAATAAGACTTGCGAAAAAGTCAGTAAACTCAATGGTAGAGGACTTTGGTATAATCGGAAATTTATGCCAATACGCCAAATCATACAAAATCAATGCAAAGTGTGTAGTGTTACAGATGAGTATTGTTTGTGCGAAGAAAAATGATATTGATTGAGAATACAAAAGGGATGGCGTGTGCCATTCCTTTTGTTGCAAAAAGATATCATAGATTATAGGTTTTGTTAAACTAAATTATTGTCTTCTAGTGCATTATAAAACATAGCTCGTCCAGAATAATTCCAATATGCACAATCTTGCTCCATAAATAGCCATTTTACAGCTAATAAAATAATTTCAATAGGATGTTCGTAACCTGCATAATCGCAAAATGTTGCACCGGATGGATTGGGAGAAATTGGTTCACAATGATATATTTGTTGTAATTTACGTGCAATGGAAGGATAAATGCGAGGAAAGTTTATTTTGCAATCTGTTAATGCATCTATGATGTCTTGATGGCTTGGATTAGAATATCGGCGGTTCTTTTTGAAAAAGAGACCATCAATATTTACAGTGAAATCAAAGCCTTTGTTTAGTTGAGTCGGACGTCTAAGGAAGATGCCATAATTGCCCCAATACTCAACATTATATTGGTAGTGAGATGCATATTTTCCAGCTCCAGTTCCAGGTTCTTCGTAGAGAAAAGTTTGGATAAGAGCTTGACGCATAGTGCGTCTGTTACCAACAGGTAAAGTGTAGTCAATAACATAAAACATTGATTATACCTCCTTAAAAAATTCACCTATTTCAACATCAAGTACATTAGCAATCTGATTTAAAACAGATATGGATAAGCTTTTATTGCAGCCGGAAGCTTCAATTTTAGATAAATAACTGATACTGATTTGGGCTTTTTCTGCAAGTTGTACTTGTGTTAAATTTGCTTGTTCTCTGTATTGTTTTATATTTGCACCGATAGCTTGATATAGGTCGGTATCATTGTTGAAACTCATGAAAACACCTCTTTCACTATTTGTGAACATTATCGCATGTGAAGACAATTATATAAATTCACTTATAGTGAAATAAAATAGAGGTAGATTTTTTGACAGAAATGATGTAGACTTATTGGTATCATCAATGAAGGGAGCGACTATAATGAAATCAATTCAAGAAGAAAACATTGAATATGGTAAGTTTGTAATTGGATTTGCACAAAAATTTCAAGAGATGCAACGTGATTATAATAATCTTTCTGCTGAAAATAAGATTAAGTTTGAGAAAGATATTATGACTGCATTTTTGATGAGAGGCATGATGGGAGTTACAGAGTATCTTGGTCAATGGAAATAAAAGAAGGAGGAATGTCTTATAAGTTTACAACCAAATAATTTCAAGCTTGAACCAACAACCGTCTGGTCGTTTCCGGACAGAGGCAGTTGGGCAACGCATTCAGGAAAGTATCGAGGGAATTGGTCTCCTTATGTGCCAAGAAATTTGATACTTCGCTATTCTAATCCCGGTGAATGGGTTTTAGATCAATTTATGGGTAGCGGAACAACCTTAGTCGAGGCAAAGCTACTCAATCGTAATGCGGTAGGTGTTGATATCAATCCGCAATCCGTTTCAATTTCTGAAACAAATTTACAATTCCAATGTGAAACAAATTCAAGAATTTTTGTAAAAGAAGGGGATGCTACTAATTTAGATTTTATTAAAGATGGAGGTATCGATTTTATTTGTACGCACCCGCCATATGCTAATATTATTAAGTATAGCGAGGATATACAAGGGGATATTTCATTGCTGGGTGTAGATGTTTTTTTGCAAAAAATGAAGAAAGTTGCAGATGAGGCATATCGTGTATTAAAGAAGCAGAAGATGTGTGCAATTATGATAGGTGATATGAGAAAACAGGGAAAGGTTGTTCCATTAGGGTTTTATACTATGGAGACTTTTTTGAACGCAGGATTTTCAAATAAAGAAATAATTATCAAAGAGCAACATAACTGTCGTTCTTCTGATTACTGGGAGAAACGAAGTAACCAATTTCTCTTATTGGCACATGAATATATTTTTGTCTTTCAAAAGTAAGATAAGCCTGTAAAATCGGGATGCTTTTCTATTAGTAATGCTGTAAATGAAATATTGTATAAATACATAGATAATAAAAAGAGAGACTTGTATTTTGTACTTTTAGCAAGTATAATGAATGTGTAAACATATTTTTGGGGATGAAAGAAATGTACAATTCAAAGATTGCTCCATTTGTGAAATGGGCTGGTGGAAAGCGCCAGTTACTTCCACAGATAAAGGAGAGAATGCCTGAAAAATATAATAATTATTTTGAACCGTTTGTGGGTGGCGGTGCGGTAATATTCGAACTGTTACCTGCAAATGCTCTGATAAACGATATCAACAAGGCGTTGATAAATACTTACAAGCAGATATGTAATGCTCCTGAAGCGTTTCTGAAGGCTGTAAAGAAGCTTGATGAGGAAATGTGGGAAGATGGTAAGGAATATTATTATTCTCTCAGGGAGCAATACAATGATAAGCTGATGAAGGCAGAGTATGATGTGGAGTTGGCTGCATTGTTTGTGTTTATCAATAAGCATTGTTTTAATGGTTTGTATCGTGTAAATGGCAAGGGACTTTTTAATGTTCCATACAACAATAGTCGTAGAACTTCCATTGATGAAAATGCCATACTGGAGATTTCCAAATATCTTCAGGGAGTAAAAATTATTGACGGAGATTTTGAAGCTGCTTGTAAGGATGCTAAGAAGGGCGATTTTGTGTTTATAGATAGCCCGTATGCACCGTTGAATCCAACTTCTTTTGAATCATATACGAAAGAGGGATTTGACATAGAAAGTCATAAACGACTTGCAAATCTATTTGATGAATTAACAGCCAGAGGTTGCTACTGTATGCTCACAAACCATAATACTGAGCTGATTAATGAGCTGTATGGTAACAAGGGATACAGAATAGATGTTATAAGTGTTAAGCGTATGATTAATTCGGATGCATCCAACCGAGTTGGTGAAGAAGTAATTATTTGTAATTATTCATGACCATCAGACCACACAGAGGTCTGTGGTAAAAGGAGTCGAGATAATGGAGAACTTATTTACAAAGAAAGTGCCATTATACTTCGAGGCAGAAGAATCACAACTGATATTAGGTGATTCCTTTAAAATTCTAACAAAAATGAAACCGGAATCTGTGGATATGATATTTGCGGATCCACCATACTTTTTAAGTAATGACGGTATTACCTGTCAGGGGGGAAAAATGGTTTCAGTAAATAAAGGCTCATGGGATAAGCTTTCGGAAAGTGGAACCAGCGTCGAAGAGAAACACAAGTTTAATAGAAAGTGGATTAAGTTATGTAAGAAAGTACTAAAGCCGAATGGCACGATTTGGATATCGGGAACATTACACAATATATATTCGATTGGTATGGCATTGGAGCAGGAAGGCTTCAAGATAATCAACAACATAACATGGCAGAAAACAAATCCACCACCAAACTTAGCATGTCGATGCTTCACACATTCTACGGAAACCATTTTATGGGCTAAGAAGAATGAAAAGAAGTCTCGGCATTTTTTTAATTATCAGAAAATGAAAGAAATGAATAATGGCAAGCAGATGAAGGATGTGTGGACAGGGGCTTTGACAAAACCTTCAGAGAAAACAGAAGGAAAGCATCCTACACAAAAACCGGAATATCTGCTTGAGAAGATTGTATTGGCATCTACGGAAGAAGGACATGTTATATTGGATCCTTTCTGCGGTTCAGGAACGACCGGAGTAGAGGCTGTGCAATTTGGGCGGAAGTTTATTGGGATAGATGTAAGCGAAGAATACTTGGAAATTTCCAAGAAAAGATTGGAGAAGGTAGCAAATGAGAAATAGAGATTTTGATGAATGGCTGAGTAAGTTCAGACCTAGTATATCAAGTTATGATTACTATATTGACTTTGAAAAAGTCGTAAGAAATGTAGAAGAAATCAAGGTGGAATTGAATATTCTGAACTCCTTGATAGGCTCAAAAAGCATAGAGGAAGATTTCGAGAGAATAGTGACAAAGTATCCGGAGACATTGCAATGTGTTCCATTACTTCTTGCGGTAAGAGGTTATGAAATCTATGCACAGGATGAAGATGGTGCGTTCTTGTATAATTTCAAGAAGATGAATTATAGTGTAGAGCAGTACATGGTGTTCATGCGTAAGACCGGATTATTTGATATGATTGCAAATCACTTGGTAAATAATCTTGTAGATTATGCCTTAGGCATCGAAACCGGATTGGATTCTAATGGTCGTAAAAATCGTGGTGGTCACCAGATGGAAGATTTGGTTGAGAAGTATATCGTAGCAGCTGGATTTGTGAAGGATGTAACTTACTTTAAGGAAATGTATCTTAAGGACATTGAAGAAAGGTGGAACATTGATTTATCGGCACTTTCTAATCAGGGCAAGGCGGCTAAGAGATTTGATTTCGTAATTAAGACAGATAAGATGATTTATGGTATTGAAACAAACTTCTATGGTGGCGGTGGTTCAAAACTCAATGAAACAGCAAGAAGTTACAAGATGCTTTCGCAGGAGGCGGATACAATAGAAGGTTTTACATTTGTTTGGTTTACTGATGGAAGTGGTTGGAAGAGTGCGAGAGGTAACTTAAGAGAGACATTCGAGGTTATGGATACGATTTACAGTATTGATGATATGGAAAATGGGGTTATGGAACAGCTTTTTGTGTAAAAAATAAACGAATGAGAATAATATACATAATAAGCATTTGGCAAGGAGCAATGTATGGGGTATTGTTATTCTCTAAAAAAAGGAGAAAAGAAATTAATGAATATTAAACCATATGATAAAACAATTAGAGAAGTACTTGTTTCGGGAAGACAGTTTTTGATTCCGAGGTTTCAACGAGAATATTCTTGGGAGAGGAAAAACTATAAAGAATTTCTGGAGGACATGATAGGATGTTTGTATGTTGAGAATGGAAAACTTACCAATAATCAATATTTTTTGGGGACAATGTTGTTTATAGGAGATTATGCGGAAGGAACAGACAAGGAAATACAAGTTGTTGATGGACAGCAACGTTTAACAACGATTACCATACTTTTTTCAGCTCTTTCTGACAGATTTTTAGAAGTTGGAGAGGATAAATTAAGTAAGCAGATTTTTAGATACATTATGACAGAAGATGATAACGGAGAATCAGTTCGAATTTTGAAAAGTAAGACCCACTATCCGTTCTTTGCATACTATATTCAACAAAGGGAAAAAGAGCATGTACAAGAACCATTGAGTGAAGAAGAATATTGTATTGAAGAAACGTATACGTATTTTTATGAACAATTAGAGGAAAAGAAAGTTAGAAGGTTATTAACTAAGAGATGTGGTACAGATGAAGTTAAGACATTGGATTATGTGGACATCTTAAAAGCGATACGAGATCAAGTTCTGCAAACAACGTTTGTTTCTATTTCGACAACAGATAAAGAACAAGCAAATATGATTTTTGAAATTTTAAATGCAAAAGGAAAACGGCTTGCGGAAGTGGATTTAATTAAGAATAAAATATTCGAAGTATTGAATGATACTGAGCCGGCAGACTTTGCAGAAGAAGAGTGGCAGAAGATAAAAGGTATTTTAAATGGAGGTGCTGACACGGTTGGTTTAGCTACTTTTTATAGACATTTTTGGTCAGCAAAATATAAAAAATCTTCGAAAAATAAATTATATGACGATTTTAATAAGTGTGTGACACCAAAAAATAAAAAGACATATAGGGATTTCTTGTTGGAAATGGAGAAATACGCAAAATATTATATGATGATTTTGAATCCGAAACGTGAAGATTATGAGAATCGTAAGGAATATTTTTCGGTTGTTCAAATGTTAAATGTGTTAAATAATTATTTTGGTATTGTACAAGTTCGTATTGCAGAATTGGCTATTTTAAATTTGAAAGACAGAGGACTTATAGATTTAAAAAATATGAAGAAAATTTTGTCGATGCTAGAAACTTTTCATTTTGTATATAATGCCATAATGAAAGGTAATCCAAACAGTATTGAAAAAATATATTCTTCTTTTGCTATTGAGTCAATACAATGCGAAGATAAAGCAGCAGTAAAGGAGTCGGTGAACAAGAAATTGGTTGAACCATTAGAAAAATTATTGCCACAGAAAGAAGAATTTACAAAGAACTTTGTGCAATTGAGATATTCCAAAAAGGATGCACCAAGTAATGTTAAAACAAAGTACGTGTTGAACAAGTTAAATTGCTATTATGAACAAGAAGAATTATTTAGTGAAGATGGAAGTATAGAGCATATTATTGCTGAAGCAGAAGGGGAAGAGAGTTTAAATATTGGAAATCTGATTTTGCTTGAAGTAAAATTCAATCAAGATGCGGAGACGATGTCTTATCTTGATAAGGTTACTGTTTATAAAAAATCTAAGTATAAGTGGGTAAAAGAATTTATTGATAATAATTCTACATGGACACAAGATTGCATAGAGAATAGGGCATTACAGATGGCTCATTTTTACTATGATAATATTGTGAAAACAGAAGTGGCGAAAATATAATAGCAAAAATGAGTGTGATTCTTTTAAAAGTGGAAGAGTAAGAGTGTTGCCAACGAAGGTTTGGGGAAACATAATCCCCAACAAGTTGCCGGAGGTTAAATTTGCATTTTTTTGCAAATTTGGGCTGCACGGCGAAACTTGCTCTTGAAATGTTACAGATGAATAAGGGGCGTAGGAAAAGAGACTTTCCTATGTCTCTTTTAGCATACTTTGGAAAATTATTTTGGACAGACAGCCACTTTTTCGGCTTATTGATAGAGAGGTATTTTATCTCTTGAATAAATCGAAAGGAAGTTGTTGAAAATGAATTATTTTTACAAAGGTATGAAGCTGCCGCCCTACATTCCTTTACCGTTTCAATAGGTGCTATTGCAGTTCTCCGCCTAATGGATATCTTTAGAAGGATTGCAACCAAAGGTTTTTTTGTAAGCCCGATAGAAAACGGAATAGTCGTTGAAACCGGCTTGTATACTTGCATCTGTAGCACTAAGGCCATTGCGCATCAGGTGACGGGCACGAATGATTCTTTTATAAATCAGGTAATCGATTACCGTGGTTCCGGTGGCTTTTTTAAAGGCACGGTTGAGGTGATTTTTGCTGATATAAAAGCGTTGTGCCAGGTCATCTAAGGTGATGTTTTCTGAAAGATGCTCGTTTAAATACTTCATTACTTCATGAATGTTTTTGGGGGCTTTATTCGTTACCGGTGAAGGATGCAGAGCCTGACTCATCAAATTAATCTGTGCCAGTAAAGCACTGGTATATATATCAAAGTACTGTGTGCGAAGTTCTTCGGATTGTTGTTGGGATTGATACAAATGTGTTAAATAATTGAGAAGCTGATAATCCTCGGTATGCTCATAAAAAACTTCCTGCGGGGAGTTTTTTCGATTCTCAGGAAATGCGGAAAGCAACAGCTCACGCTGTTCCGGTGGGAAAATTTCCGGTGAAAAATAAATATAAAACCGTGTATAAGGGGCATCGGAATTGACGCGCACACCATGAAAGGAGTATGGAGACAGCAAAAGCAGACTATGCGGAGTTAAATGATATTCCTTGCCCTCAACAATATAATCGGCATCTCCTTCAATAAAGTAATACAATTCATAGTGATCATGGTAGTGGATACCGAAATCTGTAGAACTTTTGTGGGAGGTTTCATAATTTATCAGTCGGTGGGAGGAGTTTTTAGCTATAATTGGCATAGAAAATCCTTTCTGGAAAAGCGGTTTATGGAGTTACAAATAAATTATATAACAATAGAGTGATATTTGCAATGTTTTGCTCTGTTTTAACAATATGAATTGTAAAAAGAAAGTGATAGAATAAATTCAACAATAAAACCAGAACTAAAAGCAAAAGAAAATGGGGGTACATATTATGAAACAGGTACGTATGGGCATCATAGGCATTGGTAATATGGGTAGTGGTCATGCAAAGAGTATTGTAGAGGGGAATGTGCCCGATATGGTACTGACTGCAGTGGCAGATACCAGAGAGGTTCGTCGTGAGTGGGCAAAGAAGGAATTGCCGGAAACGGTAGCGGTTTTTGACCATGCAGAAGCTCTTTTAGATAGTGGGCTGGTAGACGCAGTGTTGGTGGCAACACCTCACTATATTCATCCGGATTTAGTAATGAAGGCTTTGGAGAGAAACTTGCATGTCATGTGTGAGAAACCTGCAGGTGTATATACCAAGCAGGTCAGAGAAATGAATGAAATGGCTGCAAAGCATGATGTAGTATTTGGTATGATGTTTAATCAGAGAACCAATCATGTGTATCGTAAGATGCATGAATTAATTGCCAGCGGTGTTTATGGACAGATTAAGCGTGTGAACTGGATTGTAACGGATTGGTATCGTTCTCAGGCATATTATGATTCGGGAGATTGGAGAGCAACCTGGAATGGAGAAGGCGGCGGAGTGCTTTTGAATCAGTGCCCACACAATCTGGATTTACTTCAGTGGATTTGTGGTCTGCCTGTAAAAGTACGTGCATTCTGTCATGAAGGAAAGTGGCATAATATCGAAGTAGAAGATGATGTTACAGCATATCTTGAGTATGAAAATGGTGCAACAGGAGTATTTGTAACTTCTACCGGAGATGCACCGGGAACGAACCGTTTTGAAGTGCTTCTGGAAAAGGGAAAGATTATTTGTGAACATGGAAAATTATCTGTATATGAAGCAGAGGTAAGCGAAAGAGAATTCTGCTTTACTTCTAAGGAAGGCTTTGCAATCCCGGCAGGTAAATGGATTACCGTAGAAACAGATGGAGAAAATGAGCAGCATGTAGGTGTTTTGAAGGCCTTTACCGGTGCAATTTTGCGCGGTGAACCGTTGGTAGCAAACGGTGTAGAGGGTATTCGCGGACTTACCTTGTCCAATGCAATGCATTTATCTGCATGGACTAACGAAATGGTAGAACTTCCGATAGATGAAGATTTATTTTTGGAAAAATTGAATGAGCGTAGAGCAAACTCTAAGCAGAAGTCAAATGTTTCTGAAGTAGTGTTTGATACAAAGGGAAGTTATGGTACCTGAGAGGAGTGAATCATGCGTAGTGCGATTGTAGGTTGCGGAAATGTAGCACAGGTGCATGCCAAAGCGATTGCCGGTATGGAAAAAACAGAATTGGTGGCAGTGGCAGACATATGTGTTGAAAAAGCAGAAAAAATGGCTGAGGAATACGGTGCCGTGGCATATACCACTCTGGAAGCAATGCTGGATGCAGAGAAGGTTGATATATTGCATATTTGTACACCCCATTACTTGCATGTACCTATGGCAATTCTGGCACTGAAAAGAGGGATACATGTGTTTATGGAAAAACCGCCGGTAATAGACAGTGCCCAGTGGGAATTGCTGAAGCAGACGGTGAAAGAGTGCCGGGAAAAAGCTCGTTTGGGAATTTGCTTTCAAAACAGATATAATGACAGTGTGCAGTATGTAAAAAAACTACTGGAAGAGAAGGTCTACGGAAGAATCCTTGGAATCAGAGGTATGGTGACTTGGAACCGTGGAGTGGGATATTATGCTTCCGGTGAATGGCGAGGCAAGTGGGCTACGGAAGGTGGCGGTGCCCTGATAAATCAGGCTATTCATACATTGGACTTGATGCAGTACTTTGTGGGAGAGAAGCCGGTGTCAGTAAAGGCTACCTTGGGCAAGTTGCACTTACCGGAAGAAATAGAAATAGAGGATACTGTAACAGCACATATTATGTACCCGGGTGCGAGAGGTTGCTTCTATGTTTCGAACGGGTATGTAACGGATGCTCCGCCACTGATTGAACTGGAATGCGAAAAGGCAAGAGTTCGAATCGAGGAAGAAATAGTTACTGTGTTTAGCGGAGGAGAATCTACTGTGCATAGTTTTGCAGAGCAAAAACGATTGGGCAAGAGTCATTGGGGTATGGGACATCAGACGGCTATTGCAGATTTTTATGAGTGTGTGGAATGTGGAAGAAAATACTCCATTGAGCTGACAGATATAGAAGATACGATTTATCTGTTATTGCAGATTTATGGAAAATAGGAGGCTGCAAGGGTACTGCTACATGGATAACTGTAAGTTCATTGTGCCCTATGGAGTTTTGCGGATTGCATTCATATAGGATATATGAGAGTAAAAGAAGTAAACAGAAGTAATACGAAGGACTTTCCTTTAGAGAAATCTAAGGGAAGGTCTTTTTGTGCAGAGTGTCAAAAAAGCTACTTTTTTCAGAGGAACAGAAAACATAGGATTGTAAAAGGTGCAGAAATGTAGTAAGTTTATGATATTATAAGGAATTCAGGAGAGGTACAAATGGAGAAGTTATGTAGTGTTTGCGGTTCGCCCATGAATCAAACCGCAAATGGTTATAAATGCAGCTTTTGTGGTCGTGAGGAGCAGAAGACTGCACAGAGTGGATACATAAATGAAACAGTTAATATGTCCGGTAATGGAAAGAGTCATCCCACCATACCGGTAGTGGTAGGTGTCGTGGTGGGGATATTATTCCTGATTCTCTGTATGTCAGTAGTTCCTACGCTGGTGGTGATGGATATGGTTAAGCCGGAGGGGGATATTGTGAGTCCACCGGTGGAGCAGACCGGAAAAGAGGATGTGAACGCACCGGTGAAGGTACCTGAGTTACCGGATGGTTTTCGGTCTTATACCATACAGCAGGCAGTGGAGAAGATATTCGGGAAGCCGGCAGAACAGGTGACGGAGGAGGAACTGAACAGCATCCGTTATCTGGAATTTGAAATGTCTTGGATTCAGGAAACCTGCGTGATTTCGTATAGTATGGCGGATTATCGGGAGTATGAGCCGGATTATTGTCAGAAGATTGAGGATATGATAGTCGGAAACCGTATTTTTTATAATGATACTTTCGAGGAGACCATACAGACCATAGATGTGGGCTATTATAATGAAAAGAACGATGCTGTGTATGGTGATTTGGCACATTTCAGAGGAGTAAATGTACTGAAGCTGGATAGTTATCGTTATGTGAGTTTGGCAAACTTTCCCAATCTGCTGATGCTGGATGTAGGGGGCACGGATATCAGCGAAGTGGTGAAAATGAATCTGCCGGTGAATAAGATAGAGGTTTTAAAGGCGAGCCGAAACGATTTGACAGGGTTAGAAGCCTTTACCTCTTTGAAGACCTTATATTTGGAGGGGAATCAGATTACCCAGCTGGAACAGGTGGCGAAATGTACTCAGTTGGAGAATCTGTATTGTGATTATTTGAAGGATGGGATGAACTTTACTCCTATAAAGTCTTTGACGAATTTGAAAACCCTTTATATCGATGGTTCCTCGGATGGGGTAAAGGATTTGAGTGTGATTGGCTCATTGACCAATCTGGAGAATCTAACCATTAAGGATACGGATATTCTCAACCTGGATTTTGCGAAAAATCTGACCAAGCTGAAGACGCTGCGGTTATCAGAAAATGGAGAATTGAGAGGGTTTGATGCCTTTTCAGAGCTGGACAGCTTGGAGTTCTTAGAGTTTAATATTAATTATCTTCATGGTGGTCAGCCGGAATATGCAGGCTTGGGGAAATTGAAAAATTTGAAGTCTCTGGCATTGCATACGGTCTATGATTTGGACTTTTTGTATGAGTTAGACCAGTTAGAAGAGTTGGAGATACGACTGACTTTTTATGATGATATTATGCTGCCTATTTATCAGATGAAGAATTTGAAGAAGCTGACCCTTGCACAGTGCAATTCCCAGTACAAGGACGGGCTGGAGGGCTTGAAGGAGCTGACACAGTTACGGACACTTATTGTGGATGATATGGAATTTCGGTATGCGGTAGATTGCTTGTTTGCACTGGAAGGAGTGGAGGAGCTGCGTATTACCAGCACCGCTTTTGGAGAGCCTCCGACACAGGTGACACCCAGCGAAAATTTGAAGGTATTAGATTTGACAGGAGTTCGTTTTTTAAAGCCTTGGAGCGGCACTTCCTGGTATATGGCAGATAAGGACCCGGAAGCGACACAGGTTGTTTTCAATGCTTATTGCAAGGCTCCTGCCTTGGAGGAGCTTTATTGTGATTACGCACCTATCGCGGATTGGTCAGGCTTGAGCAATCTGAAAACTTTGAAGGTGTTATCCCTACACGACTGTGACTTGACAGAGGTAAAAGAAGCGGATATTAAGAACTGTACACAGTTGGAGGTACTGTACCTGAGCAGGAATCAGGTGAGTGATATCAGCTTCGTGCAGCATTTGCCTCATCTGAAGTATTTGTATTTAAAGGACTGTTATGTAACAGATTTGACTCCATTATTGAATTGTAGTGAATTGGTATATGTGGATGTCCGGAACAATCCGATTTCGGAGAATCCATTAGTAAATGTTACCGTGGTAGAAGGTAGCGATTATTAATAAAAACTATTGGTCTGGCGGAAGTCTAAATTGATTTCCGCCAGAATTTTTTGGAGAAGTATTTGTAGGGAAAATATGTAAAAAGGTTGTATTTTTCTTTCTAAAGATATATAATTCAATAGAGTACAAAAAGAGAAAGAGAATGAATATGTTAAGATTCTATTATTTAATATTGCGTAATATTTTTATCCTGCCGGGTATCATAGGGGAGATGCGTCGCAAAGCTGAGAATGAGAACTGCTCAGAGGAAGAGTGTTATGCATATTTGCAGTATGTGGTAGACATTATGGAAAAAAACGGACGTATCCGTACGGAGGTGTTCGGTACGGAGAATTTACCCGCAGAGGGCGGTTACATTATGTATCCTAACCATCAAGGGAAATACGATGCGTATGGGATCGTCAGTGTTCATGAAAAGCCATGTACCGTAGTAATGGACGAGGCCAAGTCTCACACGATTTTCGTCAGAGAAATCATCGATATGATGAAGGGGAAACGTCTGGATAAGCAGGATGTGAAGCAGGCATTTTCTATTATCAGTCAGATTGCGGAAGAGGTATCACAGGGAAGGCGTTACATCATCTTTCCCGAGGGAGAGTATGATGATGATAAGAAGAACACCTTGATTGATTTCAAGGCAGGCTGCTTTAAGGCATCCATGAAATCGAAAACGCCCATTGTTCCGGTGGTGTTGGTAGATTCCTACAAGGTGATGGGGGTGAACAGCTTGCGAGAGGTGACCATGCAGGTGCATTATTTGAAACCCATCTGTTATGAAGAGTATGCAGGAATGAAGACACAGCAGATTGCCAATCTGGTGCGGGAGCGGATACAGGAAAAGCTGGACGAGATAGCGGATATAGAATAGAGAATGATGACGGCCATCAGCAGGGATACTGATGGCTCGTTTTCTAAGAGAAAGGGGTATTTTATGAACGGGGATGGTTTTAAGCTTTACTATAGGTTGGGGGAAAAGCAGTATTGTATTACGCAGTCAGATGAGAGTCTTCGAGTGACATCTTGCGTGAAGCAAAAGTCAGAGGGAGAGTGGGAAAAGCATCTTGTCATAGAAAATATTTCCGGAAAGGATATTTATCTGGAGGAAGCAGTGTTATGGGAAGTGAATCAGGCTGAGGATTTGGCTGTGGGAGAGGTGCCTTTTGAGGTTTATCGAAGCGGGCGTCACAAAAATGATATGCCGGGAACCTTTACACTGGGCATCGGAGATGAGCGTGCGGGGGACGTTTTGGGTACCATGACGGAGAGTGGTGACAAGGCAGATGCCAAAGAAGGTGTAAGAAAAGTGGTTAGTGACCACCTGACTATCCTAAAGGGGAGCAAATGCAGTCTGATGGTAGAATTTACCGGAGGTCGAAATCAGCTTTTTGAGACAGTGCTGTCACTGGATAGTGACTATCAGTTTCAGAAGCTGTGTGCAAAGGTATTGTTTCGGATAGTATTGCCTGCAGGGAAAAGTGTAGAAAGTGAGACACTCCGATGTGTATGGACAGAAAACGTGGAGGCAGAGGTAGAACGTTTCGCAGAGGAAAAGGCTGCGAAATACGGTAGCAGAGCCGGAAAACATCCTGCAGTTTTTTGTACCTGGTATTATTATGGATTGACGGTTACTTATGAGGATGTAAAAACCAATCTTTCCATTATGCAGGAGCGAAAGCTTCCTTTTGATGTATTTCAGGTAGATGAAGGCTGGGAGATTACGTTGGGAGAATGGCAACCGAATAAGAAGTTTCCGGTTCCCATGAAGCAGGTGGCAGAGGAAATCAAGCTGGCAGGGTATCGACCGGGTATCTGGACCAGTCCCTTTATCGCACATGAGACGGCGAGTATTTGGAAGCTGCATCCGGAGTGGTGTCTGAAGGATAAAGAGGGAAAACCGTACTTATTCCCCATGAATGATACGGTATATCAGGTGTTGGATATTACCAATCCGGCCACTTATGCGTATTTTACGGAATTGTACCGAATGCTTACCTTTGACTGGGGCTATACTTATCACAAGCTGGACTTTACCAGAGCCGCAGTGATTTATGAGGAGGCAGATTTCTATGACAAGACCATTACACTGGCACAGGCTTATTACAGAGCGGTAAAGGCGATAAGGGAAGGCATGGGAGAAGAAGCCTATTTCCTCATGTGTGGTGGCTTGTATGACCCGATTATCGGTCTGGTGGATGCCCAGAGAACGGGTTCGGATGTGTTATCCATGTGGAGTTCTACCATTAACAAGGGAGGCAAGACAGCCCCCTATACCATTAAGCAAAGTGTAATGCGTTATTATATGAATAAGTGGTGGGACAATGATCCGGATGCTCTCATGATACGCAAACAGGAAACCATGGAGCGAAATCTGCGTCTGACCTATGGACTGCTCAATGAGGAAGAGGTGAAAACTTCCGTGCTGAATCAGTTTATGGGCGGCGGTATTATGTGTGCTACGGAGCCTTTGGACAAGATAACGGATGACAGGCTCATGGAATATCGCAGGATATTGCCGGTGATGCATGGAGAAGTGCGTCCGGTTCGTCTGTTAGAGCCGGAGCGTTTTCCCGGTATGGTAGATGTGTATAACAGGGAGTTGGATGCCCATTATCTTTGTGTGGTAAACTGGGAGGATGAACAAAACTTACAGTTTGAATTGTGCATAAAGGAACTGCTTTCAGAGTATGCTTCGGAAACAGAGCAGTATGTAGTGTGTGATTACTACGCGGGAGAATATTACACAGGAGTAAAATTCACAGATAGAATATTATGTAAACCTATTGCACCTCATGGGGCGAATGTATATAAGGTGGCACGAATGCAGGAAAAGCCGCTGATGGTAAGGTCTACGGGACACTATTCCATGGGTGGTGAGTTCCACAGATTCGAGGTAATCAAAGGAAAGTTATACTACACCATAACCAATCTGTTTGATTGGGATGTGGAGTATGAAGTGTTATTGCCGGATGGCAGAAGTGTTTCTTTTACAGTAGAAAAGGGAACCCGGGAGGGGATATTATGAGTATGGTAGTGGAGGTAACGCTTCCGGTGAGGGAGCAGAAGGATTTTTCTATCGTGGAGTATGGTGCAGTAGCAGGCGGCAAGGTGTCTAATACGGAAGCTTTTGCCAAGGCAGTTTCTGCGGCAGCAGTGAGCGGCGGCAGGGTAGTGGTTCCGGCAGGAATCTGGCTAACCGGACCGATAACACTGCTTTCCAAAGTGGAGCTGCACTTGCAGGATAATGCAGTGATTTTGTTTGATAAGAAGAAAGAGGAATATCCCTTAATCGTAACGGATTATGAGGGAATACGACGGATACGTGCGGTATCGCCCATAAATGCAACAGGACAGCAGGACATTTCCATTACAGGAAATGGTGTGATTGACGGAAACGGACATCTCTGGCGTCCGGTAAAGGAGTTTAAGACTACAAAGAGACAGTGGCAGGAGCTGTTGGACAAGTCCCCCTATGTCATCGACAGCAAGGAAGGCGGAGTATGGTGTCCGGAGGAAAGTATTTATCAGGAACGTTTCCGCGGAGAAGTATTTCCGGGTGATTTTGCGGAGGAGAAGGAAGCACTGGAAAAGGCAGCAGATTATTATGATTTCTACAGACCGGTGCTTTTGAGCTTTCGCCATTGTACGAGAGTGCTGATACAGGGTGTGACCTTTCGTAATTCAGCGGCATGGATGCTGCATCCCTATTTCTGTGAGGAGGTAACCGTAGAAGGGATTATACTGATTAATCCCCCGTATGCACAAAACGGAGATGGGATTGATGTAGATTCCTGCAAGAATGTACACATACACCATTCTACCTTTATGACGGGAGATGATGCGATTTGTATCAAGTCAGGAAAAGACAGACAGGCCAGAAGCTTGAAGACGCCATCTGAAAATATCTATGTTCACGATTGTATCGTACTACATAGTCCCAGTGGTGTGGTAATCGGCAGTGAAATGTCCAGAGGGGTCAGGAATGTAGTGGTGGAGGATTGTACCTGTATCGATACGAAGATTGGGATACGTTTTAAAAGTGCCATGGGAAGAGGCGGCATCGTAGAGGATATTCATATTCGCAGGATGAATATGGTGGATATCAAAGAAAAGGCAGTTTCTATTACTATGGATTACGTGCACAATCTCATGGATTACCATGACCCGGTAGTGCAGAGTGATGATCCGGAGGATATTCCTTACTTCCGGAATATACGGATTGAAGATTGTATGTGTACCGGTGGTAAGCAGGGAATTGTCATTCACGGTTTGGCCGGAATGCCCTCTACGATTCGCAATGTAAAAATAGTAAATTGTGGCTTTGATGCAGAAGGACTGATAGATTTGGTGGATTGTGAAGAGGTGGAAATACAGCTGATTTAGAGGTGGGCTGTAGAAATAGCTTATCACATCCGACAGAGCCTGATACACAGTGCATTTGTTGAAAAAAGGCGGAAGCTGTAGTATAATTCAACATAACTATATATTTATATATTATTGTAGCGAAGGTAGAAAATAATATTGATCGAACTGTCAAGAGTACAAGGAGACGATATGGTACCAATAAGTGAATTGGGACGAAAAGGAAAGGTGCCGGGAGTGGCATAGGAGGGTAATGCATTGATAGAAAGAACTGTGGAATTAAACGAAAAGATAAAGGCTTTGGTAGATAATGTGGAGAAGGTAATCGTAGGAAAGCGTAATACCATCGAATTGGTGGTGGCAGCCATGCTGGCAGGCGGACATGTTCTCATAGAGGATGTGCCCGGCGTGGGAAAGACCCAGCTGGTTTCCGCATTGGCCAGCTCCTGTAAGGGGGAATTCGGGCGTATTCAGATGACACCGGATGTTATGCCTACGGATATTACGGGCTTTACCATGATTGACACCATAACCCATGAAAGTAAGCTTCGCAAAGGTGCTACTTTTTGTAATTTCCTACTAGCGGACGAAATCAATCGTTCTTCGCCAAAGTCTCAGTCAGCACTTTTGGAGACCATGGAGGAGCGTCAGGTAAGTATTGATGGTACTACTTATGAATTGCCCAAGCCTTTTATGGTATTGGCAACTCAGAATTCCGTGGAAACCTATGGTACCTATCATTTGCCGGAAGCTCAGATGGACCGATTTATTATGAAAATCAGCATCGGATACCCCTCCAAAGCAGAGGAACGTGCCATTCTCATGCGAAATGAGCAGAATGTGTCTCCGAAAATGTTAGAGCAGGTGATTACCTGTCAGGAAATCGTGGAGCTGACGGAAGAAATGAAGAAAATACACTGCTCGGATGCAGTGCGTGATTATATTCTGGAGCTGGTGGAAGCTACCAGAAATGCAGACTTTATTAAGCTGGGGGTAAGTCCCAGAGGCAGTATTGCCCTGTATCGTATGGCAAAGGCCTATGCTTTTGTAAAGGGCAGAACCCATGTAATACCGGATGATATCAAGGATTTGGCACCTTATGTGTTGTCCCATCGTATTATCCTCACACCAAAGGGGAAGTCTTTGGTAACAGACAATGAAGAGGCGATACGGAGATTGTTAGGAAGTATTGTGGTTCCGGTGGAATAAAAGGGAACCGGAAGTGGAAGAAAGATGAAGAAACGTGTAATTGCAAAGGGTATTATTAATTATATATTTGCAATGGTATTTGCCATCATCTTCGGATTGTTTCTGAATGCCGATGTGGGCTGGTTCATACTGTTAACCTTGGTACTGGCACCGCTGATGTCGGTCTTTTTGGCGTGGCTTTCCAGTCGGCTGCTGCTGGTTTCCTGTGAAATGGAAGAGGTTCTGCTGTCTAAGGGAGATACCTGTACTATGACCATCCGTATGCAGAATCGGTCTATTTTCCCTACTCCGCCCATAGCGGTTACGCTGACTAACGGAGCAGGAGCACGCAGTGATGATCCGAACCTGTTGGTGTCTGTTATATCCAGAGCCTCACAGGAGTTTGATGTAAGTTTTCGGGCGAAAATCTGCGGCAAGTCCATGGTAGGAATAGAGACCTTGCGTGTGACAGACTATCTGGGTTTGTTTTCTTTTGCTGTAAAGAATGTGGATTATACGGCTTTGCAGAAAAAGGTGGCAGTCATCCCGAATATTGCGGAGATATCTGCCAGAGATGATAATATTGTGAAGATAATGCAGACTTCACAGCATTTGGATGACAGTGAGGAAACCGTAGAAGCTTCGGCAAATTCCTTCGGTGGTTTTCCGGGGTATGATAATAGAGAATATGTTCCCGGTGACCCATTGAAGCGTATCAATTGGAAACAATCTGCCAAGCGAAATAAGCTATTGGTGCGTCTGGATGATGAAATGTCTTCCCAGTCGGTGAATGTAGTATTAGACAGTGTTTTCCTGCAAAAGGCTGTGGATATTCGTTTGACCTCTTTGTGGTTGCCTTATCGGGGATTGACGGTAGAGGAAATTTGCCCCAAGATGGCTGAGGATGCTGTAGAAAACGCTTTGGGAATTATGCGAGTGTTAATCCGGCACAACTATACCATACACTTTTATGCTATGTTTCATAAGGAATTCGTAAAGTATGAGGTGTCGGATGAAATTGATTTGGAAAATGTTCGATTAGAGCTGGCTCATTACAGCTTTTATGAGGATGGCGAGGTAGACCGATTGCCGGCTGAGGATACGGGATTTTCTGAAAAGGTAGGAGTATTTTCTACTCCGAACAGTTATGAGAATGCATACGCGGTGTTGGAGAGTGGTGCGGATATTCATCATACCAGTGTGTATTCCGTACCGGAGGAAGCAAAGAAGCAGGGAAGCGATGAGAGTATGATTTCTCTGCAGGATACCCGGGAGAAGCAGGAGGTAAAGAAGGGAAAGTTCGAGAAAGTCTTTTCCGGAGTGAAGCCGTTGGTGCTTCCTTATCTGCTGGCACTTTTGTTAAGTATAGCAGTGTTCGGGGTGTTTGATGTACCGGTGCTTTCCGGCTGGACAGTGGTGCAGATGGTTGTCTGTGCAGTAGTAATCGTCATCTGTGAATATGCTAAAAATCACAGGTTGGTTGGTACTTTAGTGATTTCTGTGCTGGTCATGGCGGATTTGTATGCAGTTACCCATGTGGTGTTTACCAATGGAGTATTGAAATATTTTTACTGGTTTGTTTCCGGTGGTGATGAAATTGAATCTACTGTAGCGAATCTGAGTACGTTGGTGATGATTTTCACCGCTTTTTTCGCCGCGGTGGTTTATTATTTCATCCGAGTATTGTATCGAACTTCTTTTTTGATGTTGGTCAGCCTGTTGCCCTTTGTGGTTTATGTAAAGGTCATGCTGGATATTCCCATGGTATTGGTAGTGTTCGTTACCGTACTGAATGTAGTGGCTTTTTTACTGAACACCAGAATGCAGCGGGACAAGGGAAAGCGTATTGTAGGGTACGTGAATGGTTTATTATCCTTGGGACTGTATGGTTTGATGTTTGTACTAATCGGTCTGGCAGTGCCGGAGGCGGAAACCAAGTATTATTATATGTTCGAGAACGCTTTTCTGGGGGGCAATATCACAGAGGATTTGCCGCAGGAATATTCGGAAATGAGCGAGTATTCCGGTAATGCAGATGGCTTTAATGAATTGAATGACAGAAAGCTGTATGTGATTACCGGCGTGGAAGGCAATCAAAATCTGTATATGAAACGTCAGACCTTTGATTTGTATGATTTCAAGATGGACCGGTGGTATGCAGACAGTTATTATAAGGATGCCGTGTACTCCCAAGGAGACTGGCGTATGGCAAGAAGAGATAAGAATTTAATCATGCTTTCCAAGGCTATCCATCGTGCGGGAGAATATGCTCCGGAGTTTCTGGAGGAGTATGGTCTGCAGAATATACCGGAGTATGAGGATGCAATGGAACAGGTGATGAAAGTAGAAACTCAGAATTTCCCCAGTGTGGCCTATATAACACCACCTCAGACCTTGCATGTAAATGTGGAAGGGGAAGAGGAAATCGTAGAGAGCTTCGCATTTTTGTCCAGAGGTGAGGTGTTCCAAAATCTATTAGGATTTTTGGGAAATAACATTGTGTATACGGTGGTTTACCGGGATGAGGCGCAGGAGCGAAGCAGCTGGATAGCTGCCGGCGGTGCCAATTACGACCTGAAGACTGCGGGGGAGATGCTACAGGAACTACAGAACGTTTTGGAGAAGAACGGGGAAGCAGAGCTGGCAAAGGTAGCAGAAACCTATCTGGGAGAACTGAATGAAGCGGTAAGGTATCAGACAGCCTGTGCAGAAAATACAGAGCAGATACCGAAAAAGGTGAAGAAACTGGCAGAGGAAATCACCAAGGATTGTACCTATGACTGGGAGAAGGCGGCTGCATTGCAGCAGTATTTCGGAAAGAATGGTTTCATATACGACTTATCCTATGATGCACCGGATGATAGTGTGGAATATTTCCTGTTCGAGGGAAAGACCGGTACCTGTTCGGACTATGCCTCCGCATTTGCATTAATGGCACGTTCCGTAGGACTGGTGGTGCGTTATGCAGAGGGTTTCGTGCCGGATGAGGAATACAATGGAGACTATGTAATTCGGACGGATTGCGGACATGCTTATCCGGAGGTATATCTTCCTAATGTAGGTTTTGTGGTATATGAGGCGACCCTGCCGGCCGGTTATAGCGGCAGTAACAGCAGAGCCGGTATGGGCTTTGTAGGTTACTTTATGATGGTGGGAATACAGGCATTGGCAGTATTTGGCGTGGTTTCTCTGGCTATCGTAGTGATATTGTTTTTGTACAAAATCGCGGCACCTTATATCAGTGAGACTTATTTCCTGAGTAAGTGGAAGAAGGAAGAGCCCAGAAAAGCGACTATCCGATTGTATCAGCGGATACAGCAAAAGGAAACCAAGGGAATACTCAAACGAGCCGGAATGAATACGCCGTATGAATATGCAGAGCGGTTCGAGGAGGAATTTGCCTTTGATATCAGCGAGTTGACCTATCTGGTGGAGCAGGCGGCATATGCACCGTTGGATTTGAATGAGCAGCAGAAGCTCAGAGCAAAAGAGCTTTATGAAGGAGCCAAGGCGGCGGTGAAGGAGTGGAAGAAACAGAAGAAAAGGTGAGAAATATGAGCGAACAAAAGAAGCTGCCCTCTTTGCAGGCACTGCGGGCATTGGCATTTATAGGCATATTTACCTGTCATGCAGGTCTGACACAGTTAGGGGCTTGGGGTGCCTCTGTATTTCTGGTGTTGTCGGGCTTTCTCATGGTATATACTTACTATGACAGGGAATTGGACACTTCCCCCAAAGGTGCGGTAAGGTTTGCAGCGAAAAAGATTGGGAAGTTGTATCCTTTGCATATTATTATGCTGGTGGCAGCATTACCCTTTGTGGTACGTGGTCTGATACAGGCTTTTTCCCTGCATGGTTTGGTAAAAGCAGGAGCACAGGTGGTATTAAATGCTTTGCTTCTGCAATCCTGGATACCGAAGTCTGCTTCTTACTTTTCCCTGAATGGGGTGACGTGGTATTTGTCCATTTGTGTGTTCTTGTACTTGATGTTCCCCTATTTGCTAAAGGTAATACAGAGGTATCGGGGAAGGGTGATTGCCTGTGTAAGCATAGTAATTGTATTCTGCGTACAGTTTGGAATAGCCTTTTTGCTGCGAAATATGACAGTACCAATGTCTGTTAGCGACAATCTGGCGAAATGGGTGACTTACATTTGTCCGGTATTTCGTCTGGGTGACTTTTTCATAGGATGTAATCTGGGATATCTGTTTTTGAAACGAAAAGGAAGCTTGCCGATGGTGGTGGCAAGCATAGGAGAGATACTGGTGCTGCTGGCATTGGTGGTTTCTCAGAAAATTTTCAACGGTCATTACGGATTTTTCAGTACGGAATGGTTTATTCTGACGGTTCTGTATGTGCCAACCTCTGCATTGCTTGTATATCTGTTCGCAGCAAAGGAAGGAATACTGACCGGACTGCTTACCAATCCTGTGTTGATTGCTATAGGGAATGTAAGCGGCAGTGCCTTCTTGATACATCAGATAGTCATACGCTATTTGTGGGAGATAAGAGCACGCGTAGGCGGTACATGGTTCAATAACTGGGTAGTATTGGTGTTGGCAGCAGGAATAACGGGGCTGTTGATTTGGATATATCAGCAGGCGGAGAAGAAATTCCGAAAGCCGGGGGCAAAGAAAAAAGAAGAAACGAAACAGGGAGCAGCTGCATAGGCTGCTCCTTTTCAATGAGATGTGTATTATTTAGTTGTTTCCGCGGATTACAGTCCGCTAGGAAGTTTTGTCTATTCGTAGCTTTCTTTTCAGAAATTTAGCAACGGGAATTTCAAAGCCATAGGTAAGTACTGTAGCGATGACCAGACTGACAACGATAATCAATATCTGGTATTTCCACTGCCAAACATTATCGCCGGTAATATTGGGCGGGGTGTCGCCTTCCCAATAAGGAATTCGATAAGCCTTGCACTTTACTGCCACCATCTGATGCCAAATATATAAATTATAAGAAATAGCGGCGATAAAACGTAATAGTCTGTTGGCAAAGAAAAACTGTATCACCTTTCCGGAAAACATGATACATAAGATAAAGACGGAATAAATCAGCATCAGTTCGTAGCGGGTGGAAAGCTGTATGGTAGAGACGTCATGGTCGTAGTAGCTGCTAATGATTCGGGTGATAGCTACGATACAGCCCAGTGCCAAAATACCGCTCAACATGTGCAGGTACTTATTTTCTGCCAATCGACTTTTTAGGGTCAGGTAGAAAATACAGATCAACATACCATTTGCGTAGAAGCCGGCAAAGGTCAGGAAGAAGTTCAGGTAGCTGCTTACCATGTCTGCTTTTTGGTATAAAATATAATTACAGGTAAGGAAGCCGGTTCCCCATAGGGTGAAACAGGTGAGAAGGGGGAGCTTACGGAAGGCTTTGGCAATCCAAGGAATAAGAATGTAATACAACACTTCTACCTGTACAGTCCAAAGGACACCATTCAGAGCTGTGCGTAAGTAGACATCCTTATCTAGTACCGCCGTAAAGCTCAAATGCATCAGAATATCCTTCCACATAAAGGTGGTGTCGGTATATTTGTGTTCTACTATGGTAAAGATTAACATAACAAGTATACATAAGTAGTATGACGGAAGGATGCGGATGGCACGTTTGAAATAAA
Source organism: Acetatifactor sp. (assembly GCA_045538995.1). Classification (GTDB taxonomy): domain Bacteria; phylum Bacillota; class Clostridia; order Lachnospirales; family Lachnospiraceae; genus Acetatifactor. The sequence continues at coordinate 33,060 of JAZQEK010000093.1, read as the reverse complement.
ACTGTTTGGTATCCGGCCACTTCTCCTGCAATACGATGGCTCTGGCATAGGGGAAAAAGTTACAAATGGCACTGATTAAAATCAGTACATCTACGAAATTGCCTCCATATCGGACAAAGGTATGGAGCGGTATTTCGATTATGCCCAGATAACGGGTCAGCGTGTTGTCGAAGTTGATATACGGTGTCAACCATGTCTGTTGCCAGAAATGAAACCACACCACCATGACTACTGCAATCGCCCGAATGCCGTCCAGTACGGCAATATGTTTTTCAACTTGCACATTCTCGTTCATACATATTCTCCTTGCGAAATCTTAGTTATATTTTATTCTATTTTCCAAAGATTTACAAATACTTTTAAAAATGATGGAATTTTTTGTATTTTTTAATTTATTGCTTTACTTGCTTGTTTTTTTGTGTTATGTTTACCGTAGAGTACTTATGTAAATTAGTTGGTTCACATAAATATACTATGCGGAGGTATAAGATGAGTAAAGCAAAAGCAAGAGTATTAGCTTGTATGTTAGTGTTTTGTTTGGTGTTCACGGGATTGTTTACCCGGGATATTCGGAAGGTAGATGCGGCCGAAAATAATAATGATATTTTGACCGGATATTTAATCACTTTGAATGGAAGTGAGTTGAATAATTCTTCTACCATTAAAAATGGTGATAAACTTGCCATGATTTTGAACTGGGCACTGAAGGATGGTGACAAGACAGAAGAATATATTTTAGATTTAGATACAAAGGGAATTCGATTATCAACCAATGGGGTACAACTAGATGTAAAAGATGGTACTTCAGCAGTTGTAGGTAAATACTGGATTGATGAAGAGGGTAAGATACACATTAAGTTTGATCCTAACACTGCTTTCTTTAAGAAGTATGCCAGAACCGGTGGTGTTACTCTGGATGGTGTGGTAGATGTAGACCGTGATACGGTAGCAAATAATGAAAGAACACAAATCGGTTTGGTGACAGAACCTTATGATGTAACCTTTTCTCATGGTGGTACTGACAGCTGGCTGGAGGTAAAGAAGGGACTTTCCGGAGGGGTTACCAAGGATGGAAGTGGCAATTTGTGGCAGGAATTTCAGGTTACCATGACTGCCTATAACAATACAGTAAAAGGAATTCAGCTGACAGAACAGTTTGGTTCCGGATTGTCTAATTTGAAGGACATTACTTTAAATGGTACTGTTTCAGGCGGTAATGTAAGTGAGAACTATAGTAGTCTGGCGGATTTAAATACAGCTTTGGCAAATACTACTCTGGCGAAGGATAATGTTTTGACATTAACCTATAAGATGCAGGTAAATGATGGTATTTATGAGCAAAATGCAGACCCGAACAACTATAGCAATCATTTAAAGGCAGTGTATAAAAATAATAAGGATGCAAATGCGGAGAGTGATTCTGAGTGGGTTGTAGTGAAGGTAAATAAACCTACTGTTGCTAAATCTGGTGTAGCATCTGCTGATGGAAGTAAGGTTACCTGGACCGTTACTATTAATTTGGGTGATTTTAAAGATGATGGTTTTGCTGCGGTAACGTCTATTACAGATTTGTTAGGTACAGGCTTGGATGTTGCTGATGTTCCGGCGAATTTAATCAGTCAGTTTACACAAACAGCTCCCGGTGTATATACTGCAAGCTTTACTACGGATGTTACTTACAATAAGCTGAATACAGCAAAAAACACAGTACAAATGGTAGTAGACGGAAAGACTTATACCGGAGAGGCACAGGTGGGTTTGAACCCGCCGAAGTGGATTTTCAAGAGTTTTAGAGGCAAGGAAGGGGATTTGCTGGTTTGGGATGTATTTTTAAATCCTACAGCAGATATGAACCTTTCGGAGGTAGTATTAGAGGATTTCTTAGATGGCGGTAATTATAACAAGCAGGTATTTGTGAATGGTATCTGGGTGGATGATGTCAAGGTAGTGTCTTTCAATAAGTGGAGTGATTCCTGGAGCGGTACACAGACAGCAGAGGCGGCTACTATTTTGAAGGAAGAATATGCAAATATTCAGTACAATACTGCTTTGAATTTTAAGGATAGCTATATTGCATCAAAAATAGGACAGACTATAAAGATTACCTATAAAACATCTATTACCAATGCAGAAGCAGTTGAGTTTTTAAATAAGGCGACAGTTACATATAGAGATGGTAACCTGGGGGATATCACATCTCAGTCTGCAGAAGCAGTTTATGAGGATACGAATAGTGTAGTATCTATGAACAAGACAGGTTGGGCATACAGTGATAAAAAAAATATAGGTTATCAGATCGATATTGATTTTGATAAATATCATGAATTAACAGACCCGGCGTTGGTGGGATATACCTTTGATGTGGTAGATATTCTTCCGGCAGGTTTAACCTTTATGGAGAGTACAAATGATTGGGAATTCAGCATAAAGGCAGGAGATGAATACAATCAATATGTTCAGATTCCTTGGACAAAGGATACTGCTACTGTAGTTGTAAATGGTCAAGAGCGAGAAAAAATCACTTTCCATCTGACCATGACACAGGCAGTAATTGATGAATTAATTAGGGTAAATACCGAGACACCCGGTAATAAACCAACTATTCGTGTGAAATATGTTACTGCTGTAAAGGATATTCCGGCATTGATTCGGGATGGTAAGAATAGTTATACCTATACCAATGATGCAACGGTTCTGTTTAAAACATTTGACTTAACCAAAAGTTGTGACGTTACCATGGGTGTGCCACAGGTGGTTGTAAAGGATGGAAACTATCTTCAGGAAGATGGTAAGAATATTTATACCATTGAAATTAACAAGGAAGCCTATGATTTGTCATTGGGTGGAGACACTCTGACAGGTATAGACCAGATGGGTGCTTGGGACTATTATCTTTACGATACTGTAAAGGTGGTAAAGGTGGTAAATGGTACAGAGACTGTGTTGGTAAAGGGTACCGATTATAAGTATTCCTACGATATGGAAAAGCACCAGTTGATTTTTGAAAATTTACCGGATAAAGCACATTTAAAGATTACTTATGAAACAAAAGTACAATTGACAGATGGACCGATTTCAAGCACTGACATGGAAAATAAGTTCTATGTGTATGGTTTTGAATCAGATGCTATGGAAAGTGCAGATACCACAGTCTCCATGGTAAGCCGATACAATCTGAGAGGTTGGGCTATTTCTGCAGTTGGTGATATCAGTATTCAGAAGTTCTGGAATAATGGTGGCCAGATGGTGGCAATCAATGGTGTTACCTTTGATTTATACCGGGCAGAGTATGATGCGACAGCCGGTAAAATGAAGTTGGCAGAAAAGCTGAAAAGTGGTATAGAAATTACAAATGTTAACGGAACAGTTACGATTAGTGATTTGCCTTTAAAGAATGTATATGCTTTGGTGGAGACAAATGCTCCGCTTGGTTTTGAAGTGGAAGAACCCTACTATTTTGTATTGCGTAACCATTATTATAAGAGCGATGCAAATGGTAATCCGTTGAAGGATGGTGCAGGAAATGCAATTATTGACGCAGAGTTTAAGGCTTTGATGGACAGCATTCCGGATTCCTTGAATGTGCGTGAATTTGCATCCAGTACAGTGGTATTATTCGAAAACGAAAAAGCTATCGGTAATCTGGAACTGACCAAGATCCTTGCCGGTACGGCAGCATCTGAAGTCGATGCTTCCAAAATCAGCTTTACCATTACGCCTAAGGTGGGCGACAAGGATACTTATATCTTGAATGAATTTACCAAGGGAAGCACTGGCGTTTACACGAAGATTTTCCAAGATATTCCGGTAGGTAATTATAAGGTAGTAGAGAATAGAACCGATGTAAACGGTCATACCTTTGAGAAGCTGGAATATACCGTGACAGTAGATGGTGTACAGCAGAGTGGCGGAACGGAAGCTGCCGGAGTGACAGGTACACAGATGGCAGCACCGGTACAGAGTGGCAAGACTACTACCGTGGCTATGAAGAATACTTATAACTTGGAAACTACCACAGTAGCCGGAAGCAAGACTTGGACGGATAACAATAATCAGGACGGAAAGCGTCCTGCAAGTATCACCATTCGCTTGCTTGCAGATGGTACAGAGGTTGACCGAAAGAGTGTTACCGCTACAAATGGTTGGCAGTGGAGCTTTACCAATTTACCGAAATACGAGAATGGTGTGCTGATTCATTATACCATTACGGAAGATAGTGTAACGGATTATACTACGGTGGTTAGCGGTTATAATGTAACGAACCGTTACACACCGGGTAAGACTTCTGTAACTGTGAATAAGGTATGGGAGGATAACAACAATCAGGATGGCAAGCGTCCTGTCAGCATTCAGGTGCAGTTATTGGCAGATGGTGTGAACTGTGGTGAAGCAGTAGTGTTAAATGCCGAAAATAATTGGAAATACACATGGACTGACCTTGACCAAAAGAAGAATGGTGCAGAAATTAAGTATACCGTAAAGGAATTGGCAGTAGATAGTTATGATGTTGTGATTACCGGAGATGCCAAGAAGGGTTATACGATTACCAATAAGCATACCCCTGAAACCATCACCTTAAGCGGTAGTAAGACTTGGAATGATAATAACAATCAGGATGGTAAACGTCCTACAAGTCTGACAGTGCATTTGTTGGCAGATGGTAAGGAAGTAGCAGAACAGACAGTGACTGCACCGAATTGGACATGGACTTTTGCGAATATGCCCAAGTATGCAAATGGTAAGGAAATCGTTTATACCATTACAGAAACCGATGTGGTAGATTACAGTCCTGTAATTGATGGCCTTAATATTACGAATAATTATACTCCGGGTAAGACTACCGTAACCGTAAATAAGGTATGGAATGATAGCAACAATCAGGACGGCAAACGTCCGGAAAGTGTGCAGGTACAGCTGTTTGCCGATAGCGTGAAAAAGGGGAACACAGTTACTTTGAGTGTTGCAAATAACTGGACGCATACATGGACTGAATTGGATCAGAAGAATGCAGGTGTTGTGATACAGTATACTGTTGAGGAAGTGAATGTTCCTAACGGTTATTCTGCGACGGTAACAGGAACTCAGCAGACAGGATTTGTTATCACAAACAGTTATATACCGCAAACGGTAAAAGTGGAAGGTTCTAAAACCTGGAACGATAACAACAACCAGGATGGAAAGCGTCCTGCAAGTCTGACGGTGCATTTGTTGGCAGATGGTGCGGAAATCGACCAGCAGGTAGTGACTGCGTCTGATAATTGGCAGTGGAGCTTTACGAATTTGCCAAAGTATGCAGATGGCAAGGAAATTGTTTACAGCATCACAGAAACGGGTATGACAGATTATACACCGACTATAAATGGTTATAACATCACCAATACTTATACACCGGGTAAGACTTTTGTAACGGTGAATAAGATTTGGGCGGATGGAAATGACCAGGATGGTTTGAGACCGGAAAGCGTACAGGTGCAGCTGTTGGCAGATGGTGTGGCATATGGTTCGGCAGTAACGTTGGATGAAGCAAATGGTTGGAAACATATGTGGACCAATCTGGACCAGAAGAAAGCCGGAGTGGAAGTACAGTATACTGTAGAGGAAATCCATGTTCCTACAGGATATACCGTTACTGTGAATGGTACTGCGAAAGATGGTTATACCATCATCAACAGCCATACTCCGGAAACAATCGTGGTATCAGGCAGTAAGACATGGGTAGATGATAACAATCAGGCAGGCAAGCGTCCTGCAAGTATCACCATTCATTTGCTGGCAAACGGAACACAGATTGACAGCAAGACGGTAACTGCGGCAGAGAATTGGGTTTGGGAGTTTACCAATCTGAACAAATATGAGAATGGTGTGGAAGTAAAGTATACCATTACAGAAGATAAGGTGGCTGATTATACTACCGTAGTAAACGGCTATCAAGTGACCAACACCTATGTGAAGCCGGGAACAGAACCCACCCCGACCACGCAGCCCGGAACAGAGCCTACCCCGACCACACAGCCGGGAACAGAACCCACCCCGACCACGCAGCCGGGAACGGAACCTACCCCGACTACACAACCGGGAACAGAGCCTACCCCGACTACGCAGCCAGGAGGCGAAACCACCCCGACCCAAAAACCGGGAACGGATCCGAAGCCTACCGCAAAGCCGAGTACCGGTGGAAGCGGTAGTGGCACTACTCCGGCACCTACCGTGACACAGGCTCCTTCCTCAGAGGTATTAGGAGATGGACAGAAACCGACACCGACTTCCATTCCTACAGTGGACATTGAGGTGACCATACCGAAAACAGCAGATGAAACACCTGTACTTTTGTGGGTGATAATGATGATGTTTGGTTTGGCCGGTATGACCACGGTATATGTAGTGATACGAAGACAAAGAAGAGATAGAAACAGGTAATGAAAAGAACGGATAGCCCTCTGTACTACAGAGGGCTATTTCAAAAGTAACAGGATTGAAAGAGATGCGAAACAGAAAGAAGATAGAAGATAAATGGTTGCTACTGGCAGGGATTGTATTTCTTTGTATTTTTTGTGTCAGTGGGTATTTTTTGCTGGATTATTACAGAGAAAGCCGTAAGCAGGCTGATTTGAATGAAGAATTGGCAAAATTGGCACATGGAGAGGTTGACGGTTTTGTATATGTGGAAGCGATACCTATCGTACCGGGGAGTAATACCGGTAGGGAAGAAATATCAGGAAATACATCGAATCCCTCTGAGGGACAGGATAACGATGAAGAACCGCAACAGGAAAGTAAGGTGGAGGCTGAAACCACCGGCACAGTATCTAAATTGGCAGAACTAAACTCGGACTATTTGTGCTGGATACAGATGCCGGACACACCTATCGACTATCCGGTGGTACATAAGGACAATTCTTTTTATTTGCGTAGGGATTTTTATGGAGAAAAGAACCGACACGGAACCATCTTTATGGATGAGACTTGTGATGCGGAGGATGACTTCCTGTTATTTCATGGGCATAATATGAAGGATGGTACCATGTTTGGTTGTTTGAAAAACCTAAAAAGGAAAAATTATCGAGCAGAACATACGGAACTGACTTTGAACTGGGCACAAGAGGAAGAGCAGTTTGAAATTTTTGCAGGAGCCTTGATTGATTTATATGATAAGGAACGTTTCCGCTATGAAGTTTTACCACAAGTACAAGAAACAGCAGAAATATATCTGGCAGAATTAAAACAAGCGTCTCTCTGGTATGAGGATATTGCCTGGGAAGAAGGGGACAGGGTGCTGATATTATCCACCTGTGACTATGGTACCGAAGAGCAACGTTTCATTGTTGCCTGTATCGAAAAGAATTAGTGAAGAGTCCATGCTTTAGCACACAAAAGTATGGACTTTTTTACGTTAATTGGGTATAATAGAAATTGTAAAAATAAGGAAGATTTAGACGTGGTGAATACATGAAACTATTGGTGGGCTCCATTTTAGCTGTTGCATTGGCTATTATCGGAATATATGTTTCAAAAACAGAGAGAAAACAGCATCGACTGGTACCGGCGGTTAGGAGAATTCTAATGGCTGGCTTTGTTATTGTGTTCTTTTATATCATCGCTTTGCTATCCAGTTCGCCCAAGATATCGTTATTTGGATATAGTGCATATTATGCGGCTATGATGTGGCTGTTCTATTTCCTTCTTTACTTTGCACTGGAGTATACAGGCAGTACCTTCGAACAGCATGTAAATAACAAACTGATGCTTGTATTTTTGACGATTAATACCCTTTCTTTTTTGGCAAATAATTTCTGGGGACACTTGTTTGATGTAAAGCATGTAACATTTTTTACCGGAGAAGAGGTATTTGAACCGGTAGTAGAACCATTTTATTATGTGCATTATGCATTCACGGTCTTGCTGGCATTGTTTTGTCTGATTGCATTGCTGGACAGGTGGCTTCATTCTGCGGCCTTTTATCGTATGAAGTATCTGGCTATTGCTATGATTTTGATAGTAATGGTAGGATTGAATATTCATGGTTTCCAGTCCTCCCTTGATTTCTCCATTATCGGTTATGTGGCAGAGGTAATATGTATCTATTATTGTGCTTTTGTTTATACGCCTCAGAGTCTGATGCAGAAGTCGCTTTCTTTGGTGACACAGGACATGACAGTCGGTTTGATTGTTATGGATTTGGAGAGTAAGATTGTTTACAGTAACCAGTGTGCTGATGAGTATATGAATGGAAGGATGCCGTTGGAAGATGAATACGGCAGAACATTGGAGCAGTGGTGCCGTCTGTTGTTTATAGGGGAAGTGGAAGAAGGGGAAATCGAAAAGACCTTCTATAAAGGAACAGAGCCATTGTTCTTTAAGATTGAACTGCGGAGATTGTTAGACGGAAAAGAAAAACTCCAAGGTTATTATTTCCTGATACAGGATCGTACAGACGAAATCAATCGCTTGAGAATCAAGCAGTATCAGGCAACCCATGATCGTCTGACCGGTTTGTATAACAAAGAATATTTTTATGAACAGTCAGAAAAGTATATCGACGAGCATCTCAATGAGGAGTTGTTGATTGTTTGTACGGATATTAAAGATTTTAAGATGATTAACGACTTCTTCGGTTCGGAAGTGGGAGACTTGGTATTGAAGAATTATGCCAAGCGTTTGCAGCAAAAGGCAGATAGAATTTTGTTGTATGGTCGTCTGGCAAATGATAATTTCGCGGTGTTGATGCGAAAAGATGAATTTGACGAAGCAATTTTTGATATCAGTATTCAGGAAGCTTTTGCAGGTGCCATAGATAAGGAAATGGCTTTTGCTCTGGTGACTTATGTGGGTGTTTATGAAGTGGTAGAGCGAGAACTGTTGGTGTCTGTCATGTGCGGACGTGCCAGAATGGCAGTTGCTACCATAAAGGGAAATCAACATCGAAGAGTTGCCTACTATGACAATGAGCTACGTGAAAATATTGTTCGTGAGCAGGAACTGATTGCAGACTTTAAGCAGGCGATAGAACAAGAGCAGCTTCAGATTTATCTGCATCCCCAGATGAATGCAGAAGGAAAGATGCTGGGAGCGGAAGGCTTGGTGCGTTGGATACATCCTACTAAGGGGATGATTATGCCGTCGGAATTTATTCCGGTATTTGAAAAAAATGGTTTAATTATCGATGTGGACAGGCATGTGTGGGAACTGGCTTGCAGACAGTTGAGACGCTGGAAGGATGCAGGCAGGACGGATGTGTATATATCCGTAAACCTTTCCTCCAGAGATTTCTATTTCCTGAATATTTATCAGGTTTTTACCGATTTGGTGAAAAAGTACGAAATCAGTCCCAAGAATTTGAAGCTGGAAATCACGGAAACAGCGGTGATGATGGATTTCGAACGTCAGCTGGAGTTAATACATAAGCTTCGTGAGTTTGGTTTCGTGGTAGAAATGGATGACTTTGGAAGCGGATATTCTTCATTGAATATGTTAAAGGATATTCATGTGGATGTGCTGAAGTTGGACATGGCTTTCCTGCAAAAGAATCAGGATACCGACCGCGGAAAGAAGATTTTGCAAATGGTGATCGGACTATCCCGACAGTTAGGTATTCCTGTTATTTCGGAGGGTGTAGAAACCATAGAGCAGGTAAGTTTCCTGTCCGAAATGGGCTGTGAGATTTTCCAAGGCTTCTATTTTGCAAGACCTATGGCAGTGGAACAGTTTGAGAAAAATTATTTTAAATAGAAATAAAAATGTAACAGCAATCTAAGGAAGGACTTGGATTGCTGTTTTGCTGTTATGGAATGATGCTTGTTTACCGATATATGTATCAACAGGAAAAGAACCAAGCAATGCTGGGAGGGAAGCATATGAGAGTGTCGGAGAGTGTCGCAATATATGTAGGCATGAATAATCAGGGAGTGGAAAAAGGGGAAAAATCCATTTTTGCGGAAAATTTAAATTTAAATGCAAACCCCTTGAATGATAAAATAGCACAGCGAAGAAAGCAGGCACAGGAACAAGCGATGAAAGTGGTCACCGATGTCTGGGAAGGTGACAAGGCTTTGGATGCGGATTTGGAGAGACGAAGAGTGCGCATTGGCGAACTGCGAAAAGAGATGCAGAATACCCAGAAACAGATGGATGATATTACAGAAATGCAGAAGCAACTGCTGGAAGAAGAGGGCTTTACCACAGATAGTCAAGAATGGAAGGATTTGCAGGAACAAAAGAAGGGGTTGTCAGAAAACTATGATGAATTTTTTAAAGAAATGAAGATAGAGATTGCTACGATTAGTGCCACGAAGCTGGAACGTCTGAAAAAAGAACCTATGGTGAAGGCACAGAAACAAGCCGAGGAAATTATGACAGCTGCCAGCGAGGATGTTCTAGGTATGCTCATGGAAGAAGGCATGAAGCATATTGACGAGGAAAAAGAAGAACGTCAGGAAGAAGGAGAAAAGATAAAGGAAGAAAAGGAACAGCAGGAAGCCTTTATCGAAGCTCAAAAGGAAAAACGTCAGGAGCAGGAGAAACTTCTGGAACAGATGCCAGTAGAAGAAATGTTGATTTTGGAACAGGTAAAAACAGATGTTGGCAAGGAAGTGCAGAATATCATGGATAGGATGAAGCTGATTGCAGAAGATATAAAGGGGGCAGTAGTAGACGAAGCATTATAATTGCACTATACCAAAAAAGCAAAATTATGCCTAAAGTATTTAAAAATCTAACCGATAACTTTATTAAGCAAATGAAAATAGAGTTTTTAGAACCCATGGAAGGAGGGGTTGTTGTGAGGATAGAAGCATATAATCAGGTAATGCAGGTTTATCAGTCTCAGAAGGTGAATAAGAGTCAGAAGCTGACTAAGGCAACACCTGTTGACCAGTTGCAGATTAGCAGTCGCGGAAGAGATTATCAGATTGCTAAGGCTGCGGTGCAGGCCAGTCCCGATGTGAGAGAGGAATTGACAGCACCCATTAAAGAGAGAGTACAGAATGGTACTTATGCAGTGGAAACAGCGAGCTTTGCAGAGAAGCTGTTACAGAAATATGAAGAAATGAGGTAATTTCAGTGGCTAGTCTTATGGAGAACCTGATAGAGGTACTGAATGGAGAATGCAGGGAATATGAGGGGCTGCTGAAATTATCCGAAGAAAAGACCGCCTATATCGTAAAGGGCGATTTGGAAAATTTACAAAAAATCACGGATGAGGAACAGGAATGGCTTGGCAGACTGAACCGTTTGGAAAAGCAAAGGGTAGAGGTTACCAAGGACATTGCCAATGTGCTTAACAAGGATGTTACTACTTTGAAGCTGTCGTATCTGATACAGATGCTTGCCGCACGCCCGGCGGAGCAGAAACAGTTATCAGATGCTGTAGAAAATTTGAAAACGATTGTGCATAATATGCAGGTTGCCAATGAACGAAACAGAGAGTTGATTCAGCATTCTTTGGAATTGGTGGAATTTGACTTGAATCTGTTACAGTCCATGAAGACGGCACCACAGACAGCGAATTACAATAAGGGCGCTTACAATGCAGGCAGTACCATGAACTCAGGATATCATGGTTTTGATGCGAAACAGTAACATTTAAAAGAGGTAATTATTATGCCATTGATGGGAAGTTTATATATCGGTTCCTCCGGATTACAAACAAGTCAGAATGCGCTGAATACCACAGCGCATAATTTGTCTAATGTGGACATTGTTGGCTATACCAGACAACAAGTGCAGCAGTCTAATAAAAGTTATGTGACTTTATCTGTTAATCCACAGAGCGTTGCAAACCAGCAGTATGGTTTGGGCGTTACGTATTCCAGAGTAAAACAGGTAAGAGATATATTTTTGGATATGACATACCGCAGAGAGTCCGGACGTTGTTCTTTTTATCAGACGACCTCAGAGGTTATGGAAGAGGTAGAAAGTCTGTTGGGAGAATTGAACGGAGAAGCCTTTCAGACCAATATGTCAGATTTGTGGACCTCTATTCAGGAGCTGGTAAAGGACCCTTCCAGTTCTGTGACACAGGGACTTTTAGTGCAGAGAGCAGAAGAGTTCGTAGAACGTGCGGTAAATATTTATGAAGGTATGACCTTTTATCAGGATAATCTGAACCTGCAGATTAAGCAGCAGGTAGACCAGATTAACGAGTATGGTCATAATATATTGAGATTAAATGAGCAGATTCGGTCTATAGAGGCAGGTGGTATTGAACATGCCAATGACCTGAGAGATACCAGAAACAAGCTGTTGGATGAACTGGCATCTATGGTGGATATTCGTGTTACCGAGACCGGTTTCGGTGAGGTGGCAATACAGATAGAAGGTGTGGATTTCGTAAAGGGCGAAACCTGTTATGAAATCGGTATGGATCAGGATGAAACCACAGGATTTTATACCCCCTTTTGGCCACAGAATGCAACCTATACCATTCGGGACAACGGACAGCGCAAGTACAATATTGACGGCGCAGAGGTCTTTGATTTGAAGAGAGAAATTTCTTCGGACTTGGATACGGATGTAGGTGGTTTGAAAGCCATGCTTTTGGCAAGAGGTGACCATCATGCGGATTATACCGATGTGGAAAAGGACTATGGTGCAGTTTCTGAATCAGTAGTGATGAATGTACAGGCTGAATTTGACCAGCTGGTACATAATATTGCAACGAAGGTAAATGAAATTCTGGCAGCGGCAGCCGGTGTGACTACCGGAGATTTGACCTTGCAGGATGGTACGGTTCTTCAGAATGCTAGCTTTTGCGAAGTGGATGAAGGCGGCTACATGCGAAAAGAGGACGGAAGCCCGATACAGATGTTTGCAAAGATTACCACAGATGCATACCGCAAGGTGACCGGTCAGGATGGCAAGGAGTACTGGGTATATAATGAAGAAGATTTTGCTAAGCAGGATTACTTATATACCTTAAAGAACTTGCGAATTGATCAGGAGCTGAAGTCAAAGCCGGCAAGTATGGGCTTTATCTTAGAAGATGGTTCTGTAGATATTGAAACAGCAGAGAAGCTGAAGGATGCATTTACAGAGGAAATATATACTTTAAATCCGGAAGTGAAGAAGACCACTTCTTTCCTGGATTATTACAATGATTTGGTATCACAGGTGGCGAACTCCGGTTATGTATACCGCAGTATTTTCACCAATCAGGAAAATACAGTAGAAGCCACGGAAAATGCCAGACAGCAGATTATCGGAGTTTCTTCGGACGAAGAGCTTTCTAACATGATTAAGTTCCAGAATGCATTTAATGCATCCAGCCGATATGTCAATGCTATCAGTGAAATGTTGGCACATTTGATTAATACGTTAGGTGCATAATAGGAACAATTGAGGAGAAAAACGAATGGCATCACAGTTTTTTGGTTTAAATATTTCATATACAGGTTTGTTGGCAAACAATGCTGCATTGAATACTACCTCCAATAACATTGCAAATGTTCATACAGAAGGGTATAGCAGACAGCAGGTGGTACAGCAGGCGAAGGAAGCTATCCGGGTATTCCAAACCTATGGTTGTGCCGGCGCCGGTGTAGATACTCTGGCTATCGAAAGAGTGCGTGATGAATTTTATGATACGAAGTACTGGAACAACAATCAGATGGTTGGAGAATATGGTATCAAGGAATACTACATGGCACAGGTAGAGGCATACTTTGATGATGACGGGATTGCCACCGGCTTTAAAACTATTTTTGATGATTTGATGGTGAATGGTATTCAGGAGCTGTTGAAAGATCCCAGCAGCGATTCGGCAAAGGCTCAGTATATCGGTAATGCAGAAGCACTGGCAGAGTATTTCAACAATCTGGCAGGTAATCTGGAAGCTTTGCAGAAGGATGTAAACAAGGAGTTGAAGCTGAAGGTAGATGAAATCAACTCTTTGGCAGGGGAAATTGCCACCTTGAATACGCAGATAAATGTAGTAGAATTGTCCGGTAGTAAGGCAAATGAGTTGCGCGACAGAAGAAATCTGTTGTTGGATCAGTTGTCTGAAATCGTAGATATCAGTATTCAGGAAAATCCTATCGTGGATGCCAATGACCCGGAAAGAGAGACCGGAGCACACCGTTTTCTGGTAAAGATTGCCGGAGGACAGATTTTGGTAGATACCGGTGAGTTCAATGGTTTGGAATGTGTGGCCAGATCTAATTACGAAAAAGCACATCAGACAGATATTGATGGTCTTTATGATGTGTATTGGGAGAATGGTCAGAAGTTCAGTCTGTATAATGCTATGATGGGTGGTGCTTTACAGGGGCTGATACAGATGCGAGACGGTACCAACGGAGAATACTTCCATGGAGAAGTAGTGGAGACCGGAACTACCGCAGATGGCAGAAGAGACACGGTTACCATAGAGGTGACTGACGGTTATTTACAGGATTTGAATAAATGTAATCTTTCTGATCAGGGCGGTATTATCGATTTGGGAAATCGTGAGTTTTATTATGACTCATGGACATATAATTGCAGCTATAATGATAAGGGAGAAGCGGTATATTCCTATACCTTTACCCTTTCTGACAATACCTTAAATGATCAGCGTTTGACTAACGACCGTGTGGGCAAACAGGCAAGTATCGGTACGGGCTTAAGCTATCAGGGTGTTCCTTATTATATGAGCCAGATGAACGAGTGGATCAGAACCTTCTCTCAGCATTACAACGACATTTTGAAGAGTGGTTATGATACACAGGGAAATGCCGGAACTATTTTGTTTACCGGACAAAAGGCTGTAGAGAATGATCAGTTTGATTTGCCTCAGGAGTATCGTTACGATACCTATACCTATGAAGATTATTTGAAGCAGGTGGATGAACTGGTGAAGAGCGGCATGACTCAGGAGGAAGCGAAGAAAGCTGCCGGCATGAAGATAGACGTGACTTCAGACAGTTATTATAAATTAGAGGCGAACAATTTCGCGGTGTTGGATGCTTTGCAGGCAGATGCTGCTTTGTTAGCTACCAGAAAGACACTTTCCGATGGTGTAGAGCAGAATGACTTGCTGACAGAGTTGAAGAATATGGCGTTTGATGAGAGAAAGATGAGCTTCCGCGGAAGCAATGCTTCAGAATTTTTGCAGTGTATGCTCAGCGATGTAGCGTTGAATGCCAGCAGAGCCAATACCTTCAGCCGTAACTTTACGGATATTAAGGGTGTGATTGACAATCAGAGAGAGTCTATATCCGGTGTGGATGAGGATGAAGAAGCAATCAATCTGATTAAATATCAGAATGGTTACAACCTGTCTTCTAAGATGATACAGACTTTGACGGAAGTATATGACCGATTAATCCTTCAAACAGGAGTATAGGACGAAAAGCACTTCTAAGACACCGTAGGATGTCCGTGTAGAAGGCTAAATTTCGTCACAGGAGGCTAGAAAGTGAGAATTACGAATAAAATCATCCAGAACAACAATCTGGCAAACATTAATACCAATAAGATTTATCAGAATGAGCTGAGCACCCAGATGTCTACTCAGAAAAAAATCAATCGTCCTTCCGATGATCCGG
Source organism: Acetatifactor sp. (assembly GCA_045538995.1). Taxonomy (GTDB): domain Bacteria; phylum Bacillota; class Clostridia; order Lachnospirales; family Lachnospiraceae; genus Acetatifactor. The sequence continues at coordinate 17,542 of JAZQEK010000093.1, read as the reverse complement.
TAATTGCCATTCGTGCTTTGCGTCTGCGTAGTAATGTAACAGAAATTACACAGTACTATAGCAAGAATATTCCGGATGCGGAAAGCTGGTTGGAAATTACAGAGGATTCTTTGAACAATCTGACCTCTGTCATTACGGATATGATTAGTCAGTGTACCAGAGGTGCCAATGGCGAATGGACAGCAGAGGACAGAAAGATTATTCTGGAACAGCTGGAAGCACTGGCGGATGAAGTATACGTTACCGGTGATGCAGATTATGCAGGACGCTTTGTATTTACCGGATATCGTACGGATACCTCTTTGCGTTATGCAGAGGAGCAGAGCTTGAGATATTCTATTACGGAACAGTTGGATAAGACTGCGATTGATAATATGACAGTGATTAAAACCAAGTCCGGAGCTACCGGTGATGATTTGAAGGATATTACCAAGGTGAATTACGAGGATATTGATGTCAATGCAGTGGATGTGACCTCTACAGAAGTGCATCGTATCCGTTTGGCATATGATAACTGTAGCGATGTGGCACCCACACTTCAGTATCCTGTAGCAACCAAGGCAGCAGACGGTACAGTGACCTTGAACTGGGAAACCATTCCGACTACGGTGGTGCATGATTATGTAGACCCCAGCCCGGCAGAACAGATACAGCAGGCATCTGAAAATGGAGAAGAAACCGCTATCTTTGTTCCGGAGACCGGAGAATTGCTGTTAAGTGATAAGGCATATGAGAGATTGATGAACTTGAAGGATGATGCTACTACGGAAATGTACGATGAAGGCGAAATCCGCGTGACCTACGAGAAGGTAGACTGGGTTATCGGAGATTTGAGACCGGAGCATTATTTCGCATGTACTTCCTATCCGGAGGGTGGCGACCCGATTACTTACAATGCCCCTTATTTGGAAGGCATTTTGGAAAGACAGGATATCGAGTATGATGTAGGTTTCAATCAGACCATTCGTGTGAATTCTACCGCAGACCAGTGTTTCGAGCATGGAATCGGCAGAACTGTGGATGATTTGGTGCAGGCACTGAAGGATGTGGCTGATATGGAAGCTATTAAGAAGGAACTGGAAGGCTTGAAGGCAACAGCTACTGTGGATGAGCTTCCGGAAATCGAAAGCAAGTTGGAAACCGTGACCAAGGCTTTTGACATGATGAAGGAAAAGTCTCAGAGAATGTTTGAGGCAGGCATTACCACTTTCCAGGGTTATTTGGACAAGGCGAATCTGTGTATTACGGAATGCGGTACCAGAAGCAGCAAGCTTTCTTTGATTGAAAGTCGTATGCAGTATCAGAAGACTACATTTGAAACCTTGAAGAGCGAGAATGAAGATATAGACATTACTGAGGTGGCTATTCAGTTGAGTAGTGCCAAGCTGACCTATGAGGCAGCCTTGATGGCAACCGGTAAGGTAACACAGACCAGTTTGTTGCAGTTTATTTAAGACCTTATAAAAGGCAGAAAAGAGGGAGTTATGAGAGTAAATACCAGAGTGTTTGGGGAAATAGAAGTATCTGAAGAAAAAATCATTACCTTTCCCGGTGGTATCATCGGATTTCCGGAGATGACGAAGTTTACCTTGATTTATGATGAAGAACAGGGAACCAAGGCCGGAATACGCTGGTTGCAGTCCTTGGATGAGCCGGTGTTTGCATTGCCGGTAATGGATCCGCTGACCGTAAAGGAAGATTACAATCCGGATGTAGAAGATGAATTGCTGAGTGGTATCGGCGAAATCACAGGCGAAAATCTGTTGGTTTTGGTGACCGTTACCGTGCCTGCGGATTTGACAAAGATGAGTGTAAATTTGCAAGGACCTATTATCATCAATGTAGATGAACGGAAGGCTTGTCAGGTGATTGTTGACGGAGCAGACTATCCTGTGAAGTATCCGATTTATGATATCCTGCAGGCGAGAAAGGCGGGTGAATAGGATGTTAGCTTTATCCAGAAAGAAAAACGAAGCAATCGTCATCAACAATAACATCGAAATCACCATTTTAGAGGTGAAGGGTGACCAGGTAAAGATTGGTGTTTCTGCACCGAAGGATGTTCCTATTTATCGTAAGGAAGTGTATGTACAGATTCAGGAAGCCAATCAGGCGGCTACCAATGCAGAAGGTATGGCGGCTTTGAAGGATTTGTTTGGTTAATCAGATAAGGAAATAGTTACTTGGACTGAAAAAAGCTTCCTAGGGGAAGCTTTTTTTGAACAGAGCTCTAAATTATTTATAGTAACGAACCGATAAAAGTATTAAGATAGGCATCAATGGATGATGCATGAGATAACTTTTTACATATTCACAGGGAGGTGGACATTATGGCAATAGAGCCATTAGGAAGTATCATGAGTGTGCAGGCACAGACGACTGTACAGAACAAGCCGGTAGTGAAGACGGAACAGAGCACCGGTGACAATTATTCTTCTGCCAGTGCCCAGGAGGCAATGCAGGTAGACAGAACTATTAATGTAGTACAGGATACTCAGCAGAAGGGAAATAACGCGGAACAGGGTAGAGAGCAACAGCAGCCCAGCAATGAACAGATTAAGAAAGCGGTAGAACAATTCAACAAGAATATGTTCAATTCAGAGGCGGTTTTTGGTATCCATGAAGGAACCAATCGTGTGACGATTAAAATAGTAGATAAGGATACTAAGGAAGTAATCAAAGAATTACCTCCGGAGAAAACCTTGGATATGATTGCTAAGGTTTGGGAGATGGCCGGTATCCTGGTGGATGAGAGAAGATAGGAGGAACCGTTATGGCAATGAGATTATCCGGTCTGATGTCCGGTATGGACACAGATAGTGTAATACAGGAATTGGTGGCTGCCAGAAGGACCAAAGTAGATAAGGCGAAGAAGGGACAGACCAAGCTGGAGTGGAAGCAGGACAAGTGGAAAGAATTAAATACCAAGCTGAAAAATTTACAGAATAAGTATGTAAATAATATGCGTTTTACTACTGCATATATGAAGAAGACTACCAAGGTTTCCAATGAAAATGCAGTAAGTGTCATTACCGGTGAAAATGCAGTAAATGGTGTGCAGGATTTGCAGATTAATAAATTGGCGAAAACTGCTTATTTGACAGGTGCGGAAGTAAAGACGAAGGATGGAGCAAAGGCAACTGCTTTAACTAAGTTAAGTGATTTAGGGGATATTCAGGCGAATGCTAATATCAGCTTAAATGGTGAGAAGCTTTTTGCAGATGGCGAGTTAACAGCAGATACTACTATTTCAGATGTTTTAACCAAGCTGAAAGCAAAAGGACTGAATGCAAGTTTTGATGAAGCGAATCAGCGTATTTTTGTGAGTGCAAAGGAATCCGGATTGAAAAATGATTTTACTTTAAGCGGAACCGGTATGGCTTTGACTGCACTCGGTTTGTCTGAAAAGAACAATGGAGCAAAGAAAATTGATGGAGAAGATGCACAGATTACCTTGAATGGTGCTACCTTTACCAGCAATACTAATGTATTTGCGATTAATGGATTAACTTTTACTGCTTTGAATGAAACTGCAAAAGGTGAAACAATTACTGTTACCACGCAGAATGATACCGATGGTATATATGATGTGGTTAAGAACTTCTTGAAGGAATATAACTCTATCATTAATGAAATGGATAAGCTGTATAATGCGGAATCTGCGAAGGGTTATGAGCCTCTGACAGATGACGAAAAAGAAGCAATGTCTGAGACTGAAGCAGAGAAGTACGAGGATAAGATTAAGGATGCTTTATTACGTAGAGATGAAAATCTGTATTCTATCAGTTCTGCTTTGAAAGGTGCAATGTCCGGTGGTGTAGAAGTAAATGGAAAGATGATGTACTTGTCTGATTTTGGCATTAATACATTAGGTTACTTTAATGCACCTGATAATGAAAGAAATGCATATCATATTGATGGAGATCCGGATGATGAGAGTACTTCCGGCAATGCAGACCGTTTAAAGAGCATGATTAGTTCTGATCCGGATACCGTGGTTGCCTTCTTCACGAAGTTATCACAGAATGTATATACAGAGATGAGCAATCAGTCTAAGTCAGTACCTGGCTATCGTAGCTTTGGTAATTTCTATGATGACAAGAAGATAAAAGAGGACTACACGGACTATACCAGCAAGATTGCTGATTTGGAAAAGAAGTTGGCAGATTATGAAGATTCTTGGTATGCAAAATTTGCAGCTATGGAAACTGCCATGGCAAAAATGCAGGATAACACAAATGCGGTAACAGCGTTACTTGGAGGTTGATAAAATGGCGATACCCAACATGTATTCACAATATAATAATAACAAAATATTAACTGCGTCTCCTGCAGAATTGACATTGATGCTGTATGAGGGGGCAATTAAGTTTTGTAATATTGCGGAAGCAGCAGTGGAACAGAAGGATATTCCGAAAGCTCATACCAATATTGTGAAGGTACAGAAAATCATTGATTATTTACGTCAGACTTTGGATATGAAATATCCGGTAGCACAGGATTTTGAGCGTATTTATGTGTATCTTTCGGAACGTTTAATTGCAGCAAATGCTAAGAAGGATAAAGCGATTTTGGAAGAAGTGAATATGCATTTGCATTCCGTGCGTGATACATGGAAAGAGGTTATGCGTATTAATCGTGAGAAGGGGAATTTATAATGGATAATTACCTCAAAATTTTAGAGGAGTCTTTGCAAAAAAAGAGTAAGCTTCTGGATGAAATACAATTGTATAATGAGAAGCAACATCAGGTATTTTCCTGTGAAGATGTGCAGTTGGAGGAGTTTGATGCTGCTATCGAAGAAAAGGGAAAGCTGATTGAGCGTGTTGTACAATTGGATGAAGGTTTTGAAACTTTGTATGCTCATGTGGCAGAAGAGTTAAAAAATAACAGGAGTAAATACACAGAGCAGATTAAGGTGTTGCAGGATCTGGTGAAGCAGGTGACGGAGAAGAGCGTAGCTGTTCAGGCACAGGAAGCTCGCAACAAAGCGTTGATAGAAGCGTTCTTTTCTAAGGGTAAGGAACAAATTCGTCAGGGAAGACAAAGCTCCAAGGTCGCTTATAATTACTATACGAATGTCAATAAACCTACTTATACAGAGCCACAGTTTATGGATAGCCGGAAGTAATTCAAAAAAGTGAAAAAAATTAAAAAAAAATTTCAAATTAGGTATTAAGTATTCGGAGAAGCCTCCGATATATAATACAAGTAAAACAAATTACTTAAAAACAATAGCGGTACTTCAGAGCAGAGCGTACGGCTGACGAAGAGGTATCACAACAACTCAAAAAAGAGTCGCAAGGATGCGACCGTAAATTCAAGGAGGAATATATTATGGCAATGGTAGTACAGCACAACTTAAGAGCAATGAATTCTAACAGAATGTTAGGCGTTAACTCAGCAACCCTTTCTAAGTCTACAGAGAAGTTATCTTCTGGTTACAAGATTAACCGTGCAGCAGATGATGCAGCTGGTCTTTCCATCAGTGAAAAGATGAGACGTCAGATTAGAGGTCTTACACAGGCTTCTGCAAACGCACAGGATGGTATCTCTTGTGTACAGACTGCTGAAGGTGCTTTGAATGAAGTTCATGATATGCTTCAGAGAATGAATGAGTTAGCAGTTAAGGCAGCTAACGGAACTAACCAGTCAGTTGACCGTGAATATATCCAGTCTGAAATCGACCAGTTGGTTTCTGAAATTGATCGTGTAGCTCAGTCTACTACTTTCAATGAGTTGTCTTTATTAGATGGTTCATTTACTGGTATCAAGTTGCAGGTTGGTTCAGAAGTTTCTTCTACCAATCAGATCAATGTTAGTATTGCAGGTATTAAGGCTTCTATTATTGGTGTAAGTGGTGTATCTGTTTCCACTGTATCTGGTGCACAGTCTGCTATTACATCTATTAAGGCAGCATTGAAGAGTGTTAGTGAGCAGCGTTCAGACCTCGGTGCTATTCAGAACCGTTTGGAGCACACCATTAACAACTTAGACAACGTTGTTGAGAACACTACAGCAGCTGAGTCTCGTATCCGTGATACTGATATGGCTACTGAAATGGTTAAGTACTCCAACACCCAGATCCTTGCTCAGGCAGGTCAGGCTATGTTGGCTCAGTCTAACCAGGCTAACCAGGGTGTACTTTCTTTACTTCAGTAATCTAAGAGTAAACAAACTACCAATAGAAAAAGGGTTAACTTCGGTTAACCCTTTTTTTTTCTAAAAAAGTAAGGGAAAAGATTTATAGATAGAGGGATATTATGAAATTTGATGAGTCTTATTTTAAAGGGGAATATATAGAAGATTTTTATGTGCGTCCTATGGTAAAACGTGCGTGGGCGGCACAATTAGAGATACTACAGGAAATCGATGCTATCTGTAAGAGACATGATATTATGTATTTTGCAGAATGGGGAACTATGCTGGGAGCAGTGCGTCATCATGGAATCATTCCATGGGATGATGATATAGATATCGGAATGAAGAGGGGCGATTACGAACGTTTTCTTTATTTTGCTGAGAAGGAATTACCGAAGGATTTAAAGATTGTAAATCCATATACTGAAGCTGAATATGGGGAAGTTATGACACGTATTACCAATGGCTTTAACATTGATTTGAATAATGATTTTTTACAAAAATATCACGGCTGTCCATATGTGGTAGGAATTGATATTTTCCCCAGAGATTTTCTGACCAGAGACCTACAGCAGAGAGAACTGCAATGCCAACTTTTGCTGGCTGCGAATTTGCTGGCACAGAGTTGGAGTAGTCCGGAGATATCTGAGGAAGAAAAGCTGGAGAGCTTAGATACTTTGTTAGAATTAGTAGATATGAAACGAGACGATAGCATATCTATTGCACAGCAGCTGTATCAGATTTCCGATAAGCTGTGTGCTTTGTACGGAGATGAAGATGCAGATGAAATGACACAGTTGTGCGAATATGTAACCAAGAAGCATTTTCATATGCCAAAGGAATGGTATTCTGCTACTATAGATATGCCTTTTGGAGAAGGAACAATACCTGTTTTAGTAGGTTACGATGGTATCTTGAAAATTTACTATGGAGAGAATTATATGACACCGGTGAAAGTATGGGGAACCCATGATTATCCGTTTTTCAAAAAACAGGAAGAGATGTTGAAGAATTATTTTGCAGAAAGGGGAATGGAGCTACCGGCATTATTTGTAGAGTAGGGGGATTAATATGAACATATCGATAGAAAATGTTCTTGGAGAAGAACGAGAAGGCTTTTATGTGCAACCAATGATGAAGCGTGCTTGGGCAGCTCAGCTCGAGGTATTAAAAGGGATAGAGATTATTTGTAAGCGACATAATTTAAGGTATTTTGCCCAGTGGGGGACCTTGCTGGGAGCAGTGCGTCACGGAGGTTTTATTCCTTGGGATGATGATATGGATATTGCGATGTTACGAGAGGATTATGAGCAGTTTAAGGTATATGCCAGAACAGAGCTTCCGGAGGGCTGGAGACTGTATACCTCTCAGGATGAAGGCTTTGATGAACTGATGATGAGAGTAGTAAATAGTGATAGTATTTCTTTGCATCAGGATTTCCTGACACAGTTTCATGGATGCCCTTATCCTATGGGAGTAGATATTTTCTGCATGGATCATATTCCAAAGAAAAAAGAAGAGGAACAGATTCTGCTAAACTTAATGGGTGTTATAGATGTGCTGGGAGTGCATTGGGATAATTATGCACTGGATTATGAAGGGATTATGGAGCTGGTTCATGAAATTGAAGAACTGACAGGATATACTTTTGATAAAGAACGCCCTATGAAAAAGCAGCTTCTTTATCTGGCAGAAAAAGTGTCTGCTATGTATTGGGATGCGGAATCAGATGAAGTCACTTTTACACATATGTTGAGTAATCACCCGGAATATCGATTTCCTATAGAAGGGTTTGACAAGATGATTGATATGCCTTTTGAGAATACCACTATTCCGGTTCCGGAGTGTTATGATCTTTTGTTAAGAGCAAACTATGGTCCGAATTATATGATACCGGTGAAGAAGTGGAATACTCATACCTACCCATTTTTCCGAAATCAAGTGGAACGTTTGCGGAAATTCTTCGAAGAACAGGGAAATCCCCTTCCGGAGGTCTTTGATATTAAGGTGGAAGAGGATACAGAATAGAAAAGGAGTAGCCATGGCAAAAATCAGTGTTATATTACCTTGTTACAATGTAGAACAATACATAGACAGAGCGATGACTTCTTTAGTAGAGCAGACCATTGGTATTGATAATCTGGAGATTATTTGTGTGGATGATGCCTCTACAGATGCCACATGGCAGAAATTACAAGTGTGGGAGCAGGAGTTTCCAAAGAGTATTACTATAGTTCATTGTGAAGTAAATGGTAGACAGGGGACCGCTAGAAATATTGGTTTAAGTTATGCTGTGGCACCTTACATTTTCTTTTTGGATTCAGATGATTGGCTGGAATTAGACTGTTTTGAAAAGATGCTGGAACCGCTGCAATATGGAGAGTTTGATGTAATTACTTGTGCTTATCAGAGGGATTTTTCCAATGAATTGACTTTCTTTGAACAGCGAGGAACGGAGAAGGAAAGTAGAAGTATGACTGTGGATACAGTGGAAAAACGTAAGATTTTCTTTAATTTGTATTCCTGTGGTCATCCGGTTTGGGGAAAGCTGATTAAAAAATCTTTATTGGATGAAAACAAAATTATTTTTCCGGAACAGATTGTTTATGAAGATGGATATTTTGAATCTTTGTTGAGCTTTTATGTGAAAAGGATATATCTGTTGGAGGAAACTCTGTATCATTATTATGTAAATAAGGAATCAACGGTTCTGCAAAGAAATGCAAGTCATCATGTAGATTGGATAACGGTACAACTGGTGAAATGGAGAACTTGGGAAGAAAGAGGTTTTCTGGAGGATTATCGGGAGGAACTGGAGTATGAGTTTTTATGGTCCTGTTATTTGGGCTTTTGGAAGCTTTTAGCTCTTCGGTATGAGGAACCGCCATATTCTATGTTTATGCTGGCTAAGGAAGTAACCAGTGCCTATATTCCGGATTATCGTGACAATAAGTATACAGAAGAAGGCTTTACGGAATTCCAAAAGCTATTGCTACAGACCTTACTGTTACCCATAGATAAGGCACAGTTTCAGGAAATTATTGAAATGATACGTATGCATGGATTATAGGAGAAGTGAGGATGAAGCAGGAATTTGATGCATTGATTATGACCACAGCGGCAGATTATAAACGATTACGAAGCAATTACCATAGACTGGTGAGAAATCTTCCGGCCAGACGTATTTTGTTTGTGGGAAGTCTGGAGGTAGGAAAATTAGTAGAAAACTCAGGATTGGGAGATAGGGTAGGATTTATCCATGAGGATGATATTTTGCCCTTTGCAACAGTACATGCTCTTATGTCCAAACGTTTGGAGTCATTATTGCAGGGACAGTCGTTACCCCGTGGAGTAACCGGCTGGTACTATCAGCAATTTTTGAAAATGCAATATGCAACAGTTTGTCCGGATGCGTATTATATGGTGTGGGATGGTGATACCATACCTTGTGCTCCGTTTTCTATGTTTAATGAGGAGAATATTCCTTATATGGATTTGAAGCATGAGTATCATGCAAACTACTTTGAAACCTTAGGTAAGTTACTGCCGGGCATGCGAAAGTGTATTGAAAAGTCCTTTATTTCGGAACATATGCTAATCAATAAGGAGATTATGAAGGAACTTATTGCAGATATAGAAAAAGCAGAAAATATAAAAGGGACTGTTTTCTGGGAGAAGATACTACATGCGATAGAGGTGGAGAAAATACAAGAGAGTAGCTTTAGTGAATTTGAGACTTATGGTACCTATGTATGCTTCAAACATCCCACAGCCTATCGTTTGCGAAACTGGCATTCTTTCCGTTTAGCAGGGCAGTTCTTTGACCCGGAAACTATATCGGATGAGGATTATGCATGGTTATCAAAGGATTTTTTTGCTACTTCTTTTGAGAAAGGTCATACCGTAAGAGAGGACCATAAGAATTTGTTTGATAATAAAAAGTATCAGGAGAAACTGACTGCCAGACAAATGCTGGAAATTGCTCAGCAGGAGTTTAAAGAAGGCTATTTGGAGGTATGGGAGTAGTGCTGTAAACTTTGTTTGCGGTATGCATGGAGACTAGCATGAAGATATTATTTTATCGCTATAACAATATTTGCGAAATGGATATTATGGAGGTATTTCGCAAGTGTAATATAGATATCTGTGAAGATACAACTGAACTGACATTAAAGGATAAAGCACCCTCGGAAAAGTTAAAAGAGTTTGGGAAAAATTATATAAAAGAGAATGAACTTGGAACGATTGACTATATATTCAGCATCAATTTCTTCCCCTATATTTCGGAATTTTGTGAGAAGCTGAAGCTTACGTATGTATGCTGGAGCGTAGATTCTCCTGTATTGGAGCTTTATTCGGAATCCATTCGATATAGCTGTAATCGTGTTTTCTTATTTGATGAAGCACAGTATCAGGAGATAGTACCTTATAATCCGGAACATATTTTTTATTTGCCTCTGGCTACCAATGTGGGGCGTTGGGATAGGGAGCTTTCCACTTTGACAGCAAAGGATGAGCAGGAATATGCATCGGATATATCCTTTGTAGGTTCCTTATACCATGAAAAATCTCCTCTGTCTCTGTTGAAGAAGGAGTTACCAATATCAGAATATTTTCAGGGTTATGTAAAAGGCATTGCTGAGGCACAAATGTCCGTTTATGGGTACAATTTTTTGCAGGATGTGGTAACACCACAATTGACAGCGGCCATCAAACAAGGCTTCCCCGACTTTTATAAAACAGAGCGTTGCGTGAAGGATTTGGAACCGTATGTAACAGCTAATTATTACTTGGGCATGTTGGTATCGGAGATGGAGCGTGTTCGGGTATTAAATGCTTTGGCTGTTGAGCATCAAGTGACCGTTTATACCAGAAGTGATACCTCACTGTTACGCAATGTGAATTGTAAACCGGGCATTACTACTCATGTGCAGATGCCCAGGGTATTTCGTTTGAGCAAGATTAATTTGAATATTACCATGAAGGGGATACAGACCGGGTTGCCCCTGCGTATTTGGGATGTTCTGGGTTGCGGTGGCTTTTTGCTGACCAACTACCAAGCAGAAATTCCCGCTTATTTGGAAATAGGAAAAGACCTGGAATGCTATGAGAGCATAGAAGACTGTTTGGCGAAGGCTAAGTATTATTTGCAGCATGATGACCTACGGAGAGAAATTGCCACAAATGGTTATCGCAAAGTGAAAGCTATGCATACTTATGAGCATAGAGTGTTGGAGATGTTGTCTGTATTATTGAAGGTGTAGGGATGAAGATTTTATATTTAGAGTGGAACAGCTATGGAAATGAGGATATGCGGTTGGCTTTTGAAGAAGCTGGCTATCATGTAGTATCATGCCCTTTTTACCAGGGGATTCGTGCTACGCAGGAAGATGCAAACAAAAGTGTGCTAAAATGCTTAAAGGAAGAACATTTTGATTTTGTATTTTCCTTTAATTATATGCCGGTAGTATCTGTGTGCTGTCAGGAAATGCAGGTTCCTTATGTGGCGTGGGTATATGACAGCCCTTACATACATGTATATTCCTACACGGTTTTGAATGCCTGCAACTATATCTTTTTGTTTGATTATGCGGTTTATGAGGAACTGCATAACGCAGGAATATCCACAGTTTATTATCTGCCGTTGGCAATCAATGAGAAGCGTTTGGAAATGCTACAGAGTAGTGCGGAAGAGAAGAAAAAATATGGGGCAGATATTTCCTTTGTGGGGTCTCTGTATAATGAAGAAAAGCATCGTTTGTTTGAACGTTCGAAGGTTTTGACACAGTATACAAAAGGTTATCTGGATGCTATTGTACAGGCACAGAAGCAGGTTTACGGACACAATTTTCTGAAGGATATGCTGAGTTCGGAAATCGTAGAACAATTGCAGCAGGTATATCCCACAGACCCAAATGCTTCTACCGTGATGACACCGGAAGCCATTTATGCAGATTATATTCTTTCCAGACAGGTGACTACTTTGGAAAGAGGAGAAATCTTGGAGTTAATCGGGGAAGTATTCCATGGATATCAGGTGAAGCTCTTTACCAATAATACACAAGCTCAGTTTCCGGGAGTTATTAACATGGGGAGAGTGGATTATTATAAAGAAATGCCCCATGTTTTTGCCAATTCCAAAATCAATTTGAATATTTCCCTGCGAAGCATCAAAACCGGTATTCCTTTGCGGGTATTTGATATTATGGGAGCCGGAGGCTTTTTGATTACCAATTATCAGCCGGAGCTGTTGGAATATTTTGTGCCGGATGAGGATTTGGTGATTTATTATGATTATCAGGATTTGGTGGATAAAATAGCTTATTATCTGGAGCATGAAGAGGAACGTGTAAGGATTGCAGAAAACGGTATGAAAAAAGTAAGAGAGTGTTATACCATGGGAAATAGAATCAAAGAGATTGAGAGTATACTGTTTGAACAGTAATGTTAAAAGTGGGTTGGCGTCGTAGGATGCCAACCCATTATATATTTTTATTTGTGAGTTCCAGAGATTTAAAATCAGGAAGAATGTAAGAGCTGTAACCGTTCCTTAGCAAGAGGGAAATCCTGACATGCCTGATAATGAGTTATGGCTTGCTTAGTGTTTCCTAATACCTCATAGATACAGCCCAGATTGTAGTGAGGAATAAAGGAGTTCGTTCCTTCCACGCGGGCAAGAGCCGTGGTAGTGGCTTTGGTAAATTCTTGTACAGCCTGTGCCACCAAACCATTTCGTAAATAAATAATTCCCATAAGGCAGATGAAATCCGCTGTCTGACAAAAGTCCTCATAAATATTCTCTAAGAATAGTGCCTCTTCGTGTCGGTTTAAATCAATCAAAGCATATCCATACCCCAGAACCATCATTTGAACATACTCTAAGGCTGGATTGGTGGCATATTCCAGTCCGGTACTATAGTAATAACAGGCTTTTTCCTTGTCTTGTATCATGTTGTAGGATTGCCCCAATTGAAAATACAGATAAGGGTCTTTCGGAGTATTTTCCAACATTTTCAGGAGTAATTCATTGTTTCGGTTGGCTTTTAAAATCAATTCCTCCAAAGTACCGGCATAGCCAATGTGTTCTGCTGATAGAGAAATATCTATGCGTCTCATTTCCAAGGTAGAATCAATAGGGCGAACCTGTTCATGAATAATTGCCTCATAGTGATAGAACTTGCGATTGAAAAAACGTTCTGCCAGCTCAGTGTGTACACTGTCCATGCCATTTATTTGATAATGGTTGCGTAAAGTCAGTAATCCTACATGTTTTGGATAATGTGAAGCCATTTGGTCAAAGACGACAGGGTCAAGAGCAGTAATATATTCATCGCAGTCCAGAATAAGTACCCAGTCGTGACTGGCTTTGCTCAAGGAAAAATTTCTGGCAGCACTGAAATCCCCAATCCATTCAAAAAAGTAAATTTGGTCAGTATATTTCCGGGCGATATCTACCGTAGAATCAGTAGAACCGGTATCCACCAAAACGATTTCATGGGGATAATCTCCCAAGTGTTTCTGAATGGCTGACAGACAGTTGCTTATATGCTTTTCTTCGTTCTTTGCAATAATACATATGGATATTGGGGTCATAGTAGCTCCTTTGCGGAAATGTATTTATGGTTTCTTTTTATAAAAAAATATGCTATTCTAATCTTAACGTATTTTCGGTTTTTTTACAATGAATTGTTTCGGAGGAAAAGCAATGAAGAAGGTTAGTGTGATTATCCCAACCTATAATAGGGAAAAAACAATAATGAGAGCGGTTCAAAGTGTATTAAATCAAACTTATACGAATCTGGAGGTTTTGATTATTGATGATGGTTCTACGGATGGTACTGCAGATATAATAAAAAGCATTCAGGATGACAGGGTACAATATATTGTATTGGAGAAAAATGGTGGAGCATCTAACGCCAGAAATGAAGGAGTAAAAAGGGCAACCGGAGAGTGGATTGCTTTTCAGGATAGTGACGATGGCTGGAGACCGGATAAACTGGAGAAACAGATGAGTTATGCAGAGGCACATCCGGAGTTTGCTATGGTCTATGGAATGTTCATGGCGCATTTGGAACAAGGAGGAGAGTTTGAGGCTCCTTATAAACCATGGCCGGAGGTGATGGAAGGAGATTTGCTTCAGACTTTATTAATGCGCAATGTAATTGGTGCACCGGTGATGCTGATGCACCGGGAAGCCTTTTTAGCAACAGAGGGCTTTGATACTACCTATAAGGCTTTGGAGGATTGGGAATTTGTAATCCGTTTTTCAAAGCGTTATGAAATTGGTTTTTTACCGGAAATCCTAATGGATAGTTATATGTTATCCGGCGGTATTTCTTCACATGTAGGAGCTTATTATGAGAGCAGATGTAAAATGCTGGCACAGTACAGGGCAGAAATGCAGCAGTTGGGTGTGTTTGAAGCGGTGATGGAGGACATTCTGGTGCGAGCTCAGGAGAGTGGTATTTTGAATGTGGTAAAGAATATGATGATGCTTTATCTTAGTAGATAAGGAGAAGATTGGTTGGGATGAAAAAACTGCTTGTATACTGTTGGGGCTCCATGAGTGAGTCGTTATTTTGTGAAGAATTAAATGGGCAACAGATAGAATATGTAACCTTTTCAAAGAAAATAAAGAATTATCATTCAGATGCTGAATTTGCACAAGAAATGATAAAGGTGATACATGAGGAAGGAATTGACAGGGTATTTAGTTATGATTATTTCCCGTTAATTTCTATGTTGTGTGAAATTAACAAAATCCCTTATATTTCTTGGATTTATGATTGTCCGCTTTATACTCTGTGGTCCAGAACATTGGTGAGCCCATACAATTATATTTTTTGCTTTGACAGGGTACTTGCGACCCGTTTGCAGTCTATGGGCGCACAGCATTGTGAACATTATCTTTTGGCAGGTGATGTGACACTGTTTGAGAGGGCAAGGGCACAAGTAGATATAGAAAATATGGACAGATATACCTGTGAAATTTCTTTTATTGGAAATCTGTATAATGGGGAGAAAAATCGCTTTCGAAAAGTAGATTTGTCACCATATGTTGCCGGATATGCAGAAGGATTATTAAAGGCACAGGAACAGATATATGGTTATAATTTCCTGAAAGAAGCATTGTGTGGGGTACCGGATGTGGTGACAGAGATAGCAGAGAAATGTGAGTTAGAATTAGGTCAGGAGTATTTTCAGGATGAACTGCAATTAGTGGCAGATGTTTTAGGAATGGAGGTATCGGCTCGAGAAAGAGAAAAAGTACTGCATATGTTAAGCAGACTGTATCCAATTGATTTCTATTCAGCTTCAAAGATCCCTGTGTCATTGCAAGATGGGAAAATAAATCTTAAGGGTTATGCGGATTATGAAACAGAGTTGCCCTTGATTTATTACAACAGTAAGATAAATTTAAATATAACTTCTAAAACCATAGAGTCTGGCATTCCGCAACGTATTTTTGATATTTTGGCATGTGGTGGTTTTTGCTTGACGAATTATCAGCCAGAAATAGCAGAATACTTTGAAGATGGATTGGAATTGGTAATGTATCAGGGGATGGAGGATTTGGAACAAAAAGTCAAATATTATATGGAACATGAGCAGGAGCGTGCATACATTGCACAGAATGGTCGAAGAAAAATAGAAGAGTTCTTTGCATTGGGAAAGAGAATACAATATTTATTAACAATATAAGAGGAGCCATCATTCCGGATTCGTGAGTTACTTCACGTAGTCTAAGAATGATGGCTTTTATACTATTTATTCCACTTACCCTTTATAAATTTTTCGGTAATATCTGCCATAGCCAGAGATTCCTCCAGCGTGAGCTTATAGCCGTTTTTACTGTAGCCGTTGATAGCAGAAACAAATTCAGAGATTTCATAACGCAAGCCGTCACCCTGAAAATTAGGCTCGTAGCATTCCACCACGCTTGCGTCCTCGTAGCGAATGACGAACTTTTTGGTCAGCCACCAGGGGGATTCGGCCAGAATATAGCCCTTGGTACCGGCGATGACCAGCTGACCTTCCGATTTGATACCAATGCCCGTTTTCGAGGTACTCATGGCATTTTCGTAAACAATCTGTACCTTGGTATATAAATCATTGCCCTCTTCATTGAAGATGCTGTCTATGCGAAGCTCCTGATAATTGGTTCCCAAAAGCTTGATAATGGGAAGTAGGGTATACGCACCAAATTCCAGAAAAGCACCACCATGGCGGGAATCTGTATATTCTCGGGAGTCCGGGTCTGCCAGTCTGGTAAAGCAGGCTTCTACGTCATAAATCTTTCCGATTTTGCCACTCATGGCGATATTAATTAACTGTTGGAAACCGGGGCAATAGGCGGTTTTAATACCTTCTAAAAGAACTAAATTCTTTTCCTTGGCCAGATTATGTAATGTCAGAGTTTCTTCCTTGGTGAAGGCAATGGGCTTCTCACACAAAACATGCTTGCCGTGCTGCAAAGCAAGCTCAGCATAAGAACGATGGGTTTCGTTGGGAGAGGCGATGTATACTGCATCCACCCGGTCAAAGAAAGCCTCTAAATCGTCTGTAATACATTCTAAATCATGCTTTTCCTGAAAGGCTTTTACACTTTCTATCTCCGGATTATAGGCACAAACAATTTCCAGACCACTTACGTACTTCGCCTCGGAAATGAAACGGGGGGCGATACGACCGGTACCGATAATACCCACACGCACTATCTGAAAGCGACTTTTGCGTAACATGGTTGAGGAAATGTCGGGAGTACGCTCTAAATAGACTACCTGACAGAATTGGTTCAAATAGTCAAAGGTACCTACCCAGTCAGAGCCTACCGTAAAAATATCTACATTATATTTCTGGATATCTTCGATTTTTTGACCGTCATGATCCTCGATAATGATTTCATCGGCAAAGCCTGTTTTTCGTACATTTTCGATACGTTCCAGAATAGGGTCAATGACATTTACCTTACCTCTGGACTGGTCGAAATGCTCTGTAGTAACGCCTACGATAAGGTAGTCACCCAGTTCTTTTGCTCTTTGTAATAATTTGTAATGCCCCTGATGAAACAAATCAAAGGTACCATAAGTGATAACTTTTTTCATTTGTTTAATTCCCCTCGCAATGGACAGATATATTTCCTTGGTTTCAGTGTATCTATGTGAGTTGTCTGCTTTAGTGCCAATCCACATGCTATTTAAAGATATTATAACATTAATCGTTAGAAAGAACAAGGAAATGCTTGAGAGAAAAACCCTTGTGAAAATTTTTTATTTAAATTCCACCTCCCGCTTATGCGGTGGAATTTACTTCTGCACAGTTAACATTTACTCTTTCATACAAATGTGATAAAGTTATCTCTCCTTCTGACAGCAGTAGAAGGAGGAACACTATGAGTAAA
>JAZQEK010000092.1:0-31190 GCA_045538995.1 Acetatifactor sp. | reverse complement strand
TTTTTCTCTTCTTTTCGCAGATTATGTTGCGAATTTAGTGATGCATCAATATAGCTTCTTACTAAATCCCAAAATTCCTCGTAATCATTACAAATAGCCAGTTTATCACACTGAAATCCTTTCAAATAGCGAAATAGTTTACAAAAATATTATAAGGTATGTAAATCATCCAGCACGACCAAATACCCTTCCTCTTGTTTTATAAAATCAATTTGAATAGTTAAATCATTGGGTTCACCATCTGTTGTTAAATCATAATCCATCCAATACCCACTACCATCATTATAGCTATGCATATCTACTATTTGATTATCAATTTTTATCTGTATTGGATCATCAATTTTTACTACAGAACGCGATTCATCTAAGTACTTAAGTGCCAATATTATGTCTTGTTCTGCTAACCGACTACTATCAAATAATGTCAAAAAAGTGGTATAGTTTTCTTCAGCTAATATGCTTAAAGCCTGTTTCACAAACGATATAAATTGTTCTTGTTCTTTTCCTTTATCTACATATATCATTGTATTGAATCTCCTACAGTTTCAAATCGAGTACTTATTTTACCAATCCCGTTCTCCAATGGCAGTTACCCCATCTATAGCCAAAATACATTGCAACTTCATCCTTACTGTTTGACATCCCATTCTGCATAAGAAATACCCAATAATCTTTTGTACTTTTCAACAAGTTGGTTTTGCAAAGCTTTTATTTCAATAGGAGTCATCATTTGTACTCGCTCACCTAATGTAACACCGGTTCTCTCCACAATGTTTACTTCTACATCAAATTTCCACTCTTCTATATTAATTGAGGCATTATATATTTTACCGGGATCTTCCTCAGCATTTGCAGATAACACCCTTCCATCCTCAAGATATATGGTATAATCTAAACCAATTGTAATAATTCCTTTAATTCTTCCTGCTACTTATGGTTAATTGTAAGTATTTCAGCCCTGACCTCATCTGCATTCCTATTAAAATCATCAGCAGAACAATTCTCATTTTTTAAATAAAACAAGTCCACATCGCCAACCACTATACACTGGCCCAATTCATACCAACTAGGAATCCACTCCACAATCATTTGTTGTTTCTCCCTTTATCCGAAATTCATCAAACATATTTATACTTGCTGCATTTTAATAGAGTACCAATTCAGAATAATTAATATCTGTATCCTCCAAATACTCCATAGGTAGTAATTCATGTTTTACAGTAATTGCGATTCCTCTCTCCTTTGCTAACATAGCAAGTGCAACACTGTCATAAGCGAAATACTGTTCCAAATAGCGTCCTTCCCTTTTCATTCTAGCAGCATGATGCTTAAGCATATATTCAAGTCCTTTATTAAACTCTACTTCATTACGTTCTACCAGTCCTCGAAATACACGTGCATTTCCATCTGCGTACTGTTTCATACCACGCTTAGTCTTACTTTCTTCTAACTTTTGGACGTACTCCAAAGCTTTCTCTTTATCATCCAAAATTACATACTTCAAACTATATCCTAACATAATAGTCACTGGATTCACTTTTTTATCTACTTCAATACTTCCATATAGATTCGCTATATAAATAGCACGCTCTTTACTTCCACTTAAAATCGCATCATATAGTCTTTCAAATGTATACTCATCAACATTATCAAGGCTAACCTCATACTCTTTTTTGCATACTTGCTCAAAAAACCATTCTCCTGCCAAAGTTGCTTTATAAAAATACTCCCTACCTTCTTTCAAGCTATTTCTATGGCATAATTCAATTATTCCCAATCGCTTATATTCATTTTCTAATGAGAAAACCATATAGTCCATATCTATATGCTTTCGCGTTTTAATCATTTCATAATCTTTTTTTAAAGAATTCTTACTATCTTCATATAGTTCTTCAAAATATTCTTTTACTAATACTTCTTCATTATCCATTTTCTTAAGGTCACCTTCCTCTATTTACCATAAACTACCCAAGCATTCCTGTGGATAGTATATTATCAACTTACCATTAGGATAATTTCCTTTCCATCCACAAGGCCATCCACCTGATAAATATGCTTGAAACATTTTCTCGTACAAATTATCTGTCTCGCCTAAAATTGCTCTATTTTTAAGACATTCTATCAACATATAGTATACATGATCCCATATTTCATAATATTCCTTACTTATAATTTGCAAGTCCTCGCTGCAAATAGAAATTTTATTTAAAACTTTATTTACTTCCTTATAGTTCTCTTGAGCATATACAGTTTCCATTATTTTAGACATTTCTAACTCTATTATATCTCCCCAGGTATATCCTCTCCCACCTCTATATGAATATTTTTCATGAAAAAACGCAAAATTCTTAGCTTTTTCAAAATTATCACAAACAACTACCTCTTCGTTTACATTTTTTTGTACTGTAAACAATTTGGCTTTTTTTAATTCTTCTTTACAACTTTCCATATACTCGATTTTCAAATCAAACATAATATTTTAAAACCATCCCTACCATAAACTAATCGTATATTCTCCTACTGTCATATCCCTTTTCTTATTGTCAGAAAGTAAACAAAATCCCTTTTCCTTCCTTTTCAGCTCTCTTATATATGTTACAAAGGTCGTCATATGCATCTATAAGCTCGTCTCGTTCCAACTCATAAAGTACATCCTTAGGCAACGTTATGTATTTAATTTTCTCCTGATTTTCTAGAAGTTTTTCTTTTATTTGAGCAACCGCTGTATGCTCAACAATTCCTAAGCCCATGAAGCCCGGATCTACCTTAATGCCTGAATATATCAATGGCGCTCCTAATACACATACATTAGGATTATGTATGAAATGCAATTCTTTAATTGCCTCCAAGACACCATCCCATGCATATTCTAAACCGATATCCATATCCGGTTGGTAACAACTGGTAAGTAAAAAGTCAAACAATTCCTGCATTGTTCCGCTACTCATTTCATTTTCCCAATTACTGTCTAATGATTCACCTGTATAAGGATTAAATATCTCAGAATAATGCTTGTCAATATATTCTTTTGCAATACTCCCATCCTTTGTTGCACAACACTTCTTAACAATTGTTTCTATCTGTGCATAATAAAGCTTTGTATCGAAAAGAAACGCTTTGTGTTCCATGCTCATTTATAATTCCTCCGCATCTACATTCCATTTCTTCAAAGATTTCTTGAATTCGCTTTTTGCACTGCCCTTTACTCTATCTTTTAGCACCTTTAGAATTCTTATGCCATATTCCTTACGCATATATTGTGAAATAATTGCAATGTAATGCATGGAATCACTTCCGATTTTTTTCTCAACTACTTCTTCACAGAGACTACAAATCTCTTCGCTAAGTGAATTACTAATATCACTCAATATACATGTACCTTCCCCAGCACATGTTAATCCGTTAAATGCAAAATCAATAGACTCTGTTCTATCTCTTTTTTTCATTTCCTTTATCCATTCAAAGGATTGATTGATATATGCTCTTAAATAGAAACATATGAGTTCAATATCTGCTGGTTCAAATTGATACCCTCTACTATAAAAGGTCAAAATCGAATTCTTTACTTTAGCATCTCCACCTTCTGAAATAAAGTATCTTTTCAACTTTTCCGCTCCGCCTTCAACCAGCATAACAGCAACCATTAAAAGGATTTTATTCCAAGGATCCTCATCATCCATGCTATACTGTTCACTTTTCTTCTTTAATGCATCCAATCCTAATTTACCATTTACATTCAGAATACTCTGAATAGCTTTTCTTCGAACATAAAAATATTCATGTTCTAAAAATGGTATTATATACTTCATATATTCTTCACGATGAGATTGTCCCATTGCTTGCATTATTGCATATGTAATAGTATTTTCCTCTATTGCTTTCCTAATATCTTCATCAGATACTTTGACAAAACAATTGTAATCATTTAACACATCATGCATTTTTATTTTTTCCTCTCACCCTATCGTATGAATGGTACTAAGTCTGCTGATGCTGATGATGCATAGAAGCCACTCTACACTTTCGACAAATCTCTACATACAGTGTTCCTTCTCATCATAGCTTCTCTCTTTCAAAAAACTCCAATATCTCAAGACTTGTTCCGCAATAGGGACATTTCAGTATCCTCCATGGATCAGAACGCCCGATATAATTATTGCAGTGCGGACAACAAATTTTAGAACCACCCATAATACACCACAAAAACCATGCCACAAAGATAGCAACCAGAATACATAACCCTATAATGACCGCTATTTTTGAGTCAGTAAGTGTACAAAGCACACCCGAGCCTAAAAGCAGAACGCCTGCTACTCCATACTTAACAATATAATAATTCTTTAACCACTTACGGAAAGCCTTGTTCTTTTCATTTCTTTCTTTCACTACTTCGTAGTTCTCGTCCATCTTTTCCTCATCCCCCTCTGGTAACTCTAGTTCACGACTGCTCTTTTACAAGTATAACATTACAGCCATTCAGATGCTAAATACTCGTCTGTTTTTATGGCAAAATCATCCTCCCCGGGTTCTCCCTTTATGTACTCATAGTCTGCCATAATCCGTGCCTTTTCGCTAATCACGACAGGTATTTCATGCAATGGCATATCACATACTCTCCCCCAATATCCCCTATGCAGGTTTCCTGTAACAATATGCAAAGAAAGCTTGCTCTCTTCATCTTCCTCTAAACGTCCAACGATTCCATCCATAGCCAGCATCAAATCCAGATGCAACCTACCACCAATGATATCCAATGCTTCATAGTCCGGTTGTCCTTCTATTTCTATCTTGCTTTCCACGCTAAGCATGGCAGAAGTATCGATCTCACCGGCATCCAATACGAAATCATCCAGAATATCTTCCTCCTCTACATCAATCCCCAGATAAATTCCTTGTGCCATAATTTGAACAACCTCTTCATAATCAACAAATACTTCAAAGCCTTCCAATTGAGAGAGTTTTCCAAATAACCAATTCATTCTTGCCATGGACAAAATAGCCCATTGCATCTTCTGCATATCAGTCAGGTCTTTTGCATTTTCTTCAACCCAATCTGTGATTTCCTTTATGTATGATGGCTTCAAACTCAATTCTTCAATCAGATCCGCAGCATCGTCATCCTTGTCCTGAAATTTAGTGTATAAATCGTCATCACCACCTACTAAATCATCAAACTGATGCAAATAAGACAATGCTTTTTCGTCTTTTCCTTCTTTCAGATAACGATTTGCGATTTCCCAAAAAAGCTCTGCAATCTTCACTTCATTTTCCTTTTTGCGGGCGTCCTGTAAAGCTGCAAGCATTTCCTCAACACTCATTTTGTCATACTTTTTTCTACCCAAACCAAACAATCCCATGATAAACTACTCCTTTTCTTCCGCATATTCCTTTCTATTCTCTTCCAACTGCTCCAATTCCTTGATTAATAGCTCTGTAAAAGACATTTCAATATCTATTTCACTATAACTCTGATAGTAATCAAATAAAACAATATTGCCATCTTCGTCAAAGCAATACACCTCTTCTTCATCACCTACATGTACCATAAATGGGACAAATTCTTCATACCCCATCTCCCACATGTCATCTGTTCTTGACCACAAGTCCAACTCTCTGGAGATATTTTCCCCAAAACCATAAACCATAAGTCCCCTCCTAAAATAGCTTGCTGACGCTATTTGTCCAATATACGGTTCTTCCCAACCTTCATCGCATACTTCCAGAAGCATAGCACCATATTCTGACTGTAGAAAATCTTTAAAATCATCTGGTAAATGAAATCCATACTTTTCTTCAAAATCTCTTATTTCATTTGTCTTGTCTGCAGAATCATTAAAACTTGTTATCTTGTATTTTCCTTTTTTATACACTTCTAACAATGCATATAATTTTTTCAAACTAATTGCCTCCTCAACTAATAGATAATAATGCTTCCCTTTCTATACCTACCTTTATATCCACATGGCAAATGACCAGACAAATAAATTTCCAACAAATTCTCATAGAATTCGGAATGGTATTGTTCAGAGTAGAAGTCACAAATAAAAATAATTTTTAATGCATACCCAACTTGGCTTACTACTCTTTCTGGTAAAGAATGTTTATTTGCAGCCTCTCTAATACGTTTTCTTAATTCTACCATATATTTTCTTTCAATCATTTCTATTTGTTCGTTCCACAACATAGATAATTCGAGGTAATTCATATCTAAGAACATGGTTATTTCATTCATTTCTTCGATATACATATTTTCCCACTTAATAGAATTAACATTCTTTTCTACATCCTTTAGGTCTTTTGCCCATATATACTCAAAACTGTCAAATATTTCTTCTTTGCTGCCACATTTTTCAAACCAATTACAGTTTATCAACTTTTCGTACAGTTCATCATAATTATGCATCTTTCCTACTTTCCCTTCTTCATATCACGTTAGCATCCCCAAATCATCCAATGCCCTATAATTCCTCTTCCTTCAGCTCCGTATTCCAATCAATTTCATATACCCAAGTTTTTTTCAACCTTTGGTAATACCTTAATCTGTCCTTTTTCTTCTTACCACGCCACTTCTGATAACCTACTGTATAGCTTTCTACCATATTATCCCATGAAGAAAAATTACTCTGTAATATTCTACAAGTTTTTAATGCAATTCCTGCCGCTTCTTCATATTCCATGATACCGCCCATATACGCACTGCCTACAATAGACAATACTCTCACAAGGTTCCACCCAAGCATTCCCTGCTTCGAATCTTCACGGTTCATAAGCTGCTCTACCAAGTTCCTTACATTTTCTATAGTAAACTCTCCCCAGCCCCAAATGAACAATTCCTTTACTCGTTTTCTTCCTTCCTCAGAATCACGCGTATTCCAAATATCAATCACACACTTATACTCTCTGCCCATGGTTGGTGAACTGGCAGCAAGTATAAATCTCTTGGTAGGCGTTAAACCTTCGCCTGACTGAATGGGATTTTTCCCTTCCACTGCTTCCATCCATTTGGTTAAAAAGCCTATCAACATTACCATTCCTACCATAAAACCTACAATCATCGCCAATACCAAAATAGCCATCAGCAAATCCTTGGGCGATTGTATTGCACTATTATTTTTCTTAGCTACAACCATCATCGATATAATTAACATATTCATCCAAATTATTCCTCCCTCTCTTTTTGCATCAAGTTCAAATATTCTCCGAATTCAGGGTACTTGTCCCAATTACAGGATACATCCACCATTGCTTCACTTTCTTCAAGCTCACCGCTCTTTTTGTTCCATTTTGACATAATCAGTTCCCCATTCTCATGAAAACTGAACATTACATTTTCAATCAATTCATGTTCTTCATACACATGATAATATGCTGCACTAAGAAATACATCATCTTTCTTTCTCTGAAAATCATAAGACAAATAGTCATCTTCCTGCTCATCCATAAAGATGACATGCACCGAATTTTTACTGACCTCAATCACATGCGTTGTAATTCCACCGTCACTCACAACAACCACATATGGCTTACCATCCATATGATATTGTTGAGCAATATCTTCTTGTAACATATTTTGAGGGACTTTCTTAAACCGAAACCAACTTTGATAATATGATAGTTCCATACTTACCTTACACCTTCCTCTTCAACTGCTCCAGCTTCAAATTCGTATGATAAAAATCCTTCACAGAACAACCTGCTCTGCCGCCTCCGGCACATGCACAAGCGCAGGCACAAGCACAGGCACAAGCACAACCGCCTCCCACCCGTGTAGTAGTACGGTGCACATGCCCTACTCCATAGGTTCTTTTGATAGGTTTCGAACTGCTACTGAAGCCGCTTCCGCTGTCATAATCATCCTTGGACAGAATAATCAGACAGATAATCAGAATAGCTACAGCGACAATTCCTATGGCAGCCACCACCGCTCCGGTGCCTTCCTCTTCCTCTTTTTCCTCTGCTGTCATTTTGAAGTTATAAGCATCCATACCATAGGTCAGCTTGATGGTATACTTTTCGCCCATATCCAAAGCCGTATTCCACTCATAATAACTGGTCAAGCGGGGCTTGAGCGGATATACACTGACAGCTTCTTTTCCGTTCCATCGGATATACAATCGCTCTACATTGATTTCATCAAACCAACCCGGACGAAAGGTATAGGTCACCTCACCCTGATGAGGACTGTTAACAGAGTATAAATAGTCCTGATGCAATGAAAAATCAAAGGATACCACGTCACCTTTGTAATAGCTGTTTTGAAAGGTGACATCCGCATAAATGTCACTACCATCCTTGTGGGTTTTGATGGACTTGATATTGTCAGACACAGCCTTTAACTCATCCACATGCTTATTCGGGATACCGATACGCACCCAGGTCAATGCACCTGCCTTGTCCGATTCCAATACCTCCCACTCAATATGATAGGAAATGTCCACAGAAGCATCCTCTCTGGGTGTTAAAATCACTTCGTAGTTATTAATCTTATCTGTTGGTTCCTTCGCCGCATACACCTTACTGTTCACGAACAAGGAACAGAGAAGAACCATTATGGTTATGATAAATATTGGTTTTCTTTTCATGGCACTACCTCTTCCTCAAAGGGCATTCTCCGCCCATCTTCGCAGAAAAAATTCTGCGTTCCACACACTTATCACTGTTCCAAATAGTCTCCCAATCATCTGTCAACAGATTTCCCAGACTATCGTAGGAAAGCCAACTCTGACAAGGTACTACATTTCCGCCGGGTGTGACAGCCATATTGCTTAAGCAGGCACCACAGCCGGGGACATTCACAGCCAGTTCTCTCAAGAAACGCTCCTCCACCCATCCAGGCGAAGTAAAGCTGATTTCCATACCATTGCTGTAGCAGTATTCCACGGCACCTTTCAAGATTTCCTTCATTTCCTCCGTTGTCAGCTGTGCATTTACCGAATTTTCCTTGGTGGCATTTCCGGTGGTAATCAGTCCGGAACAGGTCACGTACATGACCCCCATCTCCTTTAAAAAGGCAAGTGTTTTCACATAATCCTTATTCAGGGTACAAAGCGGTGTATTGATACTTAAATTAAGTCCTGACGCTAATGCATTACGGATACCATCTACTGTCTTTTCATAATTCTGAGCTCCAACCAATTGATTATGTATCTGAGCATCCCATGAGTAAAAGGTCACCTGCACACTGTCCAGCTCCGCATCCCGAAGCCCCTTGCAATATTCCTTGGTAAGCTTCACACCATTGGTATTTAATCGAGTAACAAACCATCTTCCATATTCAATCAGTTCAAACAAATCCTCCCGCATGGTGGGCTCACCACCGGTAAAGGTAATCTGGGGGATACCGATAGTTCTGCACTTATCCAGTATGGTTTTCCACTGCGCTGTAGAAAGCTCCTGTTCTTCTGAAAACTCCTGACCGGCAGCATAACAATGGAGACATTTTTGATTACAATGCCATGCCCCCTCTTTCGTCATGGCACTCACCATCAAATCCATACGATGAGGTGCCTTCATATGAGGAGCATATTCTCCCAAACTTATATAGCCAATCTCTACATCCGTCTTTTCGCCTCTTGCTATCTGCCCAAAGGTATTCATGATAGTATAGATATCATTGCGAATGACGGTTTCCTTTGCCCTACGGTAAACTTTCTTCACATTAAGATAGGTATTTTCCATGATACGTTCTACGTCCGCATCTGTTACTTCCTTTCCGGCATACTGATTTACCTGTTTGATAAACTCAGCTAACAGAATGCTCCAGGAACGGTTAATCGGAAGCACATCCTGTCCGTTGATAATCACCACACTTCCTGCCAGTTCCTTTCCTTCCACCTTCGGCGGTATCAAATGGATACGCACCACACCGGGACCGTCCGGATTCAGTGTAGTATGCAATACTTCCTTGAAATTTTCCTGTGCATAAGCAACTTCCCTTTTCTTGGTAAACATAGCTTCTCACTTTCCTTCTTTTTTCTTATACTTACTTCTATAATCTATAAATAATTATGTGAATCTTGAACCTGCATATACCCTAAACCATAAATAGGATAAATAGGTATTTGCAAAAAACCTCTCTCCGCAAAGTTTTCCCAACGGACAGAGGTAAGCACAGTTTCATACAGCCAGTCTAAGAAGCCACTGACTGTAAAAACCATAATATATAGTTACAAATATTTCCTCATAGCGGCCTCTACTACATGACCTACCAATACTGAAGTGGTTACGCTTCCTGCTCCGCCGGGTACAGGCGTAATGGCTTCTACGATTCGTTCTGCTTCGTCATACTTCACATCTCCGCAAAGCTTGCCTTCTTCATTGACATTAATACCCACATCAATTACTACCTGACCTTCTCTCAGATAGGAACCATCCACTACACCGGCTCTGCCCGCAGCCACGATAACAATGTCTGCTTCCTTTACCACGGAAGGCATATCTTTGGTTCTGGTGTGACAAACAGTAACGGTAGCATTCTTCTTAAGCAGCATCATGGCAGCAGGCTTGCCAACTACCAAACTCCTGCCTACTACAACTGCCTTTTTCCCGGTACAGTCAATACCATAGTGGTCTAAGATTTCCATACATCCCTGTGGTGTACAAGGCGGAAATCCCTGAGGTTTTCCTGCAAAGACACCTGCCAGAGAACCATCTGTAATACCATCCACGTCCTTTGCAAAATCAAGGGCATTGATAATCTTCTCCTCATTCAAATGCTTGGGAAGAGGGCGGAACAATAACACACCATGAATGTTATCATCTGCATTCACCTGTGCAATTACCTTTAACAATTCTTCCTCACTCACATCCTGAGGCAGTAAAAACTTCTCATAAGCTACCCCTAAGGTCTCACAACGCTTCGTTGCACCTCTTTCATAAGAAAGGTCATCCTCACGCTCGCCTACACGAATAATCCCCAAGGTAGGTGTAATCCCTTTCTCTGCCAGCTTTGCCACATTTGCCTTTATCTTTTCATTCATCGCGGCAGTAACTTCCTTGCCTAATAGCTGTTTTGCCATGTTGTTATACTCCTTTATCATACAGTTTTTCTATATTTCAATTCGGCTATTGGTCCCCTTTACATATCCAGTCCTTAAGCAGGAACATTGTATCCTGATTCCGGACACCAATCATAACTATCACCCTACATTAATCTTGAATTCACACTCTCAAATACCTTATCCGCCTTTTCCCCATATACACGAATCATCTCGTTAGCTTCGTCATTCAGACTCTCCGCATACTCACGATTGGTCATGGACTTGGTATTAATAAACACATTCAGGGATGCTCCCAACAGAGCCGCCTTACAAAATGCAGCACCTACTCCGGCATCACTGAGGGCGATGACACTACCTTTTTCTGCAAATTCTTCTATAATATCAATGGCATTACAACATTTTCTCATGATTTCCATAGGAACAGAGCAGGCATCCTTCAGAACAATCTCCATCACGCGTGCTTTCTCAGCCTTTTCTTCTTCCGTATCCTTTGGCATACCATAAGCCTTAGAAAGGGGTTCGAATACCTTTGCATCCTCTTCCACCAAACGTAGGAAATCCTTCTGCAGTGCATCTGCCTTTTCCTTTAATGCAATAATTTCTGCTTCTACATCGGCATACTTTTTCTTCCCAACGGTCAAACTGCCTACCATATTACCCAGAGCAGTTCCCAGTGCTCCTACCAATGCAGATGCACCGCCGCCTCCGGGTACGGGAGCCTTGGTGGACAAAACTTCTACAAAATCTTCGCAAGTATATGTTGTAAAACTCATAAAAAACCTCCAAAAATATGAAATCTATTGATTATTATACCATCATTCCTTGTACTTTGACAAGGCTGGTCATGCTTTCCTTATTGATATAACTTCGCAGTTTCCTCAAAATCGCCACCGACCAAGGTGCCATCCGCTAATCGTCTGAACTGATTCATAAATAACCAGGCATGTTCGCAGGTATGATATCTCACCTCATGCCCCTGACCACTGACACTGGCAAAAATACAGTAGCACTTTTCTCCTTCACTTTTGAACAAATGCAAGGTAAGCACACTACCTCTGGAAACATCCGCTCAATTATATACTGCATCCCCATCCATCCCCCAGATAGGATTTTGCCAGGTATCCTGATTTTCATAAACTGCCTCATTCTTTGTAATGGTCCAATTTACCTGCATAACATAATCCATTCTATCCAGACATTTTTGTGCCTGAAAAGGCAGCTCCGGGAGTGGTGTCAATTCACCGCCTGCATAAAATACCGGCAAAATCTTATCTTGATTTATCTGTGGCACTTCATTGCCATATACATTCAACCCCACCTCGAAAGTGGCAGACATAGGTGCTATTGCCGCAAACACCTGTGGATATTCCTGATACATATCCCAAGACTTACAGCCGCCCATGGAAAAACCTGTTGCATAAATCCGCTCACTATCCACAGGATATTTTTCTTCCAAATGTACTATCAGCTCCATCATTTCTGAAGCAGTACTGTTCAAATGATTTTCTACGCATACCAACAGGAAATCATACTTAGCTGCAATTTGTGACCACCCGGAAACACCGGCCATAAAGAAAGCAGAATCTCCGCCACCGTGAAAACATAGTACCAAAGGAAGCTTCTTACTACCATTTATACTTGCTTTATTATAATAAGCTACATACCCTACTTTATGACTTGTGGTATCTGCATCATCTCCCCTATTATCCGTAGAAGTCGTCACATTACAGTATCCTGCCTCTACCGCCACACCCAGCTTTTCAAAATCCGGCTCTATTTCCAAATGACCTACCATACGTCGAAATTGCTTCGAAAATTCATAATAGTCCTTTTTATAATCCGCTTCGTCTCTGATGAGCAGATGGTCGCAGCCGGCTTTCAAAATACGATTTACTTCCTCGCTATTATGTATGGAAATCACAGGAATGTCTCTTTTCTGCAAATCAGGAAGCACACTCAAACTTTCCAACACACAGGTTACCGGTGTGATATCACCCTTTCCAAATAAGCCATCTCCATTCAGCTGCTTCAAACAATTTTTCGCTATGTAATCAGCCGATGCATTCCGTCCATACAAACAGGTCCTCAAAATGGCACCTCGGATATAATATTCACCCCAACTTTTACGAAAACGATCCCACATAAGAGCCGCACCGTCTTCGTAATACTGGCTGATTTTTGATTGCGAAATAAGGGCTTCAAAAAGGTCAGCCGGTGCCTGTTCCCAGCCACCTTCATTAGTAGGGTATACAAATACCACGCTACTTCCAAAATCTGCTGCAATCTCTGCCAGACCGGTATTCTCAGCATAACACTTTGCTTCCTGAAAGCTACTGCTCTCTTCCTCAAATACTATGAGATAGGGAGAAACAAAACCATAGTTAATAATATCTGTCATCCGTTCAGTGACAGGCACAAATACCTTGACTTGAATTTTTTCAAATACCTTTCCCCACATTTTACTTCCGTCAGAAAACAAAACTCTCTCCGGTAAATTCAGCATATTTATATCCCCCGTACCGCTATTCATTCCAATACCTCTCCAGATATTCCTCTGATTCTGAAGAACTCATCTCATACTTCTCTATAAGTCGCTTCAACGTCTGTTCTCTTGATATCGAAAACTCCTGACAAGTTTCAACAAGTAACTGTATTCCTTTTTCTACAATAGACTCTGCTTTCTCTGCTCTTTCTTCTGCTTTCTCTGCCCTTTCCTCCGCCTTCTCAGCTCTTTCCCTCTGTTCAGCAGTATTTCTTCTTTCAGCCTGTATATCCATCTTTTCTATATTTTCAAACAACTCTGCCATTTTCTTTTCCTTCACTTTCCCTACAAGCTCTTCTGCTTCTTCTAAAGGCACATTTACCTTTAATAGAAATGCAAACAGAACATCTGCTATCACCTTCACTACCTGACTTGGACTGTCACTTAATATCCCTTCCAACTTTTGCGGTGAAATTTTACGCAATTCTGACACATCTTCCATGTTCTGCAATTTATTAAAAAGCATCACCAGCGAAATCTCGTCTGCCTTTTCCAGCAATTCCGAATTTGTATATCTCCTGATTGGCACCAGATAATATTGAAAATTCGGTATATATTTTTCGAATACTTCTCCGTATTCTATTCTGTCACTAAAATGCAGCGGTGCTGTCCACCTTTGACTTCCTTCGTAATACACTATGGGCAGAATAGGTGGATATCGAAAATCCTTTGTTTTACTGATACCCTTGTGTTTTTTCTCCTCCTCCTTTTCGTAAGCCTCCCATATATATACCATGTATCGAAATATCTGCATAACTATATTATATTCCGGTTTTGTTTTATGTTCAATAAGCGAAATCAGAAAAAACGGCTTCTTTCCCCTCACATTGATTTTCTTGACACGGTCCGCATTACGTTCCTCTGCTACAAGGGGAACAAACTGTGGTGATACATCCTCAATATCCTCCGGTTGTACCTCCTTCATATATGGCAAATCAACATAATTCCTAACAAACTGTGCACACAATATAGGTTCATCAAAAATCATCTTCCCACTACTATCTTTTAGCTGTGAGTTCGTTATGATTTCTATTGTTTTTTCCTGTGTTTTTGTTACATTTTTGCTTTTCCCCATAGTTTCTTTCATTGTTTTTTCCTGCATATTACCTCCTTCTGCGCAGCAAAAAAGCAGCCTCAAAGACAGACTTCTCCCACGCATGTTCCATTATAGTTTCAGTGAAATGTTGGGCGAATTGCCCTGATAACAAGGATGTTCTTGTTCTTTCGTAAGAGTTATTGTTTGAATTCAGCTTATCGAAATTTTTATTATTTGTCAATACTACACATTTATTATTTCTAAAAAAATTTTACAAAAAATGCTCCGGACTCAATGAATCCGGAGCA
Organism: Acetatifactor sp.; assembly: GCA_045538995.1. Lineage (GTDB taxonomy): Bacteria > Bacillota > Clostridia > Lachnospirales > Lachnospiraceae > Acetatifactor. Next base: position 16,304 of record JAZQEK010000092.1, on the reverse strand, counting down.
CAATATACAAGTATGATTAGTTATTAATGAACTTATCTTCTTCGTTGTTCCAGCTATAAAGCTTACGGATTTCTTCACCAACGATTTCTGAAGGATGCTCAGCTGCTAACTTCTTCATAGCCTTGAAGTGAGCCTGACCACCTGCTGCAGACATATCCAACAAGAAGTCCTTAGCTAAGGTACCGTCCTGAATGTCCTTCAGAACCTTCTTCATAGCCTTCTTGGTATCTTCAGTGATAATCTTAGGTCCGGTAATGTAATCACCGTACTCAGCGGTATTAGAAATAGAATATCTCATACCAGCGAAACCACTCTGGTAAATCAAGTCAACGATGAGCTTCATCTCATGGATACACTCAAAGTATGCGTTTCTGGGGTCGTAACCAGCTTCAACCAAAGTCTCGTAACCAGCCTGCATAAGTGCACAAACACCACCACAAAGTACTGCCTGCTCACCGAACAAGTCTGTTTCAGTCTCGGTTCTGAAAGTAGTCTCCAGAACACCCGCTCTTGCACCGCCGATAGCCTGAGCATAAGCAAGTGCCTTATCTAACGCCTTACCGGAAGCATCCTGATGAACAGCAACCAAACAAGGAACACCCTTGCCAGCCTGATACTCACTTCTTACAGTGTGTCCGGGTCCCTTAGGAGCGATCATGGTAACGTCAACGTTCTTCGGAGGTACGATCTGACCGAAATGAATATTGAAACCATGAGCGAACATTAACATGTTGCCTTCTTCAAGGTTCGGCTCGATGTCCTTCTTGTACATAGAAGCCTGTAATTCATCGTTGATAAGAATCATGATAACATCAGCCTTCTTAGCTGCTTCTGCTGCAGTGTATACTTCAAAGCCCTGCTTAACAGCCTTGTCCCAAGACTTAGAACCCTCGTAAAGACCGATAATTACGTTACAGCCTGACTCCTTTGCGTTCAATGCATGTGCATGTCCCTGGCTACCGTAACCGATAACTGCGATTGTCTTACCTTCCAACAAAGAGATATTACAATCTTCCTGGTAATAAATTTTTGCCATTTTGATTTTCCTCCATTATATGTAATTAAAATTTATAACTTATAGGTTTTCCCTAGAGCTAACTTAAAAATATACCAGTGTTTTTACACTAGTCCTCAATATAAACAACATTCTCGCTGCCACGACCCAGACCAGCGATACCGGTACGTGCCAATTCAAGGATTTCATAACCCTCCAGCAGATTTAAAAATGCTTCTATCTTTGCCTGATTACCGGTCAGCTCGATAATCAAACTTTCCTTCGCCACATCAATAATCTTAGCTCGGAAAATATCTGCTACGGAAATCACACCCTGTCTCTGTTCCGGAGCTGCTTTTACCTTAATCAATGCCAACTCTCTATAAACACTTTCGTCCGGCTTCAATTCTCTGATATCTCGTACATCAACCAGCTTCGCCAACTGCTTCTCAATCTGTTCCAAAACCTCATCATCACCGGTTGTCACAATAGTAATACGAGTTACTTTATAGTCAGCAGTCACACCGGCAGTAATACTTTCGATACTATATCCACGTCTGGAAAACAGACCGGAAATACGGCTTAAAACACCGGAATTATTATCAACCAATAACTGAAATACTTTTCTTTGCATGTCAAATAATCCTTTTCTAAATTATCCTTGTAGTAGTTCGAAACAAACAACTCAAAAATGCGTTGCATTTTCTCGTTGTTTGGCTCTCGCCAAATAGAAATATATAATACCATGCTCCCGAATGCAAGCATTCAGAGCACGCTCTTATATATTTCTGCTTGGCTTCGAACTACCACAAATACCAGTTTAGTACAATAAAGTGCTGTTGTCAACCTTATCATTCATCATTTTCTGCACATTTTGCAAGTGCAACGGTTCCGGTACGTGCGACCTCCACAATACTGATGGACTGAAGCATATTAATCATCAGCTTGATTCGGTCCGGAACATCACAAATCTGGATAATCATATAATGCTTGGACATGTCCACAATCTGTGCTTTCATAATATCACAGGTCTCCATGATATCTCGACGGTTGTTTTTATTATATTTTACCTTAATCAGCATTAGCTCACGACTGATACTCTGAGCCTCGTCAAAGGTTTTTACTTTAATAACATCAATCTTTTTGTTTAACTGCTTCTCAATCTGCTCAATAGTTCTTTCATCACCACTGCTGACAATAGTCATACAGGAAACATCCGGATCATCTGTTTCTCCTACTACCAGACTATCAATATTAAAGCACCTTCTGGCGAACAAACCGGCAACCTTACCCAGTACACCGGCACGGTTCTCCACCAGTACGGAATATATTCTCTTCTTCATGTTTACTCCTTCTCTTTTTGTCTATTTATACCAAGTCCATAGGATCAATCAGACATTCTAACAGAACACGCTCATCATTGTTCAGGAATTCCTCAATGACTTCTTCTGCACGTTCCATATTCTCCAATCGCTGATACTTCATATCATAAGCAGCTGCGATGCTCTCCAGCTTCGGACTTCCGGTCAAATCTACTACGGAATAGTTGTCCTTATAGGTAAAATGCTGATACTGACGTACCATACCCAGATAATTGTTCTTTAACACAATAATCTTCACAGGAATATCAAACTGCTTCATGGTTGCCAGTTCCATCATAGACATCTGGAAGGAACCATCACCACATACTGCGATTACCTGACGTGCAGGGTCTGCCACCTTGGCTCCCATAGCTGCCGGAATGGAATAGCCCATGGTACCCATACCGCCGGAGGTAAAGAATTTTCCCTCCTTTACAATATGATAACCACAGGACCAAATCTGGTTCTGACCTACATCCGCAACATAAACACCATTGTCCTGCATCTTTTCGGACAGCATCGTAATAAAGGCTGCCGGATCCACATAATCCGGGTTGGGAGTTCTCTTGGGCTCCATAGTTTCTTTATAGCCCTTCAGAGTCTCTAACCACTCTTCGTGCTCTACCTCACGCTCTTCCTTCAGTAAATCCTGGAAAATATGTTTTGCATCACCAACCAAGGGTAAAGTAGCACCTGCGTTCTTGCCGATTTCTGCCGGGTCTACATCAATATGTACCAACACCTTATTCTGCGTAATCAATCCGGGCTGACTGACTGCACGGTCTGCCAGACGGGCACCTACCATAATCAAAAAGTCAGACTCATTCATTGCACGATTAGCATAAGGCTTACCATTGTTACCTACCATACCGAAATACATAGGATGCTTGGTAGGCATAGCACCAATACCCATCATGGTACTAACCACAGGTACCTTATACTTCTCGCTGAATTCTCTCAGCTCTTCTTCTGCACCACTTAAAAGCACACCGCCACCCACACAGATAATCGGGCGGTCAGCCTTATCCAGCTCCTTCAAAACACGCTTAATCTGAGCCATATTTCCCTTTACGGTAGGCTTGTAGGTACGCATACTGATTTCTTCCGGATAACTGAACTTATTAATTACCGCATTCTGAATATCAATAGGCACATCAATCAAAACAGGACCCTTACGTCCGGTATTTGCCAGATAAAATGCCTCCTTAAAAATTCTGGGAATATCATTTACATTCTTTACCAAGTAACTGTACTTCACAAAAGACTCTACCGCACCGGTAATATCCGCTTCCTGAAACACATCACTTCCCAACAATGCACTGTTTACCTGTCCGGTAATACAAATCAAGGGAATACTGTCTGCAAAAGCAGTCGCAATACCGGTAATCACATTGGTCGCACCGGGACCGCTGGTTACCGCACAGACACCGGGTTTTCCGGTCATTCTGGCCATACCGCTGGCTGCATGAGCAGCATTCTGCTCTGTACGAATCAAAATAGTCTGTATATCAGACTCCAATATACTATTATAAAAAGGACAAATTGCTACGCCCGGATAACCGAAAACGTACTCCACTCCTTCTGCTTCTAAGCATTTGATAATTGCATCAGCACCTATCATCTTGGATTTCCTCCTGTCGTTCCAAATAAGTTCCTAATATTTTACCACACTAAAGCATGAAAATCAACTATTTTTATGAATTCAACATTCCGAGCAGTCTTTTCGCCACCTTTACTGCCTCCGCAGCATCCTTGGAATAAGCGTCTGCACAGATTTCTTCCGCATATTCCGGAGTGGTTACTGCACCACCTATCATCACCTTTGTCAGCAAGCCATCTGCTTTTACCAACTCTACCACATCTCGCATTCTCTGCATTGTGGTAGTCATCAAAGCTGACAAAGCAATGATATCCGCATGATGCTCCTTTGCCGCCTCCAGAATTCTTTCCTTTGGCACATCCTTACCTAAGTCAATGACTTCAAAGCCATAGTTTTTCAACATCAGTGCTACCAAATTCTTACCAATATCATGAATATCCCCTTCTACCGTAGCAATAACCACAACAGGCATATTTTCCTGTTTCACACCATTCAACAGCTTTTCTTCCAATACCTCTATGGAAAGCTTCATAGCCTCTGCTCCTGCGATCAACTGAGGCAGGAAGTATTTCTTCTGTTCAAATAAATCTCCCACTTGATTAATGGCAGGTAACAATGCTTCATTTAAAAGGATATTAGCATCCTCACCGGCTTCCAATGCCTCCTTGGTCAGTTTCACAATACCGCTGCGATTGCCCTTTAAAACAGCTTCCTTCAGCTTTGTAACATAAGAGGATACTTGTTGTTTGTTGTCCGAAGCTCTTTCACTACCGGAGGCTTCACCATTTCCAATAACACCCGCTGCAACTGTCTTCCCAATTCCGGGTTCAGCAACATTCTTTCCTGATGCTGTGCTGCCACTCTTAGCCTTACTTTCCATGGGAGTCAGTTTAGAGGCATACTCAATATATCGTAAATCTGCATCTTCCTTTGCCAACAACAAATCCGTAGCTAATGCACCGCAAACCAACAACTCCTGAGAAGGGTTCGCAATCGCCATGGTCAATCCTTCCCGAATAGCCAGTGTCAAAAATGCAGTATTCACATATACTCTGGACGGCATACCGAAGGAAATATTGGATAAACCGCAGATAGTTGCTAGCCCCTTTTCCTTGCAATAGCGAATGGTCTCTAAGGTTTCGATGCCCGCACGCTTATTGGCACCCACAGTGGTTACCAAGCCGTCTACGATAATATCTTCTTTCTCCATTCCCAGCTCCAATGCTCTGGTGTATATCTTCTCTATAATCTCCTTCTTCTCCTCCAAATCTCCGGGCAATCCCGCGTCGGAAAGAGGAAGCAAAATAAACATGGCACCATATTTCTTCACCAAGGGCAACAGCTTTTCGAATTTTTCCTTTTCATAGGACACAGAATTTACCAAAGCTCGTCCCGGATAATGACGCAGTGCTGCCTCCAGCACATCAATATGACTGGAATCCAGTGACAAAGGCAAATTTGTCACTGTTTGTAATTCTTCTACTACATGCAGCATCATTGCCTTTTCATCGATGCCGCTCATACCCATATTTACATCCAGAACAGAAGCACCGTCCGCCTCCTGTTCCTCAGCAAAACTCAACACTCTGTCAATATTGCCCTGACGCAATTCCTCCTGAAGTGCTTTTTTACCGGTAGGATTGATACGCTCACCCACAATCAGGAAATTACCGTCTAAGCCAAATGCCAAGGTTTGACGTTCACTGGTTAAATAACGGATACCTCTCTTTTCTTCTCTTTTCACAGGTGTCTTATCTGCCAAAGACTTTTTCAAAGCCAAAATGTGTTCCGGTGTAGTTCCGCAACAACCACCTAACACCACTGCTCCCTGTTCCATAAGCAGAGTCATTTCTTCCGCAAATACATCCGGTGTCATGGTATACACAGTTTTTCCGGCAGCATCCACCTGAGGCAGACCTGCATTAGGCTTCGCAATCAGTGGTATGGAACACACTTTAGCCATTTCTGCTATAATTTCTGCCATCTTCGCCGGACCGGTGGAACAATTCACACCTACAGCCGCTACACCCAGCTTCTCCAGTACAATTGCTGCAGTTTTTGCATCGGTTCCGTATAAGGTACGACCATTTTCTTCAAAGGTGAGACTCACCATTATCGGCAAATCACAAACCTCTTTGGCAGCTATTACAGCAGCCCTGCACTCTGCCAGACTCATCATGGTTTCTACTACCAACAAATCCACGTTCGCTTCCACCATGTAGCGTATTTGTTCCTTATATACCTCTATCAATTCTTCTAAGGGTAACTTACCAATCGGAGCCAGCTGCTCCCCTGTCATAGTAATATCACCTGCAACCAATGCTTCCCCCCCGGCTGCTTCCTTGGACAAAGCAACCAAAGCACCAATCATCTCCTGCTGACGTTCTGCCAGACCATATTCCTGCAGCTTAATACGATTGCTGGTAAAGGTAGGTGCATATATAATATCACTTCCTACCGCAACATACTGTTTCTGCAAATCCACCAGCACCTGAGGATGCTCCAGTATCCATTGCTCCGGGCACACACCAACCGGCATTCCTGCTTTCATCAGATTACTTCCGGTAGCCCCATCCAATACCAGAAAACCATTCTTATTCTTTAAATATTCCTGAAATTCACAATTCTTCATATATGGAAACCCTTCTTTGCCTAAGACTGCCTTAAATCATACCATAAAAACCATTTTCATACAAGTAAATGCATTGCTTTCTCTCCGCAAATATGATAAATTTATGATAATTGTTAAGGAGGAGATATTTTGAAGAAATTAGCACTGATTATTTTATTCTGTATCACACTCACCGGTTGCGGTAGTGAAATTGATACGGAACTTATCAAATTAGAAAGTGAAATCAATACTTTTTGTGATAGAGTAGTACAAATAGATACTGCCATCAACCAAATTACCAATATTACTTTGGATGAAGCCGGTCTGGAAACAGCCACATCTGAGCTGATGCATAATCTGGACATGTTAAAGGATGAATTTGTGAAATTATCCAACATCGACTTTCCGGAAGAATATACCTATCTGGAAACACTTGCCGACGAAGCCAGCGACTATATGACCGAAGCAGTCAAATCCTATCACACCGTTTATGAAGAAAATTATAACGAAAGTATGGAGGAATATGCACAGGAAAATTATTCCAGAGCCTACAAGCGTGTGAAACTGATACTAAACGCTCTGCAAGGAGATGACTCTACTGCTCAATAATTCCCCTATAAACACAAAATGCCCTTAGGCTTTCACCTAAGGGCTCCTTTTTGTCTTAAATTACTTTAAAAGTGCAATACCACCGATAATAGGTAATGGCTTCTCAACTTCTTTGATGGCATTGATTAAACCTATAAACCAGCAAACCAAAATAAAAATACCAACTACGGTACATACGATACCAATAATCAGACCGATTACAGGAATACCACCAAGGACCCAATTAAGAATGCTTCCAGCAAAGTTGAGAATCCATAAATTCAGTGCCTGATTCAAGTGGAACTTAGCACCTTCCTTATCACCTGCACAGAAAGCAATAATCCATCCAATAAAAGTGATATAAGCTACAATACCAGTTGCCTTTTTACTCATTTGTTTCTCCTCCATTTTCTCTCAAATAGTTATTTATATCAAAACACTTCCTTGTGAAAACTCTAAAGTGTTTAGACATCAAAACTGTCAGCGTTTCATTATCATTACACTAGCACAATTCTATCAAAAAAACAAGCTTTAATACGTTTTTTACCAACCATTGTACTATAATAATCGCTAACATCAGGTACAAATACCATCCGTGAAAGAGCAATGCTTTCACTCTTCCTCCGGTAAAAATATTCAAAGTATGAGAACTTACATAAACGCCCATCATTCCTGCTGTATAAAGTACCACCGGATGATATAGAAAGCTCTGTAAAAATTCTCCCTGCATCAGTGCCTCCACTGCTCTGGTACCACCGCATCCGGGACAATACACCCCTAAATATGTAATCCAAACACAAGGTGTCTTATCCAGCTTCGTAATCGGTATTTCCAAAAGCTTCAGCACACATCCTACGATTATAGCAGCTGCTATTATGCCCAAACAGACATAATAGCAGCGTCTGGATAACCTAATATTATATGTATCTTCCATATTTTACAATCGTATCAGAGCAAATATTAGTAAGTATAACCCATGCTCTCTAATTCCTGAATCATGGTATCTGCATTTGCCAGGAAAATAATACCGATAATCCAGCTGATAATGCTCAATACGATACATACAATTGCTACTACGATAGCGGCAGTTCCCAAACCGGTCTTGCTCTGCTTATTACCAACTACACCAAGTACCAATGCAACGATACCACAAACAACGCCTAACAGACCGCTGCAGCATCCCAACACAATACCAACAATAGCAACTACCAAAGCTGCGATGGATAAACCACTTGCTTTGTTCGGTGCAGGTGTATTCTGCTGATACATATCCTCATAACCATTGTTAAAATTCTGTCCGTCCATTTCAAATATCCTCCTCTTGAAAATAATTTATGTAACCAATTACATAACACGCTTATAATTATGCACTAATAGGGAAGTTTTGTCAACAACTGTTTCTGCTCATATTGAGTATTTAATGTATCATTTTCAGCACGATACCATACTATAACCGCTTATATACCAAGTATTTTTAGCAACAACTGAAAACTCCCCTTCAATTCTGGTACTATAGTATCAGAATCATCACTATTATATACAATCTGTCTTGCAGCCATTGCCTCATTCCTTAATAATACATTTCCTCCATGAGCGGATGCATTTCTTCTTTCTGAAATATTATTACGAAGTTCAATAATACGCTTTCCTAAATTCACAATATTCGCTTCCAGCTCATCATCTCTCAATACTTGATTACATGCATATGAACGTAATTGCTTTATATATGCAAATAATCCCGGTGCATTATGAATATTCTTGAATAAATATCCAAAAGCACCCATCATACATTCATTATTATACTCTGTTCTCCGAGTGTTATTTACATACTTATTATGTGTTAAATTACTATAAGTCTTGCTACTCATGTATGATTCATAATTTTCTTCATTACCACTAAGGTACAATACCTTCAATGGTCTATATAAATATACATTCATGAAATATTCCATGGCTGCATAATATTCCAAGGCAATGCCGCTATAATCCAGAAGTGCCAACGAATTTTCTTCACAGAACTTCTGATACAAATATTCTCCGGTAAATAATGTCTTCAAAAATACTTCTTTACTTTCCGGACGATACTGTCTGTTCTTTGTTCCATATAATTTCACAACCTTTTCTTGTGCAATATCCCAAACACTACTATATTTGGCTTCTACCTCGGCCATCAGTAATCTATCTTCTGTTTTACGTTCCAGAAAGCTTCTGTACAGAGTTACTGTTTCCTCTAAATTATCCACAGACAAACAAGGAATACGTCTTCTCAATTCTGCAAACTTCTCCTGCTTTTTCTCCAGCAGTTCTTCCAGACTTTCCTTCTCCCATACCTTCTTCAATTCTTCTCTGTAATCACGGATAGACGCATTGATTTCCTCCTCTAATTGCTGCATCTGCTTTACGCCCTCATAGCTAATGGAAGTCATTCCTTCCCGTACCACAGCATCAAAGCGCCTGTAAGCTCTTCTCTCCACCTCACTGCAGAAGGTATCCACTTCGTTATACAGTTCTTCCCAAGCTTCTGCCTCTGCACAAACCAGCTCGTGTTCATTCACAAGTAATCGTTCTATCATGCCACGCATCATTTGGAAGACATACAGACACTTTCTAAGGATAGTGGAGATACGTTTTATATAAATGGTATGTATCTTCTCTTCGCGATAGTCCAAAAACTTCTTTAATCTCCCCTTAATTTGTTCACGTTCTTCCTCAGTTATCCAGTAATATCCGTTACCATTGTCCAGACAAGCAAAATCACGTTGCATGGATAATATTCCATAGGAATTTTCTGCTAAGAACGCATCATCCTCTCCGGAATAATCCAATGTAGGACAATCCTCATTTTCTATATGCTCTTCCCAATTTTCAATCTTTTCCGCATATACTGCAAGCTCGGACTGATATTGATGGTAAAAATCTACTGCCTCCGATACAATAGTCCTTGTTGCATCCAAAACATTCGTTGCAGTCATTGTATCACGTCGTTTATCTCCCCAAGGTTCAAACTGACGAATATACAAATCAGGATATTCATACAAACAAAGTCCCAGTTTTGAAATGGTTTCCTCCTTGCCAAAATTACCTAAATGGAATTCCAAACCGTCTAATAAGTAAGGTTGAATATCCTGTCCTTCTAAGGCACTGCGATTCATTTCTCCAATCTGCAGATCTTCATAAGAATTCTCTATTGCAATCAAATTGTCGCAAAGGTAATCCTGAATAATATTAAACAGTTGCAAAACCTTTTTTGTATTTTTTTCATCATAAGACCACTGGAAGAAATATAACAGAACTTCATCTAACATAATCGGAAACGCTCCCATACAAGGGTACATATCATCACGAATTTTTCTGATCCTTCCATCATACTTGTCCACCGGATATTCTCGAAGTTTAACAGCTGCTTCAAATATTTGCGACTTCAACTGTGGATCCCACTTTTTAAATCCAAAGGAGCCTGCACAATCCATGATATAAGAATATAATGTTGAGGCACTTACTTCAAAGTTCTCATCCTCTGTTAATATTCTATTCAAAACAGTCTCACTTAATATATAGTCCGGATTCTGTTCGATGCTTTCCAGCACTTCCTCTTTTGTCGGCATAATCGTTTTTTCTTCATTGTCCGTATCAATACCATCTTCTGACACATTCTCCTCTGCCTTCTCAAGATGCTCCACAACATCAACAAAACAATTATCTGCATCCTCAAAAGCACACAATAGTTGTACAACAATCGCTAACTCCTCCTCAGACAATAAAAGCATCTCTTCATTTTGGTAATAGGCAACTTTTGTCCAGAAATAAGTTTTGATATACATGGACCAAGTCATGATTTTACCATCTTGTTTGTATCCCTCTATAACTTCTTCCGTCACCTCTGTACACCACTGGCTGACAGCCTCTCTTACTGCCGAATCATAATACTCCTTTTCTGACTTCCAAAACGTCAAATCACCATCCACTTTCTTCGCAACATCAATGTACTTCTGCTTTTCTGACATAATTGGATCCTCCACGTTTTTATCCTTTTCCTATTTGTAAAAACGACTATAGAATTCCTTCTCATCAATCTCCTGAAGTCCGGATACTTGTCCATCACCCAATTCCATGATAAGTAACGTACCATCTTCCTTGCGTGCCAAGTCAACCGTTACAAAGTTACTTCGTACTTTTTCAGCAATCCCATTCATCCACGCAATTTCTTTCTCTGAAAAATCTACTTTCCACTCATCGTTCCAGTAATTATCCACAATATGAACTTTTCCGCCATACACAAAAACTCTATATTCTTCCGAAATGGGCATTCCGCTCTTTTCATGAAATCCTATCTGCTTAAGTTTTTCAAATTTTCTAAGAACAATACCACCAACAAGCGCCTCTCCTTGGCGTTCTGCAAAAGTACAAATCACCTTTGATGCATTTACCTTATCTGCAATATCAGGAATATAACATGCCTCATACCACTCATGCTTTCTGCTTTTTACATAATCCTTAACTATATAACTTCCTTCTAAAAATGTACTTTTCTCCAAGATTGCATTTATATTTCCACAGTCTTCCCAGATTGTTTCTGACGTCATATCAGCAAAATCCTTGTACCATCCCGGAAGAGTATGATATTTTATATATTCTGCCGGACTGTTAATCAGAAAAATGCCTTTTTCTTCAAGTAAATTATAAAAGACTTGATACAGTTCCGGCTTCATCATCCAACCACGATAAATGGTCAGACCTGTTATTTCTTCACCATATAGAGATAACTTTCCATCTTCCAAATCCTCGTAACTGAATAATGCACAGGAGTGATTTATCCCGGCTTCTTGATATTCTGCTTCATAGTCCATATCAACTCTTCTGGGATATAACGGATGATTACAAAACAAGAAATTAATATTCTGTAACTCTGAAACAAGAATATTTCCTATTACCTCTACACCATCAAGCAACTCAAACATAAGCACTAGCGGCAACTCTTCAAAGGAAACATTCGTAAAACATCCGGTGACCATATCTATTCCATTTACTTTAAACTTATGTCCATGTAAGTCATAAAACAAATCACCCATGCGAATAGTAGCACCCTTATTATGCTCTACGGTATACACCAAGCCTCTGCCGGTTATTTTAAACCTATCTTGTATTCTTAAAATGACTGCCATAAAACAAAGTACACCTCCCTATCTCTCAGTATAAGAAATCTGATACTCAAATAATCTCATCCTCTTATCCGCATGAACCTTGTCGATGAGCTGCTGTGTTGGGTTGTTTAAGCAAATAATACCATAAATATTTCTACCTTTGAACTTTTCACTATTCTCAAACCAATCAAGGTACACTGCTGTCTGGCGATACGCATCATCATAACCGCTATCTTTCTTAAGTTCTATCACATACAAATTTCCAACATTGTCCTCACATAACAAATCTAAGCGCCCTACCGGAATAATATACTGCCGTCCATACTCCCCTTTACGCTTATAGATTTTAAGGTTCATACCAAAGACCGGCATACCATTTTCAATTCTGGCGGTCAACTCATCTTCTAACAGTTTTTCATTAGAAAACTGCTGACGTTTTACCCCAATATCAAGTGTAACTTTTTCTGTGCTTTCCTCTTCGTCCGAATCTCGAGTTTCCGGAACCACATACTTTTTCAGACGAGCATTTCTATTATCTAATTTTGCAACTCTGTCCTTTAAGGCTTTTGATACCTTAACTCCGCCAACTTTGATAAATCTCTTTGCATCAGTATTACGTCCCAATGCAATCAAAACTCTCACATAGTTATTACCTGCACAGGACAAATCTTTTTTCTCTTGTAAACATTCTTCGAACACTTCCAATGCTTGTCTATATTTCTTCTGTTTATAAAGGCAATAGCCTAAATTGTTTAACGTAAACTCCTTATTTGGTGCGAGTTCCAAACTTTTACGATAATACATTTCCTCGTCAGCCAGATTTTTTATCTTACCACTGGACCATGCTAACATCCAATAGATATCTTCCATAAAGAAATAATACTCTTCTTCCACTTTTTCAAAGCAGGCTATAGCATTGTTCCACATGGACATATTGTAATATGTATAACCCAACATTTCATTCGGAGCTTTATAATCAGGATACCTCTGCATAAAAGAAAGTAAAGCATCCACAACCTCATCATTATTACTGCTCCGATAATATAAAGAAATTAAATCGCAAAACTCTGGAATACCTTCTGTGGTCTTGATTACTTTTACTTCGCTTGTGATGGCATTCCATATGGTGTCAGGAGCATTTTTAAATGGAACAAGGAAATAATCTAACACGCCATTTTCATCCAAAACCTCGCCTCTGTCCTGTTGCTCTTGGCACATCTTATGAATAAATTCTTTACATTTTTTATACTGCTTCTTCAGGTAATAATAAAATGCCCAATAAAAGTAATGGCTCTGCTCCAGCTTCTCTATGTTCTCATACACCAACTTAAGCAGAGAACCATCATAGGCAACAAAAGTCTTATCATCATACTTAACAAAACCTTCTGTCAGAGCAAATACTAAATCATTACACAAGAGAATTCTGAGTTCTTGAACATAAGGATGGTTATTCAGCGTTTCCATTTTTTCTGACATTCTATTTAAAGGCATATCTGATGGAAATTCTTGCTTATAAAACTCAATAATTTTTAACCATTCTTCATCGCTCATATTTGCACACCTCCATTCCTGATCATATTCACCTTATTTAACTAATCACAATATGTCAGTGTCTACTTTAATTTAAATTTTACCATAACTTGTATCAAAAAGCATTAATAACAAAGCGAAATCCTATAAAGTAATGAAAAAGCACGAACTCTCGCTCGTGCTTTTCCATTACTTTATAGTAACATTTTTCAAATCAATATAGAACTCTGTACCCTCTAAGGTAAATGATACAATTGCGTATTCCTCTAATGCCGCTTTCACCTTAGCCATAGATGCATTCATTTCTAATGTCAATAAATATGTACCATCATCCTGCTTCTCTTCCGCCATACCGGCAGAACCATTCACAGTAGGGATTGCGTATCTTACAGATGATGTATACAGATACCAGTCCTCAGATGCCGGTGTAATCTGTACATTCAGTTTTGTAGTTCCTGAATTCACTTCACTCACTTCCATACTATTTACAGTGAATTTCTGTTCATTGCCACAGGTATATGTTTTCCCAATTTCCAACAGTGTTTTTCCACTTGTAAGACTTTCTCTTTTATCTGCTACAAATTTGGTACGATATGACTCATAATTTTCTTCCTTGACAAATGTATTGTTTCCACACACCAGCTTAGTAATTCCGTCCTCTTCTACTATATTGAAACAGTTTACCTGTGTACTATAGAGCAAAAGTAATTCTAAATCCGACTTCACTTCGTATTTATAATTATTTTCCTTATCTACACTTGTTCCGACACAGGAACCATCTTCTTTGAAGGAATAAGCAATACCGGTCGTAATATCTTTCCATTCTCCAACAACCACAGCATTACTATTTTTATTATTGCCTTCACCACAAGCACCTAATACTAAACACAGACATGCTGCAATAATCAAACCAATCGTTTTCTTCATTAATCTTTATCCTTTCTACCTTAGAATAACATAATTCTATTCCCAAATTACATAGTGGTTCTCAACAGACCACTTTTCTATTCATAAGTCAAACCCACCACTTTAAGAAAAAGTGATGGGTTTCATCCTATTTTTTATTCAACTTTCTAATTTCTTAGAACTTACCTGCATCAGCAGCTTCCTGGATAGCAACTGCAACTGCAACAGTCATACCAACCATAGGGTTGTTACCAGCACCGATAAGACCCATCATTTCTACGTGAGCAGGAACTGATGAAGAACCAGCGAACTGTGCATCAGAGTGCATACGTCCCATAGTATCGGTCATACCGTAAGAAGCAGGACCAGCAGCCATGTTATCAGGATGTAAGGTACGTCCGGTACCACCACCTGAAGCTACAGAGAAGTACTTCTTGCCCTGTTCGTTACATTCCTTCTTGTAAGTACCTGCAACAGGATGCTGGAATCTGGTAGGGTTGGTAGAGTTACCGGTAATGGAAACGTCTACACCTTCCTTGTGCATGATTGCAACACCTTCGCAAACATCGTTAGAACCGTAGCAGTTAACCTTTGCACGAAGTCCTTCAGAGTATGACTTACGGAATACTTCCTTAACAGTATTGGTGTAAGGATCGTACTCGGTCTCTACGAAAGTAAAACCGTTGATACGAGCGATAATCTGAGCAGCATCCTTACCAAGACCATTCAGGATAACACGTAAAGGCTTGTTACGAACCTTGTTAGCCTTTTCTGCGATACCGATAGCACCTTCAGCAGCAGCAAAAGACTCATGTCCAGCCAAGAAGCAGAAACACTCAGTTTCTTCTTCCAATAACATCTTACCTAAGTTACCATGGCCAAGACCTACCTTACGGGTATCAGCAACGGAACCGGGGATACAGAAAGCCTGAAGACCTTCACCGATTGCTGCTGCAGCATCTGCTGCTCTTCTGCAGTCTTTCTTGATAGCGATTGCTGCACCTACAATGTATGCCCAGCAAGCGTTCTCAAAACAAATCGGCTGGATGCCCTTAATCTGATTGTAAACATCAAGACCTGCATCCTTAGTAATTTTTTCAGCTTCTTCGATAGAAGCGATGCCATAGCTATTTAATACAGAATTGATTTTCTCAATTCGTCTTTCATATGATTCAAATAATGCCATTTTTACGTCCTCCTATCTTATTCGTGTCTCGGATCGATAATCTTAACAGCATCAGCAACACGACCATACTGGCCTTTTGCCTTCTCCCATGCAGTGTTAGGATCATCACCCTTCTTAATGAAGTCAGCCATCTTGCCAAGGCTTACGAACTGATATCCGATAATCTGATTATCAGCATCAAGTGCGATTCCGGTTACATAACCTTCTGCCATTTCAAGGTAACGAGGACCTTTTGCTAAAGTACCGTACATAGTACCAACCTGGCTTCTAAGACCCTTTCCAAGATCCTCAAGACCTGCACCGATTGGAAGACCGTCCTCTGAGAATGCACTCTGGGTACGACCATAAACGATCTGTAAGAAGAGCTCTCTCATAAGTCGGATCGTA
>JAZQEK010000091.1:0-67735 GCA_045538995.1 Acetatifactor sp. | reverse complement strand
TTGAAAACACTTGCAAATAAAATGTTTAATTGGACTAAAATTCCAGTAAATAGAAAGTTATTAGCTGATGGACTGGATGCAGCGAAAAAGATTTTACCAGAGGTAGTTGATAAAATCGATTAATAGTATAATAGACAAGGGTTGTAGAAATAAAATTGTTTTAGATTAAGGTGTTGTAAGTAATAGCAAAAAACAGAGGACTGCCCTCTGTTTTTGTTATTATGTGCCTTCAGGTGAACTGAGTTCACCTAAAGGTATGAAAAACTCAAAAACTTCCTTTTGATAAAAATCAGCTAACAATTCAAGTTTCTTGAAATTTAGTAGTGTTGATACTGCTGTATCTTCAAGACGATGGTAATATGCATAATCAATACCAGTGGCATTGGAAACGGCATATTTTGAAAGATGAGCATCATTTCTCAGGCGTATTAAATTATTTTTCAGTATTATTTCTGTTTTTGTTATTTCTGACATCATATTATCCTCGTATTATAAAAGAGAGATCAATTGTTGAAGTTTCTCTTTTATATCATTTGGTGGCAGTTGTCGCTTATCTGTATTATCTTCAGTATTATTTGATAGTGCTAAAAATTCTTGCAAAAGAAGATTTAGTTCTCTAATATGCTTTTGAATCTCTGAAAGAATATTTTTAACACATTGTTCTTCATCCGTTTCAGATATGGCATCTATGCGAGTTTTTAATAGCCGGTTAGAGCGTTTTAGTTCATCAATTTTTTGTGCAGATGCTTTTTTTCCAGATAGAATAACTTGATAAATATCCTTCTGGACTTCCGGAGATAACTTGCTAAAATTCGATGAATCGGATAAACTGATTTTGTCATTTTCAAAGAGCTGTTTAAGTTCCGGAATAAGATTGTTTACTTGTTTATATTTAATTACTTGTCTGGGAGTAATGCCGAGTTCAGTAGCGATACGTTCATTAATGTTGATCATTTCGCTTCTATGCTTTCCCTTATTTTTTCGTTCCAATAGATTTGATAATCTTTGTACATTAGCAGCTTTAACAGCAGGAGATATGGTACGGCTTCCTTCGTTTGCTAATATGAGCCGTATTTCACTATCTATTATCGAATCAGTAAGGGCGTCATCCATACTATCATAATCTATAGTATCAGTGATCCGTTCTATAACTTTGCACACATATCCATTTTCATATTTTTTTACATTTTTGACATAAAGAACATAGTGGTCATCATTGGGTTCTCCGGACCAATCCCTATATCGTTCAATTAGATTGTCCAAAGCAGTAGTTCGACGATGTCCCGATTCAATAATATAAATATCCTCGTCTTCAGAATATACAACAACAATGTCTTCAATTAATCCATATTCAAGAATATAGGTTTCTAACTTTTCCAATTCATTTAATGGATAATTATTTCTCTTATTAAAACGGATTTTATTTCGTGGAATAATCTTATAAGCATCCAGAAGAGATTTTGGTTCTTCTGATAGATGCTGCATGTTTATTTGTGGAGTGGTCAGTATTGTGTTCTGTGATGCAGAAGGGAGAACACCACCTGTTTGTAAATGAAATCTTCCCATAATCGTATCCTTTCTGAAATTCAGGTGAACTGAGTTCACTTGAAACTAATTCTTCATACCAATCGTTTTTTTCAACATAGTTTCGGCTGTTGTATCCAGAATGTTCATTTCTAAAATTAAACAGCAGTAATCATATACAGCATTTGTATTAGGGCAATACTCTAATATAGGGAGATAATTCGTTTCAACTTCCCCCACTTTAATATCTTTTCGTATTGGAGTCTTAAAAAATTTTGATTTAAGCTGTTCTTCATATGAAGCATATAAGGACTTAAAAATGTTGGTGTTTGTTTCTGCTTTTGTAATAAAAGCACCACCAAACTTAAGATTTTCAATATCATGTTCTTCTTTGATATAGAAAATAGTGTCAATTATTTCTTTTAATCCTTTGTAGGAAAAACCTTCTAAGCACACAGGAACAACAACAATATCAGAGCAAAATAAACTATTAACAGTAAGGATATCATTTGCCGGAGCGTTGTCTATAAGTATGTAGTCATAATTATTTTTGATGGTTGCAAGAGCTCGTTTTAAAATAATATTATTGTTCCCAGTTTCATTAGAAGTAATAATGGTGGGGGTCTGTTTATGTCGTTTTGAGCTTGGGATGATATCTAAATTGGGAATGCAAGTATGTCGCACAGTTTTTTCTACATCTTCCTTAGTACGATAGCGATAGCGAAAAAGTTCGCTGATGTTAGGAAGCTCAGTTGATATCATACCGGATAATACATCAGGGCTATCTTCGATATAGTTCTGGAAGAGCATGGATAAATTAGACTGTTGGTCCAGGTCTATTACTAAAACCTTTTTTCCTAAATAGGATAATATTTGTGCAAGAAATCCAGTGGAAGTAGTTTTACCAACGCCACCTTTATTATTGATGATAGATATGATAGTACACATAATAATCTCTCCTTTTCTTTTGTTCAGGTGAACTGAGTTCACTTGTATACTATTATAGTGGTTCAGGTGAACTGAGTTCACTTGAACAGTATTGTAGTGGTTCAGGTGAATTGAGTTCACTTGAATACTATTATAGTGGTTCAGGTGAACCGAGTTCACTTGAACAGTATTGTAGTGGCTCAGGTGAACTCAGTTCACCTGAGTAAGGAGATTATTGGTACCGAATAAGTTCTCTTTCTAAAAACAGTATATGTTTTTTTAACATATATTACAAGTTTGAGTTTGTCATACAGCCATAAGTCATTATTTGAGAGGGGTAATTTTGTATGACATTGATTTTTAAATACTTTACAATACGTTATACTAAAAAATATAAGATAAATATAATATAGATACTGTCGAATGATGAATTATTGTGTTACAATAACAATATAAAACGAGAAGGAGGTAAGGATATGAAAAAAAGATATTGTTTAGTAAGTTTTATTTTTGTCACAATGATGTTAGGATGTATTTTATGTTACAAGACAACAAAAGCAGCTAGTAAACCAATTCAAGATGGTGTGTATATCATTTTCAATCAAGCTACGCCTTGTAAATGTATGGATGTAGAGGGAGCAAGTATTAAAAATTCAGCTAACGTTCATATTTGGGATAACTATCAGAATCAAAATCAACAATGGATTGTAAAACAACAAAAAGATGGTACATATACATTTCAGTCTGTACAGAGTGGGTTATATTTAGATGTGGCTGGTGGTGTTTTTAAATCAGGAACTAATGTACAACAATATTCAGGCAATGATACAGTATCTCAGCGTTGGACTATAGAAGTGAGCGAAGATGAGTATATGATAATTAGAGATTATCAAGGAAATTTGGCATTAGATGTAGAAAATGCATGGGATATAAATGGAGCAAATATAAGGCTTCATACCTTTAATGATACAGCTGCTCAACATTGGAAATTTGTAAAAGTGGAAGATAATTTTGGATTAAAAAAGGATGGTATATATAAAATAACCACAAAATTAGATGCTTCAAAAGTATTAGAGGTATCAGGTGGGGAATATGCAGTTGAAGATGGTGCTAATGTTCAAATTTGGGATTATGTAAAAAATAATAATCAAAAGTGGGCAATAAAATACCAAAATGGTTATTATAGTTTTGCAGCATATCATAGTGGAAAAATGTTAGATGTATCAGGCGGAAAAACTAGTGCTGGGACAAATATTCAACAGTATACATCAAATGGAACTGATTCACAAATGTGGAAGTTAGCACAGACAGAAGACAAAGGTTATTATAGAATTGTTTCCAAATTAGATAATAAAGTTTTAGATGTAGCTTCAGGAAAAAATCGGAATGGACAAAATGTTCAATTGTGGAGTAGTAATAGTACAGATGCTCAAAAATGGGCTTTCGAATATCTTCACAAAGAAGATAGTAAGAGCAAGCCTATAACTTTTGAAAGTAAATTTATTAACATGGAATTATATAATTTTTCGGACGAAGTTGAGAGCCAATTTAAGGGAATTATATGTAAGAAAAGCGGAGTACCTGTATTAAGTGAGTTGGAAGCTTTTGGAAATATATTAAATACCAAAATTAGTGTTTCGCCTCCAGTAGTGCCAAGAGGAGTAATGAAACAGTTAAGTAAAGATAAGGATGGAGTTCTTAGTACAAGTTGGGAATATGGAGGATATACATATAATTTGTTACTTTATGAGATCTATAAAGGTTATAATGTAGTTTATATCGTTGAAAATAAGAATGAAGCAAGTATGCAAATAGGATTTTATGCAAAAAGAAAAGATATGTATTAAATAGAGCGAAAGTCATATATCTGAGTGTTGATATATGGCTTTTTGTTTGGAGAATGCGATTTTTGATTATAAAACCACCATGCGAAGCATGAAAAATCGAGCTTTTCACCTCGATTTTATCGAGGCAGGAATAGGGCGTTACACGCCGCCTTGACATCTTGCAGGCTAAGCCTGCAAAATAGAGGATTTGTGAGGTGTTACACTTAGCTATTTTATTATAAAGGCTGTGTAACATTTTAACCAGAAATACGTGATTTTTATTGTATTTCGGTATATTTTAAGTGTTACACTACGAAAAATGACTATTTTCAGGTGAACTCAGTTCACCTGAAAATAAGCTTGAAGTGAACTCGGTTCACCTCAAGCTTATTATATAGATTGTTCTTCTTTTTTCATGGATGCTTTTTGATTTTCTTTTGAATGTACTTTTGATACTAGGGGAATTGTATTATCAGATGAGTTTTTCTTATTGTCAGCAATAACCTGTGAAGAGAATATTAACAAACGATAGGCCAGACCAACAGCAAGATTAAGTCTATAGTTTTCATAAGCATTTAATGTGTTTTGTGCATGCTCATTTCCAGCTTCAATGCTTCGATTTAAAAGGTCTTTTCCCAAAGTCGCATTACGTTTTAATTCATCACGTCCCCATAAATAGAGACTACCCAATTTAGCCATAGCATAAGGATTATTTAACTCACAAGCACGTTCGAGCATAGAAAATCCTGTCTTAAAATCATATATAGAGGAGTGTTCATTTAAATATAATTTGGCAAGTTGATAATAAGCGGTATCAGGATATTCGTCTATAATTGTTTCAAATTCTTTTAGTGCTAACTGAGGATTGTAGAAGGAATTAGTTTCATCTGCATAGATTTTTCCTAGAGCAATATGTGCATAAGTCATACCGCCATTAATTGCTTTTTCAAACATATTCATAGCTTCATTGTAATCCAGTTTGGTATATTCAGGATCAGAATACATTTTACCTAATGAGTAGTAAGCGTATGCATTGTCTTTTTCTGCTCCAGACCTAAAAAACTCAAATGCTTGGTCAATATTTTGTTCAGTACCCTTGCCTTCAAAGGTCATAGTTCCTAAACGATAGTATAAAAATCCGGTTTCATCGTGTGCCGCAGTTTCCAAAAAACCATGATATGCCAAAGCATATTTATTGTCTATTTCATTCGTTGAAATTTTAAGTTCAGGATGTTCTTCGCCAAGCTTTGCATATTCATAAGCAGCGTACGAAAATTCTTTACCAGCAGAACGCTCAAATAAAATTTTCTGTTGTTCATTTATCATTGACAGATTATTGTCTGTCGGCTCTAAGACCAGCCCGTTCTGATACATTTTACCTAAGGAATAATCTGCATAAGGATTTCCGGATGCTGCTCTATAGTAGGAGATGGCTTTTTGATTATTTACATCTACACCTAATCCTTTTTCATAAAATTTACCAAGTTTATAGTTGATGTATGGATGGAGTTTAGCATATTTAGGTTCAGAGAGACATTGTTCAAATCCTTCTATAGCTTTAGCATAATTACCAGCCCCCAAAGCTTTATCGGCTTCTATAACTTTTCCTTCTGTATATAGTTTACCAAGCATTTCATAAGCCAATACATTGTTTTTTGCCTGCTCATCCTGAAGAAGTTCTAGTGCGGTTTCAAGTTCAGACGGTTCTTGGTGAATAATGAGCGATTTTGCTTCTTTATATGCAGTAGACCATCGAATATGATATTTGTTTTTTTCATCGGTATCATTGTTAGTATTATCGTCATGAAAACTCTTGTCTAAATAATTTTGTAAACCAATACTATTATTGAGCAATTCTTTACATGTTCTTAATACTTGATTACCTAAGCGACGATGAATATCTTCTGATGCCTTTTCCAGACTAACTATTGTACTTGCTTCAGTAGCTGATGCAGTAGCAGATATCCGTTCAACATATTCTAAATACTGGTTGTAAACAATATTTAAAGGTGGTTGCTTCAGAATATAGTCAACCATTCGGTCTAACTCTATTTTTGTATCGTGGGGTAGAAAACCGTAATTGAGACGACCGGACTTAGGAAGTTCTGTTGAAAAATCAATTAACTGATTGGCTAATTCTTCTATTATTGAGAAATTAAAGCGTCCTGGTATATATGTAATATTCTGATCCAGAAGCGATACAATAATATTGTTGTTAAGTTCTTTACCCAAATCCAGAATCAGATCTCTTGCTAAAGTACGATTAATTATTTCTTGCTCACGTTCTTCCCGGAAAAATTCTTTTGAAAATAGTTCTCTGCATTTATTTTGAGTAGAGGCATGTATGAAAGGAGAACGTATTTCTTCTTCTGAATTCCAAAATACATAATGACAATGAGGATGTCCTTTTTCCATGTGTACTGCAGCACACCATTGGAGCGACGTTAATGGAATACGATAAATCTGAGCAACCTCCGGCATCATTTTATTCATGAAGGAAACCCAGTTCTCTTTATGATCATATCCTAGGCGAACAGCATCTTGCTCGGATAAGGAGAGTATACATTGATAAATAACTCGGCCGCTGCGAGTAAGATCTGCCACATATGAAGAGACTTCTTTGATATCAGTTACGTTAAAATTTCCAAAGAGCCCATGACTACCAGGGCGTTCATTAATGTATTTTATATAGCGAGCATTATCTGTTTCTGGAGAAGTAGAATCTTGGATTGGAGATAAATCTACGCCATCTCTGGTTCCAATATAGTTAACATGATTCTTGTTTCTGACAGATGCATTGCGTTTGTTAGGATTAATACAACGCATTTTTGACATTACAATATTATGGGGCATGATAATTAACCTTCCTCCAATTTTGATTTAGTATAAGCAACCGCTTTTTTTCTGGCTTGTTCATAGCTTTCGGTTACTTCCATCTGAAGAGAAAGTGGTACAAATTTAGCAATGGCTTCCGCATTCAAATAGGCAGCTGCACTAGCTTGAACACATGTCTTTGCAGACAATGCAGCGAGACGTTCTATGGATGGCTGTAATACCACTTTAAGTTGTTCTCTGACAATTGCACTGATGAAATCAATATTATCCTTGGTTAATTCACCATTAAGTGCCTCAATGGTGAAATTACGGACTATATCTGACATAGAACAACCATTTTTGTCGGCAATGAGCTTAATTTGTTTATAAGTGGCATAATCAAATGTAACATTAATTCTTGGGTTTTTCATATTACCTCATTTCTGCTTCAGGTGAACTCAGTTCACCTGAAGCTAATTTTCATTATTTTCTGATTGACTTAGCTAAAATGTATTTTTCATAAAGCATATCTTGCTGAGAAGTAGTAAATTGAGCATAGATTAGGGTATTACTTAAATTTTTATGTCCTAACCACCATTGAATTTCTTTAATATCTAGTCCGAGATTTCCAAGTTCTACAGCTCGGGTATGCTTCAAAACATGAAAGTGTCGTTTACAGTCAGGGATACATGTGTCCTGACAATAATAGCGTATTAAATAATCTAACATTTGGCGAGAAAGTGGTCCACCTTTTTGACTAGGAAACAAGTATTCTGAGGGTTCATACAGTTCAGCTCTGCATTTTAGATAATCTGTCAAAATATCTATTAATTCTGGATCTACAATTCGGATTGTGTTCGAATTGCTTCCTTTTTGACGCCGGCAATAGATTGTATGTAGTTCAGGATCATAATCACTAAGCAGCATCTGACAAGGTTCACTAACTCTTAGTGCACAATATTGAGCCAGGTAAAATAGGGCAAGATTACGATGATAATGTTTTGAATTGTAATCATTGCGAATTTGTTTAAATAATGTTTCCAGTTCTTGTGAAGTAAGGTATTTGATTGTTCTGTTTCTGTTTACCATCTATGTATTCTCCTTGGTATAAAATTAGTCAAAATAGTTATTTTGACTAATTAAAGCATTACCTAAAAGGAAGGATGTTTCAAGTGGCTACTTTAAATTTGGAGAGAAGAAAAAGATATTTTAAACGTAATTTAATAATATGGTTAGTTTGCTTGATAATTGAAATTGTAGTAAGTCCAATTCTAATCTATGGAATGCATAGAGTTTTTTCTAATACTACTGGTCAGATATCTATGGATACATTCTCTTATACACAAGTAATAAAAATGTTAATAACGGATCAACAGGCTAGAACGCTATGGTTATTGGTTGAAATTCTATATATTGCGTTTTCGTCATTATTTTTACTGGATAACAAACCAGCAATTTCGAAAGTTGAAACGGTTAAGATAACAGAAGATATAGAAATACCGGTTCCGGCAGGCAATGGACAACATGGAAAAGAACGATTTATGACAGAGAAGGAGAAAGGGCAACTATATAGTGTTTTTGAATATACCGGAAAAGAAGAACTGAAGGGTAAAGGTGGAGTTGTAGTTCAAATGACGAAGAAAGGAAGCGTTGAACACATCTTCTATGTAAAGGATGATATTCACTCATTAATTATTGGTGCTACACGTTCTGGAAAGACGAGAAGGATTTTAATTGAAACAATGTTTATGCAGCTGCTCAGTGGAGTATCAGTGATTTGTAGTGATGTTAAAGGCGAATTGTTCTATTATACATCACCTTATGCAAGGCAACAAGGTTATGAGGTGTTGGCTCTTGATTTACGAAGTCCGGAAAAATCGATTCACTATAATTTCCTTCAGCCTATCTTGGATGCATTAGAAAGAGAAGATAGGGCAAAAGCTATAGACTACACTTGGGATTTAGTAAGTGTATTGGTTGGTCAGCAAAAGGGAGAACCCATTTGGTATAACGGTGAAACTGCTACGATAGCAGCATCAATTTTGATAATTGCACTCGATGCACCAGAACAGTATCGCAATTTAGCAAATGTATATTATTTCCTGGCATTTATGTGCGAGTCAGATATTTATGGAAATATGCCTTTGAATGATTACTTAAAGCAGCTTCCAGATACACATCCAGCAAAAGGAGTATTTGCGATGGCCACAATAGCTCCAAGTAAAACAAGATCAAGTTTTTTTACCTCGGCATTGGGAACATTAAGACTATTCACAAATCCGCTTGTCGCTGAGATGACATCAAAATCGGATTTTAAGCTGGAGGATATTAGTAAAAAGAAGAGTATTCTGTACATGATTATACCGGATGAGAAGAAAACTCTTTATCCATTGGTAAGTATTTTGGTAACGCAGCTCTATACAGCTCAGGTAGAACTTGCGAATAAGAGTGGATTAAGATTACCAATTGATACCGATTATGATTTGGATGAAATAGGAAATTTCCCTAATATTCCTGGATTGGGAAATATGTTATCTGCCGGAGCAAGCAGAGGTGTCCGGGTAAACATGGTCATTCAAGATTATCAGCAGTTGGAAAGTAAGTACAAAGATGATTTTAAAAACATCCGTACTAATTGTATGTTGAAAATATATCTGAAATCGGATGATACAGAGACTTTGAAAAATGTTTCAGAGAACCTGGGAAAGTATACAGTGGAAGTTTCATCAGCATCTACTAATATGCAATCAAAAGGCATTAATAATGTTAGTCATTCTTCATCAGCATCTTTAACCGGTAGATCATTATTAGAACCAGCTGAAATTAGAAGAATACAAGCTCCTTATACTATTTGCATGATGACAGGTCAATATGCAGCCTTGAATAAACTACCTGATTTATCAGAGTACTATATGAATGAAATATTGGGGCTGGGTGATGAAAAGCATAATAGAAAGTTAATCATGGAGCGAGAACAGGAAAGAAAAGCAAGAAGTGCTGAAAGTATTATTCCTTTATGGGGAATATGGAAGAAATATCAGCAAACTAAGAGAGAAGAAGGAGAAGGCTCTGAACGAGTTTCTTTCTTAAATTATAATACATAACATGAAGGGAGATTCATCATGAAAAATTACTTATTTAACAAATTATTTTTATCAAATCCGATTAAGGATACGATTATCTACAAAGGTTTTGTAAAGCTGCTTGGTGATTTTAAGGTAGCTCTAATCGGTCTTACCGCCGTAGTAGTTATTGTTTTGGCGATGATTCAGGTAGTTGGATATTTGAAGGCCGGGGATGATGAGAGTGAAAAAAAGGCAAGAAAAAAGAGTGCCATCGGCATCATAACGGGCGGAGTTATTATTCTTTGTCTGGAGGGGTTAGTCACAGTTATATTTAGTTACTTCTTGTAGGAATATGAAATGAACAACTTTTTTGGAAATCAATTATTGGACATGCTTCAGGAAATTATTAGTGGTTGCTGGAGTACCTTCTTTTCGTATATTGAATCATTTTATCTTAATACAAATTGGATAACAGGAAACAGTTATGTGAATAATGCACAGAATATATCAAATAAAATAGCAACAAGCTTTTTGGTTTTGGTAATGACAAAACACATTTTTACCACATATATTTTGGAAACCGATGGAGACCCGGATGTGGATCCGTTGCAGTATTTGGTAAAGGGTTCTGTTGCCTTGGCGTGTATTCAAATGCAGAGTTTTTTGTTTAACTATTTGCTTAAGCTATCTAATTTATTGTGTGCTGAGGTATGTAACGGTTTAGTACCTCAGCTCACGAATGATTTTAGTGAATTATTGAAGAGTATTGCAACATTGATGGGTTCCATTGCATTTACACCAATTATGCTATGCATTTATATAATCTGCATCTTTATATTGATTATTAAAGCAGCAATGAGAGCTGTAGAACTGGCAATTATGAAGGTACTTTTTCCGCTTATGTGTTGCGATATGATAACACCATCAAGAGAAAGGTGGAGTGCTTTTCTGGTAACATATTTGGCTACCTTTTTTGGATACATAATACAAATTTTTTGTATTCGTCTTAGTATGATACTTTTCTTAAGTTTTGAATCGATTTCTGTGATGATAGGAGCTGCTGCACTATTATTTTTTGCTATGAAAACTCCAAAATGGCTTGAAAAGTTTGTTTACTCATCTGGATTGGGAAACACTGTCAGTGGAACTGCCAGAAATGGTATGTTTGTAGCAATGTCTATGTATAGAATGAGGTAAATATGATAGTAATTCTTACTTTTACTGGTGAATTGGATAATATTCAAAAGGCATTTAATGCATTGGTTATTGTAGCTGTTGCGGTTAGGTGTATTTTAATATTAACGCAGAGTCGTGAC
The DNA here is from genome assembly GCA_045538995.1 of Acetatifactor sp. Lineage (GTDB taxonomy): Bacteria > Bacillota > Clostridia > Lachnospirales > Lachnospiraceae > Acetatifactor. Next base: position 56,263 of record JAZQEK010000091.1, on the reverse strand, counting down.
GATGCAAATCCTTTGTCTGCATCTTTACAAAAATGTAAAAAAGTAATACTTGCTGGTATTATCGCAGTCACTTTGAAGGATACAATTGGAATATTACAGACGAATTTTTTTGTATCAAGCACAGGAGAAAGCGTACAAAATGCAACAATCTTTTCAGGTGGAAAGAAGCTTTTAGAAGCGTTAATATCTGCATTTATGGCACTGGATATTGCATGGACAGTTGTAGATGCTTTAAGAGATTTATTTTGTTATATAAAAGGAAACTCAGAAGAAAAGGAACAGCAGAAACAAAAAATTCAAAAGACAATGATAATTGGTATTTTAATTTTGGTGTCAGCAGGATTCATAAAAACATTACTTAGTTATTTTGGAGGTTAAAGTGAATAAGAAAAAGCTGTTTATGTCAGTAAAAATTCCAGATACAAACGATATTATTCCGGGTTTCGGATTAAGAGAACTGGTAATAACACTTGTTGCATCGGGTATCGGTTTGATTATCGGACTAATAGCATATTCGATAAGTGGTAGTTTGCCAAAGGGTATAGTGACTGGAGCTGTGATTGTTATAGGAGCAGTGTTGTTAGTGATTAGAGATCAATGCAATGAGAGCTTACTTGATAAAGTAGGCTTTATGATTGCGTATTTTAAGGCAGAAAAGCATTATGAGTATCAATATCATGATTCTTTGAAGGCTGCAGTGCTAAAGCTTGGGGAGAATAATAATGACAACGAATGAGTTTACAAATGTTAAGGATGTCCGGAAAGGATATCTTTATACAAAGGACGGCTATATTCTGATGTATTTGCGAGTCAATTATTTAAATATCGATTTGTTATCTGATGAGGAAAAAGCAGGTATCACAGATAGTCTGGCAGCTTCCTTTGAGGGTGATAGAAAGGATTTTGTTTACTTTTCAATTCCTAGAGAGATTGATATGGATAAGTCTAAACAATGCATCAGAGAGCATTTTGAAAATCATGTGAGTGATATTGGGCGAAGACATATTTTGGCAGAAATGATGCTTGAAGTAACGGAGCTTGCCACAAATGGAGAAAATTTTGAACATCAGCATTATATAAAGCTATGGAAGCATCTGGGAACTGATGAGACAAAGGCAAAAAATGAATTACTAAAGCGAGCAGAGGACTTCATAAGTAGATATTCAGCAGCCGGCATCACATTAGAGTTATTGAATGACAGTGATATTTTAAAAATGTGTACATTGTTTGCTCATGCAGTGCAAGCTCCACATGAAACTATAGATTCTGGGTCTATATACGACTCGATTTTAAGGTTGAGGTGATAATAATCAACACAGATAAGTATAGAGAACAAATTGATAAGTTTTATAAAAAGCAGCTGCATAGAAATCATGTAATTAGGGTGTGTAGCACTTCGTCGGCTATGGTTAAGTTAGGAGCTGGTTCGCTTGATGTAATAATGAAACAAAGTACGTTGAGTAAAATCATTAGGCAACCCGACCCGAGTAAAAGCAAGAGTGCACATGGGATACCTAAAAGTTTGATACATAATATACCCAGGCTGATAGAAGAACCGGCACTTATTGTTATAGATAAGGAAAGAAATTCGCAAGTTCTATTATCAGAAGAGTGTGATCAGAATGGAAATCCTATATTGATTGCTATTAAAAACAATTGTGTTGTAAATGGAATACGTGCAAATGAAATTAAGAGTTTATATGGAAAGGTGAGTCTTAAGGAATACTTAAATAAGCAGCCTGATGAAAATGTGGTAATTGTGGACATGAATAAAGCCAAGAAACTTTCTCGAATGGCTGGGCTCCAATTGCCCGCGTCGTGGAAAGTCCTTGACCATGTAAATAGTTTACGCCAAGGCAGTGAAAATGTCAAGTATTTAGTAGAAAAAAATGTAAGAACACGTTCAGATATAGCACAAAATATTAAGGCATCAGGATTTCAGGTAACAAAGAGTTTAATTGATAATATTAACAAATTAGATAATTTAACTGGAAAAACAAATACTTTAAAAGATATTTGCAGAACCTACATGCAAGGGTTTAGAAATACAACTGCTGATGAAAAAGAGCTGATACTGCGAATTGCAGAAGAATGTAAACTGCAGGAGTTAGAACAAAATATTTTTCATGGAAGGATATAAGGTTGATGAAATTATTAAGAGATAATAAGGAACCTGTAGCTAAAGAGATGGCCAATCAACATATTTTGAATCTCATTTCTCCGACTGGTATTGATTATACGGATGTTTCAGTAAGTGTCAGTGAAAGTACTGGAAAGATTTATACAATATTTAGATATCCGATAGATGGGGTAAATTATGGCTGGCTTGCACCATTATGTAATTTGGAAGGGACAATTACGGTAATCGAATATCGTTACACAGAATCCTATAATGTCATTCAGGTTTATAATAGAAGACTCGCAGAACTAAAAGGTGACCGTGATTTGAAGAAACAGGAGTCAGAAAGACAACAAATAGACAAGAGTATTAAAGACTTAGAGGATATGATACATCGAATGGCAATTCTTCATGAACCAATAGGGTATGTAAATATTATGTTACTTATCCAGGACTTATCTAGTAAAGAATTGAAGGAAAGGCAGAAGAGAGTTAGCGGTCAGGTTGCCATACAGGGATGTAGTTTGAGAATTCTGCAATATAAACAATTAATGGCATTGCAATCTGTATCACCATATGGAATTCCCAATGAAAAGGTTGCAGCTATTGGAGAACGGAACATGCCTATATCAACATTTATAGGAGGTTTTCCAATGGCTAGTACAGGAATTCATGATGATGATGGTTTTTATATTGGAAAGACAGATACAGGGCATATGATACTAATCAATATCTGGAAACGCAATAAGGATCGTGTTAACAGTAATTGGTGGATTCAAGGTATGCCCGGATTGGGAAAATCTACCTTTGTAAAGCTTCTTTTTGTAAAGGAATACGCATATGGAACGCGGATATTAATTAATGACCCGGAACAGGAATATCATAGCATAGCCAATCATCCGGATATTAATGGTGAAATTATTGATTGTGCTGGTGGTTTGACAGGTAGAATTAATCCTTTACAAATAAGAAAAAGCCCTCGTGTAACACAAGAGGATTTGGCTCCCGGTGAAAACTTAAGTGACTATTTTGAGTATGATGAAGTACAGGGGATTAGTGATATGGCTCTTTATATTCAGAGCCTGAGGGTATTCTTTAGAAGTTATTTTGGTTCAGATAATTTTACTCCTGGAATAAAGGCTGAATTGGAACGTTGTCTAATTGAAACCTATAACAAATTTGATATTACATGGGATACGGACATAACTAAGTTACTGCCGGAACAGTTCCCGATATTCAGTGATTTGTATAAAGTTGCGATGGAACGTAGAGAAAAGGCTGAGTCGGAATATAAGAAAAACATATGTGACCAGTTAATTGATTTGTTATATCCGCTGGCTGAAGGAGCAGACCAGTTTATGTGGAATGGACCAACAACACTCAGTCCAAAGTCTGATTTTATTGTTCTGGATACATCAGGATTGATTGATATGGATAGTAATGTAAAGAATGCACAATTCCATAATATTAATACTTGGGCATGGGGCTTTTCAGCAGAAGATCGTAGTCAAAGAGTTTTATATGATGTGGATGAGGGATACTTATTTGTGGACCCGGATTATCCAGAGACGATGAAGTTCTTGAGAAATTATTCGAAGCGAGACAGAAAATATGAAGCCGGACTTGCTTTTGTTACACATTCTGTAGTAGATGTTCTGGATGAAAAAGTAAAGAGAATGGGACAGGCTCTTATCGACAATGCATGTTATAAATTCTTAATGGGAGGTGATGGAAAGAACCTGGAAGAGACGAAGAAATTGTTTAAGCTAACAGAAAAGGAAGAAAACATACTTTCCAGCAGGAACAGAGGACAAGGCATTTTATGTGCCGGAGGTGTTCGAGTAAATGCCAGAATAGATGTCAGAGAGAACTTCTTAAAGATGTTTGGAGCAGCCGGAGGTCGTTAATTATGAGTGGTAGTGCAATAAAGGTAATAGCATCCGGTGTGATGAAGGCGATTAAAGAGCCGGAGAATACTGGAAAAATCGTTTTGTATATTGTCTCAGGGATTATGGTTGTTTTTCTGATAATGGGAAGTATATTTAGTAAATTGTTAAATTGTTTTACTGGATATTCGGTTAGTGAAGATATGGATGTCACAAAAACAGAAGCATATGTTTACTGCGAAGACATTGTGAAAGAATACCACCGTCGTCTCGAAAGGAAAATGCAATTTGAAGAAGAAAACTTCAAAATACTGCATTCTTATCCGGTAGTGGTGGAAAAGGTTAAAGAGGTGAATGGAAAAGAAGTAGTTGAACGTGTAAGAGAGATGCAGTTTGACTGGCAGGTTGATAAATCCGTTAATGACATCAGTTATGCTTATATTATGGCTTATATGAGTACAAAATATGATATTAAAAGCCCACTTATATGGTTACATGTAGATAAAGAGGAGGTAATAAAATATCTGGAAACAATAGGAGAACTGCAGTGTTTGCCGGATGAGGAGTATCACATAGTGTATTACTATAATAATCTGCTTGGTTTATCGGAAATTGCGGAAACATGTTTTGATGATAGTCAGGAGGCAGAATTCTTTTTGCAATCATTTGAATTATACTCCAAGTTTTTGCGAGAGGATGTTGCACCACAATATCATGATACCGGTTTAGATATACCACATTATTTTCAAAATGACTTTGATACTTATCGGTATGGTAACAAAACCATTTCAACACATGGTTCAGCACCGACATGTTTAGCAATGGTGATTTCTTATTTAAAGAGCAATGAAATCTCTCCGGAAGAAGTTGTAGAACAGGCCGGGAGCCGGTATTACATTCCTGGTAAAGATTCGTGTTGGGATATTTTCACTGAACTGGCTGATAATTATGAAATTGAGTGTAAAGATCTTGGTATGAGCAAAAAAGCAGTAATGGAAGAGTTGAAAGCTGGTAGACCAGTGATAGCAAATATGGGAAATGGAAAATTTACAGGAACCAGTCATTATATTGTGCTACGTGGAATCAAGGGAAGTAAGTTTATGGTGAATGATCCGAATCGAAATAATCAGGATAAATATAAAACAGACCAATTTAGCATGAACCTTATCTTCCGGGAAGGAATGAATTTCTGGAGCTTTTATTGAGGTGATATAAGTATGAATAAAAAGAAGACAAAACAAATTGTAATTATTGTGGTAGCACTGTTTATGGCAGCATTAGGAGCTTTCTATAATACCACAATCTGAAAGGATAGAGATGAAGCTGTATAAGGAGTATAAGCAAGAGCAGGAACGACTTGCAAAGGAGAATAAGGATAAAGAGGCAATCAACCTTAAGCCGGATACGGTAATCATTTATGAAAAATCTGATTTTATATGTGCTGTATGCCGGTTTGTAAAAAATATGATTTTATTGCTACTATTTGCTTGTCTTATTTTCATAATCACAGCAGCTGTAGTAGCAGGAATGACATGGCTTGGTAAAGGAGTTTTGGTATGACAGAAAATGAAATTTTAAATAATTTGGTGACGGATTATACGGCCAGAAAGCAGACTGATTTGTTAAAACTGAAGAAAGGAATGATATCAAAGGAAGTTTTTTTATCCGGTGTTAAATCACATTTAAAAGAATACTACAAGATTGCTACACCGGATAAGCTGGAACAGACTTTAAAGATGTTTGAAGAGTACGTATTTGGATATGGAGTATTATCACCGCTGCTGGATGATAAGGATATATCGGATATCCGAGTAGTCAGCTATGACAATATACGCATTAAGAGAGAAGGGAAGCGTACAAAGTCTGATATTGTTTTTTTATCAGAAAGTGATTACCGGAATTTTATTAATTTTGTAGCTACCAAGAATGAAGTCAGCATTTCGAATCTCAATGCAATACAGCGATTTACAGATAATGATAGCCATCCGGATTTTATCTTGAGATTTACGATAACAATGCCGCTGGTAAATACCTACAATGAGCCATATCTTTCGATACGAAAGGTGCCCAAAGATTTTCCTTTGATTGATGATTTGATTAAGAAGGATATGTTGGACAGAAGAACAGCAGATATGCTGCAGAAGCGTTTTTGTAGTGGTTCCACTTTGATTTGTGGGGGAAACTCATCCGGTAAGACTACTTTGTTAAATGCTTTAAAGGAAACTTTGCCATATGATATTTCTGTTTTGGTTACACAGCAGGCTGACGAGCTTACAACGAAGTTACATCCAGATATGATGTTTATGCATTCCTTACCGGAAACCAGTGAGAGTAAGGTGCAATATGATCTTGAAAATATCAGTATTGCAGGACTTACTATGGATGTTGACTTTTTTATTGTAGGTGAAGTGAAAGGAGCAGAGGCTATATACTTGCTTAATGCGGCATATACCGGACAGTTGTGTGCTGCTACTGTACATGCTCCATCCGCAGACAAGGCTACGGATAAGATTGTTGACTATGCTCTGTACAATAGCCGGTATTCACCCAGCGAGTTATTGAAAATGATGTCTTGCTTTAATACCGTAATCTTCATGAAGGGTTACAAAGTACAGCAGGTGTACGAGGTTGTAGGCTGGGATGAAGTAAATAGAAAGTTACAATATAAGGTTTTATATGAGAGGGGAGGTGACATGATGTGACATATATAATCTATTTTCGAGTAGGTATTTTTCTGTTACTACTGGTGGCGTTTGGATGTTTGTTTTACTATCTCAGGAAAAACAGGATTGTCGAAAAGAATCTACATAAGGCATTGGAGACAATTGATTCCAACAGTCTGGAACGTGAACGAGAGGCAAAAAGAGCTTTATCAGGAACGCAGCAAGGACTTTTGGATAAGCTGGACAAGAAATTGGGGTATAGTGGTTTAAAACATTATTTCCCTTTCCTAACTATTGAAATATGGCTGCTTGTGATTATAGGTGCAAGTGCTATTGGCTACTTTCTAGTAATGACACTTACAGAAAGCTGGATGAATGGAATATTAGCTGCAGCTTGCATGGTAGGTGTTTTTGTGGGAATGGAAGGTTTACTTGCTCGCAGAAATTATCACATAACAGAAGATGCGTTAATGGAATTTGTGAATCTCTTAGGTAATTACAGTATTACTGCGGGAGAAGTGACTGGTATCTTAGGACAAATCAGTAAGTATTTCAAAGATCCTATAAGCTATGCTTTGGATGCTTGCTATTATGAGGCACAAGTAACCGGTGATGGAAATAAAGCTTTACTAACATTGGCTGACACACTGGAACATCCACAGTTTAAGGAAATCATAAGAAATATTGAAATATGCTCCAGATACACAACGGATTTTGATGCTTTTATCAAAAGCACCAAAAAGGAACTGAAGAGTTACTATTCAGGAAAACAAGAAAGAAAAGCCATGGCAAATGAAGCCTTCATCAATATGATCATCATCATAGGAATGCTTATTGTGGCGTTGCTTATTGTTGATACACTAATTGAAGTATCGATATGGAGTATTGTTTTCCATACCTGGATAGGTAGAGGAGGTTTGATTGTAGCTGGCATTTTTATTGCACTATTTATGTTGGAGATTTCTGTTATTGAAAGATAGGAGGTGTGAAAGTGAGTAATTATGAAATGGCAATTAAGGTTATTGAGGTTTTATCTTCTGTGCTGATTTTTGCATTACTTTGTTTGATTGGATTTACCTATCAACGCGGCACGGTAGTAAAAATCTATGAACGAATTAATTCACAGCTTCGTGAACAAAAAAGACTGTTTGACTACGATAAGACAGAAAGGTTTCTAAGGGCAAATGGTGCAAAATATCATATTGGCAGGAGTGTAGAGCCGGTTCGGTATTATGCAATTAGATTAATATTCATGTTATTAGGAATATTTCTGGGTATTCGTTTTCATGCAGCGGTGGCTCTCGTATTGGCTGTGATTTTATATCATCTGCCAAAATTGTATATTCAGTATGCAAATCGACAGGACAATGAAAAGATGCTTTCGGATATGAAGCTGATATTTCATGCTCTTTTTGTGCAGATACGTTCCGGTGTTTATATTACGGATGCAGTGGCAGAATGTTATGAAAGTGTATCAAATAAGAGGCTAAAAACGGGTCTACAGGAGCTGACAGCAAAAATCGTTATGAAAAACGATTTTGAGGATGCAATGAATGACTTTCAGAGTAAATTTGACAATAAATACGTGGATGCAATGAATATCATATTAATCCAGGCAATGGAGTCCGGTCAATCAGTTGAACTGCTTGCTGATATCAGTGACCAGATTAACGATATGGCAGCATCTATGCAGCTTAAGAAAAAAGCGGCTTTAGACAGACATACCACATTCTATTTATTGGGAATCATGGTGAGTCTGATGGCAATAGTACTATATGCATGCGTTTCACAAATGTTTGCATTAGCAACAAATTTTTAATTTCTAGAGGAGGAAAAGAAAGCAATGAAAATCATTACATGGAAAAGAAAAGTGGCAGGAAGAATGGATCGTGCAGTACTGAGAGGAAAGGATAAGGCAGTTGAGTTAATGCTCAGGAAGAGAGACGGCATCGATGGCATTTTGGTAACCGTTGGCTTGTGTATTATCGCACTGTTGCTGTGTGTGGTTATGAAGGATAGCCTGACAACCTTCATTACTACTATTGTGACATCTTTGCAAAACAGAGCATTGCAGATTTTGGGTTAATTATCAAGAAGGAAGAGGAGGAAAAGAAAGCAATGAAAATCATTACATGGAAAAGAAAAGTGGCAGGAAGAATGGATCGTGCAGTACTGAGAGGAAAGGATAAGGTAGTTGAGTTAATGCTCAAGAAGAGAGACGGCATCGATGGCATTTTGGTAACCGTTGGCTTGTGTATTATCGCACTGTTGCTGTGTGTGGTTATGAAGGACAGTTTGACAACCTTTATTACTACCATCGTTTCTACGCTTCAGGCGAAAGCAATTTCTATTTTGGGATAAGCCTATGAAAAAACGTGAAGGTTCCATATTAGATGTATTGACAGTTTTAGTTTCCATTTTGGCAATGTCAGTGGTAATGGTTGCTTATTTAAGCAATGTTCAAATCGTTTCTGTAAAAGAGGATATAAGTCAGGTGGGAAGAAAATACATCCTGCGGATGGAAACGGTAGGGTATTTGACAGCAACAGATCGTGCCTATATGAATCAGGAGCTGGCCGCACTGGGATTGACAAACATAAGTTTATCCGGTACGACAATGAGCGATGTTGGTTATGGAAACCCGATAACATTGAAAATTTCGGGGAGAATACAAGGGCGAGAAATGATTGGAAATGATTTGTTTTCAATTACATTTGGTCCGAGAGAGTATGAGATTGTAGAAAAGCGTGTTTCAACTGCAAAGAATTAGGAGGTTGACATTATGAAAAAGAGAGAAGGGAAACTGGAAATATTTACTTCCTTCTTTGTGTTTCTGTTATTGGCTATAGTGTTGATTTACCGTTTTCAAATAAGTTCGTTTCACGCTACAAAAATTTATGTAGAGGATGCAATGGCTGCTTCGAACTTGGCTTCAGCAGTCATTGATATCCAGGAATATGGGATTAGCCATAATATTGTGATTTCGGATACAGAGCAGGCGTATGTGTATTATCTGAATGCACTACAGGAGAATTTGAACTTAAATCAAAACTGGGAGCATCCTAACAGGGCAATAATATCAGGAAGAGTAAAGGTTGAGGAATACAGAATTTACAATGTGATTGAGGATGATGTGGAAGTACACATCTTTACACCAAACGGAAGGTCATCGGCGAAGTATGCTGATGCTTTAGGTGCTATTCGTGCACCAAACGGAAAGCTGATTGAGAATACAAGTATTTACAGCCGGATTTCATTTCCGGTGAATGCTTCATGGGGGGTGCAGGTGAATGCACAAAAAGAGAATTTGGTGGATATTGCAACCAGATAAGGTAAAGGAGACAGGCAATATATGAAATTTATAAAGAAAAGAGAAAAGGTAGAAAATGTGGCAGTAAACAAAGAAAAAAATATTATACCGGGAGTGATTTTCGTTGCATTGGTTGCAGCAATCATTTCCTATGTAGTAATGCTGAACATTGAGAAGAATGCATTGACTGCATATGAGAAGACAACAGTGCTGGTCGCATCAACAGATATTCCTAAAGGAGAACTGTTAACAGCTGATAATATGAACCAATATGTGTCTGTGATTGAAATGAACAAGTCGCTGGTATCAGCAGATATGGTAACAGATATTACCGTATTAAGTAATATGATGACAGTACTTGAGATTAAAAAAGGAAGTATTATAACTGGTAATCTGCTTGATTCGCTGGATGCCAGAAAGGCAAGCATGGCAGAACCGGTTGTTGCAGGATTTAATTCTGAAGATTTGTATCAGGTAGTAAGTGGTGTTCTTAGAGCAGGTGATACAATCAATATCTATATTGTAGATGAGGATGAGGAAACCGCATCTTTGGGATGGAAGGATATTTATGTGTTACAGGCTTTTGATACAGCAGGTACAGAAATCGGTGCAGAAGATTCAGTTACAGCAGCACAGAGAATTAATGTTTTGATGGAGCAGAGTGCCATTGAGGAGTTTTATTCCAAACTGGCACAAGGGTCTTTGCGAGTTGTGAAGATAATTGAGGATTAGTTATGTTATCTCCTAAGGAAATTCAGGTATTAAAGATTATGTGTTCCTCGGAAAAAGCATTAAAGAATAGCGAAATCGCTGAACATGGTTTTTCCTTGAATACAGTTAATATGGTAATAAAGAAGTTACACTTAAAAGGGCTTATAGAAGTAAAGGAAATAGTACGTAGTGGTACTGTTCTGTGCAGAGCATGGAGCCCATCAGCAAATGTGAAATCAAAAGTTGTAGATATGATTTTGAATGAATATCATCAAATAATTACACCACAGGAGTTGATGGATATTCTGATTGATTTGATATAAGGATATTTGAACATTGACAATTCCATATAGACGGATTAACACTGACTGAATGAATATATGTTAAAAATACATACATTGCAAAAGAAAGAAAAACATGTTAGAATGCAGGAAGGGTGTTATCCTGAACGGTAAGCGGTTCGCCTTTCGCCAGAATGAGTACGTTCTGAGAACTTCCGGTATCTTGGAGGTGGTACATAGGATGGAAAATAAGATGAAAGGTACAAATGAATTGATGGAAACAATCATCAGTTTGATAGGTATTGTGGTAACAATTATCAGCATCATTGTTACGATCATCAGTATCATCAAGACTGGTAATGATAATGATTGACATCAAAAAAGCAACCGCCCGACCAAGGTTTAGGTTGCTTTTTTGACAAGTAACATATAACCAAGGCGAACCGTTTACACGGATAGCACCTTTTGTAATGTTATTATATAGCAGAATAGCTGATTTGTCAAATATATCGCAGAGTATCCGTTTGTATTGAAGAATTTTTCATATGAACGGATTTTTTATATTAAATAATTCAAGTGAACTGAGTTCACTTGAAAATGCAAATGTGTATTTGATGCATATAATATTTGTTGTATACATAAATAAATTTAGAATGTATCAAAATGTATATGTTGTATAAATTATGCAAATATGATACAATATAAATATAGAAAAGATATGCACCTGAATAGGGTAGTTAGTATGTGGAAAGTAGATTCACAAATATTCAGGAGGATTGAAGTATGAAAAGAAAAATTAGATTATTAGCGTTATGTATGGCAGTAAGTATGATTAGTGGTTGTGGAAAGCAGAAGGAAGAGCTGAATACACCTGATGTGGTTGTGCAATATCAGGAACCTGAGGCTGCGGAACCAACAGCAGAGCCTACAGTTGAACCAACAGCAGAGCCTACCCCGGTGCCTAAGCCAGTACCAACCCCGGAACCGACACCGGTACCTACACCAGAGCCGATACTGGAACCGGAACCAACAATGGTACCAACGCCGGAACCAACAATGGTACCAACGCCGGAACCGACAGCAGTACCGACCCCGGAACCGACAGCAGTGCCGACCCCGGAACCAACAATGGTACCAACCCCGGAACCAACAGCAGTACCTACACCAGAGCCAACAGTAGCACCGACACCGGAACCTACAGCAGTACCTACTCCGGAACCGACAGCAGTGCCAACGCCGGTACCTACACCAGTGCCAACAGCAGCACCAACGCCGGAACCGACAGCAGTACCGACCCCGGAACCGACAGCAGTGCCAACCCCGGCACCAACGCCGGTACCAACCCCAGTGCCAACCCCGGCTCCAACGCCAGTACCAACGCCGGTACCACATACTCATAATTATGTGGAAACAGGACGAAGTGAAACAACTGATTGCTTCTATGGTATTACGAAGACCACGATTACATCCACTTGTGAGTGTGGAGAAAGTAAGACGGATGTGGTGGAAACAGCAGCTGTTTGTAATTGGCAGTGGGTGGCATATGATGAGCAAATTGATGTAACAGGATGTGAAAAAACTGTTCATTATCATCATCAGTGCGTGAATCATGGAACCATTACAGAAGAATTCCCTAAAACAGAAGATTTTGACAATCATGACTGGAGAGATGCATCTTGTCCAGCAACATGTACAAGTGCTGGATATGAAGGAAAGATTTGTAACAGATGTGGGACACATTCTGGAACAGACATTCCGAGTTTGGGTGGACATCAATTTGTTGAAATCAATAGACAAGAGTTAGATGAAGCTGCAACTGATTGGTATGGAGAGAATAAGGTTAGAGCAACATTTTCTTGTTCTGTGTGTGGTGAGAGTTATACGGATATCGTTGACAAATGATGCATAGTGTAATTGGAGAAAGTACATGAGAAATTATGGTATATTTGAGTGTATGAGAAGAAAAATAAGATTATTAGCGTTATGTATGGCAGTAAGTATGATTAGTGGTTGTGGAAAGCAGAAGGAAGAGCTGAATACACCTGATGTGGTTGTTCAGTAGTTTGAGCGATTAAATTAAATAGTATTGTGTTAAATCCGTTTATGTGGAAATCAAAATTCCATGTAAGCGGATTTTTTATTGCTTCGGTTGAAGTTCAAGTGAACTGAGTTCACCTGAAGATAAAAACGTACATTGACAATTCCATATAGACGGATTAACACTGACTGAATGAGTATATGTTAAAAAGACATACATTGCAAAAGAAAGCAAAACATGCTAGAATGCAGTCAGGGTGTTATCCTGAACGGTAAGCGGTTCGCCTTTCGCCAGAATGAGTACATTCTGAGAACTTCCGGTATCTTGGAGGTGGTACATAGGATGGAAAATAAGATGAAAGGTACATAATTTGAGTGTTAGAACTTGTGGTTAAGATAGCCAGTACTATTGTTACAGCTGCCAGTACGGTAGTGAAAGCGATAGAGCTGTATCAGAAAACAAAGAAAGACAATCAAAAAAGCAACCGCCAGTCCCAAGGTTAGGTTGCTTTTTTAAGTAACATCTAACTAGGCGAACCGTTTACACGGATAGCACCTTTTGTAATGTTATTATATAGCAGAATAGCAGATTTGTCAAATGTCAGTATTAATCCGTTTATGTGGAAAAGAAGAAATCCATATAAGCGGATTTTTAATTGGAAAGGAGTGATAATTACGAAACGATTAAGAAAAATTTTATGGATGGGCTTATGTATCTTAAGCTGCATACTTCTGATGAGAGGTGAGGTGGAAGCTTCCTCATTGTATGGAAATCCAAATGTTACTTTTTCGCCGGATGGAAAGGCATTTACGACTAATGCCGGCGAAACGGAATATACGTGGTATGAGGAAAAATATAGAGTATATACAGGTGTAGAAAGCACACTGGAGGAGCCCGGTATTGGAGAGCATTATTATGATAGTGACAGAACAGGTAACATACCAATTGCCTATTGGAAGGTACATTTTCCACCGGCAAAGTGTATCCATGGTGGGTATCCGGAAGAGGATATATGGCATGGGATTAAGTATGGTCAGAGTATTTGCCATCGTCCCTATAACAGTGGATGGTGGGGCGTATGTGCAGATTGTGATAAAGAAATTAAAATCAACTTCTACATGACGGAGGAAACAGCTAAAACCATAAAAAATGTTTCCACAGATCTGGCATATTATTTTCTCTGTCCACACTGTAACAATCTGGAGATGGGGGCGGCCATTAAGCACGAATGTCAAAAGATTAGCTGGAATCAGTATCAAGTGAAGTATGAAAAGAATATGCCTAGTGCTGATGGGTTCATGAATAACAGTACGCATATGTACAATAATGAAACGGAATATAATGGTAAGACCATAATACCGCAGAAAAGCTTAAGTAAAAGTAAATATAGTTGTGTAGGCTACACCTTTACCGGGTGGAATACCAAGCCGGATGGAAGTGGACAGGCTTTTACAGATGGGCAGGAAATTCTCAATCTGTCGACGGAGGATAAAGGGGTGGTGGTGCTTTATGCACAGTGGACTACCAACAACAGTACCTTATCCATTGATGCCAATGGCGGTACGTACAATGGTAAGGCAGTAGAAAACATCAAACGCCCCTATAATGACAGCTATACCATCAATATGGGCAGCCTGACAGCTCCAGCCGGTTATACGGTCAGCTTCCAGCCTAATGGTGGAGCTTCTATCAGTCCCATTACAGCTTCCAAAGGATTTCAGGAATGGCAACTGATGGTTCCCTTCCATGGCAGTCTGGAAGAAAATGTCTATACCTATAAGGGGGCGAACCAGACAACAGATGTTATCAAAGCCATATGGAAAACCAATTCCATAGTCCTTCCCAATGCCAGTAAGGGTGGAAGCAGCTTCGGTGGATGGTATTATAACCCGGAATGCAGTGAGGACCAGCTGGCAGGAAAAGCAGGAGAAAGCATAGTGCCTGGTAGTGATATTACCCTATATGCCAAGTGGGTGGATTTGCTATTAAACAGTCAGGACAATTATGCGGTGAATGGTGGAAAAGGAGCAGTAGACCTTTCCTGGTCACAGAATGATGGAAACCAGAAGGTATACATGATATACCAGAGCAGGAACCGGAGCAACTGGAGTCTGCTGAGTAATGCAGAGGATATTACAAATTCTGTGTCAGTGAATCAAAGCTACAGCTATAATGGCAAAGCACAAACGTTTACAGCCCCATATGCAGGTATTTATACCATCAGTGCATATGGGGCCCAGGGAGGCAATTATGGCTCGTATTCGGGCGGTAAAGGCGGTCTGGTAAGTGGTGATGTGTATCTGAGTCAAGGTGAGAAGGTGACACTGACCATTGGTGGACAGGATGGCTATAACGGTGGCGGTAGTGCTACTGATTATGGGAACGGTGGCGGCGCTACCACGGTGGTTACAGATAAAAAGGGATGTATTCTGATTGCCGGTGGCGGTGGTGGTGCGATAAGCACCGCTAATGGTTATCCGGGTGGTGGAACGAGCGGACTGGTAGAAGGAGCATCCGGTGAAGATGGTATGGCCGGAGGTGGCGGTGGTCATCAAGGAGGCGGTGCCGGAGAATATATTCTGCACACGCATACTGCGGATTGTCTGGCTGCCGGAACAGAGACAGCAGACAATGATTATTATAGTCTGGCGACTGTGCAAGGCAGCAAAAACATCGATATTGGTAGTCTGGAAACGAGCAGCACCAGTGCACAGGTGACTTATTGGATAAATGGACAAGTGTCAAATGGAATAGGAGAATGTACATTACAGGTGGGGAATGGTAACGATTATTTTGTAACGGAATATCCCGGAACACTTTCCTTTGATATGCAGTATTATGACTGGGGTTCAGACGGAGATGTATATGAAGCGGAAGTAAGAGTGTATGCGAAGGATGGAACACAGTTATTGGTCTATGATGTGCTGGAGCATCTGGGAGAACCTACAAAGAATCATAGCAATTGTAATTGTGGAAAGGGTATTGAATATTCGACATATTACATCAAGGATGACTATTTTGATGGCTATTATGAGAGTAAGCCTAATTATCAACATAGTGATAGCTGTTATCTGCATAAGGTAAATATGATAAAGGGTTCCTTCTGCTTGGAGATACCGGAAGAAACAGAAGGAATTTATGTGGAGGTTTATTGTAGAACTTACAGAGGACAGGCAGGAACACATCCAACCATATGGCTGAATAACCTGAAGTACGAATATTCCTATTACAAGTGTGGAAAAACAACAGAGACCATTGAAGCAGAAAAACCGGCTTACGGAGGCAGCAATTATATCAATACCGGTTATGTGCGAAACACAAGTAATCAGTCCAATCAACGTTCCGGCAATGGTCTGGCGTTGATTTCCGGCAAGATGATTGGTTTTTCAGAGAGCCTGAGCATGGATAAGGTACCGGCACCTGATTTGGCAGCACCGGATATGGTAAGTAAGGAAACATTGGAGAAGAAATTGCTTACTACTAATCAGGTAGAGGTGAGCTGGAGAAGACCAAATGATAATGGTACCGCATATTATCATCAGGCGAAATCCTATCTCTTAGGCTCCACAAGCATTTTGAGTAGTTCCAACATTACCAGGAATATATTGACATCCGGTGTGAAGGGCTATTATTACCTGATAGATAACAGTAGTAGCACTGTTGTTAATTCTATGAATGGTACATTTACAGCTGCTAACAGCATGAAAATATATCTGACAGCAGATATTCAATATTTTCATATAGCAACAGTGGATGTGGCAGGAAATATTAGTACAACCACTCATATACAGCTGGGCAAGTGTGATCCGGATATTGCCTGGCCGTTGACAACCACGCCGATTCAGATTAGTGCATCGGAAGGAATTTACCAAAAGGACAATATGACATGGTATGTAAGGGCTGATGGAAAAACTGATTTCATGCTGCAGTATGCCGGTGTGGTAGAGGGTAAAGCAAATGCTTCTTATATGGTTAATTATGCACTGTTTCAGTCAAAGCTGAATGGTGGTAATTATGTGGATTATTCTATATATGCACCTACATCATCAATGAATGGTCTGGAAGTGGTATTGACAAGCGAACTTGATACAGCTGTTTCGGAAGATAGTGTGTTGAAACCGGGAGCATCCAGAAAAGCGGTCAGAAATAGTGACAGGAGAATACTGACCATGTATCAAAGCTTTGTTCTGGATGTAGCAGCAAATGGAAAAACATTGCTTGTGGTACCTAGAGCCGGTGCAGATTTTAAGGCCGGTGTTGAATATTCCAATCAGCTACAGGATTATGAAAATCGTATTCAATTGATTGGAGATGGGCAGGCACCTGTGGTTTCCGGTACCGGATTGCTGGAAAATCTTGATATTATCAACCGTAATGATGGAGCAATTGTTGTTACGATGAAGAGTGAAGATGCTTTGAGTGGTGTAAAGGAGTTTTATGTTGAGGTAGAAAATACGGATAACTTTGGCATACAAAGATATACTCCGGAGCCGGATGGAACTATTACCTTGGATATTACAAAAGCAAATTCATTATTTTCCGGCAATTTTATTATCCGGATTTATGCAGAGGATAATGTTGGAAACGTCACGGAACAGGAATATGCCACTTATGAATTTGCACTTGAAACAAAAATAACCAGAATACTGGCACCGCATGAACCAGTGTTTAAATGTGGTGAAAGTGGAATTTTGACTGTAACCACTTATGGCTATGCAGAAAAGGTAGTTGTAGAGTTCCCGGAGAAATTAACTGCGTTGAATCCGTCATTAAATAAGGAATTTGTGTATACGCCATATCCGGATTATGTGGAGGAAGAGCAAATACAGTTCATGATACCATTGGATACGCCTGTAGCGGATTATACCATTACAGTGCGTGCTTACAAGGATGGTAAGGAAATTCATGATTATCCTCAATTATGCACAATAGGCATTGAAGGAACAGTGTTGGATGAGTTGAAGACGAGGTTAAGATAATGTCAATTTGTTATATAATGCTGCTTTGTTTTGTAGCAGTAAAAATCATTTTACATTTTGATAAGACAAGTGGCTTGGAGTTTACATGTAGGCAAGGTGTTTTCTTCTTGCTTGGCAGTATTTTAAGTGGAATATGGATTGATATCAGGAAACTGGAAATGTTCTCTCATGGAATATTGGCTGCTTATTTATTGGTATCAGTATACACGGATATCCAATTAAAAAAGGTATATGACCTGATGTCTTATGCTGCATTTGCAGCAGGCATCTTATTGATAATGTTCTCTCCCGATACAAGGGGAAGTCTGGGAGAACTGGGGGTATTCCTGGTTCTCCAGAAGCTCCTCTTTGCAAGGATGCTGGGAGAGGCAGATTGTATTGCTTTTGGTATCTGTGCCATGTATATGAATGCAGATGGTGGAGATATTATGGAGTATTTGTTTCATATGTTACTGGCAGTAATGATTTGTGGAGTAATTCAATTGTTGCGAAGGAACATAAATAAAAAAGGAAACATGAAGGAGCCGGTAGCATTTACACCTTATATTGCATTGGCATCGATATTGTTTCTTTAAAATATAGGTTCAAGTGAACTGAGTTCACCTGAAGAAGGGAGAAGTGAATGGTTTTTTATTTTTGTAGTCAGACATATCAACATGTAGTTTCAAAAGCAATATCAGAGAAGGAGTTGATTTGTGCCGGTTCAGAGGTTGGAGAACAGATTTATTTATGCAAATACATAAAGGAGAACATAAGTCATTTTAGTGGTATTGAAATTTTAATTGTTGATCTTACCGCATTGGCAGATACAGATGTTGAGATAATTGAGGCAATTGAAAATATCCGTAATGTAGGATATGATACCAGATTCATTATTCTGTCTCCCAGACGGTGGGAAGGTGATTCCTTGTTGAAGGAATGCTTTAATCGAGGCATCTATGACATGATAGCTACTGATGATTATAGTGAGATATATGATGAACTGATGGAGTGCTTGGCGGAAGGAAGAAAGTATAAGGATGCAGTACGGTTTAGAGATGCAATAGCAGTAAAACCGGAAGGACAGCAAAACAAAGTGGTTAACCGGGTTGTCATTGCTGTTGCCGGTGTGGGTGGAAGAAGAGGAGCAACTCATACCAGTATTGTTCTAGCCAATTTTCTTCGTAAGAAGAAATTCATGGTTGCTGTTGCAGAATTATCTGCTACAAAAGCATTTAGAGCTATTGCAGAAGAACAAAAGGCAAAGATATTTGATGAAAGCTACTTTAAACTACAGGGTATTGATTACTATCCGGAATGCGATGAAGAGAAGCTTCGTGCTATTACAGGAAAAGCTTATAACTTCATTGTATTGGATATGGGAAATTATTTTGTAACGGATAAGGTGTCTTTCAATAAGTCGGATGTGAGGGTAATTGTTAGTGGTTCAAAGCCATGGGAAATTTATGAATTGAACAATCTTTTTGCGGAACAGGTAGAAATAGTGATGAAGGATTATCATTTCTGTTTTACTTTTGCCCATAATCCGCAGCTACAGAGAGATATCATTGATAGCATGAAGCCTTTTGAAAATATATATTTTCCGGAGTATTCAGAAAATCCTTTAGAGAGCGACATGTTTGCAGAGGCGAATGAGATACTGAAGGAGTATCTGGATAATGTGATCGTAGAGAAAAAGAAAGGGATATCAAAGCTGTTTGAACGTAAAAAGTAGAAAGTGAAATGTAATGGAGGTAAGGGTTATGGATTCTAGTATTATGCAGCGGTCTATTTTGAAATATATTGACCAGAATTTTGAAGAAGGAAGTGTAAGGAAAGAACTTGTAGGGGATAGTGCCGTAAGAATAACTGACAGAACCGGTGCAAGTATGACATTTACCCAGAATTTGTTTGGGGACATTATGGATTATAATACCAAAAAAGTATTGGCTATTAGTGATTTGCCGCACAATCTGGATGAGCTTAGAACGACAGCCATGCCTACGAAATGGACAGAGCTGGATAAGTCAACAAAGATTGAAATAGATAGGGAACCGACAAATAGAGTTACATATTTTGTTTCTCATCTGAATAGTGAAGATGAGAGCTGGTCTCCGGCAAAAAAAATTAATTGTCCCGATTTTGAAAGTGCCATGAAGAAGTATATTGATGCAGGTGTTGTGAATGGAAAGCGATTAGGGATGCTGATACAAGGTGAGGAATATGTTCTTGCAAAATTTGATATTGATACCATGAAAAATCAATTTGATAGTAGACATTCTTTGGGTCATCCTATTTCAACAGAAGAGCATACAAAGCTCGGAGATAATTTAAAGATTTTATATAAGGAGCTGGCAAAGGATAATGCGTATCATGCGTTAATAAAGGATTTTGCAAGGCTTACTGAGAGAGCTTCTGGAGATATGGTTCGGCAGAATTCAGAATGGGGATCCTGGTTTGGGAGATTTGCAGTTGATGGTAGACCGCAGGATTATATTGAAATAGATATAACTGGTTATAGTAAGCATCATAAGATTAGTTTTGATGTGAATGTGGTACGTGAAAATGAATATGTAGCTTTTAAGCAGATTATGTTAGATACAGATCCGGAAGCGTTTAGAGATAGTATTCGTACAGTCAGGCGTGCAGCTCATCGGGAGTTAGATGAATATTTGAGAGATGCAGCCGGTATGTTGGAAACTAAGCTAGAGCAACCCTTTACCTTTTATTCACATATAGATGAACATACTATGGATAAACATTATGAGTTGCTTGGAAAAGCCGGTTATGAAAATTTCCCAACTACTAAAGGAGATACAAAGATGGTGAATGAAGAAAAGATAGTGAATGAAAGTATAAATACAGAACCTCGTCGATATACAGCGGATGAAAAGGGAAATGTATCACGTACGTGGCATGGTAAAACGGTAGAAGAGTTTTCAAAGGAGGATACTATACGGTTCACGGTGGAAACAGATATTAAGCTCAATGGAAAGCTTTCGCAGGAAGTAAAGGATATGTTGGATAGGGAAGGGTATTCCTTTGAAAACGGTGAGTTAAAAAAGCTCCCTCTATTTGCTTATGAAGAGCAGGTGGAAAATGCATATAAGGGCTTTGCATATATTCAAGGAAACAGTAGACCTACTATTTTAACTGGTCCATCGCGTGAAGCTGTATTAGAACGTGTGCAAGCATGGAACCTATCCAGACCGGATAAGGTGAAGTACTCGTTTTGTAACATTGGTGTTTTAGATCAGGAAACTGGCAAATATGGTTCATGGGAAAAATATGATGTAGGAACAGGAAGGAATATATCTAATATTTATCTGAAGCTTCCCAGAATGAGTAAAGAGGAATTCGAAAACGTAAAAGCGTATTTAAAGGAGAATGGTGCCAGATTCAGTGTGGAGAAAAAGCAGTGGTATATATCTCCGGATAAAGTGGATAAATTTAAGGATTATTTGCCAAAGGAAACAGAAATGCAGCTTCCGGAGACAAAGTCCTATATTGTTATGCCTAAAATGAGCAAAGAGACTTTTGAAGCCGCAAAAGAAATGTTAAAGGCTCAAGGAGCTAAGTTTGACTGGACTGAAAAGAAGTGGTTTTCCTCACCAGAACGTGTAGAAGAGTTGCAGCGTAAGGTGGATGAGCTTGCTCAAAATCAAGCTTCATCAATCAAACAGACGCAAGTTGAAGCGAACCAGAAAGTTGAAACTCCTGTTGGAACTCAGGCAGGCTCTTTACAATATAATCCACTCTATTTGGTTTCAGGATTAGAAAATCCATATATTATACATTTGGTGGATGGTTCCGCTATGCGAATTGAGCAGGAAGAAATACTAAGTCTTGCAGGGGTAAAAAGTTATCCGGAAATGAATAATGCGTTGATTGTAAATGCTATTGAAAAGGCATTGAAGGAGAGAATGCAGGTCCTTGAAGCAGATAATTATTATATTTCCATCAAGAAGGAGATGGGTGAAAACAAATGTAGTATCTGCTATAAGGAGGATGTAAGTAAGAATTTTGATATTTATGGTGACAGCGTTGGTTTGCATTTTCCAAGTGCTTCCGAACAAGAGATATTAGATGCAGTTCATGAATATATAAAAAGCCGGGAAGCAATACAGCAGGTGGCAAGTACAAGTGAACTGAGTTCACCTGGAGTGGGTGAAAAAATATCCGGATATAGAGGTATTCAAAGGTCGGATGCCCAAGGATATCAGTGTATTGGTGAAGTAGAGAAGGTAGAAGGTATTTTGAATAAGATTGTTGTTGATGAAATTCACCCGGATAAGTCTACCTATTTTATTCAGAATGTAAGTGGAAAGATGTATGAAATAAGTAGTAGAGAATGGTTTACGAACATGCAGGGTAATGTTTTGCTAAGAGCTATGAAAGATGGTTTGCAGCCGGATGCATTTGATTTAGTTGCAAATCCGCGTCTTGATGCTGCACAGATGGAAGTTGTTCGGAACGGATTGAAAGATGGACTGACTGTTGAAGCTGTTGCAATGTATGCTGATCCAAAACTTCCAGCCGGGGATATGGACTTATATCGATATGGTATGGAGCAGGGATTGTCAGGATATCACATTGGAAAAGTAATTGAACAGGGCAACAAAGAAAATTTGCCTTGGGAAGATAAGAGAAAGCTGGTTGATGTTGAAATCAAAACGCACAGGCAATCGGTTGTTATTGATTTGCAAAAGCATGGTTTTCATGCAGATACGTCCATAATGAATAATATTGTTCGATTGAATCAGCTGACACAGAGAGAAAACACAATACAAGATATTTGTAAAGCGTTTAAGGAAGCTCAATATGTAGGTACTCCTACCGGTACGGTTATAGAGGAGCTTGGGAAAGCGTTTCAGCAACAGGAGAGTATGAAGATGATGGCAGTAATGCACCCGGAAATGTAAGGAGGGAGTGAAAGAAATGGATGAAAGAATTATCATTTTTATTGATACAGATACGATAAGTGAGGAAGAACTGCTGGAGGGAGATTGCTATGAATCAGGTGACGAAGGCTTTTAGGGAGGATTTGGCCAAGCGGTTCATTGCCTCTCTTCAAGAGCAACAGGTAAGCTGGAAAAAAACTTGGTTTGGAATAGGGAAAGGCGGACATCCGGTCAATGCAGTGACCGGAAGGCGATACTCCGGATTGAATAGCTTTTCATTGGCACTGGAAGCGGATATGAGAGGCTCAGAGGATCCACGCTGGGCAACCTTTCATCAGATTAAAGAAGCAGGATGGAAGCTGAATAAAGGAGCGAAGGGAATGAAGGTAGAGTACTGGCAGCCTTATGATTATAATAATAAGCTGCCGCTTTCCTGGGAAGAGTATTATAACCTTCATGGAGTTGACGGAATAGGGGTTATTTCAAAATATTTTTATGTTTTTAATGGAAAGGATATTACAGGAATTCCCGAAATTCCTCATTTGGAAAATAAAGATGTGGTGTCAGATGAGTTAATTAGTAAGATTGCAGAAGGGATGAAAATCAGTATTTTTAATGATGGAGGGGATAGAGCGTTTTATCGGAAATCGACAGATACAATTCATCTCCCTTTAGAGGAAAGTTTTGAATCAAGCTATGATTATAATGTTACAGCATTACATGAGCTGGCTCATGCTACTGGTGCTTCATCACGGTTGGCACGAGCAATGGAAGGAAGTTTTGGAACAGCATCATATGCTTATGAGGAGCTGGTGGCTGAAATATCATCTAGTTTTATGTCGGAGCATTTGGAGATACAGTTGACAGACGAACATTTTGAGAATCATAAGGCATATATACAATCATGGATAAAGTTATTAGAAAAGGATCCTAATGTATTAGTGAAAGCAATAAGAGATGCGAGTGCGGCTGCGAATTACCTTGAATATCAGGGAGGACTAATTAGCCTTGATGAGTATGAGAAGAGTAAATTAAGCACCATGGAAGTAAAGCTGGAAGTACATACAAAGTCATCTGAAGAATGGACTATAGAAAAGCATATTCAAAATTGTGGTTACAGTGCAACAAAAGAAATTACAAGTATGTACCAGGAACTAACTACCGAGTTAGGGAAAAAATTGTCGCTTCAGGATATTTGTGCGGCATATAAGGAGCATACATATGCTACTAATCCACGAGTTGACAGCTTGATAAATAGTTTGGCTGTTCAGTTTCAGCAACAGGAACTGGTAAAGCTACAGATGGTAGCTTTTACACCAGATATCTAGCAAGGACCTTTTGGGTAATATATCACATAAAAGCTATGGTCGATGCCCCTTCTGAAATGGAAGGGGCCAGGAGGTGATATATTTATATCTGATACTCATATAATTTACAAATTAGCAAAAGGATTCTATTATGGTTAAGAATTATTTTAAAAGTGATACAGAACAGGAGCGAAGTGAAAATTTCACAAAAATATTTACCAATCTAGTAAATAAATCAGAAGAATTATTTACATTTCGGAGTGGAAACAATATAATTGGGAACGTAGATAATCCGGACTGTTACAAGGACGGAGGTAACAGGAATGATTAAAGTGGCAATTTATTGTAGATTATCATCCGAAGACAGGGATAAACAAAATGCCGGAGATGATAGTGTATCTATTCAGAATCAGAAGATGATACTGATAAATTACTGTATGAGTCGTGGATGGGAGATATATAATATTTACAGTGATGATGACTATGCCGGAAGTGATAGGAAAAGACCGGAGTTTAATCGTTTGCTTAAGGATGCTGAAGAGAGAAAGTTTAATATTGTATTGTGTAAATCGCAATCTCGTTTTACGAGAGAACTTGAATTTGTTGAAAAATACATTCATGGACTGTTTATAGAATGGGGAATACGGTTTATTGGAGTAATAGATCAGGCTGATACTGATAATGCCGGAAATAAGAAATCCAGACAGATTAATGGCCTCATTAATGAATGGTATTTGGAGGATTTATCCAATAATATTAGAGGAGTATTTGATGAACGCAGGGGAGAAGGATTGCATATAGGTTCTTTTGTGGTGTATGGTTATAAGAAGGATCCTGATAAGAAAGGGCATCTTATCATCGATGAGGAAGCTGCTGAAGTAGTGAGGTTGATTTTTGATTTATTTGAGCAGGGATTAGGAAAGAGTGCCATTGCCAGAGAACTGAATGCCAGAAGAATTCCGAATCCAACCGGATATAAGAAGTCTAAGGGGATGAAGTATCATAATGGCAATAATGATGCACGTAGTACTTTCTGGCAATATTATGTCGTAGACTATATATTGCGAAATGAAATGTATATTGGTAATATGGTACAGGGGAAGGTAAGGAATTTATCCTACAAATCCACCAAAAAGGTATACATACCTAAAGAAAAGTGGATTGTAGTAAAAGGAACACATGAACCAATTATTTCATTAGAGCAGTGGAACAGAGTTCAAGAAATGATAGCAAAGAAAGCCACGGGATGGAACAATAATGGACATGCTGGACTATTTGCAAGAAAAGCAGTTTGTATGCACTGTGGCTATACAATGCGTTCTCAAAAAAATAGACAATATTATTATTTGAGATGCTCCAGTTATTATATTTCCAGAGATATATGTGAAGGAGCTTTTGTGCCACAACGAGAATTGGAGACAATTGTATATCAGGAATGGCGAAAAATAGTTGATTCGTATATGGATAAGGGTAAAATTGAAAAAGGGATTATCCGGATAACACTTGAAGATGAAATACAAAAACAAAATAAGAATTTAGCTATCTCGAAAAAGAATATAGAAAAAACAGAAAAAGCATTAAAAAACTTGTATTATGACAAATGTGATGGTACAATAACAAAAGAAGAATATCTTAAATTCAAAGAAGAGTTTCAAAAAGATCTCTTACAATTCAATAATGAGTACTTGCAGTTAATGAGTGAAATTAAAGAACTGGAAAGTAAGAAAACTACCATGAAATCTAATTTTGAGTTGATAGCTGAGTATGCAAATGCTCCAGAATTAACGCATGAGATTGTGCATCAGTTTATCGATTATATTGAAATTGGTAGAAGAGATGGTGTTAGCGGCGAGGTGCCTGTGAATATTCATTGGAATATTTAATGTTGTATTTTGCAATATGTTAGCTCTGCAGCCATATCCTCATGCAAATCTGTGATAATGTCGCCTTTAGACTGGAACTGGTTGGCATTGAAGGGAACACCGCCGGCAGCCTGAGGCCAGAGCCCGATGGTATGGTCCACATAATATTTATCAAAGCCGCTGCGTTCGATTTCCTCCATGGAAAGGTCACAGGTCAGCTGATAAATGATGGCACCAATCATCTCTAAGTGAGCCAATTCTTCAGTACCGATGTCTGTTAACAAACCGGCTACCTCTTTGTATGGAGTAGCGAAACGCTGTGACAGATAACGCATGGATGCTGCCAATTCGCCGTCGGGACCTCCAAACTGGGAAATGATTACCTGTGCCAACTTGGCATTGTTTTCTTTGATGTTTACAGGAAACTGCAATCGTTTTTCATAATTCCACATAGACTAACAACAACTCCTTTCCCAAGGAAGGGGAGCATCGCCCCATCTCCATTCTACATTTGATTCCGCATGGTCTTTGGTCAGAGGGAAGTACATCATGGAGAATTCCTTGACCATTTTGTTTTTGATTTTTGCATAGTGATTAAAGTAGTCCATGGCTTCTTTGGAGTCCGGATGGGTATCTAAAAAGAGCATCAGTTCTACCAATGTGAAATCTACAATGCCGATATCCTTTAACATACGCTGCTTATCATTATTTGCCATTGTGACATCTCCTTCCCATAAAAGGCTTATTCAGTTCAGGGAAAATCGTGCCTTCACAGTAGCCTTCTTCTAAGTTTTCATAAATCTGTGTGAAATGTTGCCAGGGTACATAGGACATGGCTATCGGGAAATGTTCGATTGTCTTTTCGTAGGAGTAGTTTTGCATAAGCATTCCTTTCATAAAAATCTCACCTTTTTAATAATATAGTATGATAAAGAAAGTGTTTTGTGAGTTGAAAAGGTCAAAATTTAGTGATATACTATTAGGGTTAAAGTGGCTGGAATGCCAATATCAGGAAACAGAAAATACCAAAGGATGTAGGAGAGGACAGATTATATGAGCAGCATGAGAGGTATTGATACACTTATTCGTCAGCGAAGAAGAATGGTTTTTCGTGAAGTTGCTAAGTTGGCTTATGAATCTACCAACTTAAAGGATGATATGGAAGCCTTGCCTTATAAATTAGTAGATTATGAAGAGTCCCAATATTGGGAAAGTGTTTATCGTGACAGAGCGATTATTCGAGAACGTATCCGTCTGGCTATGGGTATGAGCCTGAGACCGGAGAACAGACATCGTCCCGGTCACCTGACAGAAGGTGTGGAAGAAAGTAATATTGATGAAAAATATTATGAACCTCCATTGATGCAGGTTATCCCATCTGCATGTAATGCCTGTCCGGAAAATGAATATTTTGTGACCAATGCCTGTATGGGATGCTTGGCACATCCTTGTCAGGAGGTTTGTCCCAAGGGAGCCATCAGCTTTGTAAACGGCAAGTCTGTGATAGATCAGGAAAAATGTATTAAATGCGGCAAATGTAAGGCGATTTGCCCTTATGATGCCATTACTCACAAGGAAAGACCTTGTAAGGCAGCTTGTGGTATCGGTGCGATTAAATCCGACGCACATGGACGTGCTGTTATTGACAATGACATGTGTGTGTCCTGCGGACAATGTATGGTAAGCTGTCCTTTCGGAGCCATCGCAGACAAGTCCCAGATTTTCCAGCTTATTAAGGCTATGAAAACCGGCAAGAAGGTAATTGCTCAGGTGGCACCGGCTTTTGTAGGACAGTTTGGACCCAAGGTTACCCCGGATGTTTTCAAAACTGCTTTGAATATGTTGGGATTTGCAGAGGTTTATGAAACAGCCATCGGTGCGGATTTGGGTTGTTTGGCGGAAGCAGAACATTATGTGAAAGAGGTGGCGACCGGTAAGCAGGCTTTTGCGTTGACTTCCTGTTGTCCGTCCTGGTCTGTAATGGCGAAGAATTTGTTCCCGGAAACCATTGATAAAATCAGTAATGAGCTGACACCTATGGTGGCAACTGCGAGAATTATCAAGAAGGAGCATCCGGATGCTTTGGTGGTATTTATCGGACCTTGTGCGTCCAAGAAACTGGAGGCTTCCAGAAGAACCATCCGTTCGGATGTGGATTTTGTGATTACCTTTGAAGAGCTGACCGGTATGTTTGAAGCCAGAGGCATTTTGTTGGAGGAAATTCAGGCTATGGATACCATGCAGGATGCTACTGCAGCAGGTCGTGGTTATGGTGTGGCAGGCGGTGTAGCCAGTGCCATTGAAGACTGTATTAACAAGTACTATCCGGGCACAGAGGTAAAAATCGAACATGCAGAAAGTCTGGCAGAATGTAAGAAGATGCTTCTGCTTGCCAAGGCGGGTAAGAAAAATGGCTGTCTGATAGAAGGTATGGCATGTCCGGGTGGATGTATCGCCGGAGCCGGAACCAATATTGCATTGCCACAGGCAGTGAAGGAAGTGAACAAGTTCAAGGAAGCAGCAGAGAAGAAACTGCCGGATATGGAATAGTAAGTCTGCTGTGTTGACAGTCTGCTATGATTAAATAGACGAAAAGAATAGAGAAAGAATAGATTTTGGAGGAAAAAGATATGAAGATTAGAACCAGATATGCACCCAGCCCTACCGGTAAGATGCATGTAGGAAATTTACGTTCCGCATTGTATGAGTTTTTGATTGCAAAGCATGATGGCGGTGACTTCATGCTTCGTATCGAGGATACAGACCAAGAGCGTTTCGTAGAAGGTGCTACGGAGATTATTTATCGTACCATGGAAAAGACAGGACTGATTCATGACGAAGGTCCGGACAAGGACGGCGGTTACGGTCCTTATGTGCAGAGTGAGCGTATGAAGACCGGTATTTACATGAAGTATGCTAAGGAACTCATCGAAAAGGGTGAGGCATATTACTGCTTCTGTGACAAGGAACGTTTAGCTTCTTTAAAGAGTGAGGTAGTAGAGGGTAAGGAAATTACCATTTATGATAAGCATTGCTTAGGTCTTTCCAAGGAAGAAATCGAGGCGAATTTGGCAGAAGGCAAGCCTTTCGTTATTCGCCAGAACAATCCTACCGAAGGAACCACTACCTTCCACGACGAGTTGTACGGAGACATTACCGTACCTAACTCTGAGTTGGATGATATGATTTTGATTAAATCCGATGGATATCCTACCTACAATTTCGCTAATGTAGTGGATGACCATACCATGAATATTACCCACGTAGTAAGAGGAAATGAGTATCTTTCTTCTTCTCCGAAATATGTAAGACTTTATGATGCTTTCGGCTGGGAAGTGCCGGTATATGTACATTTGCCTTTGATTACCGATGAAAATCATAAAAAGCTTTCCAAGAGAAGCGGTCATTCTTCTTTTGAGGATTTGATTGAGCAGGGCTTTTTAACAGAAGCAATCGTAAACTATATCGTACTCCTTGGTTGGAGCCCGGAGGACAATAACGAAATCTTCTCTTTACAGGAGCTGATTGAGAAGTTTGATTACAAGAGAATCAGTAAGTCTCCGGCTGTATTTGATATGGTGAAGCTTCGCTGGATGAATGGGGAATATCTGAAGACTATGGAGGAGGATAAGTTCTATGAGCTGGCAGAACCTTATTTAAAGGCTGCATTGACCAAGGACTTTGATTTGAAGAAGATTGCAGGTATGGTAAAGACCCGTATTGAGACCTTTAAGGATATTGCGGAGCAGGTAGATTTCTTTGAAACATTGCCTGAATATGACCCTGCTATGTACACTCACAAGAAGATGAAGACCAATACGCAGACTTCTCTGGAGGTATTGACAGAGGTATTGCCTTTGTTAGAGGCTCAGGAGGATTACAGCAATGATGCTCTTTATCAGACATTGGTGAAGTATGTGGAAGAGAAGGGCTGCAAGAACGGTTATGTAATGTGGCCGATTCGTACCGCTGTTTCCGGCAAGCAGATGACTCCTGCCGGAGCTACGGAAATCATGGAAATCCTTGGAAAGGATGAATCCCTTGCCAGAATTCGTAAGGGTATCGAATTGTTAAAGAGTGCAGAATAGTACCCTTTTGCAAGGCTTGAATGAGGCACAGAAAACTGCTGTGTTACATGGAGAGGGACCTGCCTTTGTGGCGGCAGGTCCCGGCTCCGGAAAAACAACGGTCATAGTACGCAGATTGTTGTATCTCATACAAGAGCGACGAATACCGCCACAACAAATTTTAGTCATCACATTTACCAAAGAAGCAGCACTGACCATGCAGAAACGATTTCAGGAACAGTTAAAAGCCTTCTGTAAGGGACAGACACAGTCGAAAGGGTTCGTAAGCTTTGGAACCTTTCATTCCTTTTTTTATCAGATTATCAAAAGTATCCATAAATATTCCGAATATCAACTCATTACCCAGCAGGAAAAATATCGAATTGTAAAGAGTGTTTTGCAGAAAGATACCAAAGAAGAAGTCACAGAAAATAATATGAATCAGTTTTTGACTCAGGTGAGCTTTTACAAGAACACCGGAGAAGTTTCACGGGAAGACTCTGCGAATCCCCCCTTTGAAAAGGAAGCTGTAAGGAATACAGAGGAGGAGCAAAAGCATTTCTTATCTCTTATGGAACAGTATGAAAACACAAAAGCGAAGTATCAAAAGATAGATTTTGATGACATGTTGTATCTTTGTAAGAAGGAATTGGAAAGTGACAGCAAGTTGCGAAATATTTGGCAGAAACGCTTCTCTTATATTTTAATTGATGAATATCAGGACATTAATCCCATACAGAGGGAAGTTATACAGCTGTTGGTGGCGGCACCTCATAATCTGTTCGTAGTGGGAGATGATGACCAAGCTATTTATGGTTTCCGCGGGTCTGAAGCAGATGTGTTTCGAAAATTCATAGAGGATTATCCAAATGCTGCACAGATAACACTGGCAGAGAACTACCGATGCGGTGAAAATATCGTGAAGGCTTCCAGAAGCCTCATAGAGCATAATAAGCAAAGAGTAAGGAAGGAATTGGCATCTGTGAATAAAAGTGCCTCTATGGGGCAAATACGGGCTTATGGGGCTGTATCCACCAAAGAGTGCTATGAAAGTCTGGCACTTCGTATGAAGGAGATACCGATTCTCAAATTGGAGGAAGAAGCAGTTTTGTTTCGGACCAATTCTGCCATGCAAATGTTTGCTGCAATATTGTCACGCTATCATATTCCTTTTGTATTGCGGGAAAAGGTGCGTTGTATTTATGAACATTTTTTGATGAAAGATTTAGAGGATTACTTTTTGGCGGCATCCGGTTGCAGAGAAAGAGTAGTGTTTTTGCACTTGTTTCAGAGAATGCGAGTGCCCTTGGGAAGAGAAGCCCTTCGGGAACCACAGGTGGATTTGTCACAGGTGAAGGAATTCTATAGTAGTGGCTTCTATGAAAATCGACAGGCGGTACTTGCTATAGAAAGTTTGGAAAGACATTTGAAACGATTGGCAGATATGCGTCCCGGTCTGGGAATTCATTATATTCTGCATGCTATGGACTATCAGGGATATTTATTACGGAAAGCTCAAAATGCCGCAGAGCTGCCTCAGGAGTGGAAGCAGATGCTGGAATGGTTCCGGGAGGATGCTTCAGACTTTCTGGATTTCACCTCATGGAAACTACATCAGGAGCTTTATGCAAAGGAGCTGGCAAAGGAGCTGGAAAGATCCGGGAATGAAAAGGAGGGGATACGCCTGTTGACCCTGCATGCAGCGAAGGGCTTGGAGTTTCGAAAGGTGTATATTATGAATCTGAACGAAGGAACCATTCCTCAGATACGACGTGGAGAGGTTCTTACTCAGAGGCGGTTGGAGGAAGAACGCAGACTGTTTTATGTAGGTATTACCAGAGCACAGGAAGCAGTAGAGCTGCATTACCTCACCGGTACCAAGGAAAATCCCAGAATGCCCAGTCGATTTCTGGAGGAGTTGGGAGAAGACATGAAATAGAAAGAAACAGAGTCGATTTGAGCGAATAGAGGTGTTAGAAATCGCTTGAAGGAAAAGATGGGGGAAATGGCAGGAATGCTTGTAGGAAAGAGAGGGGCATGCTATAATTCTTATAAAAAGGATAGAATGAATTTTGAGAACAAAAGATATTGTAATGGATTACAGTATCATGCATAGGAATTCAAACAATAACTGGGAGAAGGAGAGCTACATATGAATATAGGTGTAGATTATTATCCGGAGCATTGGGACAAGGCTCTATGGGCTGCGGATGCAGATTTGATGAAGGAAACAGGCATGAAGCTGGTGCGAATGGGAGAGTTTGCCTGGTGCAGATTCGAGCCGCAGGAGAATGTGTTTGATTTCGAATGGTTGGATGAGGCGATAGAATTGTTTGCAGAGAGAGGCATAGAGGTTATCTTGTGTACACCTACCAGTTGTCCTCCCCTTTGGCTGTATGAAAAGTATCCGGATGCGGTACAGACCGGCAAGGACGGCCACAAAATCGCTACAGGAATACGAGGACACAGATGCTATAACAATCCGGATTTTCTGAGCTATGCAGACCGCATTGTTGAGAAAATGGTCAAGCGTTATGCAGACCATAAGGCAGTGGTTGCATGGCAGATTGATAACGAGCTGGAGGCCAATTTTTGCTTTTGTGAGAATTGTATCGGAGAGTATCGCAGTTGGTTAAAGGAAAAGTATGGTACCTTAGAGAACTTGAATAAAGCGTATGGTAACAATGTGTGGAGTGGGGAATATTCTTCTTGGGAGCAGATAAATCCTCCCTTTGGAAGCTATCCTCATGCATGGTTGAATCCTGCCTTTGTTTTAGACTTTAACCGATATGCATCGGATAGTGTGATTCAGTTTGCATTGAGACAGGCAAAGATTATCCGCAGTTTTTGTCCGAATACTCAGATTACCACCAATACCTGGTTTTGTGAAAATATGCCGGACTTTCATAAGGAATTTGAGGAGCTGGATTTTGTCTCTTATGATAATTATCCCACGACCAGAATACCGGATAACGGGGAGGAATGTTATACCCATGCTTTTCATTTAGATTTGATGCGTGGTGTGAAAAGACAGAACTTTTGGATTATGGAGCAGTTAAGCGGTGGAATGGGTTGTTGGTCACCTATGTCCAGAACCCCTTCTCCCGGTATGATAAGGGGATATGCATTGCAAGCTTTTGCACATGGTGCAGACACGGTAGTGCAATTCCGTTTTCGAACAGCAGTAACCGGAGCAGAAATGTTCTGGCATGGTCTGATAGACCATTCTAATGTACCGGGCAGACGTTTCAAGGAGTTTGGAGAGTTGTGTGAGACAGCAAAGCAACTACAGGACTTACAGAATACGGAAGTGAAGGCGGACATAGCCATTCTTTATTCTGCGGACAATGAATATGCCTTTAAAATCCAGCCGCAGACCCATGGCATGTATTATATGGAGCAGATTATGCTGTTGCATGCGGCGTTTACCAAGTACGGTTTGAATGTGGATATTATCAGTGAACAGGCTGATTTGTCAGGCTATCAAATCGTAGTAGCACCGCAGATGTATATTACCAAGCAGGAGGTCGCAGACAACCTGTACGATTTTGCACAGAAGGGTGGTACGGTAATTCTTACCAATCGAAGCGGGGTAAAGAATAATAACAATAATTGTATTATGGAGCAGCTACCTACCGTTTATCGTAAGCTGACCGGTGCCTATGTGGAAGAGTACAATCCTATCGGTTACGATACGGTGTCAATTCGTTATGCAGACGGCACTATTTGTAAAGGAAAGCAGTGGTGTGATGTTTTGGCGACAGAAGGGGCAGAAGTTCTGGCTACCTATGACAGTGAATTTTACAAGGGAAAGCCAGCCATTACCCGAAACAAGTATGGAGCAGGCAGGGTGTATTATATCGGTACCGTAGGAGAGAAGGCATTGTATTATAAGCTTATAAAGGAGGTTGTTGCACAAGCAGGGCTGTCCTTTACAGAGGGATTGCCGGACAATGTGGAGCTTACCACCAGAACCGATGGACACAGAACAGCTTATTTCCTGTTCAACAATACGAATAAAGAACAGCATTTTACTTTAGAACAGGAAGAGATTTGTCTGGCTCCTTTTGAGATGCGCATTACCGTAAAAGAAGAGCAGAAGTAAAAATAACAGAAACTGGTTTTGGATAACAATAAAAGGGGCAGGCTATGATATGGTGATATCAAAGCCTGCCCTTTGCAGCGTGTAAAGCAGTATGCTTTTGAGAGGAGCTTATTCTTCATCCTCTACGATTTCGTCGAATTCACAGCTATCCAGATACTCGTCAAAAGCCTCTGCAACGGCTTCGTATTCGCTGTCGTCCTCAATATAGGTCAGTTCGGGTTCTTCATTGGGGTCATCCGGGTTTTCGCTGTAGCCATAGAACCAAACTTCACCGTCGTCGTTGTTACCGTCTTCGTCTAAGGGAAGTAATACGATGTAGTCCTTGCCTTCTACTTCCAAAATAGTGATAACCGCACAAGTTACCACTTCGTCATTCTCCAGTGTAATATCCACTGTCATTTCTTCATCCATTTCGTGTTGCTTTGCCATGTTATTCCTCCATGCTTTTTGCGGTTAGATTGTTATAACAGACTTAAATCTCTGTTTCAGTCTGTTCTGTTAATCAGTATACCCCATCTGAAAATTTCTTGCAATAGATTTGCAGATAAAGTAGAATAGGATTATCAGGAGGTGGTATTATGTATCCTTATTCCCTTGGTGTGCAGAAAATAGAAGAGAGTGCAAAGAAAGGTATCCGTGTGGCTTTTGCTTCCGCAGAAGCAGAGTGTGGTATCGTTTTTTATGATAGAAAGACCGGAGAAGAAGTAAAACGTCATGCTTTTAACAGAGAGAAAAGGGTGGGAAAGGTTTATTTTGAGACGATACCCCACATAGACAGGAAGAAGTACAGCTATCTTTTTTATGAAGGAGATAAGTTGGTTGCGGATAAGAATGCAGTCGGGTTTGTCGGTAAGGATGAATTCGGTGTTCGAAAAAGTGTGGCAGATTATAAGGCTGTCATAGAAGATGAGAGGTATCATTGGGGAGAGGATTGCTTGCCTCAAATCCCCTATGAGGACTGTGTATGTTATTGTTTGCATGTGCGAGGTTTTACGAAACATAAGACCTCCGGTATCAAGGCAAAGGGTACCTTTGCAGGGATTGTAGAGAAGCTGCCCTATTTGAAGGAGCTGGGTATTACTACCTTGGAGCTGCAGCCTGCCTATGAGTTTAATGAATTGCCGGAGGAGACACTTGATGGGGGAAAAACGCCCATGATATTGAAACGCCCGGTCTTGAATTACTGGGGGTATCAGGAAGGCTTTTATTATGCACCGAAGCGGGCTTATGCCAAGAGTGAGAATGCCGGCAGGGAATTCAAGGATATGGTGAAGGCACTGCATGAAAATCATATGGAAGTGGTGATGCAGTTTTATTTTCCGGAAACAGTATCGTCTTCAGAAATCGTGAATATACTGCGTTTTTGGCATATGGAATACCATGTGGACGGATTTCATGTAAAGGGGCAACACCTGCCGCTAAAGGAGCTGGTGAAGGATCCCTATTTGGCAGAGTGTAAATTGTGGAACAGTGATTTCCCCTTGGTGCAGTCAGTCGGTCAACAGGTTGAAGCAGAGCAGTGTCATGTGGCACTGTATAAAGAGGATTATCGTAAGACCATACGACGGTTTTTAAAGGGCGATACCGGCATCTTGTATGATGTAATGTTTTGTATGCGTCGTAAGCCGGCAAACAGCGGTTTCTTGAATTATATTAGTAATTACGATGGTTTTACCATGGCGGATATGGTGACTTATGAGAAAAAGCACAATGAAGCCAATGGGGAGGAGAATAGAGACGGTACAGATGCCAATTACAGCTGGAACTGGGGCAAGGAAGGACCGACCCGTAAAAAGCAGGTACAGCAAATTCGACAGCAACAGGTGAAGAATGCTTTTATGCTGTTGATGCTTTCGCAGGGAACACCTTTGTTTTTCATGGGGGATGAGTTTGGCAATTCTCAGGGCGGCAATAATAATCCATACTGCCAGGATAATGAGGTAACCTGGCTGAATTGGAGAGATTTGGTAAAGAACAAGGCATTACACGATTGGGTCAAAGAATTGATTGCTTTTCGAAAAGCAAACAGAGTGTTCCGACAGGAAAAGGAATGTAGATTGTCTGATTATCTGGAGGTGGGAGCACCGGACCTTTCCTATCATGGAACAGAGGCGTGGCTGCAGAAATGGGAGTACGGTGACCGGCATGTGGGAATGATGCTATCCGGCGATTATGCTAAAGGCTGTGAAGGAAAGCTTTATTATCTGGCTATCAATATGCATTGGGAGACACAAGAATTCGGCTTACCCAGACTTTCGGAGGAGAAAAGGTGGAAGGTAGCCTTGACTACTGCTGCAGAAGATACGGAGGAACTTGCAGAAATACAGGAAGGAGTGCTTGTAGTGCCATCCCGAAGCCTTGTCTTATTGATAGGAGAATAGGTACCATTTTATTTAGCATGCATATAATAGGAGTAAAAAGACCAAAAGGAACTATGGAAATGAGTAGTTGTTGGATTTTACTTTTATTATTATGTGGTTGCGGAAAGAACACAGGTGGTTGTGGTTGTCAGAATTCCTGCATTCAGCCCAGAGGATGGCAGGATGACAACGATTGTGGTTGTGGTCATTCTGATAGGAGAGGAAGAGACCGAGACTGTGACTGCGAATGTGAGAGAAGCACAGATAACAGATGGTCGCCTTACTCATCAAACAATGCTTGTGACTGCGATGTTTGTGAGGATCGTGATTATGATAGACGTAATCGTCGTAACAGAGAGCATGACCATGATGATTGCGGATGCAATGACTAAATTTAAGAAGGCCTGCACTTTTGTGCAGGCCCTTTGTATGCTGTGAGCAAATGTTTTTTAGTTTGATTTTACTTCCTTCCAGAGGTTGCCGTATAATTCATCTGCTTCTTCGCCTAAGTAGTAGAAGGTTTCCAGATTGTTATAATCGGAAAGAGTAGGGAATGCAATTTCGGAATTGCGGATATCCTCGTCTTCAATTAATTCACGGGCAGCTTCATTGGGAGTAGAGTAGGTAATGTAGTCAAAGTTCATCAGAGCAATGTCAGGACGACACATAAAGTCGATAAACTTTTCCGCATTTTCCTTGTTTTCTGCATTCTTGGGAATTACCCATCCGTCAATCCATACATTGGTGCCTTCTTCCGGAATAACATATTCCAAGTCAGGGTTTTCACGCTGTGTATAGATAGCTTCACCGGAATAGATAACGCCAATAGCAGCTTCGCCGGCAATCATCTTGTCACGTACCTGGTCTACAACATATGCCTGAACAATAGGCTTCTGTTCGATGAGTGCGTTCTTTGCCTGCTCCAATTCATCCGGATTGGTACTGTTCATGGAATAACCATCACGCTTCAGAGCGACCATGAAAGCATCACGTACGGAATCCTGCATGAGAATATTGTCGGTATACTTTTCATTCCAAAGAATATCCCAGCTGGTAACCGGGTCATCTACCATGGTCTTGTTGTAAAGAATACCAACCGTTCCCCAGCAGTAGGGTACACAATACTTGTTGCCCGGGTCGAAAGCAGCAGCTTGCTCATAATACTGAGCACCGATATTTGCCTTGGCATTTGGCATGTTTTCAAAGTTCAACTCTGCCAGCATATCATTTTCCATCATTTTGGTAATCATGTAATCAGAAGGGCAAATCAGGTCGTAGTTGGAAGAACCTGCTGCTACCTTGGGGTACATGGTTTCATTGGTTTCAAATTCTTCGTATTCAACCTTAATACCGGTTTCCTCTTCAAACATGTTTATGGTTTCCGGGTCGATATATTCGCCCCAGTTGTACACATAAACCACTCCGTTTTCTCCACCCTGGCTACCGCATCCGGTAAAGAGGGCAGTCGCAACAATTCCGCAAAGTAAAGCTCCGATCCATTTTGTCTTTTTCATAATATTTTCTCCTCGTTTTTTCTTAATTTATTTCTTTTTATCTTTTGGTGTGTAATTCACCAAAAGCAAGAGCACCAGAACAGCAACAAAAATAATTGTTGACAGTGCGTACATTTCCGGCTTGATACCCTTTTTTACTTCCGTATAAATCTTGGTAGAAAGGGTGTCAATACCGGGTCCCTTGGTAAAGTGAGTGATAACAAAATCATCCAAGGACATGGTAAAGGCCATCAAAAAGCCGGACAAAATTCCCGGTAACAAATCCGGGAAGGTTACCTTGAAGAATGCCTGCCAGTGATTGCAACCTAAATCCAGAGCCGCTTC
The DNA here is from genome assembly GCA_045538995.1 of Acetatifactor sp. Lineage (GTDB taxonomy): Bacteria > Bacillota > Clostridia > Lachnospirales > Lachnospiraceae > Acetatifactor. Next base: position 17,857 of record JAZQEK010000091.1, on the reverse strand, counting down.
ATAGGTACTGGGATTCAACTGCTTCATTCGGGGCAGTACACTCAGGATAACATAAGGTATGTTAAAGGTAATATGAGCCATGAGAATGGTCATAAAACCAAACTTAATATCCAAGCTGATAAACAAAAGCATCAGGGAAATACCGGTTACGATTTCCGCATTCAGCATGGGGATATTGGCGATTCCCAGCATCAAAGTACGATTACGCTTGCGCATATAATTAAAGGCAATGCAAGTAACAGTACCGATGATAGTAGCTATCAGAGCGGACAGGAAAGCAATGGTAAGTGTGTTCCACAAAGCTTCCATAATGTCTTCGTTCTGAAAAAGCTGAATATACCATTTCAAAGTAAAGCCGCCCCATTTGGAACGGGTTTTGCTGGCATTGAAGGATAAAACCATCAAGGTCAGAATGGGCGCATACAAAAATAAGAAGATGAGCCCTACATATATTTTTTGTGCAGTAGTCTTTATCATAGTGCCTGTGCCTCCCCATCTTTGTCGGTGACAGCACTGATTACCATATTAAAGATGATGAATAACATCAATACAATGGATAAGCCGCTACCTAAATGCCAGTTACCGGTTTGTGTGAATTCCTGTTCAATAACATTACCGATGAGCAGGATTTTGCTTCCGCCTAAAATCGTGGAAATAATAAAGGTGGTAAGTGCAGGTACGAATACCATGGTTATACCACTGATAATGCCGGGCACGCTCAATGGAAGAATGACCTTGGCAAAGGTTTGCACGGAATTGGCTCCCAAATCACGAGCGGCATTGATAACATTGTGGTCGATTTTTACCAATACATTATAAATGGGCAGTACCATAAAGGGTAAAAAGTTGTAAACCATACCCAGAACGATGGCTGCCGGAGTATTGATAATATCCAGAGTGGGTAATCCGACCAGCTTCAAAAGAGTGTTAATCACACCTGTTTTTTCCAGCAAGGTCAACCACGCAAAGGTACGTAACAAAAAGTTCATCCACATAGGCAGGATAAAGATAAGTACCATAAAGGAGGTCTTTTTCCGTCCTAAATTACATAGTATCATGGCCAGCGGATATGCCAGCAATAAACAGATAATCGTACTCAGTACAGACAGCTTCACAGCTTCCCACAGAGCCTTGGAATGCTCGGGAGAGGAGATTGCCAGTACATTTTCTAAGGTGAAGGCACCGGTCTTATCTGTTAATCCATAGTAGAACACCATGAGCAAAGGCACAATGATGAACAAAATGGACCAGAACAGGAAGGGCGCCGATAGCAGCTTTTTATTCATTTACACCAACGGCCTCCTCGTCCTCTGACTCAGGTTTGTTCATAATCTGAATATTGAAAGGATCCACATAGATACCTACATCGGTACCTACGGGGAACATCTTGGTGGAGTGTACCAGCCATTCGAAACCATTGGCCATAACCTCCATTTCATAATGAACACCCTTGAAAATAACATGAGTTACTTTGCCCTGAATGGTTCCGTTCTGCGGTTCCACCAGTTCTACGTCTTCCGGACGAATGACTACATCGACAGGCTTGTTGGTGCCGAAGCCTTCATCAACACAGGCGAACTTGGCACCTAAAATTTCTACTAATTTGTCCTGAATCATAGTAGCACCGATAATATTACTTTCTCCGATAAAGTCTGCTACAAATGCATTTTCAGGTTCGTTATAAATCATTTCAGGAGTACCAATCTGCTGAATATAGCCCTGGTTCATAACCACAATGGTATCGGACATGGTCAGAGCTTCCTCCTGATCGTGAGTAACATAAATAAAGGTAATACCCAATTCGTTTTTCAGACGAATCAGTTCGTATTGCATGTCCTGACGAAGCTTTAAGTCAAGCGCACCCAAAGGCTCATCTAAAAGCAGAAGCTTGGGTTCGTTAACGATAGCACGGGCAATAGCAATACGCTGTTGCTGACCACCGCTTAAGGAGTCAGGCATACGCTTTTCATAACCGTCCAGATTCACCAGCTTGAGAGCGTATTTAATCTTGTCATCAATGTAAGCCTTGCTTTTATTCTTTATTTTTAATCCAAAAGCAATATTTTCTGCAATGTTCATGTGTGTGAACAGAGCGTACTTTTGGAATACAGTATTCAGTTGTCTTTTATTGGGCTGCAGGTTCGTAATATCCTGACCATTAAAATAAACCTTTCCGGCATCCGGCGTTTCAAACCCACCAAGAATACGCAGAGTTGTAGTCTTACCACATCCACTGGGTCCCAGTAATGTTAAAAATTCGTTTTCACGGATATAGAGATTCAAATCATCCAGAATCAACTGTCCATCATAAGATTTGGAAATGTGTTCCAAATTAACCAATGCTTTTTTCATGTATTAATAGCCCTTTCTCTTAAGGTAAAAATATATTCAAGCTATTGATTTATGCCGAATATGATAATTTTATATGTTATTAGTTAGAAAGTCAATCAGATTCTGTGACAATTTGCAGGATATTGTATAATAGAAAAAACATCAAAAGGGTATTTCAATAATTTGCCTTTTGTGATATAGTAATGGAAAGAATTTTTGGGAGGTGTGATAGAGCATGGACAAGTATGTAGCTTATGTTTCTACTTATACCAGTGGAGATAGTCATGGCATTCGTATATATGATGTGGATATGAAAAACGGAAGGTTTATGGAAAAGGATAAGGTAGAGATTACGAACTCTTCTTATATTTCTACTTCTCATAATGGGAAGTATTTATATTCCATTACGGATTTTGGCGTAGAAGCTTATAAAATTCTGGCAGGCGGCGAGTTGGAGCTAATCAATTTCGCACCCATTAACGGTATGCGTGGTTGTTATGTATTTACGGACTATACCGACAGTTATTTGTTCGTTGCCGGTTATCATGATGGCAAGCTGACTGTGCTCAAGGTCAATGAAGACGGTTCCGTGGGAGGTATAACTGACGAGATTTTCCACAAGGGCTTGGGAAGTGTGGCAGAGAGAAACTTCCGTCCGCATATTAACTGTGCACGTATGACACATGATAACAAGTATCTGTTGGTAGCCGATCAGGGAATGGATCATGTAAATGTATATGCTTTAGATTATGAAAAGGGCAAGCTGAAGCTGGCTGATGTTATTCGTAGTGAGTTAGAGTCGGCTCCCAGACATATTAAGATTTCCAAGGACGGCAGATTTATTTATATCGTGCATGAGTGGAAGTGCTATATCGATGTGTACCAGTATATTGACAAGAATGGAATTCCCTATTTCGACAAAGTGCAGACCATTCCTACCATTGATTTGAAGAATTCTTATGGCTCTGCTGCCAGTGCGTTGAGCTTTTCCAAGGATTACAAGTATTTGCTGAGCTCCAATGCCGGTAACAATTCCGTGGTGGTTTACAATGTAAATCAGGAGGATGGTACCCTGACCAAAAACTTCTGCTTACCCATCAGCGGAGAGTATCCGAAGGATGTAGAATTGTTCCCGAACAATAAGTTTCTGGTATCTTTAAATCATGAGTCCAATACCATGACATTCTTCTGTGTAGATTTGGACAAGGGTATTATGACTATGAATGGTAAGCCCATGAAGATCAGTGAACCGAACTGTATTGTGTTTCATAAGATTAATTCATAAATAAGATAGGAACCTCTAATTGTCAGACATGGATGATTAGAGGTTTTTTATGATATGTAGAAGAGCACCGACAATGTAGAAGAGAATCAACAGGTTGGTGTTCTTTTTTTAAAGAAAAAAATTGTGAAATAACAAAATAGGAAATGTTTTCCTTCTTCCAATGATTTATAATCAGAACATCAAATAGGTCTGCAGAACTTTGTTTGAAGAAAGGATGTGTTTTCGTATGCAACATATTGATAAGATACAAGAGAGCCTGAATTATATAGAAGAGAATTTACAGGCGGAGTTTGGAGTTGAAGAACTAGCAGATATGGCAGGATACTCTTTGTTTCACTATTATAGAGTATTTCAAAAGCTGGTGGGCCTTCCGGTGATGCAGTATATTACCCGCAGGAAGCTGTTACATGCAGTTTATGAAATTGCAAATGGTCGGAAGGTTATTGAGGTGGCTCTGGACTATGGGTTTGAGACTAATGCCGGTTTCTATAAGGCGTTTCAGCGTGAATTTCAATGTTCTCCTTCTGAATATGTAATGATGCATGCGGTAAAGCATCCCTACAAGATTAAGTTGATTCAGGAGGAACATATTATGTTGAATTATAAGAAATTAAAAGAAGTTTTGGCTCAATGGAATATGCAGGAAGAGCCGGTTACTGATTTTTACTATGCCGGAAGCGGAGAACGTTCTGATTGTGAGTGGAATGTGGGTGCTTCTCATGTGATAAAGGTAAGTGCTAATATAGTACGGTTGGAGCAACATATTAAAATTACGAAAGCTTTGGCGAGTGCAGGCTTTGGAGTGGCACTTCCTGTAAAAACATTACAGGGACAGGATTACTATAAGGTAGGAGAGCTTTGCTATTGTATAGAGAAAAAACTGGAAGGAAAGCCAATAGAAAGTAGTAGCTTTTATGCAGACAATCCGGAATTTTCTGCAAGGTATCTGGGGGAAGTGCTGGGACAGTTGGATAATTTGCTGGCTACCTTTGAGGAGGAGATGGTCTGCAATGAACCCGATTGGTTGGAAAGCATTAGGAATTGGGCACTTCCCAAGGTGAAAGAAATCGCAGGATTGTCAGAAGACTTTTGTAAGTCCTATGTAGAAGCGTTTACTGACTTGTATCCGTACTTGCCCAGACAGATTATCCATCGAAATCCCTGTCCGAACAACTTCGTAGGCGGAAAGGATAGTGTGTTAGGGATTACAGATTTTGAACTGTCGGAGAAAAATATTCGCATATTTGATGCCTGCTATATGACTACCTCCATATTGTCCGAAAATTTCAAAAGCTCTGTGGAAGAGACGGAGAAATGGTTTGGTATTTTCAGAGACATTTTAACCGGTTATGATAGTGTGGTGAAGCTTACGGAAGAAGAGAAAAAGGCAGTACCCCATGTAGTCTTGGGAATACAGTTTAACTGCATTGCCTATTTCAGTGATTATGAGAAGTTTCGGGAACTGGCAGAGACCAATCTGGCTATGCTGGAATGGTTGCTGGCGAATAGAGAACAGTTGGATGTTTTTTAATGTCTGTTTATTGTGAATAGTGTTGCCATGGCAGATATTCCTTCAATCAGACTAAAATTCTACCCATAGAACACTATGATAGGTTCTATGGGTAGAACTATGTATATCTTTCAATCGAGGATGCTTTCTGAAAAAACTCTTACTTATAAAATTTCTCCAAGGAATCCATTTTCGCAGACATGTTTACCATCATGGCATCCAGGATGGTGATGGCGGTCATGCATTCCATAACCACTACTGCACGAGGGACGATGATAGGGTCATGGCGTCCCTTAATGTTGATATCAATTTCTTCCTGGTCGCGGTTGACGGTTTGCTGCGTGGAGAAGATGGAGGGGGTAGGCTTCACATGAGCACGGATAATAATAGGACTGCCATCGCTCATGCCACCCAAAATACCGCCTGCATGATTGGTTTTTTTTGTGATTTTCCCATTCATCATACAAAAAGCATCGTTATTGGTGCTTCCGCTTGATTGTGCTACTTGAATACCGTCACCGATTTCAACCGCTTTTACGGCACCGATGGACATCATGGCTTTTGCCAGGTTTGCATCCAGTTTCTCGAAAACCGTATCACCGATTCCGGCAGGTGCTCCCACTACTACACATTCCATGACACCGCCTACGGAGTCTAAATTCTTCATGGCAGCTTCTAAATGAGCCACCGCCTTTGCATCAGCGTCACGGTCGGGCATGGCAGTTTTGGTTTCTCGAATCGCAGCAGAATCGAAATTATCATAATCGATTTCTACCGGACCGATGGAACGGGTATAAGCCATAACCTGTACCCCTAATTGCTTTAAGATTTTGGTGGCAATGGCACCGGCAGCTACACGACCAATGGTTTCACGACCGGAGGAACGTCCGCCGCCTCGATAGTCACGGAAGCCATACTTGGCATCAAAGGTATAATCCGCATGTCCGGGACGATAGTAGGATGCAATGTCGCTATAATCCTTGGAAATCTGCGAAGTATTACGCACCATCAGGGAGATGGGGGTACCGGTGGTTTTGCCTTCAAAAACACCGGAGAGAATTTCTACTTCATCTGCTTCCTTGCGAGGGGTAGTGATATTACTCTGACCGGGCTTGCGTCTGTTTAAATATGTCTGAATGTCGGTTTCGTCCAGCTCCAGTCCGGCAGGACAGCCGTCGATTACGACACCCAAAGCCTTTCCGTGGGACTCGCCCCATGTAGTTATTTTAAAAATTGTTCCATAAGTTGAACCTGCCATAAATGCCTCCAGAAATATTTTCCATATGTATTGTGATTTTGTGAGAGAAAAGCTTGTATCATTTCTCAAAACTAAGTTGATTATAATTCATGATTTTCAAATTGGCAATTCCTTCTTTTGGGATATACAAGGAATGAAAAAACTCTTTTCGGAAAAAATTGTAAAAAACATGCAACCGGAGAGGAGTTTTTATTGACTCTATAGATAGAACCGCATGAGAGAAGCGGAACATCAAGGAGGGAAATGTTATGAAGAAGAGAAAAGTATGGAGTTTGTTATGTGTGATGTTATTGACAGGTTCACTGGTGGCATGTAGCAGTAGCGATATGGCTACTTCAGCCCCAATGGTTATCAATGGAGGAAGTTCTTCCGGGAATACAGGTGGCTCTGCCAATCATTCCGTACAAGTACAATATGAAGGTGCTGCGGACGGGAGTTATATGATGGACAGTATGCAGGCAGCGGAAAGCGTTCAAATGGCAGGTGGTATGAACAAAGGAGAAATGCCTATGGAGATGCCGCAGCAGGAGTTTAATACAGAGGAGTACAATTACATAAAAGAAAACAGCTTTATGCGTGTGGCACTAAGCCCATTGTCTACCTTTGCAGCAGATGTGGACACCGGTTCTTATACCAATTTCCGTAGAATGGTTAAGGATAATTATGCTATGGAAGATATTCCCCAGGGGGCTATCCGACTGGAGGAAATGATTAACTATTTTGACTATGAGGTAACAGAAAGTAAAGACAACAATCGGTTTACCATAGCCTATGAAATGAATACCTGCCCATGGAATGAAGACAATCAGTTGCTGATGATGACTGTGAAGGCGAAAGAGGTGGATTTGGAAAGTACCGGCAATAATTTTATTTTCCTTATCGATTCCTCCGGCTCTATGAGAATTCAGGATAAGGGACCTATGGCCATCAAATCCTTTAAGCTGTTGGCAGAAACCTTGAGTGCTAATGACCGTGTTTCTATCGTAACATATTCCGGCGACTCTAAGGTGGTACTGGAAAGCTGTGCCGGAGATAAATATAAAAAGATTTGCAGGGCATTGGATTCGATTGAGTTTGGCGGCGGTACCAATGGTAGCGGTGGTATTACGGCTGCCTATGAGCTGGCAGAAGAGAATTTCATGGAAAATGGTAACAACCGAGTGATTATTGCTTCGGATGGGGATATGAATTTGGGCGTAACCAGTCATGCCGGTTTGACGGATTTGATAACGGAGAAAAAGGAAACCGGCGTATTCCTGACGGTTTTGGGTTATGGTAGCGGAAATTATTCGGATGCCAATATGGAAAGCATTGCGGATGCAGGAAATGGTAATTATTATTACATAGACTGCTTGGATGAGGCGAACAGAGTGTTGGTAGAGAAGTTAAAACAAACCACTATCACGGTAGCGAAGGATGTAAAGTTACAGGTAGAGTTTAACCCTTTAGAGGTGGCAGAATATCGTTTACTGGGTTATGAAAACAGAGTCATGGCTGCGGAGGATTTCGAGGATGATACCAAGGATGGCGGGGAAACCGGTGCAGGTCAGACTGTGACTGTACTTTATGAATTGGTAAGTGCAGATGCAGGTAATGCCGGCAGCGATTTAAAATACCAGTCTGACAGAGAAGTGACCGAAGAAGCATTATCCGGTGAAGTGTTAACCCTTTCCGTACGCTATAAGGAGCCGGATGGCGAAAAGAGCGTGGAAGAGAGCTTTGTGGTAGTAGGAAATGATGGGGAAGAAGCTATGTCAGAGGATTTCCAGTTCGTGGCAGGTGTAGCACAGCTGGGATTGCTTCTGAATGATAGTGATTATGCAGGCACCTCCAGCCTGGAGGAAGCATATAAGCTGGTGACACAGGGAAGCAAAGAGAATAAGTATCGTGAAGAACTGGCGGAAATGATTAAGAACTTAAATTATTAAGAGTGAGAAGAGCGATGGCGGTCGAAAGACCGCCATTGTTGCATGTATCGGAGAGTGGTGCTCAAAAAAGCGACTATTTACAATCTATATTTTTGCAAAATATGATGAAATTAAGGAAGAATAGTGATAAAATATGTTTTATTAATTTTAATGAGAAAACGAATGATATTATTCTGTTTAGACCACATGAAATGAAAAAGACGCAGATTAATAAGGAATAGAAAGATATAGAAAGGGGAGGTACAGCATCATGGCGAATAGAGCGTATTTATATGCACAAAAGGGAGAGGAATTGTTGGGAATTGCAGAATACAATTATGATATTCCCATTGCTTTTAAAATCTTACTGAGTGCAAAAACCAAGAGAGTTCGCTCAAAGATTTTTAAGTATCCCTTTAAAATTGCATTGAGGGGAGATTTTGAAGAAGGTGTAGAAAGATTGTATGCTTTTCTGGAAGAGTTGAAAAATAAAAAGTATTTTGAGGAAGAGGAGCTGGAGAAGGAGATTAGTGCCACAAAAGCTTTTCTGGAAAAGAAAGAAGGTTGCAAATATTTTCAACTGGAAGCAACAGAAATTTATGAGATGGATTCTATATTTTGGCAGTGGAATAATTGGAAAATGAAGAAACGTATATCAAAAATCAATAAGGAGATAGCAGACTTTTATGTGCAGCTGGATGAGTTAAAGAGGGAACATGATAAGCTTTGTAATAAGGGTGCGGACAGTGAACAGCTTAACAAAATAAAAGAAGATATGATGGGAAAAATTGGTATTCGGGAATGGTCGGAGTATCTGTTCTATTAGGTATGGTAATTGTTGCTTGTGAAGACTACCATCAAGTATCCTATGAGGATTATATGCACTATTGGAGAGATTGGCACGAAGAGAGATGTCCGAAAACCAAGCTTTTTCAGGATGCCCGCATATCCATCTTCATTAGAGAACTGGAGAGGATGAGAAGCTGAGGGAGAAGCCATGAATATTAATATTGCATTGTTGACAGGTGAGTTTGTCATTTATCAGGGGATGAAGTATCGTGTAGTATCCTATTGGAAAGAATATGAGTTGTATGAAGTTGAAGATATCAGTCGGGAGCATCCATGGGGACGGATTTGCAAGGATAAGGTGACTGATGCATATACGGCTCATGCATGCTGTGAAAAAGACGGGATACGTTATACTGTTACAAGAGTAGAGCAGGGTATTTGCTATTATAAGAATTTCGTAGTAAAAGAACCAAAAGAACAGTCACTTCCGGTAGAGTGCTTTGAGGAAATATGGATTGCACATAACAGAAGCGGTCAAGCAATGGAGATACATACGATTTTCCTAAATGAAAAATGTAATGGAATAAAGCCAAGTAGCAGGCTCTATTATCTGGATGAAATGGCAAACGGAAATGTTATGGAGTCACACTTAGATACCGTTAAAAGTCTGAAGGAGACCATATCGTGTTTAGAAGAACTTTATGATGATAGAATTCATATAGAACCGCCGGATGAAAAGATGTTATTGTGGGATTATTATATCAGTCGTGTAAAAATAGAGGAAGAATGGTTTTGCATGGATGTTGACTATGGAATTATAACCATAAGCCCTGAAGGAAGCGGGGGGAACAAGTATATTCGTGAAATCGTGGCTCATTTCAATGGAGTGAGATAAATAGGCAGTATGAAGAAATAGATGTGTGATAAGGAAGAAATTCAAAAAGATGGATGCAAGAATTTCGATAATGTGCTATGATACATAGCAGTGACTGAAAAACCAAGAAGTGAGGAAGATTATGTATAAGATATTAAAACAGGAAGGTCGTGCCAAGAGAGCGGAATTTCAGACAGTGCATGGTACTATTCAGACGCCGGTATTTATGAATGTGGGAACGGTGGCAGCCATAAAAGGTGCGGTTTCTACCGAGGATTTGGAAGGAATCAAGACCCAGGTGCAGCTTTCCAATACCTATCATTTGCATGTGAGACCGGGAGATAAAATTGTCAAGCAGCTGGGAGGTTTGCATCAGTTTATGTCATGGGACAAGCCTATTCTGACAGATTCCGGCGGATTTCAGGTGTTTTCTCTGGCAGGACTGCGGAAAATCAAAGAAGAGGGTGTATATTTTAACTCTCATATAGATGGGCATAAGATTTTCATGGGACCGGAGGAGAGTATGCAGATACAGTCCAATCTGGCATCTACCATAGCCATGGCTTTTGATGAATGTCCGCCCAGCAAGGCAGAGAGAAAGTATGTGCAGGATTCTGTGGAGCGTACCACCAGATGGTTGGAGCGTTGCAAGGCAGAAATGAAACGATTAAACGGTTTAGAAGATACGATTAATAAGAATCAGTTGTTGTTTGGTATTAACCAGGGGGCTATTTTTTCGGATATTCGTATTGAGCATGCCAAGCGTATCAGTGAAATGGATTTGGATGGATATGCAGTGGGTGGTCTGGCAGTTGGAGAAAGTCATGAGGAAATGTACTATGTGCTGGATGAAGTAGTTCCTTATTTGCCCGCCAATAAACCTACTTATCTGATGGGTGTGGGAACGCCGGCGAATATTTTGGAAGCAGTGGAGCGAGGCGTGGATTTCTTTGACTGTGTATATCCCAGCAGAAATGGTCGTCATGGACATGTTTACACCAATCATGGAAAAATCAATCTGTTCAATGCCAAGTATGAATTGGACAGCCGTCCCATAGAGGAAGGCTGCGGATGTCCGGCGTGCCGCAGATACAGCCGAGCATATATCCGTCATCTGTTGAAGGCAAAAGAGATGTTAGGCATGCGCCTTTGCGTACTCCACAACCTGTATTTCTATAACACTATGATGGAAGAAATCCGGGATGCATTAGACGCCGGCAACTTCGCAGCATATAAGAAGCAGAAGCTGGAGAATATGGCTATACCGCTGGAGTAGAGTGAAATTCACAAATATTTTATGATTTTTGCAAGGAAATGTCTTGTCTAACTCAAAATTTTTGTGTATGATAGTATTCAGTGTTTTATTTTAGTTCAGGAGGAAAGAAAATGGGCGTTTTATTAACAACTGCACAGGATGCAGCCGGTGCAGGTGCAGCAATGAGTTCAATTATTATGCTTTTGTTTTATGCTGTTATTATCGGTGCTATGTGGTTCTTTTTGATGAGACCGCAGAAAAAGGAGCAGAAGAGAGTGGCAGCTATGTTGTCCACTTTGGAAATCGGTGACTGTGTATTGACTACTGCTGGTTTCTATGGTGTGGTTATCGACATCAATGATGATACAGTTATCGTTGAGTTCGGTAGCAACAAGAACTGCCGTATTCCTATGCAGCGTAGTGCGATTACGAACGTAGAGAAGCCGGAAGCTTAAGTGTATCAGGAGCGAAAATGGGAATGAGAATGAGCGATGCTTTTGAAGTATCGCTTATTTTTGTGTCAAGAAAGGAAGTTTCCCTGTATTTACAAATATTCGTTTTACAGTTAAAATAGAGAAAGATATGGAGGGTTTTAGAATGAAGAAAAGTAGATTAAGTGTATTGTTGATTTTTATGATGTTCTGTGTTCTGTTTTGTGTGGCATGCGGGAAAAGTGAGGTAGGAACGGAACCGGTGCCGGGAAGCAGTAATGTGACTGATACCGGAAACGGTGCAGAGGGTTCGGATGCAGTGCCCGAGACTACAGAAGCACCGCAGGCGACTATGGAACCGGAGGAAGGCTTGACCGGAAAAACTTATGATCCCGGTGTATTTCTGATGACCAGAGAGAATGTGAAGCTGTTGGGTAGAACCTGGTTAAACAATGATATTCGTTGGCTTTCTTTTTCGGCATCCGGTGTGGAATTTCAGTTTACAGGGAAGAGCTGTACTTTTAATCTGAGAGCAGACAGTATGTATTCGAATAAGAATCATCAGGCTCGTTATGCGATTTATGTGGATGGTGAGCTGGTGATTGATGAAATGATGGATAAAGGTATCAAGGAGGTACCGGTTCTTCAGGCAGATGCAGTGGAGGAGCATGTGATTCGTTTTGTGAAGCTTTCGGAAACCTCAGATTCTTCCTTGGGATTGCAGTATATTACTTGTGATGCAGATGCGAAAATACAGCCTACCGAGGAGAAAGATTTATTGATAGAGTTTGTAGGAGATTCCATTACTTGCGGATATGGTGTAGATGGTGAATTGGGCGATGTTTATCTGACCGGTAATGAAGATGCCACAAAGGCCTATGCATTCTTAACCGCACAGAAGCTGGATGCAGATTGGAGCTTAGTGTCTCAAAGTGGTTATGGTATTATCAGTGGTTATACCAATAATGGGAAAAAGCAGGAAAAGCAGGCACTTCCCTTGTATTATGACAAGGTGGGAAATTCCTACGGAACAGCAGGTGGTGTGAATCCGTCCGAAAAGGAGTGGAAATTTAATCGTTTGCCGGATGTAGTGGTAATCAATCTGGGTACCAATGATAACTCATATACCAAGAACGATGCTACAAAGAAGGAAGAGTATGTGCAGGGCTATGTGGCCTTTTTGGAGAAGGTACGCGAGAAAAATCCGGATGCGGAGATTGTTTGTACATTGGGTGTAATGGGACAGGAGCTTTGTCCGCAGATTGAAAAGGCAGTAGAACAATTTAGCACAGAGAAAAACGATACAAAGGTACATTATGTGAAGTTGGATGTACAGGCTTATGAAAATGGATGGGCAGTGGATTATCATCCTACCGCAGCCAGTCATGAACATGCAGCAGAACAGATGTCAAAGGCGATTAGTGAGATTTTGAAATAGGACCGGATGGTATGAAGGATAGAAAAGCAAAAAAGAAGTTTCCGCTGATACCGATTTTGTTGATAGTAGTGGGAAGTGTGGCCTTTACGACCTTTGCGGTACCACTATCTCTGACTGTCGGCTTGAACATAGGGAATCTGACAGGGCTTATGGTTTCGGCAGCATTGATGATTTATGGATTGTTTTATAAGAGAATCAACAGTCTGCGTAAACGTTGGAAAAAGCGTCGGTTTCTGAAATTCTTTATTTATTTCGTGGAAACCATGGTATGTCTGGTGGGTGCATTAGCGATAGTTCTTAGTATTTTGATGATTAAGGGAGCTACCAATGCCCCGGTGGGAAAAGAAACATTGATTGTACTGGGATGTCGTGTATATGGCGAGGTACCCAGTTTATCCCTACGGGAACGTTTGGATGCAGCTTATGAATATTTGCAGACCTATCCGGATACTTATTGTGTGGTGTCCGGAGGACAGGGAAGCGGAGAGAATATTTCGGAAGCGGAATGTATGTATCGATATCTGACGAACATGGGTATCGATGGAGCACGTATTTTCAAGGAAGATGCGTCTACCTCTACCAGAGAGAATATTGAGTATAGCTTGCAGGTAATCAAGGAGCATCAGTTACCGGAGGAGATAGCCATTGCCACCAGTGAATATCACCAGTATCGTGTGAGCCTGATTGCAAAGGGATTGGGTGTAAAAAACACGGCTGTGTGCGGCAAAACGGCTTCCTGGCTGTTCCCCACTTTTTATGTGAGGGAATTGTACGGAATATTGTATGAGTGGGTGTTTTAGAACGAAGAAATGATATAGTACATTTTTATGGGAGAAGGCATGAAAGAACGGTTAAAAAACTATGATTATCTGAGAAGTTTCGCTTGTATTGCCGTGGTATTATTACATGTATCAAGTAGCTATTGGGATTCAGTAGGTGTAGATACGGCAGATTTTACAATCATGACGATATATAATGGATTGACACGCTTTGCTGTACCTGTATTTATGATGCTTAGTGGAGGATTTTTGTTGAATCCACAAAAGGAAATGAGGCACAAAAGTATTGTAAAAAGAATATTTAAATTGTTAGTAGTGTTGTATTTTTGGTCCGCTTTTTATGCATTTCAAGGGTTAGCGGTTAAATTTGTAATACGACAAGCAATTACGCAAGAATTGGTAAAAACTTCCTTTGAAAGATTTTTATGGGGACATTACCATATGTGGTTCCTTTTTCTGATGCTTGGTTTTTATATTTTGTTGCCCGTTGTTCGAAAACTGTGTGAAAGTAAAAGTATTATGGAATATTATTTGATACTATGGCTTGCTACGGCATATATCATTCCTAATATTGTTGTACACATCGGTCTGGACTGGGTGAATATGTGGATATACAAGTTGAGTATGAATATGCTGATTGGATATATAGGTTATTTTATGCTGGGATACTATATTAAGACTTATGGTGTCAACATAAAAATAAGAGCTCTTTTGTATATTGGAGGTATCATTGGATATGTTTATACTGTGCTTGGCACGATTGTCCTTTCCGGGAACAAAGGGGGAAGTACGGAAGAGTTATTAAATCCGGGAGCATGGAATGTATTGATTATGGCAATTGCGGTCTATACCTTTTTTACGTATAAGAAGGAATGGAAGCGTTGTTATGGATTGGTAAGAAAATTGGCGAAATATTCTTTGACAATTTATATGGTGCATCCGTTTTTTATTGAAAAACTGAATCTGATAGGTATTACAACCTGTTCTTTTCAACCTGTATTCAGTATACCGGTTTTAACAATAATGGTGTTTGGTGCCTCTTTTTTTGTGGCTTTTATGATAGATAAGTTATGTCCAAAACTGTTATTATGATGGAAGCGCACCCTGGCAATTTGACTGGTTTATGTAGGCATTATAATGCATATGGTAATGAATAGGTATATATAAGATGGAGAAACAGAATAACGCTTCCGACTGGGACAAAAAACTGAAGATACATACCACCGGACGAGAGGATGCTCACGCTGACATCTTTCATCATCCCTATGAACCGACACCTTATTCGGTGTTGCTGCGGTTGGCAGAAAGCGGTTATATAACTAAGGAGAATACAGTGGTAGACTATGGTTGTGGGAAGGGGCGTGTGAGCCTCTTTCTGAGTCATTATATAGGCTGTCATGCTGTTGGGATAGAATATGACGAAGGAATTTATAGACAGGCTGTGCAGAATTTGGAAGAGAGCCATTTATGCAACAAGGTGACTTTTTTATGTCAAAAGGCAGAAGAGTATGAGGTAGTGGATGCAGACTGCTTTTACTTTTTCAATCCTTTTCGGGTAGAATTGTTGTGTTCGGTTTTGAGTAGGATTTTAGATTCTTATTATGCGAATCCTCGGAAGATGCGATTGTTCTTTTATTATCCGGATGATGAATATTTGAGTTATTTGTTGGTTCGTGCAGCGGACAGGGTAGATTTTGTGGATGAAATAGACTGCAGTGATTTATTTGAAGGGGAGAATGCCCGGGAGCGAATTCTGATTTTTGAAGTAGGGGAGTTGATTTTTGTTACTTGATAGTGAGGTTCTACCCATATTAAGAAAAATAGGTTTTATAGGAAGATAAATTTGTTGAGGTAGAATTGGTTTTCTGCCCATGGAGCGAAAGTAAAGGTTTTTGGGAAGAGATTAAAATAAGTGTAACTATAACTTATCTACCCACAGAGCAAGAATAAAGACTTGTGGGAAGAAATTAAAATAAGTATAATTAAAATTCTTCTGCCCATAGAGCAAGGATAACGGTTTGTGGGAAGAGAAAAGAATAAGCGTAACTAAAATTTCTCTACCCATAGAGCGAGAAGACCGACTTGTGGGAAGAAAAAGAAATAAGTACAAGTAGAATTTCTCTGCCCAAGGGATAGAAATGTGTGTCCATAGGTAGAAAAATACATTGTAACAAGGAAAAATTTCTTACCATAACTGTTTCAATGGTTTGTATGGGAAGAAAACACATCTCTAATATTACAGAAATGAGAGTTTCATGAGGTGGATGGACAATTTGTTATATGTACATCAGCCAAGCAATTTCGAAAGAGTAAATGGATATAGGAGCTGCATAACCCAAAGTTATAACAACTATAAATAATATGTATTTGAAGAATACCTAACAACATGGTACACTGAAATCAAATAGAAAGTAACAGGCGACAAGCTTGAAAAGTGAGGTAAAAAATATGGAATTGAAGATTACATGTATTCCCGGTGACGGAATTGGACCGGAAATCGTAAACGAAGCAAAGAAAGTACTGAATAAGGTGGCTGAGAAGTATGGTCACACTATGAATTATACGGATATTCTCATGGGTGGAGCTTCCATCGATGTGCATGGTGTACCGTTGACAGATGAGGCAATTGAAACTGCAAAGGCTGCAGATGCAGTGCTGATGGGTTCTATCGGTGGCGATACCAATACTTCACCCTGGTATAAGCTGGCTCCGAATTTGAGACCGGAGGCAGGTCTTTTGAAAATTCGTAAGGCACTGAATTTATTCGCAAATTTACGTCCTGCTTATTTGTATCCGGAGTTGGCTGCTGCATGTCCTTTGAAGGAGGAAATCAGCGAAGCAGGCTTTGATATGATGATTATGCGTGAGTTGACCGGTGGTTTGTACTTCGGTGAACGTAAGACCGTGGAAGAGAACGGTGTGAGAAAAGCCATCGATACCCTTACCTATGATGAAAATGAAATCCGTAGAATTGCTATCCGTGGCTTTGATATTGCTATGAAGCGTCATAAAAAAGTGACCAGTGTAGATAAGGCGAATGTACTGGATTCTTCCAGACTTTGGAGAGCAGTGGTAAATGAAGTGGCAAAGGATTATCCGGAGGTTACTTTAGAGCATATGCTGGTAGATAACTGTGCTATGCAGTTGGTAAAAGATCCGGCACAGTTTGACGTTATCTTAACCGAGAATATGTTTGGTGATATTCTTTCAGATGAAGCAAGTATGGTAACCGGTTCTATCGGTATGCTGTCCAGTGCCAGCTTAAATGATACCAAGTTCGGTCTCTATGAGCCCAGCCATGGTTCTGCTCCTGACATCGCAGGCAAGGATATTGCGAACCCTATTGCAACCATCCTCAGTGCAGCTATGATGCTTCGTTACAGTTTTGACCTTGATAAGGAGGCAGATGCTATCGAAGCAGCAGTAAAGAAGGTTCTTGAGGACGGCTACAGAACAGGTGATATTTATTCCGAAGGCTGTGAAAAAGTAGGCTGTGCAAAGATGGGCGACCTGATTGCAGAGAGAGTTTAACGTTTCATTTAAACTTAAATAAGAAACTGAAGTGAAGTAATTTTTGATGGATGAGGATAGGAAAAGGGTGATGTAATGACAGGTGCTATATTGGGATTTGTGATATGGAGCCTATTGGCAGCTTTTTTCATCGGTATGGGTGTATATGCTTGCTTTTCTAAAAAAGCCGTTGGTTTTTGGGCAAATGCACAGGTGATGGAATTAACGGACATAAAACGCTACAATTTTGCTATGGCAAAGCTGTTTGGTATATATGGCATAGTATTGCTACTATTAGGGTTTCCCTTATTGGCAGGTCAGAACTCCCCATGGATTATCATTTCTATACTGGGAGTTATGTTTGCCACCATCACCGCCATGATTATTTACACCACAGTTATTGAAAAGAAATACAAAAAGAAGTAACATACTGTAAGTTTACAAACACCCTTAAAGTATGATATGATGTAAGATGATTTATTAAGACGAA
>JAZQEK010000090.1:0-3077 GCA_045538995.1 Acetatifactor sp. | reverse complement strand
AAGTGCAATTACACATTACCTTGGTATGCTGATGGCTTTAATTGGTGGTGTTCCTTTTATCATAAAAGCTGCACATGGTTCTAACCTTGTGCTTATTTCTTCGATTATATACATCGCTAGCATGGTTTTATTATACGCAGCGAGTTACACCTACCATTTCTATGATATCTCGGAAAAGATTAATAAAATTTTGAAAAAGATTGATCATATGATGATTTGTATTCTGATTGCCGGAACCTACACTCCGTACTGCCTTCTTGTAATTCGGGGAACCTTTGGAATTGTTATTCTTTCAATTATCTGGAGTTTTGCCTTAATCGGAATTATTATTAAAGCCTTCTGGGTTACCTGCCCGAAATGGTTTTCTTCTATATTATATATAGGAATGGGGTGGACCTGCATTGTGGCTCTCCCAAGATTATACAGCGGTGTAAACCCTGCTGCATTCTGGTGGCTCCTTGCCGGCGGGATTATCTATACTATTGGTGGAGTTATATATGCCCTAAAGATTCCGTGGTTTGAGAAAAAGTTTAAGCACTTCGGGCTTCATGAAATTTTTCACTTGTTTGTAATGGGCGGAAGTGTTTGTCATTATATCTCGCTATACTTTTATGTAATATAAAAAGAACGAACACGTCCTGTGTTCGTTCTTTTAGTATAAACTCTATATTACTCCAATAAATCTTCAATTTGGCAATTTAATGTTTTAGCCAATGCCACAAGAGTGCTGACTGCTGCCTTGTTAATATCCTTCGCCCTCTGCTCATATTGCTGAACATTTCGTAAATGAATGCCTGACTTTTCTGCCAATATCCGCTGTGAATATCCATTCAATCTTCGCAACGTTTGCAATTTGGTTGCAGACGTTTTACGTGCAATCATATTTTCCACAGCATCCACAAAACGCTGCTCTGATGCTTCATGCATAGCGGGGTACATTCTTTCAATCTGCTCCATTGGAAGACAACTTAGAATATCTTTAAAACTCTTACCACTATACCATTGATAATAAGCAAGTATCCATCCACACCAATATTCCTTTGAACAACTATATTCTATCTGAATTGTCGGAAAATCAGACTTGCTCTCTACTCGAAACAATATATCACATACCAATTCTGTTCCAGACAAACCAGATACATATCTAGGTGTACCTTTCTCAAAAAGTTTTGCATATCCGCTTGCAATAAACATTTGCATAAACTCTGACATGCTAAGCTCGCACTGGTTTACCGCATAATCCATAGCTTCTCCGAGATTTTTCATGGCATCATCCAGATAACATTCATCGTAGGCGTGCATCATCTGAACGCACCTCCTCTCGAATCAGGTCACGCATATATAACCCATCTACATCTTCTTTTTCTAATTCTTCCAAATAAGCATTTCTCGCTTCTGAATCTCGAATTACTCTTTTCACATAGTATTCTCTCCTATCAGCAAAATGTGCTTCTTGAAATTGAATTTGTTCAAAGGCTTTCGCACTTTTTAAAACGACCTGCTCACCCAATTTCCCCAATCTCATGGCGTATGATAATTGGGAAAAAGAGATTTCATTATTAACAAAGGCTCTGGCAAATGAAAAATAGGAATCATCTGCACGATATCCGATAATTACATCTGCATCTGAAATATCAGGGAGAAAATGTTCTATCAGCCATTTACTACTTCTTTTCATAATTGGGCTTGAGAATCTTACTACTCGATATTTCATTAATAATGCCAGCCAGTGTAATATTGTATATTCGTTTGAAGACAGATTAAGCACATTAAATCTGTCCATATCAATAATGTATTGATTGGCATAACCGTCACTGTCTTCTGTGCATGCCCATTCCTTAGCCAGTTCTATCTCCTCTGTACAATAAAATCCCTGGCCGTAATCATTATATAGTTTTCCGTTTCCATACAAAGGATTCTTCACTATTTCCACAGAGCCATGATACAGTATGTTCATCCGGAACACCTCCTATATCTCTAAAGAGTTATCTTTATTGTATCTCTTTGGAGATATAACTGTCAACTCCTTATTGTATTTATTCCGTCGTATTTTGCTTCCCCTATCTAGAATTGAATTTTATTGGTTCTCTCTTTATCTCATACACCAAATCAGCTATTTCCGCTACTTCCGGTGAGTGTGTAACGATAATCACACATTTCCCTGCTTCCGCCAAACTCTTAAAGATATCCATAATCTCATTCTGGGTTTCTCCATCTAGATTACCGGTTGGTTCATCTGCCAGAATAATGTCCGGGTCATAGGAAAGTGCTCTTGCAATTGCCACCCTCTGCTGCTGACCACCTGAAAGCTTCAGGATTCTTCTGTCTGCTTCATCCTTGTCTAATCCCACTTTTTCCAGAAGCTCATATGCTTTTTGTTTCTTATCTTTTTCCTTCATTCCCGAAATTTCCATAGAAAGTACAACATTTTCCACTGCCGTTAACTTAGACAACAGGTTGAAGTTTTGGAAAATAACCCCTACACACTTGCTTCTAAAATCATATTTATTCATTTTCGCAATATCCTGGTCCTTGTAATATATTTTTCCTGCTGTTGGTTCTGCGAGTCCTGAAAGGAGAGAAAGCATGGTCGTTTTTCCGGCACCGGATTTTCCTACAATTGCATAAATCGCTCCTGCCTCAAAGTCATAAGATATATTGTTTAATACATTTCTTTTTTTGTCATAGGAATAACATATATTTTCTATTTTTAATAATGACATATCAACGCCTCCTCTCTTAATCTCTGTTTGCCAGAATCTTTAATGGATCATATCTGGTAATAAATATCACTGATGACGCACTTGCGATTAATGCCAACAACACACCGATACCAAGTAATTTTAACAGCACGCCCAAATCGGTTGCAGACGATACCTCTTGCACATAGTTTGCAGCATCACCTATAAATCCAGGTCTCTCCGCCATATCAGACATATTGCCAGGCATACCGCCACCCATATTTCCAGGCATACTTCCTCGATCAAAATTCGTATCTCTACCAAATGCTTCTCCATCATTTTTCATTTTACTTTCCTGTGCCTCTATCTGTGATGCAAGAAGGCTGTTTGTAACGG
>JAZQEK010000089.1:0-78131 GCA_045538995.1 Acetatifactor sp. | reverse complement strand
CGCCGTCCAGCGCAAGCCTTGCATATTCCAGCGGATTATCAATTGCCAGAGCGTTCAGGCACCGTTGGGAATTAGGAGTGGTCCGTATCCCGGTTTCAGCCTGATTACAGTCAATCCGGAGGATGTAGCCGTCATAGTGGTTAATGTCGATGCTGTTGTGCATCGGGTTATATCTTGCGTGTATCAATTTCATTGTTATCAGTCCTTTCATTTGAATTGGAGGTAAAAGCTCATGGGCTTATTTTGGACTTAAAAAACTTTCGAAATAGATATAATAATCACAAAATGTACCATTATATAAAATAAAACATCACTAGAAATATTCAGAACAATACAAATCGTGATATTAACAGTCGTGTTGCTACAATTATCGAATAATTAAAAATTATATTGATTTTATGGGCTTTCCGAGAAATCGGTGAGCCCTTTTTTCGTGTCTGGTAATAGGTGATAAATTGGCTGTGACCCTTTTTTGACCCTAAAATGTGTATCATGACCTTAGATTTCTGATGATATGTACAATCATAAAGTGTATAATTATATGAGGAGGTTTTGGATTATGGATAATAAAGAACAGCAGATTATGAAGCATTATAAGATGTTGATAGAGACTAATACATTTGATGAATATGATATCCTGGGTTTCCTAATTTTTATTAGAAGACATTTATCAGATGATAAGCATCCCAATATTAAAGAATTTGCTCATTTGATTGCACACCGGGAACGAGATAGAGGTAAGGTTAATAATTGTATTATTACTGCTATAGAAAATGACTACAAAACTGAGCAGGATGGAAGAACGGTAGTAGGATACAATGGGATGAACTATGACGATTGGGTAAGAGAGTGGAAAGATATAGGAATAAAATTTGATATTTGCTTTGACGATAAGATAATTGAAGAATTGACTTTGTGTGTATTTTCACTAGCACAGTTTACCTGCTACAAAGATGAAAGAGGTAGAGGCTCTGGAAAGCTAGAATTATTTGTTGGTAATGATAGTAGTTTGTCATTGGCGACAACTGAAGGAAACCCTGATTCTTTGTATATATGCTTTTCAAAGTTTGGTAGCTTTAAGCTATGTAGAGAGATATCAGCTGGTCATTTAAAGAATCCCGTTGAGGCTGTCCGGGTGGATGGCAAACTTTGTCTTAGAGATATCGAGGGATATATATTATAGTACAGGAGATTTGTGTATATGATTATACTGAAAACATCTGCAACAATTTCAGATGATTTTGCTAATGTTATAAAATCCGGGAAATATGAGGAAATCATTTATGAATTAATGTGTCGTTCAGAGGTTGTATTTCCAAGTAAATATCAATATAATCAGGAACAGGCTCATGGGGAATGTGATTTTGTAGATACGGTTACTGGAGAAAAGTATGATGCAAAATTAGCATTTAATTCTAAGCATGGGAAAATCATAGGTAGTAAAAATGGAAATGTAAATCTTTTGATAAAAATAATGTCTGAAGAAGCTATGGAATTCTCTAAATGTTATGAAGGACCCGATAGATTAAAGAAGGAGGAATTAACACTCTACAAAGTATTGGAGAATTTGGTAAAGAAAGTTAAAACAGATGAAAACGGTGTTTTCTTCTTTCCATTTCCAATAACTATTGATTATAAAGATAATATTTTAGCACTCATTGGTAGCGATATATTACAGGAGTTGTATAAAAAATTGAAAAAAAATGATGTAGTTAAGATGGAAAATTTATATGTGATTTATCCTGCATTAGATGGCACTATAGTATTGCGTAATATGAATGAAAATGTTAGAGAATATCTTAAATGCCCGGAATTTGATGATTATATATTATACAAATATGAAATTCTTAAATAGTATCAAAACTTACAAGTAATGACACTGCTTCGCTCCTAACGAAAAATCAAGGAGCTGAGCGGTGTCATTTCTTATATTCATAAAAGTAGCCTATTTATTTAAGTAATTACTGACTGTTGCTTGTGAGATGTTAAGCATATCTGCAATTTGCTGTTGCTTATATCCTTGCTTCTTTAAATCTTTAACTTGAGATTTTAATGCATCTCTGCTTAGGTTAGTTGCAAACTGAGAAGTGGTCTGGATTACACCGTTTAACTGTTTCTTTAAAGTTGTTGTATATTGGATGCCGTTTCTATTTCCAGTCACACTGGCAGTTCCTGTTTTAGAATTAAAATTTGTTTTTACATCGCTTAATCCAATATTTGAAACTAAATCATTAATGGCAGTTAAAATGTTTTGTTGCTGTTTTTTAGTTATTTCATTGCTCATTTGGCATTACCTCCTAAATATAATAAAATTATAATTTTTATAACTTTATATATAATATTATGTTTTATGAATGTCAAGAAAATTTAAAATAGAATCTTGTGAGATATTGAATTGAAGGGTGAATACCTTCTTTTTTAATTTATTAACGAAAGGAGACAACAATATGATTTATGGTTATGCAAGAGTAAGTACAAAAGGTCAGGCAAAGGATGGTAACAGTCTGGAGGCACAGGAAAATGCTTTGCGAACGGCAGGTGCTACAGAGATTTATGCTGATGCATTTACAGGAACTAAGGCAAATCGCCCAGAGCTAGATAAACTGATGAAGGCCATGCAGTCAGGAGATACGATGGTGGTAACAAAGTTAGATAGGATAGCCCGGAGTGCGACACAGGGAATTGAAATGATTCAAGGACTGTTGGATAAAGGTGTTACAGTGCATGTTCTTAATATGGGTTTAATGGACAATACTCCTACGGGAAAGCTCATCCGTAATATCATGCTGGCATTTGCTGAATTCGAACGTGATATGATTGTAGAACGTACCAGTGAGGGTAAGGCGATTGCAAGGCAAAATCCTGAATTTCCTGAAGGAAGACCGAAGAAGTACTCCAAAGCTCAGATGCGACATGCCATTTCATTATTAGCAGAACATTCGTATAAAGAAGTCTCTAATATGACAGGGATATCCAAAAGAACATTAATAAGAGCTATGAAAAAGGAAAACGACTACTGAGATTTTGGGCAGTAGTCGTTTCTGGTACTTTATAAATCTGCTAGTGTTACCTGACGGTTTACACTAAAAATATTTTTGATAGTGTCGTGGTTATAACCAGATGCTTCATACTTTTCAGCTAATTCTACTATGTAATCAGCGGTAATTGCACATCCGTTAACATGTGAAGCCTCTTGGATTTCACGGACTTGTCCATTAATATTGCGACTAAATCCGCCAGCAATATATGCAAAGTAAGCTAAAGGATAAGGTTTCCTTGAGTACGTTGGTATATATACATCAAGCATTCTACGTTTGTGGTCGCCTGTAATTGAATATTCACGGTAGGCTTTGTTATCAATGATGGCACAGAAATTATGGTCTGCTGATTCGATATAAACATCAGGAGTATTACCTTGTGGACCAACGTGTTCTGCATGGAAACCAAATATTTCTCTGAAAAGTTCTACTGTTGCCAATTCAAAATCTGTAGCATTTGTACCGGTGTTACCCATAAAAGCCATTTCTCTATAATTAACAAGGAAAGAAGATAAATTTCCATTAGGAAAATGCCTTTGTAAAAAGGTCTCTATTGTTACTGAATCAATGCCGGTACGCACAGAAATTCTATTAGCTAATTCTGGTGTTATATGAGTAATAGGTCTACGGATAGCTTCAGATACATATTCCTGACGAATACGCATTTCTTGTACTTCTCTTGCATTAGGAGCGACACCATTATTAAATTGACGTAAATCGCGTGCATGTGTGTTATCACAGCCGTACCTGCGTTGAAAATTTTCGTGTAAATGATGGTTAGGTATTATTGCAGGAGCAGTCTGTACAAGCTGACGTACAGTATCAAGGTGAGTATCCTTAATACGCATTTCCATGTAGCTACGCTCTATATACTGTGTAAGTTGTAAGTAGTTAATAAAAGTATTAGATATATTGTAGAATCCGTTATGATTGTCGCCGTAGTCGCTCGTTTCATAGCCGAGCATTGCATCGCCTTGTTCCCGATACAAAAGGATTCTGTTGACAATGTACTCGAAACATTCTGTAGAATCGTTTACAGCTTCGATAATAATAATTTTTTTGATTTCATCAACACTTAAGTACTGTATTCTTTCATCACACATCAGTTTTAATAAGAACCAGAAGGGATGTATATTGAAACGTTCATCTATCCGGGCACTACCTTGATATGATGAATTTGAAGGATACTGGAAACGAATTAATTGGTGACGCATAATATCTACAAATGTTTGGTCACCACGTAATAATTCTAATCCTGCTAGGGTAAGCTGGCAGGTTCTATGTTCAGTTTCAACAAAAACCAAACCAAGGGATTTTAACCATGCAAAGTATGTGCGGGCTCCACCGCCGCCGCTACCTTCAGCACGACTTCTCAGATTTCCGTGTTGTATTAATCCTCTGTGACCAAGTTCATCTTCAAAGCGTATTTGCAATTCAGTGTTACCAGCCCATACATTACCTATAACGACATCGTTAAATGCAATCAGGACATCTGGTAATAAAGTTAATTGACGTTTTACTCTTGAAATAAACCACGTATTATGTGCCATACTTAAGTCTCCTTCTATAGTATTATTCGTTAAGTTCTTCCAATCTTAAATTTGGCTCAACATAATCATATTCAATGTTGGCAAAGGTTTTTAAGATTGCTTCAAATATAATTTTCGCACCTAAAGCGGGAACGGCCATTCCGATTTGTTTACGAACAGATTCTCTTCCACCACTAAAAATATAGGTATCTGGGAAAGTTTGAATTCTTGCACGTTCGCGGTTAGTAAGTGCTCTAGGTTCTGCATAGTGATACATGTGAGTTCCACCACCTCCTGAACCTGTTAATGTATACGCAGGAGTGTCTGGATGAAGTCTTCTGTATATTTGACTTAATCGTGCTCCCCTTACATTTAGGCGTAATTCTTCAGGAAGTCCTTCATACCATGCGTTTTCACCCGGTGGAATTGCTTCCAAACGTCTGCGAGTGAGTTCAGGGTGAGCTGTGCGTTCGTTATGTGTATTTACAAATGCTACATTTCCTTCGCCGGGATAATTACCTTCTTCGAAGGCCATCCGTGAAGTTCTATAGGTATCAGGCGTTGGAGTAGTAGGTGCAGGTATACGAAATTCATATGGCAAATCATTTCGTATACCAACGATAATTACTCGATGACGTGCTTGAGGGACACCATACTGTTCAAATTTATACAAGTTTGGGTAAATGCGATATCCTGCATTTATCATTGCTTCCTTAATTACATTAAATGCAGTTCCTTCATTAGCTGAAGTTATGCCGCCAACATTTTCTGCCAGAAACCATTGTGGTTGATAGTGTTCTAAAACTTGTATTCCATATGTGTATAAAGGCCCGAAAGTGCCGTTAAAGCCGAGCTGTTCACCAACAAGTGAAAAGTCATTGCATGGGAATCCAAATGCGAATCCATCTATAGGACCAAATTGTGTTAAATCAATGCGTCTAACATCACCACATACTACGGAGTCAGGGGCGTTAGGGCATATATTATGGATGTATGTATTACAGGTATCACTATCATAATCGTTAGCCCATGCGTGTATTATTCGGTCATCGTTTTCTTCAATAGAAGCATTTATGGCTGCGTATCCTAATCCTCCGGGACCGCAAAATAATTCTCCTAATCTATAATTTGGCATATTCAATCCTCACATTCATATTTTTTCACCGTTAGGTAAAATAAAGTTCTTTTCAAATTTAGAGTCTAAGGAGAGGGCTATTTCTTCTAACTCTGCAATAGTAAAACTTTCTCTTTTCATTTTTGCACTAAGGTTTTGTGGTGATTGGTTAGTTCTTCGTGCCAATTCAGCCATGCTGACATTACTACGAGTGCATAAAACTTTAATTTGTTCTGAAATGTTCATAATACTACCTCCATTGTTATATTATAAACTTAAAAGTTTAGCATGTCAATTTTAAAGTTTGGCATCTATATATACAAAAATTATATATATTTTTTGGGAGAGGTTCCCGGTTTAAACTTTTAAAGGGATTCCTAGTTCGGAACCCCACCCTCTTTTGCGAAGAGAGATATGTGCAGCTAAGTTTGACCGTGCACAATCATTACCATAAATGTACAGTGCTAAAAAAACATGTTATACTAATGATATCAAAGAAGCGGAGGTTAAGAAAATGGAAAGATTACTAAAGCCGTTAAATGGTTATGCGGATATGGAGTGGGCTATTCAAAAAGCAGGAGCATGGTTTATTGGTTCATTTATGCTGGAATTTGTTGAGAATTACGAAAAGTTTCAAGATACAGTAACTAAGGAAGCGTTCATAGACTATTTTTTTAAGGAATACGATGTTGTTACGGCTGATAGGCATCAGCTTGCTAACAGAATTAATCTCGCAATCCGTATTATTGAATCCGGAATGGTAAGAGATGCAATGGAGTAAACTTATAAATGATGCTGAGAAACGTAATAAGGTTTTATTTGAAAAACTAGGAATATAAGGGGAGTGATGCGAGGTCGCAAATACAGTATGGACATACATACAATGAATGGTATAAAGTTTTGTGCACGTGATTACGAATAAAAAGTAATTGTGGCGACATATTGCCAATTTTAAGAAAGGGAATCATAGAAATGTATCAACCAATCGATCAAGTTAAAACTGGTATAAAACTAAAAATGCTACTGAAGACAGCGGGCTACGATGTAAAGTACATTCAGGAGTATCTCCATTTATCCTGCCCGCAATCCATATATCGTTGGTTTAAAGGTAAGGTGCTTCCGTCGGTGGAACATTTATGTGCCCTGAGCAAACTGTTGAATGTACATATGGAAGACTTGCTGGTATTGCAGGGAGAATCCGTTATCTATAGTATGATTGAGTTGTCAGATGATCCTACTACCAAGCGACTGCTGACGTATGCAAAGTATCTTCAGAAGGTGGCGTAAGCCTATTGGACTATCTGTCCAATGACAACCACTTGACATTGAGGTATCCTCTTATTAGTACTCATTATATGGTACTGATAAGAGGATTTTCTATTTGTTGAGAGGAGTAAGAGTATGGGAACCAATTACTATTTGATGAGCAGGAACAAGGAATTGATGCAGACGTGCTTTGCTGAGAAGTCGGAATGGGGCGTGCTTGGCGAGGAGTATACCATCGTGGATGAGCCATATCTTGGATATTGGTGTCATTTGAACAAACTGAGCTGTGGATGGCGGCCACTGTTTCAGAGGCATAGAGCGTTTGACAGTTTTCGGAAGCTGGAGGCGTTTTACAGGGAGCATCAGGCGGACTTAGAAATTTATGATGAATACAGGAGACAGTATTCCTGGGAAGAATATTTTGAGACAGTCTATGAACATAGTCGATGCACACCGGAACCGGTGAAGTGGGTGTATGAAGTAAACCCTATGTCTCCGGATAAGAAACCGCACCTGCGGACTGTTGGATGCAGTGAAGAAGAGGCGGAGCTTTATAGTCCTTTTAATCATATAGAGTATGAAAAGATGCTGCAGAAAGCAAGGCAGAAATTCAGTGTGTATGAACGGGAGTATGGGGATATAAGATATTGGAATGATCCGGATTATTTGTTTGATTGGACGGAAGGGGAGTTTATGTAGATTGTGGTATTCGAGTTGGAGGTGGATATATGAATATCGATTCTTTACAAATTGATAAAATGTTAGAGTGGTTAAAAACAAAATTGAAGTTAGATGCTTTGTCAGCCAATGCGAAGAGAAGAACTGTAAAACGTGGACAAGTTTATCGTTGCAATTTTGGATGTGGTGTCGGTAGTGAAATGAAAAAAATCGATGAAGCACTTGCCAAAACTGTGGATGTGATGAAATATTATGCAGATGTTTCAAAGAAGCTTGCAAATCGTGAATCATATATTGAGAAAATAAAGAATGAAAGAAATCAGGCACAAGACGAATTGACAGTTCGGGTCCTAACTGTTAACATATAATTACAAAGAAGTCCTTTCCCGACGTGTTAAGGATAATATATTTAATTCAAAGGAAAGGGACACGGTAGGGGTTCCTTTTTACTTTCATATTTTTGAAATATGTGCATATAATAGAAACACAAAGTAGCTTTGAGCAGAATGCTTGAAGTTTTAAAAAGAGTGGTAGCATTTTATGAGTGCTACCACTTTTCTATTGTGGATGATTTTGATAGTTTTTATGTAAAATACTATTTATTCCCTACTCTATCCAAGTTGTTGTGTTATAATATAGATATACTGATACTAAAACCCCAAGGAGGCCCCCACATGAGAAACATATTCGGCACCGTAGACAACACCTTCAACGAAATCCGCGAGAAGTCACTTTTCCAGTGGCTGGAGGAGATGGAAGCTCACGAGGATATTGCAGTGCGTGGTGGTGTGAAGCTTACCAGAGAGTATATACAGCATCTGAAGGAAGAGATACGACGTCTGGAGTCAGAGAATGACCTGAAGGCACAGTATTTGAAAAAGCTCAAGGAGAAGAAGAAATAACTATTGTAAAACGAGGTTGAAATGATATAATTTATATAAATATATTTCCCAAAACTCGTGAGCGGAGGAGTTGCGAATGGCTAATATAAAAGAGAATATGGATGATATTTCCGTATATATAGAGGACCGTGAATACATAGCGAATAAATATGTTATGAAATGCTTTTTTATAACCATGCTGTTTTTCATTGTGTCTTTTGTGCTGAATATTTTGAATATATTCGTTGTGAACCAGCATGTTATGGCGAGTGGCTTTTATCCGTCGCTGATTATATACTTTATCATATATTTTGCGACGAAGAAGGTATCCCTTTCCGATGAAAGGGTGAAATATTTTATATTGTTTGGCGTGATGGTAGTGTACACTATCATGGGTGTGACTATTACCTACCATGTCGTGCTGGCGTCCTTGCTTCCTTTGTTGTATGCGACACTGTACTCGAACAAGAGAGTGATGCATTATGTGTATATTATGACAGTTCTCAGTACCATAGTGATTGTTTATGGTGGCTATTATTGGGGCTTGTGTGATGCGAATATGACACTGTTGACCACAGGACGATTGTCAGATTATGTGTCGAATGGGCAGTTTACGCTGACGACAGTAAACCCGAACCCCATGTTCACCCTGTTTTTGTTCTTTGTCTTGCCCAGATGTCTCATTTACTTTGCGTTTATGTTTGTATGTAATAACATTCTGCGTATTGTAAGCGGCAGTATCGAAAAGGCGAAGTTGACCGACGAACTGGAGAAGGCGAAGATAGAGGCGGAAAATGCGAATAGAGCCAAGTCCAGATTCTTGGCAAGAGTGTCTCATGAAATCAGAACCCCCATCAATGCTATATTGGGTATGAATGAAATGATTCTGCGGGAAAGTAAGGAAAATGAAATCCGCAAATACGCGTCGGATGTAAAGGATTCTTCCGTGATTTTGTTAAACATTATCAATGAACTTCTGGATTCCTCTAAGATAGAATCGGGCAAGATGGAACTGGTGCCTGTTCGGTACAAAATCGGTAGCTTGCTGAACGATTTGTACAATATGAATAATGTGCGGGCGAAAGAAAAGAATTTGAAGCTGGTATTTGACATCGCCCCGGATATGCCCAATGAATTTTTCGGTGATGACAAGAGAATTCATCAGATATTGATGAACCTGCTCAATAATGCTGTGAAATATACCAATAAGGGAACTGTGACCCTGAAGGTACGTTGCCAGGTGGTAGAGGATACTGCTACCTTGTATTTTCTTGTGAAGGATACAGGAATCGGTATCAAGCAGGAGGATATCGGTAAGCTGCAGGATGAATTCCAGAGAATGGATTTGTGCAGAAACAGGAATATCGAAGGTTCCGGTCTGGGAATGAGCATCGTACAGCAGCTGTTGAAGCTGATGGGAAGTGAACTGCACATAGAAAGTGAATATGAAAAGGGAAGTGAATTTTCTTTTAGCATAGAGCAAAAGGTTTTAAATAAGGAGCCGCTGGGTGAGTTCCAGAATATCTATTTGCAACAGGAGGAAGAGACTGCTTACAAGTCTACCTTCACCGCACCGAATGCAAAGATATTGGTAGTAGATGATGTGGAAATGAATCGTGTGGTATTTAAGTCTTTGTTGAAACAGACACAGGTACAGATATTTGAGGCATCCGGTGGACAGGAATGTTTGGATATGTTGTCCAAGGAAACCTTCCACATGGTATTCTTGGACCATATGATGCCGGAAATGGACGGTATAGAGACAAAGCATCGTATCACTGAGCAGAAGCTGTGTGAAGGGGTACCCATCATCATGTTGACGGCCAATGCAATACTATCCGACAGAGAGATGTATATGAAGGAGGGCTTCGATGATTTCCTGTCCAAGCCTATTCTGGTGAATAAGCTGGAGGAGATAATACGCAAGCATCTGCCGCAGGAGGTATTCGGTGGAGCAGTAGAGGCTGTTGCAGGCGAAAATATGGAGAAAGCAGGAGCAGAAGAAACGAAATACACATTGCCGCAGCTGGATGAGTTTGATTTGGAATATGCCTTGAGCCTGTTGCAGGATGAAGAAGTATTATGTAAGCTGTTAACGGATTTCCATGTCTCCCTGGCACCTATGAAGGAGAAGCTGGCTGCATTGTATCAGGAGATTACACAAGAAGGCATGTTGGTGGCATATCGTACACAGGTACATTCCCTGAAGAGTACAGCGGCGAATGTAGGTGCCATGTTGCTGTCGAAAACAGCCAGACTGTTGGAGGTGGCAGCTATTGAGGGCAATGTAGACCGAATTCATGTGCTGCATCCGGTGTTGTTAGAGGAGCTGGAAAAGCATGAGAAACGGCTTGCAACCATAGCACAGCCAAAAGATGAAAAAAAGCATGCAGAAAAGGTTGAGAAATCTTATCTGGATATGTTAAAATTAAGTTTGAAAAATCAGGACTTTAATACCGCAGATTTTGTGTGTGCAGAATTGCAAAAGTATCAGTTCCCGGCTGAGACGCAGGAATTGGTAGATGAATTAATAGACAAGGTGTTTGCTCTGGAGGCAGAGGAAGCATTACAGATTTTGGATAAAATGGTAGATTATTAGGAGCAATTTATGGAACGGGTATTTCTCATCGGCAAGCTGAACGATAGCTTGGAAGACCTCAACAATTATTTGTCAGCTTATTTGAATGTTCAGGTCTGTGTGGATAATGTAGATTTGGTAAAAGGTATGTTAAGGCTGAATAAGCCTGATATCGTTGTATTGAATATGAATGGGCTGGAAGCAGAGAATTTGCTATTGTTGGTAGAGTTAAAGAATATTTGCACGGAGATTCCGGTACTTTGTCTGGATTCCGAGATGGAACCGGAGTGCTTCAAGGATTTCCTGACAACAACGGATTTTCAGGTATTGAAGCAACCCATAGACAAGGGTGCACTTTTGGAAATGATTTACGAAACACTTCACATAGAATGTGATGTGGATGGTATGGTGATTAAGAAAGCATTGGGACAGAGAAAGTGTATTCTGTTGATTGATGATAGTGCTATTCAATTACGTGCATTGAATGAGATGCTGAAGGATAAGTATGATGTAATGATGGCGACCTCCGGTAGCAAGGCATTGACTCTTATCGGTCAGAGACTGCCGGATCTTATCTTTTTGGATTATGATATGCCGGTCTGCGATGGCAAGATGACCTTGCAGATGATACGGGAAATCGAAGAGGCACAGGAGATTCCGGTTATTTTCCTCACCGGTTTGAACGATACGGAGCATATTCGTTCCGTACTGGACCTGCACCCGGCAGGATACTTAATAAAGCCCGCCAGCAAGAAGGTGATTTACGAGGCACTGGAGAAGAATTTATATAGGGATGAATTTATTTCATAGGAGCAGGAAATGAATTTAAAGTACATTGAATTTATACTGGAGAATTGTGACAGTATTATCATTGATGGGAAATATGTGGGCGAGTTTATAGTGGATGATTTACATACCAGTTTCCGTAGGATGGCTAGTAATTATATCGGGAAGCTGGAAACAGCAGATACCTTTGCCATTGAAATCCACAAGGGTGCAGATGTGGAGCGATATCAGTTTGGTGAGACACAGTATGAGGATTTTCGGCAGGGAACCTTTGAACGACTACTATGCAAGGATATTACCGCTATTCGTTTTCGATTGACGGATGAGGAAATTCGTGAGTACGAGGAAGCTGATAGCGAAGCAACAGATGATTATCTCTATTATGTGGACTGGATAGGCGAGGATGATTATGAAAATCCGGCTCAGAGATGTTATGTGAGCGAAGTAGGTCATTTGTATATGGTGATTGCTGCGGGAAAGTCCATTGAAGATTTCTTTGATTTGGCAGAAATCAACGATAGCGATTATATGGATTTTCGGTTTGATATGTATGGTGTAGGGGATGAATACAGCTCCCCTGACCGTTATCATACAGAAGAGGAAGAATAAAAACGAGTATGGGAACTGCTTATTTTAGGGTAAGCAGTTCCTTTTAAAATTTTTTTGATTTTTTGTAACGAAGTTCCTTTTCACAGGACGTATTTATTGTAAGTACTTATGAGATGCAAAAGAAGGAGGTGAAACCATGGATATGAAACGTGTCTGCGAGGAATATTATTCCACAGTTTATGGGTATTTGCTGACCATTACCGGTGGCAATTATGATTTGGCAGAAGAACTTACCCAGGAGACTTTTTATCGTGCTATCAAGAATGCCGGACAGTTTCGGGGAGATTGTAAGATGACTACCTGGCTGTGTCAGATTGCCAAATATACCTTTTATCAGCACTTGGATAAGAAAAATCGCAGAAAAGAAGTATCCATGGAGGAGGCATTAGAGGTCGCCGCAGTACAGCAACTGGAAAAGGAATACATTTCCAATGAACAAAAAGTGGAAATTTATAAAAAGATACAGCAGCTGGAAAGTCCTACGAAGGATGTGTTGATGTTACGTTTGTCCGGTGAACTGAGCTTCCGCGAGATTGGAGAGATATTGGGCAAGACGGAAAATTGGGCAAGAGTGACTTTTTACCGGGGAAAGCAGATATTGGGAAAGGAGCTGAGCGGAAATGAATAAAGAGATAAAGAGCTGTGATATTGTTCAGGAGCTGCTCCCCTTGTATATGGAGAAGCGAACCGGTGAGGAAAGTAATCAGTACGTGGAACAGCACTTAAAGGAATGTGAGGCTTGTCGGGAGGTCTACGAATGGATGAATGTGGATTATTCCAAACAGCTGAAAAGGGAAGTGCAACAGGCAGATAATCAAAGCAATCAGGTCGGAAAGAAAAGAAGGCACCTTACCCCGAGCAATAAAAGGATATTGATTATGATACTGGCATTGTTGGGTTATATAGGGCTCATGGGACTGATTGTAATAGGAACTTTTATGTATTTAACAGGAATGTAACGGAGGAAGGCAATGGAAAGGATATCGTGTGGGATGATGCAGGATTTGCTGGTATCCTATGCTGACGGGTTAACCGGAGAGGCGGTTACCTGTTTGCTGCAGGAGCATTTGGAGGAATGCCCCGGATGTCGGCAATATTACGAAGAAATCAAGAAGCAACAGGAAGCGGAGCAGGAGGCAGCGTTGTCCAAGGGAAAGGCCTTTGGGAAAAAGCTGAAGGAGCTGCGATATTATATGATAGGTATCTTTATCGGTTTGATGATACCGATAGCCATTATTGTGCTGTTTTTTGCAGTAGGAGCTATCATGAGCTATGTAGAGAGCATGGTATACAGCTATCAATTGTTTTAGGGGGAAGAGGAATGGAACAGAAGAATAAGAGAAAAATATGGATAGGGATTGCCATTGGTGCGGTAATCAGTGTACTCACGCTGGGAACCTTGTTTGTCGTACTGATGATTTTCTTTTTCCTCGGAGGGCCGCCAAAGGTAGTCGAGGATATTGAGCAATATAGCGAGGTTATCACCGCAGAGAATCTGCACACCGGATTAATCGTTTTTCCGGAACAGATACCGGCTTCGGCACAGGGGGTAGATTTTTATTTCTATTTTCAGGACACCTGGAACACACCTACCATAGAAGTGTATTTGCAGTGTACTTATGATGAGGAAACGTATGGGGAAGAGGTACTACGCTTGGAGAATACGCAGAAAAGCTATGGTTCCACAGTGCGAACTCTGATGAAAAAGGAGAACTATCCTTATCCGGCTTATGTGGCAGTGGATGGTGACAATCATACCTTTGAGTACGCATTGCTAAGCGGAGAGCGTCAGATTACCTATATCAGTGTGATTTACAAGGATACTGCTGCCTTGGACAAGGTGGATGCAAAGTATCTGCCAAAGGAGTATGATTATCGAATGAATTACATGGGAGGCTATGACGGCTATAATATTTATTTGGTGCGAAGCACCATAAACAGCAACGGAGAAGTGATGGCCAGAGAGTATGATTATTCCAGAGAGACTGTGGCAGAAGTATTGCAGCATCATCCGGTATCCATAGAGTACAATCATTTCGGTGTGCGTACCCGATTGGATGAGCAGGACAGGGAAATCATACAGGCATGCTATTATACCTATTATAAGGATCGGCATGATTCTATGTACGGTTTGCCGGAAAGCATGGAGTATTCGGAGCTACAGGGTTATGAATACAGAGGGATAACGCTAAATACAGATAAAACAAAAGCTGTGGTAACCTATTATGATGGGAAAGAAGAAAAGAGCATGGAGTATGAAATACCTCAAAAATAAAATAATATTGCTCGGCAGAAGATTGTAAAAAGGGAATATTTGCGTTATAATAGAGCCAATCGGAGGTTAATAACATGAACAAATATTATGCAGATGGATATAGTTATTATAATGGGGGCAATAATATTGATGCTATGCTGATGCCGGACGAATCCATCATTTGGAGAGGAACACCGAAGAAGAATGCATTTATTATTAATTCGGCTACGAAAATGATGCCTTTTGCATTGATGTGGTTGCTTTTTGACGGCTTTTTCATTGCAGCATTTTTGAGCTTCGGTGGTATAGGGCTGATGCCGGGTATGGGTTTGTTTTTGGTTTTCTTCTTTGCACTGCATTTGATGCCGGTGTGGATATGGCTGTACAATGTAGTGACGGCAGTAGGACGTTGGAAGAACACAGAATATGCTGTGACAGATAAGCGAGTTATTTTGCGCAATGGCTTGGTAGGATATGAGTATCAGAGCTTATATTATACAGAAATAGGCAATGTTTCTCTGCATGTGGGATTTATCGACCAGATGTTAGGCGTGGGAGATATTAATTTTGCCATGAATGTGCCCATAGCTACCGGAAAGAATCAGTTATCACCTGCGATATTGGATATCGAGGATGTACAGAGAGTGTTTTCTATCGTACAGAGAACGGTTTTGGATATTCAGACGGATATGCAGTATCCCAATGCCATGCGTCCGGATATTAATCCGGGATACAAGACTGCATATCGCCCGGAGGATAGCAATAACTTATAAGGGGAGTGGGGCACACCGTAGGAGTATATACATATAGAGTGTGAGAGAAGAGAAGGTATAACATGCGCCATAAAAACATAGCAATCATTATGACTGCTCTGGATTCAGACGGTCAGGCAAATATATTAAAGGGAATAGAGGAATGTGCAAAAGCACAGGGCTACAATGTAGCAGTGTTTTTGTGGTTTACGGGCCCCTTTGAAAAGGATAAGCACAATTTAGGAGAAGTGAATATTATTCATTTACCGGATTTTAATCTGTTTGATGGAATTATTTTGGTGAGTAGTGCTCTTCACATGGAGAATAATCGTAAAAAGATAGAAGAGCTTTTAGCGGATGTGGATTGTCCCATTGTCTGCATCGGTTGTCAGATAAAGGATTGTCCGCAGGTTCGAACAGATTCTTATACTGCCATGCATGAACTGGTGGAGCATTATGTGGTGAAACACGGTATGCGTAGAATTCATTTCGTGAAGGGTGTAGAAGGAAATGAAGACGCGGAAGCCAGATATCAGGCATATGTGGATGTGTTGGCGGAGAATGGTATTCCGATTGTACCGGAGCGTATCAGTCAGGGAGACTTTTATGTGACCGGTGCTGCTCAGGCTGCGCAGGAAATATTAAAATCCAATCTGCCGTTTCCGGAGGCGATTGTTTGTGCCAATGATGTTATGGCCAGTACCATTTGTACTATTTTGCAGGAGAATGGGTATCGTATTCCCGAGGATGTGGCTGTATCCGGTTATGATTATACCTTGGAGGGTCAGATACAACAGCCCAAGCTTACTACCGTTCGTATGCGTAGCAAAGAAATCGGCAAAGTGACATGTGAAACCTTGCTTGACATGATAGCCGGAAAAGCGGTAGAGCAGGAAATCTTAATGCCGGATGAAGTGGTATACGGTGAGAGCTGTGGTTGTCATGCAGAGGAATTAAAGGAAGAAAATCGGTTGTCCTTTGGCGGTGTAGATATTGTACAGCGTAAGCTGATACATCAGATGATACAATTGGAAAAGAATTTTATTGCGGCGACCAAATATAACGAATGGTTGGAAGCTTTGCAGGAGTTTATTTCTCAGATTAATCCTCCGGAATTTTACTGCTGTGTCAATGAAGATTTCGTGGAAAATGTGTTTGAAAAGGGAATGATGGAGCAGGAGGATATGAGTGAAGAAGAACGTCTGGCTTATACTCCTGTGGTAAAGGTGCTTTTGGCATATCAGAATGGTATCTTTAAAAGCAGACCGAATTTTGAAGCGAAGTATGCCTTTGAAGATTTGTTTCGTGACACTGAAAATGGCAAGCTGTATATTTTTTCACCGGTGCATTACTTGGACAGAACCTTTGGCTATTTTGTATTTGTAGACAGCAGTTTTCCGGTGGCAAATCAGTTGTATGTGAGTTGGTTGATTAGTATAGCTGATTTTGTGGAAAATATTCGGAAACAGAGTATGTTACAGAATGCCATGAAGCGGTTGGATGATATGTATATCCGTGATTCTCTGACCGGTGTGTACAATCGTTTTGGTATGGAGAGATATTTTACGGAGTTAAAACGAAAGTGTCTGATGTCTTCACAGACCTATTTGCAGGTGTCTTTTGTGGATATTGATGGATTGAAAGTCATTAATGATAAGTATGGTCATGAAGAAGGAGACCATATCATCAATGCGGCAGCAGAAATCCTGCAGAATGTAGGGAAGAAGTATTATGTAGTTCGATACGGTGGCGATGAGTTTATCGTCATGGGTATGGTACATAGTGAAAAGGAGATTGCTGAATATTGGCAAAAGGTAGACCGTGAAGTAGACTATTACAATCAGAAGTGTAAGCGTCAGGCAGAACTGTCCATGAGTTCTGGTTATGATATTTTCAAGGTGGATGCGAAGACTTATCTGGAAGATTGTGTTCATGTCACCGACGAGAAGATGTATAATGAAAAGAAAAAGAAGAAGAAACGTAAGAAAAAGAAAGAAGAATAATTTTTCGAAAAAGGCAAGCTTACCCCTTGCCTTTTATTTTATATTGGAATAGAATAGTACAGTATGATTAGAAACGGTACATAAGAAGTAATGATTAAAAGGTGGTTAATTGGAATGGAACAAATTAGGAACCGATTTCAGGCAGTGTTCTTTCGAGTAAGGAACAGGCTCATGATTATATTGAACTGGATTAAGAAATTATTTCAGGCAACGGATATGACAGAAGGAACCCCGTGGAGAAAGATTGTTATCTTTACGGTTCCCATGTTGATTGGAAATATTGCACAGCAGCTCTACAGTACAGTGGATAGTATCGTGGTAGGTAAGTATGTAGGAGATAATGCACTGGCTGCTGTAGGAAGTGCAGGTCCTATTTTGAATTTGCTGTTGGTTTTATTCATTGGTATCAGTATGGGTGCCAGTATCATGGTAGCCCAGTACTTTGGAGCCAAGCAGAGAGAAGAGCTTTCCTATACCATAGGAAACTGTATCGTGTTGACAGCGATTGCGGTAGGAATTGTTATGGTAGCATCCCTGTTCGTAACGAGACCACTGTTAGAGCTTTTGGATACGCCGGATACCATTATTGATTGGTGTGAGTCGTACTTATTGATTTCCTTTTTGGGTTCAGTAGGTAGTGCATATTATAATATCTTAAGTGGTATTTTAAGAGGTTTAGGCGATGCCTTTTCGGCTTTACTTTATTTATTAGTAGCGACTATATTAAATATTATATTGGATATTGTTTTTGTGGCATATCTGGACATGGGTGTCAGCGGTGTAGCATGGGCAACCATTATTGCACAGGCTGTTTCCGCAGTGCTTTGTTTCCGCAGATTAGCGAAGCTGACGGATATTTTTGATTTGAAGCCTTGCTTCCTGAAGCTGAAGCGTATGTATGCCATGAGAGTAATACAGTTGGGATTGCCCTCCGGTTTGACTCAGGCGATTTTCTCTATGGCTATGATTGTGGTTCAGTCACTGACCAATAGCTTCGGCGAAATGTTTATTGCAGCCAATGTAATTATTATGCGTGTAGATGGTTTTGCCATGTTGCCGAACTTTTCTTTTGGTACTGCTATGACTACCTATACAGGACAGAATGTAGGTGCCCGCAAGATGGATCGTGTGGTACAGGGAGCGAAGCAGGGAACGATTTTGGCAGTGGCTACATCGGCAACCTTAACAGGATTGATTTTGATATTCGGAAAGGCTCTGATGGGTATCTTTACGGATACTACAGAACTGGTAGAGCTGAGCCGAAACATGATGGGTATTATTGCTATCGGCTATGTGGCTATGGCAGTGACACAGAGCTTGTCCGGTGTAATGCGTGGTGCCGGTGATACCATGACTCCTATGTGGATTTCTATTTTTACAACTGTAGTGGTACGTATACCGGTAGCATATGGTATTGCTTATCTGACTACCAGTGCAGCATACCCCAACGGTCGTCAGGAGTGTATTTTTATTTCCCTCCTGTGTTCATGGCTCATGGGTGCATTGGTTACTACACTATTTTATCTGTCTGGCAGATGGAAAAAGAAAGCCTTTGCTGATTTTCATTAAAGGAAAACCTCCGTGCATAAATTTGTGATAGAACTCATAAATTTATTAACGGAGGTGCTTTTTTTATGAAAAAAGAAATCGATATAAAGTTGTTGGCAAAATGCATCGCATTACCCCTAATCGTAGGAGCAGTATCTGCATTATTGACTTCAGGGAGCATGAAGCTCTTCGACATGGTGGAGAAACCACCATTATCCCCTCCGGGGTGGTTGTTCCCGGTGGTATGGACCATACTTTATACCCTGATGGGAGTGGCTTCCTATCTGGTGCTTACGTCCGGTGCTGAAAAGCAGGAAATCAGTAAAGCCATCAGTCTGTATATTTATCAGCTGATTGTAAACTTTTTGTGGCCTACCTTTTTCTTTAGCTTCCGGTGGTTTTTCTTCTCTTTTTTATGGTTGATACTTTTGTGGGTATTGGTATTACTCACCACCATACGCTTTTATAGAATATCCAAGCCGGCAGGCTACCTGATGATACCTTATTTAGTGTGGTTAACCTTTGCAGGATATTTGAATCTGGGCATTTGGCTGCTAAACTAGCAGCTGAATGCCCGTTCTGACGAAAATGGGATGTGACCGTCAGGAATGGTAGCATTTGACAAATTCGGAAAAAGCGACTATAATAAGTTTAATTTTGAAGGAGAGAGGTGAAAGGATGAGAAGATAATCGACTTTTGATAACATGGAGCGTTGTAATTGGTATGCTTCCGTAGGGAAGGGTACTATATTGTCCTGTTGCCAAAAGTGGATTATGTTCTCATAACCTCTCTTTTTTGGTGCGTAAAATGCAAAAGGTGTGTACGGACGACTTGGAAAAGTGGTCTATGAATAGTACAAAGATAGAGGTTGAGTGCAGAATCATTTGGTGACAGATGATTCTTTTTTTACGCTTTGGCGTAAAGGACGGAGGAAAGTATGGCACAAATAAATGTAACGAATTTGACCTTCTGTTATGAAGGGAGCTTTGATAATATTTTTGAAAATGTTTCTTTTTCTATAGATTCCAATTGGAAGCTGGGATTTATCGGGAGAAACGGAAAGGGAAAAACCACTTTTTTGAACCTGCTGCTGGGAAAGTATGAGTATTTAGGAAGTATCAGCACTTCGGTGGTGTTTGACTATTTCCCCTATCCGGTGAAGCAGGAGCAATTGGGGGAATGTGCGGCAGTTTTGATGGAAGATTGGAAAAGCAGCTGTGAGCTGTGGAGGGTGATTTGTGAACTGTCGGAGCTGGGATTGGATGCGGAAATATTGTACCGACCATTCCAAACCTTAAGTCACGGAGAACGTACCAAGGTCATGTTGGCAGTGTTATTTTCCGGTGAAAATGACTTTTTGCTCATTGATGAGCCCACCAACCATTTGGACAGAGAGTCCAGAGAACAGGTGAAGGAGTATTTGAATGCCAAGAAGGGATTTATATTGGTGTCCCATGACAGAGATTTGCTGGATGCCTGTATTGATCATGTACTGGTACTTAATCGCAGTACCATCGAGGTGCAGAGCGGTACCTTTTCCGGCTGGTGGGAGAATAAGGCAAAGAAGGATGCCTTTTCGTTGGCAGAAAATGAAAAGCACAAAAGGGAAATCCGTAAGTTGCATGTAGCAGCTGACAGAACAAAGAACTGGGCGGAGCAGAACGAGCGTACCAAGATAGGCTTTGACCCGGTGAAGGAGCATGACCGAAGTAAGAATACTCGAGCATATATCGGTGCGAAAACCAAGAAGATGCAAAGTCGGGTGAAGCAGTTGGAACAGCGTATCGATAGAGAAATTCAGGAAAAAGAAGGCTTGCTGCAGGATATTGAGAGCCCGGTGGATTTGAAGATTATGCCCTTGAAGCATCATAAGGAATTGCTGGTGCGTGCAGAAGATTATGGAATTTCTTATAGTGCAGTGGCGGAGGGCATCGAAGCGGTAGAGCCTAAAGAGGTTTTCAGAGCCTTGAACTTGGAGCTGCGTCAGGGAGAACGGGTATTTTTGCATGGAGCCAACGGTTGCGGGAAGTCCAGTCTGATAAAGGCGATTTTGAGAGCCTGTGCAAAGAAGAACGGGCAGGAAAACATAGGGGATGTTGCAGAAAACATGGAGGAGACTGGTATCTTGGAGACGGCAGCGGGGTTGGTGATTTCTTATATCAATCAGGATACCTCTTCTCTGAAGGGAGATTTAAAAACTTTTTGTAGAAGTAGAGGCTTGGATGAGGCACTATTCTTTGCTATACTGCGGCAGCTGGACTTGGAGCGTGTGCAGTTTGAAAAAAATATGGAAGACTTTTCAGAAGGGCAGAAAAAGAAGGTGCTGATAGCAGCCAGTCTGTTAGTACCGGCACATTTGTATATCTGGGATGAACCTTTGAATTATATCGATGTGTTTTCCAGAATGCAGATTGAGAAGCTGTTGCTGACATATCAGCCGACGATGCTCATAGTGGACCATGATGTACGCTTTCGGGAAAAGATAGCTACCAGAGTGGTGGAGCTGTAATGGGAAGATAGCAGATAAGAAACTATTGACGAAAAACGAAGCAGGAATTATAATAAAACATATGTTATGTAACGAATGTTTTTTATCGAAAATATCTGTGGAGGTGTAGGCAGATGCCGCCAAAGGTAAAGTATACCAGAGAAGAAATTATAGAAGCTGCCTTTCAGATGGCAAAGGAGCAGGGAATAGAAGCGGTGGTCGCCAGAGAATTGGCGAAGAAGCTGGGGACTTCTTCTTCACCAATCTTCACAGCCTTCCAAAATATGGAGGAACTTCAGCAGGAGATACGTGGCAGGGCAATGAAGGAATTTGAAAGTCATGTGCGGGATGCCCTGCAGTTTACACCGCCCTTCAAATGGGTGGGGGTGAAAATGATTGAGTTCGCGGTGAGGGAACCGAAGCTGTTCCAAATACTCTATATGCAGGAGCATGAAGAAAGCCAGTGTTATGAAGATATGGTAAAGGAGCTGGGAGATACGGTTGAAGTATGTTTGCAGTTTATGGAGGCAGATTATGCATTGAGCAGACCGGAAGCAGAACATATTTTCAAGCAGGTTTGGTTGCATACCTTTGGTATTTGCGTGTTGGTGGCAGCTAAGGTATGTCACTTTACACCGGAGGAGATTTCAGAGATGCTGAGTTTGGAGTTTCAGGGAGCATTAATGCTGATTAAGTCCGGCAGATTTCAGGTAATCCCGGTAAGTGACAGGGACAAGGTGCATGAGAAACAAGTTACTGCACTGGATATTGTAGAGGGTTCGAGTTTGCAGAAGTACAATTAGGATTGCGTTTATGGAGCAACGGAATGAACGAAGAAGAATAAAGACAGAGCCAGACGCATAGACGCAGAGCCATACAATCTTTTGGATGTATTGCTGTGCGTTTTTGCATCTGAGGGAGTATGGGGCTATTTGGAAAGGGGGAGTTAAAGATGTACACATCTATTTTAGAAGGAACCATGGTGACGGAGAATTGGCTGGAGGTTCAGAAGGCCGGGGAAGAAAAGCAACCGGTATTATTTCCGTTAGGGGTGATAGAGGAGCATGGTCCCCACATTCCGCTAGGCTCCGATATTTATTGGAGTTATGCTATGTGCAGAATGGTGAAGGACAAATTGAAAAGTAGGGGACAGGAGGCAGTCATTGCACCACCTTATTATTGGGGTGGAAATTTCTGTACCGGAGGTTTTCCGGGAAGCTTTTCTTTGAAAACGGAAACCATGAAGCAGGTGCTGGTGGAGCTGTTTGAAAATTTGAAGAGCTTTGGATTTGAGGAGGTCTATTGCTTTAATTATCATGGAGATGCAGTGCATATCAGAGCAATAGTAGAGGCAATAAAGCATGCCAGACAGGAGCTTTCCATGAACTGTAAGCTGGTATTGGAGGAAATGGACTTAGGACTGCATGGCTGGCAGGGAAAGGAGGACTTCCTGCTGGTAATCAATCCTCCCTACCCCAAAGAGTGGTTTGAGGAACAGGAGCCGTGGGAGGCAGGGCTTTTGGATATTCATGCGGGGGCCTTTGAGACTGCAGTGATGAAGTACTTTGCACTGGAGCTGGTAGATTTGGAAAAGGCTAAGGAACTGAAATCCACTTCCTTGAACCGAGAAGGCATGAAAAACTGGTTACAAGGCGGAGAAACTGCCAGAAAGCAGGTTCCTCTTGGATATGCAGGGAATCCGGCAGGCTATGAAGCTGTGAGCAGGCATGTGGAAGAGATGCTGGAGTTGCAGGTGGAGGCTATTGTCGAGGGGATTTGTAGGAGATAAGGCAGAAGATGTTTTTTGATAAGTACAGCAGAAAGGAAAAAGAATGAGTATTAGAGCTATGAAGCCGGAGGATATAGACGTGTGTGCAGATATTCTCTGTAGTGTATATAACAATGAGATGTGGCAGTGCAGATGGAGCAAAGAAGTGGCAATGGAATACCTGACAGACTTTTTTAATATGCAGAAGTTCATAGGTTATGTATTGGAAGAAGAGGACATAATCATAGGTGGGCTGTTTGCACATGAAAAGGTGTGGTGGAATAACAGCGAGGTCTTTATTGAGGAAATGTTTGTGAAGCCGGAGTATCAGAGAAAGGGGTATGGCTCTATACTGTTAAAACAGGTGGAAGCGTATGTGCAGGAAAGGGGCTTGGCAGGTATCACCTTGTCAACCAATAAGTATGCACCGGCTCCGAATTTCTACAGGAAGAATGGTTTAGTGGATTGTGAACATGTATTATTTATGTGTAAGGAGATGTGATTAGGATGACGATATGTGGAGCGGATTGTAACAATTGTGGTATGAGGGAGAACTGTAAAGGCTGCATGGAAACCAAGGGCTGTCCCTTTGGAAAAGAGTGTTTTATA
The DNA here is from genome assembly GCA_045538995.1 of Acetatifactor sp. GTDB lineage: Bacteria > Bacillota > Clostridia > Lachnospirales > Lachnospiraceae > Acetatifactor. The sequence continues at coordinate 54,229 of JAZQEK010000089.1, read as the reverse complement.
GCCAAGTACATAAATATGGGTGGAGAAGAGCAATTTCAGGAATTTAAACAGAAATTGATGACTGAGTTTAATCAATTAAATATCCCCGGAATGCCGGTTGTTCGTGAATTGTATGCCCTGGTGGGAAGCTTTGTGAATCTGGAATATACACTGCCCGGCGGAGAAAAAGTAAGGTTTTTGGATGACAGCAGCATATATCTCGGCAATCAGTTGGAGTGCGAATTGGGTGGTGACAGATGCTTTGGTATCGTTGCGGGGATGGATTTTCTGTTGGTATGTACCTATGGTGAGAACGGTACAAATCCGGAACTGGTGATGTACAAGAAAAGGTAAATTTATATGGATTTGGAGGAGAAGAAAATGGAGCTGGTACTACAACCTACTTCTGAAACCTGTGGTCAAGCATGTATTGCAATGATTACAGGTAAAGATATAGCGGAAGTAATAAAAGATATGAAAACAAGTGGACCTACAAGTTTATCAATAGGTGAATTCTCGGGGAGTTTGGAGTAATGGATTTTAAAAAGTTATTGAATGATTTTGTAATACAAAGCAAAAAGATTTTGGGTGACAATCTGACAGGCATCTATCTTCATGGTTCAGCGGTGATGGGATGCTTTAATGAACAGAAAAGTGATATTGATTTGTTGGTTGTGGTGAAGGATGTTATTTCGAAGGAAATAAAGCTCCGGTACATGGATATGATCATTAAAATGAACCAACACGCACCGAAAAAAGGAGTGGAATTAAGCATTGTGAAAGAAGCTGTATGTAAACCATTTATGTATCCTACGCCCTTTGAACTGCATTTTTCTATTACGCACTTAAATTGGTATCTATCAAATCCCGAGGATTATGTGGAAAGGATGAATGGAGTGGATAAGGATTTGGCTGCCCATTTTACGATTACTTACCACAGAGGGAAAAAGCTTTATGGAAGAGAAATTAGGTCAGTTTTTGAAGAGGTGAGTAGCGAGGCTTATATGGATAGTATATGGTCTGATATTCAAGAAGCAAAAGAGGATATCCTTGCAAATCCTATGTACATGACGCTGAATTTGTGCAGAGTGTTGGCTTATAAAAGGGAGAAATTAATTGTGTCAAAGCAAGAAGGTGGCGAATGGGCGATGAAGCATATTTCGGTTCCGGCATATCAGAAAATGATTTCAGATGCACTGACGGAATATAGAACCGGAGAGGCCATGGAAAAAGATCATGTAGTTACACAGGATTTTGCAGGATATATGCTGCAGCAAATTAGAGGGAATTTTTAAGATATTTATGACGTTGGAATGTTTTTTATAAGAGATTTATAGGAGCAATTATATATGTATATTACAACATTAAAGGCGGAGCATTTAAAGGCCGCGGCAGAGCTGGCGCTAATGAATTATCAGGAAGAAAGGTCAATGGTTCCGGCATTGCCGGAGATAACAGAGCTACCGGATTTGTCTTGGTTTCTGGAAAATCAACTGGGTGTAGCAGCCTTGGAGGGGAAAGAGCTGATAGGGTTTATCTGTTGTTACAATCCGTGGGATGGTGCTTTTGCTTCTACTGCAAAGGGAACCTTTACACCTATTCACGCTCATGGTTGTATCAAAGAAAATCGTGCAAAGATTTATGAAATGATGTACCAGAAGTTGGCAGAAAAGCTGGTTGTAAAGCAGGTGCTGTATCATGGAATTGCACTGTATGAGCATGATTCGGAAGCCATCAAAGCATATTTTCATAACGGTTTCGGGCATCGCTGTGTGGACGCTATTCGAAGAATAGCGGAAGTTCCGGAAATCCTGCCGGAGGGAATTGTCTACGAGGAAATACCGGCAGAGGAGGCGATATTGATACGCCCTCTTAGAAGGGAACTGAAGAATCACATGGGGGAAAGCTGTTGCTTCATGTATTCTTCGGAGGAGGAATTTGAACACTGGGTTTTGGAGCGTGAAAAGAATGGCAGTCGCATTTTCATTGCACGAAAGGGAGCGGATATCATTGCTTTTCTCGAGGTAGCAGATGAAGGGGAAACCTTTCTAACAGAGAGAACAGATATGAAAAATATCTGTGGGGCATATTGTCTGCCGCAGTATAGGGGACAACAGATTATGCAGGGATTGATTGCTTATGTAAATAATGTGTTATATAGGGAAGGTTATCAGTATTTAGGTGTGGATTATGAAAGCTTTAATCCTACAGCATATCACTTCTGGCCAAAGTTGTTTAAACCCTACACTTGCAGCGTAGTGAGAAGGATTGATGAAGGGATATTAATGAAATAAAAAGCGAGGTATTATCGGCAATATATACAGGAAATGCGTATTCTAGAAGCTGACAACCGGTTTGGCGGCAAGGCAACTGTAGTTATGTACTCGCATCCGGGAGAAACACGGTATTTTTTTCGGTAAGGCATTGCTTCCGATATTGGCTGGGTGTCATGCCGGTTTTCTTCTTAAACTGAGCAGATAGGTATTCACCATGACAATAGCCGGTTTCGTGGGCAATTTCCATGATGGACAGTTTGGTGGTGGATAACAAAATCTGTACCTGACGTATTTGAATATTGTTTAAATAATTGCTGTAGGTCATGCCAAGCTGGGCGTGAAACAGACGCGAAAAGTAACCGGTAGAAAAGCCGGCATACTGAGCTACTTCTTCAATAGAAGGCTGTTCTTTGTAATGGTTCTCCATGTAAACGATAGCATTGATAATCTGAGGAGAAAGTGGCATGGGATTGATAACAGGTCGAGTGGGAAGATGCTCCTCCAATATGGTAGTGAAAAGGCGAAAGAGCATACCCTGTAGGATAAACTCTTTATAAGGAGTATCCTTCTGATATTCTGCCAGCATGTCAAAAAACTGTTGCTTTAATCGCTCCTGAATTTCAGGTGTAAAGTGATATACCGGAACTTCATAGAGGCGTAGAAAAACATGCTTTCCTACTGCTTGAATAAAGGGTTCTGCGAATTTGGGGGAAAATTTAATCATAATGCGTTCGTAGGGTTCGTCGTACTCTGTCAAGGTACGGTGAAATACATAAGGAGGTAGCAGTGCCACATCTCCCGCCTGATAGGAATAGGCATGTGTAGGAGTGATGGTTCTGCGGTGTCCCTGCAAGGTGATACCGATATTAAAATGGTCTGTGGCCATTTGCATGGAATCCATCTGGAAGCGTTCTTTAAAGTGGATATGGGTCACAACGATTTCCTGACCTTGTGGCAATGGTGTTGGCATAGATTATCTCCTTTTGGGGAATGTTTTTCGGTATAGCTATTCTAAAAATATGATATGAAGATAAGTATGTCATGAAATCTCAAATTTGACAAGTTTTATATGATGAAAATAACTGAAAATCTGCGGTTTTATTACTATAATGGAGAGATAGAGTGGATAGAATGGGGAATGAATAATGGATGAAAAGCAATGGATATTATGTCCAATATGTGACAATAAAACCAGAACACAAATTAGGAAAGAGACGGAGTTAAAACACTTTCCGCTGTTTTGCCCTAAATGTAAGAGGGAAACGGTGATTGACGTGAGGCAGCAGAAGGTGGTTGTAGTGAGGGAATAAGAACATGGTAGAAGTAAAAGAGTTTTTTAGTACAGAAAATCAGGAATACTGGCTAGAGCAGATAAGGAAAAGTGACTGGGGAGCAGGTCAGTTTTTATATAAGCTGCTTAAGGAAAATGAGTTGAAGAAAATGTGCGGAGAGCGGACCCGTGTGTTGATGTTGGTGAAAGTGGATAAACTGATTTCCTTTGGTACATTGGCAGAAAAGGACGATATTCAGCCCACGGAGCTAACCCCTTGGATAGGCTTTGTGTACACTTTTCCGGAGTATCGCGGACATAGATATGCAGGTGAGTTATTGGCACATGCAGAGGTGCTGGCGGCAGAGGATGGCATGGAGTATGTTTATATTTCCACTAATCATGAGGGCTTGTATGAGAAGTATGGGTATGAGTTCTATCAGATGATGAAGGATATCGGTGGAGAGGACTCCAGAGTGTATCGGAAGTGTGTGAAGAAGTAAGGCGGTAGAGGGAGGTATCATGCAGAAACAGGATTTCATAAAGGCATTTAAAAGCATAGGTATTCAAAATGGCATGGCTCTTGAGGTACATAGTTCCCTTAGCAGTTTCGGATATGTGGAAGGCGGTGCAGAAACCGTGATAGAAGCACTACAGGAATGTGTTGGGGAGACCGGCAGTATTTTTATGCCGGCTTTAAGACTTAGTCCGCCCATGGAGCTTTCTAAAGAGGATAAGAGCAAGGGGATTACTGTAAAAATCAAAGTTCTTCCGGCAGATGCACCCAGAACGGACATGGGAATTATTGCAGATACCTTTCGACAGCGTGCAGATGTGATTACCGGGGAAGGCATCATCAGAACTTCCGGTTGGGGGCTGCATGCAGAGGAAGCTGCAAAAGGTGGTTTGGACTATGTGATACATCATGGTGGTAAGGCGTTGCTTTTGGGTGTTGATATTTATAAACTGACGGCAATGCATTATGTCGAGGGTATTATGCCCAAGGAAATTAGTGATATTTTTGAACCTGATGAGGAAGTGCGTAGGAAATATCCTTCCGATGAATGGTTTATTGAGAGCGGGGAACCTCCGGTAAAAGCCTGGTATACCATACAGGATATGGCATATCAAAAGGGGATTATTCAGGAGGGATATATCGGCAAGTGCAAGTATATGTTTTTCGATATTTGGGATGTAGTTAGCCTGTATAAAAGGGAGCTGGAGAACAACCCATTTAAGCTGTATGGATTAGAGGTGTGAATATATGAGACTTGACGGATTTGGACTATTTGTAGAAGACATGGGTAAAATGATACGTTTTTACAGAGATGTATTGGGTTTTGAAATTAAGGAAGGAGAAGATACCTCAAATGTGTATTTGGTGAAGGATGGCACCTTATTTCTTCTGTATGGAAGAAAGGATTTTGAAAAGATGACCAGTCGGAAATATGAGTATATAAAGGGCTTAAATGGTCATACAGAGATTGCGTTGTATGTGGATACATTTGAAGAAGTTGATGGGGAATATGCCAAGGCTATCAGCAAAGGTGCAACCTCTGTTTTGGAGCCGGAAACAGAGCCTTGGGGACAAAGAACCTGCTATATTGCAGACCCGGAGGGAAATCTGATAGAGATAGGTTCTTTCAATAGACCGTTTGGACGGTAAATTACAAGTGGCATATATTGTCATGAATTTGTGGAGGTTGTTCGAATGAATGAGCAGGTAAAAGAGTATATAGAGAAGTATCCCAGTGAAATTATTGAATTGTACAATAATTTACGGCAGATGATTTGGGATAGTGTTCCCTGTGAGCCGGAGGAAACATTGTGGGCAAAATTACCGACCTATTCTGTAGGGGAAGCTTTTGTGAGGCTCATTCCGTTTAAGGATCATGTTAATATTGAGGCACAGGCAGTAATTCAGCATAAGGAAGAATTGGCAGGTTACAAAATTACACCTAAGGGAATGCTGCAAATCTATTTAAAGCAGGATATACCACATGAAGCTTTGAAACGGATATTTGCAGAAACTTTGTCGTGAGAAAGTCCTACAGAATGTGGTGGCCCGATATGATGAAGATGCTATAATAAGTAGGAGACGAAATAGTGAAAGACACAACAGGGATTTTGATAGAAAATGAGAAGCAGGCCAATCGGATAGTTGCCAAGGTGATGCGGATTACTTTTGCAGTGTTCACACTCATCTATCTTTTGGATGTAGTGGGGATATTTATAGTAGATATTGGTATCATGACAATGGCGTACATAGGTGGTGGAATATTGCTTTTGTTACCTACACTGCTGGTGAACATTTTGAAACAGGAGAAGCGGTACATCAAATATGTAAACGTAATTTGTGCCATTCTGTTTGTGATGCTGGTAACCATTACCTTAACGTATCACGTGGTGGTAATTTATGTGTATCCTATCGCAATTGCCAGTCTTTATTTTTCAAAGAAATTAAATATTTTAGCAACCGCATTGACAGTTGTGGGAGTTTCCTTGGGGCAGATATTGGCGTTCTATTTGGATATTGTGACCGATGATAATTTCACAGAGTTGTACAGGATGATTGTTTATGGAGTGATACCCAGAGCATTGATACTGATTGCTGTAGCGGCGATTTTTACCATGCTTTGCGGTAGAACCACTTCCTTGCTGGGGAATTTGTTGGGAGCTAAAGAGGAGTTGTCCTTGTATCATGATGAAATGATTATGGGCTTTGCCACTTTGGTGGAAAACAAGGATGGTAGCACGGGGGGACATATTAAGCGAACCACAGCTTATGTCAGGTTGCTGGCAGAGGAACTAAAGAAAAGAGGATTTTATCAGGAACTGTTAACAGAAGAGTATGTGGAGAATTTGTGCAAAGCGGCACCAATGCATGATATTGGTAAAATATCGGTGCCGGATGTTATCCTGCAAAAGCCAGGGAAGCTGACAACGGAAGAGTTTGAGAGAATGAAGCAGCATACGGTGAGCGGAGGCAGGATTGTTCAGGAGACCTTTGGACATTTGACGAATAAAGAATATACTCAAATGGCCTATGAAGTGGCACGTTTCCATCATGAAAAGTGGAACGGCAAAGGCTATCCGGAGGGGCTAAAACGCAAGGAGATACCATTGTGTGCAAGGATTATGGCCATTGCGGATGTATTTGATGCTGTGTCGGAAAAGCGTTGTTACCGGGATGCTTTGCCTATGGAAAAATGCTTCGAAATTATCCTGGAAGGAAGCGGTCAGGATTTTGAACCTATATTGGTAGAGGTGTTTTTGGACATTCGTGATAAGGTAAAGCAGGTGCATGATAGTATTGGTTCCACAGATAAATAAGGATAAAGGAGGAATTTAAGTATGGAAAACGGAGTATTGAGAGAGAACGAAAAGCAGGCTAATAAACTGGTGGCAAAGGTGATGCGGATAACCTTTTTGATATTCGTGCTGGTGTATATCTTGAATGTGGTAGGGATATTTATCGTGGACATGACCATTATGACCATTGCTTTTGTGGCCGGTTCGGTGTGTATGTGGATACCTACGATTTTAGTAAACGTTTGTAAGCAACAGGGCTGGTGGGTGAAGTATGTGAATACCCTATGTGCGGTGGTATTTGTAACGGTATGTACCACTACATTGACCTATCATGTTGTGGTATTGTATGTGTATGCGATTGCGATTGCCAGCTTATATTTTTCCAAGAAGTTGAATATTGTTGCTACTGCTGTTACCGTAGCCGGTGTTTCTGTAGGGCAGCTTTTGGCATTTCGATTGCAGACACTTCAGGATGATAATTTCATGGATATGAAGAGTGTAGTTATTTTTGGTATTTTACCCAGAGCGTTGATATTAATTGCTATTGCAGCGATTTTCACTATGCTCTGTAAGAGAACTGCGGCACTTCTTTCCAATGTGATGGGGGCAGAGGAACAGAAGGAAATGCTGGAGCGCATGCAGAATATGAAGGAAAATGCAGCACAGACCTCCGATACCATGGTGGAAATGGTAGCAGAGCTGGCGGGGATTACCGATACTACTCTATGTTCCAATCAACAGATTGCCAAGGAGGCGGAAAGATTATTACAGAGCTCTCTGGAAAATACAGAGGCTATGGAGCATGCGGATAGCAGAATGCAGGATATCACAGCATTGTTGGATGAGCTGAGTACCATGAATCATAAGACCGCTACTTTGGCAAAACAGATAGGGGAGAATACTCAGGAAAATCAGGAGCGTATGGTTGAAGCTACGGAGAATATGGAACAGATTCATGAAAGTACGGCTGTTTGTAAGGATATCATTGAAAGGCTGGGTGAGGAGTCTAAGGAAATCATCGGTATTGTGAATACCATCACCAGCATTTCCAGCAAAACCAATATATTGGCCTTGAATGCCAGTATAGAAGCAGCCAGAGCCGGAGAACATGGAAAGGGCTTTGCAGTAGTGGCAGAGGAGATTCAGAAGCTTGCCGAGCAGACGAAAACGGCAGTGGAAGGCATCGGTGCTATTGTGCATCAGGTAGTGCGTAATACGGAGGATGCAGTAGCTGCAATGGAACAGAGTTCCTTCATGGCACAGAATGGAATGGAGAGTATTCAAAAAGCCAATGCATCAGCGGCTTTGGTCACTGCATCCAATGAGGAAATGGTAGGACAAATTCTGGCCATTGACAAGGCGGCGGAAGTGATTCAGCAAAAGAGTAGTGAAGTGGCAGGGAATATGAAGCATATTAGTGGCAACACGCAGGAAAATTGCGGAGCAGTGGAGCAGGTGACTGCTGCCACTCAGGAAAACAGTGCTGCGGCAGCAGGTCTGGCTGATATCGTGGAGCAGATTAAGGGACTGTCAGAGCAGTTGAATAAGGTGGTACAGGGATAGGAAAGTATTTGTTGTAATATTTGTGTAGAAGGTGAAAAAATAAAATATTCTTAAGAATTATATAGGTTGACAGTGCGGTCTACTAGCTGTAGAATAAAGATAGGTCTACAGCTAGTAGATTTTGTTTTTAGAGGAAGGTATGGGGAGGCAGGAGCTGCCGGAACATAGGAGGATATGAGTATATGATAGAGTATCGTTTGGGTGAAGTGGAGATGAAGTTTGCAGAGATTATTTGGAGCAACGAGCCATTGCCTTCGGGAGAATTGGCGAAGCTTTGCGAAAAAGAGCTGAACTGGAAGAAGTCTACTACTTATACGATTTTGAAGAGGGTATGTGAGAGAGGCTTGTTTCGTAATGACGGAGGAGTGGTGACTTCGGTGGTTTCCAAGCAGGAGTTTCTGACGAAGCAGAGTACTCAGTTCGTGGAGGATACCTTTGCCGGCTCACTGCCGAGCTTCATAGCAGCATTTACTGCAGGCAGGCGATTGAGCGATTCGGAGATAGAAGAACTAAAGAAAATCATTGACGAGAGCAAATAGATACTGAAAAGCGGTGGTTATTGATGTGGATTTTGCGAAAGGTGAGGAAGGCATGGAAAGATTGATAGTTCAGCTTGGAATTATGAGTGTGCAGGCAGCGATTGTAATATGCGTGATACTTTTGGTAAGATTATTTTTTTCCAGATTACATGTACCGAAAAAGTATGTGATGCTGTTGTGGATTATCCCTTATTTTCTGATGGTATGTCCTTGGAAAATAGAGAGCTCCTTCAGCTTTTGGCAAGTAATGGAGTCTCGGCAGATGGATAATGTACAGACAGTGGTGCAGCATGTACAATATGAATTGGAACAGAAGGGCGAAGAGATAATACAGACCGAAGAGTGGAGAGAGAATGTTCCAAGGGAGGAGAGCAACGAGCAGGTAGTGAATATGGGAGCTCTGCAGGAGAAACCTCTGACGAATGGTTCGGATAGTAGTACAGCACAGTTGCACCGGCAGGACGTTACGACGATTACGCCTATAAATCGAAATTCCATGGAATTTGTGGAGTTGTTGTTGCGGACGGCTACAGTGCTATGGTTGGTCGGACTGGTATCTATCTTGGTATATAGCATGGTTTCTTATGGAAAATTAAAAAGAAAGGTTCTTTGCAGTATTTGTGTATCGGAGAATATTTATTATGCAGATGATATAGACAGTCCCTTTGTGCTCGGGATTTTCAGACCTAGGATTTATCTGCCTTCCTCTATGAAGCAGGAAAACCTGCATTATGTACTGGAGCATGAAAGGACGCATATCCGTAAGAAAGATCCTCTCAAGAAGATGCTGGCTTTCGGGATTAGTATCATACATTGGTTCAATCCGTTTGTTTGGGTGGCGTTTGCCTTCTTTGGAAAAGATATGGAAATGGCTTGTGATGAAGAGACCATAGCGAGACTGGGGATTGACAAGAAGCAGGATTATGCTACAGCTCTTTTGCAGCTGGCATCCGGCAAAAGAAGACTTCTGGGTGCCCCATTAGCCTTTGGAGAGGGAAATGTAAAGACCAGAATTCGGAATATTGTGAAATACAAAAAGGTGTGGAAAATCGTTTCTGTGGTAGCTGTTCTGGTGGTAGTAGTGCTGGCAGTAGGTTTTTTGACCAAGCATAATGAGGTGACCACTTTGGAGCAGGTAAACAGTGTGGCTGTAGTGGGAGAAGCAAAATCTGACAATTCAAAGGTGGAGCAGAATTCAGACCTGCTGCCGGAAAGTGCAGTACAGGTACCAATCACAAAACCGGTTTTGACGGAGGAAAACGAAGGAGAAGAACCTTCCGTTGACAACAACACAGTGGAAGCTACCCCATCGCCTCTCACGGAACCCATAACCGCAGAATTCACCATGGAGGATTTAATTGCCTTGTGTAAGGCAGATAAGGTGGCGGAAACCATGGAGGATTATGTGAAGAAGGATGGGCTACTACCTAGTAATATTGGGCGCAGTTACAAGGAGGATGCTTTGTCCTGGAGTTATTATTTTGATTTGGCGTATGAGGGAAAGAGCTATACCCTTCGGGCGAATTATTGGAATCCCTTGAATGCTCAGGAATATGGTAATGCCCCCAATCAGCTGTTTGAAGTGATACTCTATGAAAATACGGCAGGAGATGCCCTGATGCTGTACAGCAATGATTATCGCCATGCGGCAGCAGTACCGATTATGGATATTGAGGAGTTTCTGGTAAAGAAATATGACATTACGCAGGAATTAACCTTGGAACTGCCGGAGGGTACATATTTAGGTGCTTATGACATGGGAATGAATGATATTTTCCAAGGAAGTCTGATACTCATGGAGGACTATGAAGAAAATCCTCACGGAGAATGGATACCCAAAGCATGGTATGCACCGGGAGGGGTAGGAAAGACGGCACTCACCGGGAATGGAGCTATGGAGGGACGTGCCGCCTTTGCAGATAACCGGTTGGCAAACTTTCACTGGCTGATGAATCATGCCGGTGGGGAACTGCTGGAAGAGGTAGAAGTTTGTGACAAGTCGGCACTTTTGTATCATTATCAGTTTGATGTGTTCACCATGCAGGAGGTGGAAGAATATGCCCAAAAGCATGGTATCAGTGTAGAAGAGGTACCGAATATCACGGACTATTGGTATGTATTTTTGGCAGAACCGGAGAGTGACTTTGCGTATGTAGTATTTCTGAATCAGGAGTACTTTAGCAAAGAGGATATATTGAAGCTGGCAAGGTCGGTAAAATTTCAGTAAGCTTTTATAAATTTTATGAGTTTTTTACTTGCAAGGGTACCTGCCAAAAGATTATAATAAAAACAGCTCATATGGGGCAGAATTTATTAGGAATTTATAAATCAGGAGGTATTGTTTATGGCAAACAAATATGCTGGAACCAAGACAGAACAAAACTTAAGAGAAGCTTTTTCGGGAGAATCTCAGGCAAGAAATAAGTATACCTATTTTGCATCTGTGGCAAAGAAAGCAGGTTATGAGCAGATTGCAGAGCTTTTCTTAAAGACTGCAGATAATGAAAAAGAACATGCGAAGATGTGGTTCAAGGAGTTGGGTGGACTTGGAACTACAGCAGAGAACCTTTTAAGTGCTGCAGAAGGCGAAAACTTCGAATGGACGGATATGTATGATAGAATGGCACAGGAAGCAGATGAGGAAGGTTTCCATGAGCTGGCTGCTAAGTTCCGTGGCGTGGCTGCGATTGAAAAGACACATGAAGAGAGATATCGTGCATTACTGAACAATGTAGAGACTAAGCAGGTATTTGAGAAGAGTGGTGTTCAGATTTGGGAATGCCGCAACTGTGGTCATATCGTAGTAGGTGTGGCAGCACCGGAGGTTTGCCCGGTATGTAATCATCCTCAGGCATATTTCGAAATCAGAAAAGAGAATTACTAAAGATATTAAAAAAGCTGATGCACCTGTGATTCTTCCATCGCGGATGCATCAGCTTTTTATTATTCCTTTTCGTAACCCATCAGAATACCGCCGTTTTCAGCATAGAAGCTGCATAATCCTCTCAGAGGATATATTTCGATATCTGCATTGGGATAATCTGCTAATACCATTTCTTTTACTTTTAAAGCCGCCTGATCGTTGAAAACATGACCTATGCGGAGCTTACCGCCGTTAAAGTTGTGGTCATGGAGCATTTTCAATAAAGTAGGCAGTGCCTTCTTTTCACCACGGCATTTGTACATCTGCTCTAAAGTACCTTCCGCACTGGCACGACCTAAGATGCGGATGCCTAAGATACCTACCGCACCGGCAACCAAGTGGCTGACACGACCGTTATTCGCCAAGTTACGGACGGATTCCAGTGAGAAAATCAGCCCGGTATGCTCCATGTACTGCTTAATAGAAGTACAGATTTCTTCGTATTCCTTACCTGCCAGTACGAGTTCACGAATTTTTTCAATAAGGAGTTTTAATTCGGGACCGGCAGAAAGAGAATCAATGACAAAAACCTTGCGGTCAGGATGAGCTTCCTCATAATTTTGCTTGGCAGTCATAGCGGAATTGTAGCTTCCGGAAAGACCACTGGTAATGGTAACACAGAATACGTATTTCGCATCCCCGAAAGCGTCTATCCAATCTCCTACTCCGGGGCAGGCTGTAGTAGTTTGTTCTGTATTGGAAAGCAGGTCTTTTACCATTTGAGCAACATCCAACTCTGCATTGTCTACATATTCTTTTTGCGTGGTACGGATTACCAAAGGGGCATTTGCATAAGCAATCTGTTCAAGGTTTAATACATCAGCTGAAGAGTCAGCTACTATCTTTACTTCTGATAAATTCATGAGGAAACTCCTTTAAGTGTTCTTACAAAGTATCATATACCGTTTTTTAAGTCGCGTCAAGAGGTTTTTAAAACCCGATGAAAAAAGAATTGCTTGAAGTCACATGGGTGCTATGATAATATATTGGGTAACGGAGGTGGAAATATGCAGGAAATCAGAAAAGAAATTGCAGAATCCATAAAAGACTTTAAGCTGCCGGAATACGAGGCGATACCTAATGTGGGTCTCTATTTGGAGCAGGTGACGAAATATATAGCAGAATATCTGGAGCCTTTGGAAAGTATTAATATTACCGGTTCCATGATTGGGAATTATGTGAAAAAGGGTTTGATAGACAATCCCATAAAGAAGCAATATTATCGGGAGCAGATTGCCTATTTGATTTTTATAGCAGTGGCCAAGAGTGTATTGTCACTGGAGGATATCCAGTTATTGATTGAGATGAAGATGAAGAAGTATGACAGCCGTACGGCATACAGTTATTTTTGCCTGGAGCTGGAAAATGTGTTGCATTATGTATTCGGTCTGAAGGAAAATATGGAGGAAATCGGCAGAAGCAAAAATGATACGAAGATTATGCTTCGCAATACTATAGTGACAGTGGCTCACAAGATTTATTTGGATAAATATTTCGCACGTTATGAACGGGGATTGGAATGGGAAGAGAAGCAGTGATGCTTCTCTTTTGAACATAGAAAGGATGACAGAGGATGAAAATATACTTAATCAGACATGGAGAAACAGACCAAAATAAAAGAAAATGCTTGCAGGGACGTACAGATATAGAGCTGAATGACTATGGCAGGGAGCTGGCGTATCAGACGGCAGAAGGACTAAAAGATGTAAAATTTGACATGATTTTCACTTCACCCTTAAAGAGAGCGAGGGAAACTGCCGAAATTATAAGAGGAGACAGAAATATTCCGATAGTGGTGGAGGAACGAATTCAGGAAATCAGTTTCGGAGAGTATGAGGGACTTTGCTTTGCAAAGGAGGGGTATTCCATACCGGATACGGAGTTTATGAATTTTTTCACGGCTCCGCAGAAGTATCAGACACCGCCGGGAGGAGAATCCTTTTCTTCTATATTAGAGAGGACAGGGGAGTTTCTGGAGGAATTGATAGGAACAAAACAGTATCAGGACAAGACCATACTATTATCAACCCATGGTTGTGCCCTGAAGGCAGTGTTGGCAAATGTGCGAAATACGCCTTTGGCAGAGTTTTGGGGAGAAGGGGTACACAAGAATTGTGCAGTGTCGCTGTTGGATGTGACAGAGGGGCATATAAAGGTTGTGGAAGACGGTCGATTGTACTATTAATACAGAATGGTTGATAAAGGGGGATGCAGCATGGAAGAAATGGATAAGTTGTTAGAGGATCTGCAAAAGGTCAGTGTGGAATTTAATAATCAGTTATCCAAGTATGAGGCACTTATTTATCATACTAAGCAAACAAATGACAAGCTGGAGAAATATACGGAGAGCAATCGTGATAAGGTAGACCGACTCTGCATTCGCGTGGAAAATAAGCTGAAGGAAATGAACCAGCGGGTAGAGGAGATTACGGAAGACAGCAAGGAATTATTTGAAAAATATGCCGCAGACGTAGCTTCCCTGAATGAAGAAGAACGGGAGGCTTTCTGTGCTGTGCTGTTAGGGGAGCTGGGACGTTATAAGAAAGAGTTTTTGCAGGATGTACTGGGAGATTATCAGAAGATACTGCAAGTGTTTATGGAGAAAATCCATAGGGAAGCAGATTATGTCATCAGCGGGCAGAGAGATATTTCCAATCTGGTAAAGAACAATGAGGAAACCAATCAGGAGCTGGTTACCCAGATCCATGGATTGCGGGTCATTGTCAATGGCTGTCTGGAGGCTATTAATCATACCATATCCGGTATGAACGACAGCTATATGACGATATTTGGAGAATTTTCCAAGCAGGTGAATTCTGTAAATGAGGAGGATAGAGAGCGTTTTGTAAAGGCTCTTTCCCAAACTCTGGATACCTATAAGGCAGATTTTGGAATGTACAACACTCTGTTACAGGAACATCGCCAGGTGAATCAGGAGCTAAGTGCCCTGACCTTGCAGAATACAGAAAATGTGCAGGCTATGGAGCAGCAGATTTCGGCGAAGCTGAAGCAGACAGAAAAGCTGCTGGAGCACATTAATCAGGCTTATGAGAAGGGTTTTAGCAGCTTTTCTAAGGATGTTTCTGTGTTAAACAGCAGAGAAAGGGAAAGTCTGATTGTGGCAGTGCGAAGCATGCTGGAGGAATATCGATTTACCTTTGGCAATGAAATAGAAAGCAAATCCAAGGAAATGAATGTGCTGCTGCAGAATACCTTAATCGCTTCCTGCAATACCTTTGCTTCCCGTATCAAGGAGTATCAGGTTTTATTAGAGAAGACAAAGAACAGTAATGTGGAAGTGCATGACAGTCTGCAAAGAACCCTGCTGGAAATCGAAGGACTGACCATGAGTCTGATGCGAAGAGAAGATTACATACAGGCATCTCTGAAATTCATGAAAGAGGATTACAAGAATGCTGTGCGGGGATATGTGCAGGAATTAGAGCGGAGCAATGGAAAGGAAAGAGAGCTTCTGGAAAAAAATACGGTGCAGAATATGAGTAAGATGATGGAGCGTTTTCTGCATCAGTTGGAAATGTTTAAGAATGAAAGAACTGCATATAAGCAGCAGATGGAAAAGCTGATAAAGGAGGAGCAGGAGGATAGAGACAGTATGCTTCGCAGGCAGGCGGAGATGATTAACCGGTTGAAGGAGGAGCAGATCATGCTTCGGGAGAAGCTGGAAGAAAAACAGGAATCCATGAATCGTTATCAAATGGTTACCAATGCCGTTATCATGGTATTATTGGTGATATGTCTGTTATTACAGGTGCCGTGGGGAAATACGAAATTCCTGACCTTTGTAGGGTTGCCGGTGGTGGTTCTTTTGGGAGTGCTATTGATTGTGTTCCGAAAGCGTATCGTACAGTGGATACATCTATTCACAAAGCGTTAAAATATACAGAAATACGATAGAAAAATACTAGAATGGTTGGCAATAACATGGTATACTGAATCATATTGTATTTTTGTGATAGTAAGAGAGGAGGAAAGGTCATGACTTGTAGGGGAAAAAACCGTAGAAGCTGTGCCTTGCTTTCTCTCCTTTTTTGTTTGAGTTTGACCGGATGTCAGGAGCAGGAGGTAGTAAATAAAGAGGTGGAAATACAGAACAACACCTCACAGGCGATTACCTATGAACTGACGCCGGTAATGAGAGGACCGGTACAGCAGGTGATGTTTATACAGTGTACCTATACCCAGACACAGGAGGTTGAGGTAAGCTTTGACATTGACCAAGAGGTAATTACAGAGGTTCTGGTGGAAAAAGGGGACTCGGTGAAAAAAGGAGAGGTTTTGGCCAGTGTAAATGTGGAAAGCACAGAGCAGAAGGCAGAACAGTTACGATATCAGATTGCCGTGGATGAACTGGCACTGAAGCAATTAATAGAGAAGAGAGATTTTGAACTGGAGCAGACAAAGATTTGGTATGAAGGCTATACCTTGATGACGGATGAAGACAAGAAGTCCATGAAGGAGGAGCAGGAGAAGCTGAAAGAGTCTTATGGGAAGCGTATTCAGAATGCAGAGGATACGCTGTATATTGAACGGAAGCGTTTGCAGGAGTATGAAGAATATATTCACAGCGGACAGCTGCGTGCCCCAATGTCCGGTGTAATGAGTTTCGTAAGGAGCAATCTGGAAGGTGCCTTGACGGAGAAGGAAACTACCATTATGCGAATTTATGATCCGGAGTCCAAGATGTATTATTCCAAGAATGTGGAAGCAATTCCTTATTTGCAGGAGGATAAGGAATATACCATAGTCTGCGGTTTGGGAAATCGTCAGAGGGAGTATACGGTAGTGCCTGCCAGAAGGGAAGAATGGGGAGAGGAAATTTATTTTCGGCTGTTAGATGAAGATTATGACCCCAATAATGTGGTTTTAGGAAAAATTACATTAATTATTGACGAGAAGGAAGAGGCACTTTACCTGAATGATAACGCTGTCCATTCTTCTCAGGATAAATATTATGTGTATACCTTGGACGAAAATAATGTACGACGCATGCAGTTCGTGGAAGTAGGTCTTTGGGGAGATGGTATAGTGGAAATTGTCAGTGGTCTTTCTGAGGGTGACAGAGTGATTTTGAAGTAAGTGGCAGGAGGAAACTATGAGCTTGGGAAAAAGAAAATATAGAATAATGCCTGTTGCCATGACACTTTTGGCGCTGACACTTACCGGCTGCAGTGTACAGACCGGGGAAGAACCTATGGCAGTGGTGGCACAGGTAGCAGTGAATAACAGCAATCCTATGGTAGAAGCACAGGTGACAAAGGTGACTTATGGGGATGTGGTGAAAAAGGATTTGTATGACGGAGTGGTGACTCCTTATGTGGAAGAATTGTATTTTAAGGGAGATGGTACTTTTCTGGATTATCGGGTGGCCGTAGGAGAAGCTGTGGAAAAGGGACAGGTTTTGGCCAGAACCGATACTACAGCCATGAAGGAGCAGATTGCGAATTTGGAGGAGCGTATTGCTACCTTGACGGAGAATTATGATTATCAGCTGCAGACCTTGAAAAATTCGGAAGCACTGATTGTGGCGGAGATGGACATTAATTATTTGTATTTGTCCATGAAGGAGTATTTGTCGCCGGATTATACGAGACTGTGTAAGCAGTTGGGGCAGCAGGACAGAAGTCTGAAAACCAATCAGCTGGAGCAGAAGCAGTTGACGGAGCGTTATGAACTGGAGCTGCCTTATTTGCAAAAGCAGCTGGATGCCCTGAAGAAGGATTTAAACAAAAATGTCATAAAGGCTCCCTTTGATGGTGTGGTGGTGGAGCTGCGTTCCGTGGCAGGCGGAGACCGTGTGAATGAAAACACACCTTTTGTGGCAATCGCAGATACCCGGCGTTATCTGGTGGTCAGTGAATATGTAGGCAGCAGTATCATAGATAAGTCTCATGGGGTATATGCGTTTATCAATGGTACTCAGTATGAGGCAGAGTATATTCCTATGGACAAGGAGCTCTATAGTAAGGTAATGGCAGGAGAAGGAACTGCCTACTCTACCTATGAAATTCAGCCGGATGGAAGCTTTGAATTCGGACAGACGGTGAAGCTGAGTATTGTGAGAGATTTTAGAGAAAATGTTTTGCGAATTCCCCATATGGCAGTGGTAAATGAGGGAACCCAACGTTACTGTTATGTAAAAAGAGGGGATGAGCGGGAAAAGGTATATATCGAAACCGGCATAACGGATGGTTTGTATTATGAAGTGAGAAACGGCTTGGCGGAAGGAGATGAAGTATTCCTTGAATAAGTGGAAACAGAAATTACGGAAAAAAGAATATGGATTGCTCCTTGCTTCGGGACTACTGGTATTGGGACTTACCGGATGTAGTGCGAAGCTTCCGCAGAATCTGTTTACGGATTCCGGAACGAATGTGGTGCAGCAGGTAGATACCTCCCAGTATTTGGATTTGTCGTTGTTAGAGAAGGAACCTTCCGCAGAAGATCAGACGTGGAATGGGTATGAGGTATTTACTCTGGAGTATGGTACCTTTGAAACACCGATTACCAATATGGAAGCCAAGATTAATATGGTGGAAATCAGCCCGGTATCGGTGGAATTCGAGGATGGTACCATGTATTTGTTGGAAATGGTAGTTTCCAGATACAGCTATGTGGAAAAGGGAGATGTCCTGGCAAAGGTAAGCATGGAAACCAGTTCTCTGGATTTGGAGGAGCAACAATTGAAGCTGCTGCGTCTGGAGCAGGAATATGCAGAGTATCTGGAGGAGTATACTACGAAGCATGAGGAGGCTGTGGCAAATGTCAGCCCTCATTATGAAATGATAGCAAAGGTAGATAATATTAAAATTGCCCAGATGGAGCTGGACCATAGCAGGAAGGTATCCTCTTATGAAAAGCAGCTGACAGACTATAGGGAACGAATAGAGGCAATGCAGAAGAATGCTGACATCAATAAAATCGTGGCACCGAAGTCAGGTTTTGTGCTGGCGGTAGCGGATTTGAAAGCCGGGCAGGAGCTGAGAAACGGTGATTGGATATGCAGTATGGCACCGTCTGACAAGCTGATGTTGGAGTTTACCGATGAAACCATGCATTATGGCTATGGAATGGATTTGCAAATGTTGACAGGGGATTTGCGTTTGGCGACACCTTATGAAGTGAAGGCGGTCAGTGCGTTGGGAAAGGTTTTGTATGGAAACTGGGACAAGACCAGAACCAAAATCGCAGGTGATTATGATATGGCAGATTTGATGAAGAACCGGAAATTCGTAGTTACCGGTACCACCAATGTCATGAAAAATGTTCTGGTGTTGCCAAAGGAGGCAGTAACCAAGGAGAATCAGAAGTATTTTGTGACCATATTACACGAAGACCAGACACTGGAAAAAAAGCAGTTTCTGGTGGGTGGTGAGAATAACCAGTATTACTGGGTGTATGAGGGCTTAGAAGCCGGTATGAAGATTGTTTTAAGGGATTAATTGGGGGAAAAGATGCTCACTTTGATATTACAAAAAATGATACATAAAAAGTGGATGGTGTTATGTCTGCTCATAGGTAATATTTTGCTGATTGCGGTATCTACCAGTTATCCTATGTACCGTACATCATCCTTTCAGCGTATGCTGACAGATGAGTTTGATACTTATCTGGAAACTAAGGGAACCTGGCCGGCTATGGTGACCATTACCCATAACCGCAGTAAGAGCAAGGAGAGTCAGGATTATAATCGAATCGCGGAATATGTGAATTATGTGAATACGCAGATGGGTGTGCCCATTGCCAGAGAAATACAGCATCTGAGTACTTCTATCGTGGAAGCAGACCCGGTGATAGTGCGTGAGGAGCGTATTTCCAGAACCATCCGTATTTCTACTATGACCGACTTGGAAAATCAAATCAGTCTCTATGCCGGAAGATTGCCCCAGCCGGGATTGATTGACGGGGAATATTTGGAGGTTATCGTAGGAGAGACTGCTGCGGATTCCATGAATATGCTTTTGGATGAGGTGTATGAGCTGGAGAAAACCTTCTTTTTGGACGGGAAGCCTCTGCGTGTAAAGATCGTAGGAATGTTCCGTGCTGCCAATGAGGCGGATCCTTATTGGGTGCAGAGCCCTTCTCAGCTGTTAAGAGATGTTTTTGTGGACAGAGATACTTTTCTGGAGTTTTTCACCGGGGAAGAAGCTGAGAAAACCTATGGTTTGAAAAAGGTATTTTATGAGCAGTGGGATTATGAGAAAATAAAGCCTTCTCAAATAGCGGGTATCGTAGCGACGACACAGGAGCTGGTAAATGCCGGGGAAGGTCTCAGCCTCATCGGAGACAATGCCTATGAAGGAATTATTGAAAACTATAGTGCAAAAGCGAAGCGAGTAGAGGCATCTCTGCTGATATTGCAGATACCGGTACTGGCACTATTGTTAGCTTTTATTTATATGATTTCTTCCCAAATGTTGTCCATGGAGCAGAGTGAAATTTCGGTAATGAAGAGTCGTGGTGCCAAGGGACGACAGATAGTAGGAATGTATTTTGTGCAAAATCTGATCCTTTCCGGCATCAGTTTGGCAGCAGGTCTGCCATTGGGGAAGCTGTTCTGTACATTGTTAGGAACGGCAACGGATTTTATGGAGTTTGCTGGCAGGAGAATGCTGGAGGTACAGTATTCCGTGGATGTAGCGGTGTATGCTTTGGCAGCGGTGCTATTGTCCCTGCTGATTACATTATTGCCGGTAATACAGTACAGTAAGGTGACGATTGTAAATCTGAAGCGTTCCAAGGCTTCGGGGAAATCTTCCCTGTGGAAGAAAATCGGTCTGGATTTTATTTGTATCGGGATTGCCATGTATGGTTATTGGAATTTTTCCAAGAATCAGGACATGATGATGGAGCAGGTTTTAACAGGAGAATCTCTGGATCCGTTGTTATATTTGAGTTCTTCCTTGTTTTTGTTTGGCTTTGGTTTGTTGGCACTGCGTATTCGTCCGTTGCTGTTAAAGTGTGCTTTTGTGTTGGGTAAAAAGCATTTTCGCCCGGCAGCATATGTTTCCTTTATTGAAGGAATCCGTGGCGGAAAGCGACAGGAGTTTATCATGCTGTTTATGGTACTGACAGTGGCGCTGGGTATTCACAATACCACTGTGGCACGTACCATTGTGGCGAATGCGGAGCTGAATGCTACCTATATCAATGGTGCGGATGTGGTGTTGAGAGAGGTGTGGAAGGATAATTCCTATACCAGAGCTGCGGATGAACCATTGGAATATATGGAGCCGGATTATGGCAGATTCACCATTATCGAAGGAATAGACCAAACCACCAAGGTATTGCGTAAGCGGGTGGAGCTGGCACGAAGTGAAAAGATGGTAACGGTACTGGGTATTCATACCAGTGAGTTTTATCAGGTAGCTCATATGCAGGAGGGGTTGCTGCCTTATCCGTTCCATGAATATTTGAATGTACTGGCTACCTCGGAAAATGCGGTGCTGGTATCGGAGAATTTTATGACGGTGATGGGATATCGTCTGGGCGACAGTATTGAACTGCCTAAGGATACCGGCGGAAAGATACGCTGCACCATTGCAGGATTTTTCAACTATTGGCCTTCCTATGAACCGACGACTTATCATTTGAACAGCGATGGTACGCTGGTAGAAAATGATCAGTATATGGTGGTAGCGAATTTGTCCCTGCTACAGAGGGAGTGGAGCTCCTATCCTTATGAAATTTGGATGAAGGTAGGGGAAAATACCAATGGTCTGTATCAGTTTGTGGAAGAGAATCCGGATGTACATTTTGCCAAGTTTAAGGATTTGGATGTATTGAAGGAGGATATTCGTAGTGATACTCTGTTCCAAGGCACGAACGGTATTCTGACTATGAGCTTTATAGTGGTGCTTTTGTTGTGTGCGGTGGGGTATTTGATTTACTTTATCCTGTCCATTCGTTCCAGAGAGCTTTTGTTCGGTGTGCTCCGTGCTATGGGTATGCGACGCAGTGAAGTAACGGGAATGCTTTTGCTGGAGCAGATTTTCTGCGGTCTCTATGCGATATTAGCGGGTGCCGGTATTGGTTTGTTGGGCTCCAGACTGTTCGTACCTATGATACAAAATGCCTATGCGGCTTCCGACCAGGTGTTGCCGTTGACTTTGATTACCAGTCAGAGTGATTTGCAGCAATTGTTCAGTGTGATTGCTATTGTGATGTTGGTGTGTCTGTTCATACTGACCCGAATCGTGGCACATCTGAACATTACCAAGGCATTGAAGCTGGGGGAGGACTAAGCCATGGAAAAGAATATTATGTTAAAAGCAGAAAATGTCATCAGAAGCTTTCCCTTGCCGGGGGCTTCTGTGTTGGAGAATAAAGAGTTTGTGGCATTGAAGGGAATTTCCTTTGAGATACCGGAGAATACCCTGACGATTTTAAAGGGACGTTCCGGTTCCGGCAAAACCACACTTTTGAATATTCTGAGTGCCTTGGATAAGCCGACTTCCGGGAAAGTCTGGGTACAGGGCAAGGACATCACGGTGATGTCGGAAAAGAAGCGTGAATTGTTGCGTAGGAAGGAGACCGGCTATATCTTTCAGTCTGTGTCCTTGATACCGTTAATGACTGCCTATGAAAACGTAGAGTTTTCTCTGCGTATGGCAGGGGTAAAGAAGGGGCGCAGGGAAAGGGCAGAGGAGTGTCTGCATATGGTCGGTTTGGGTAATCGTATGCACCACATGCCGCAGGAGTTGTCCGGTGGTGAACAGCAGCGTGTGGCTATCGCCAGAGCGGTGGCACATCGTCCTAAGATTATCTTTGCAGATGAGCCTACCGGAGAGTTGGATAGTGCAACTGCTGTATCAGTAGTAAATTTGTTTAAGAAGATGGTGGCAACGGAGAGTGTAACCATCGTTATGACTACTCATGATGTCAGCCTCATGGATGCCGGTGATATGGTGCTGGAGCTGCAGGATGGGGAACTGGTGCAGGGCGGTGGAAGTAAACCATAAGAAGTACCATATGAAATAGAAACGATAAAAAGTTTCAAAAAGGGTTGACAAAAAGAAAAACGAGTGTTAAAGTATTAACAATAAAAAATCCCATGAGGGAGTAGCAAGCGTATATCGTAGCAAGTCAACATACTGACCTTTCGGTCTGGCTTGTTTTAAATTGCGAGACTCATGTATAGCAGAAACTATACATGAAGTCCATATGTGAATAAATGGTACCCAAGTATAGTTTTAGAAGCTGTACTTGGGTTTTTTATATTTCAATTTTTGTATTTCATAGAAATAGGAGGAAGGAAAGATGTTTATTGCTTTGAGAAACGCGACGAAAAAGTATGGAGAGGGAGAATCTCTTGTTTATGCATTGGATCATGCAAATCTGGAAATTGAACAGGGAGAGATTTGTGTGATATTAGGACCTTCCGGTTCCGGTAAGTCCACCTTGCTGAATATGTTGGGTGGTTTGGACCATTTGGATGAGGGGGAAATCATTGTTGGAGACAGAAAACTTTCCGGTTACAAGAATAATCAGTTGACGGATTATCGTAAGGAAGATGTAGGATTTGTTTTTCAGTTTTATAACTTGATACCGGACTTGACAGTGGCAGAAAATATTGAAGTGGTATCGGATATTTCTGAAAATCCCTTGGATATAGAAGAAGTGTTAGAGGCAATGGGAATGCAGAAATATCGCTATCGTTTTCCTAAGGAGCTTTCCGGTGGTCAGCAACAACGTGTTGCCATTGCCAGAGCTATCATTAAAAATCCAAAGTTGCTTTTGTGCGATGAATTAACCGGTGCATTGGATACGAAATCCTCTAAATCCGTATTGGAATTCATCGAAAAGATAAATAAGCTGTATAAGACCACAACAGTCATTATTACCCATAATGAAGCTATTGCAGAAATGGCAGACAGAGTTATCTATATTAAGGATGGTAAGGCACATGAAAACAAGCTGAACCCGAATAAAAAGTCTGCTGCAGAATTGATGCTTTAAGGGGGAATGGATATGAAATTGAATAAAAGATATTTTCGAAGCATAAAGAGTAATTTGTCCTTTTATGTTTCCGCTATGGTATTAACGGTAATGACTTTGTTTTTGTTCTTTATGATGAATATTGCCGGTGAGGCTATTTGGGAATTTGGTGATGACTTCTTTGTCTCTCAAAATTTGGAGGATGCTAACTTCACTACATATCTTCCTATTCCGGAAGAGGAGATAGAAGCATTGGAAAAAGAGTATTCTGTGAAGCTGGAGCCTCAGTATTACAGTAATATAGAAACAGATGGTACCACTGCCAGAGTATTTAAGAAGACGAAGGAAATAAATCTGTACAGTGTAACAGAAGGAGAGGATGCAGAGCAGGATAATGAGGTCATTATCTCGGAAGGGTATGCAGTATTCAATAAGGTATCTTTAGGGGATGCCATAACAATCGGAAATAAGGCGTATACGGTAACAGGCTTCTTCCAAAGACCGGATTATTTGTATATGCTTCAGAATGAAGGAGACTCCTACAAGAATGTTACTACATTTTTTCTGGCATATGTAACAGATGAGGAGTATGAACAGATAGGAAGTGATAATTGTCTCTATCTGGTTTGTTATGAGAAGGATAATCAGGCAGAGTTTCGTAAAGAGATAAACGAGAACTATTATATGCGAACCTACATATCAGCCAAGGAGAATATGCGAATTGATATGGTGAAGATGCAGGCAGAAATGTTTACTGTCATATCTTATATTATTTTGGTAGTTATGCCCTTAGTGGTAGTGGTGTTGGTGAGTATTGTAATTAATCGAAAGGTAAAGTCGGAGCAAAAGCTGATTGGCACATTAACTGCGCTGGGCTATAAAAAGAGTAAATTAATGCTTCATTATGCAGGTTTTGCCATGATACCCGGTTTGTTCGGAGGCGTATTGGCAGTAATACTTTCTGCCCTATTTGCACAACCCTTTGGCGAGGTATGTCTGGCAGATTATGAACCTATGCGAATTGAATGTCATCTAAATCCGGTGGCTGCAGTTTTGGGTATCCTCATTCCAACCATTATGTATGTATTGGCGGCAATGCGTTCCGTAAATAAACTGTTGAAAAAGGATACGGTACTTCTGCTAAACGGAAACTCTGAGCAGGGAGAAAAGAATTATAAAAAGATGTTAGTAAAAAAGAAAATATCTTTTCGAATCAAGTATGCTTTTCGTTCTTTGATTGGAAATCCATCCAGAACCTTTGTGGTATTCTTAGGCATTTTCTTAGGAAGTTATATAGCCCTTTTGGGATACAGCTTTTTAGACACCATGGATAATACAAAGCAAAGTATGGTGGATGAAATGGGTAGCTTTGAATATCAATATGTGTTAAAAGAACTGGTAGAAGGAGCAGAATACGGCGGTGAGCCTGTTATTATGTCCACTATGGAAAATAAGGCAGGGGAGCAGTTCAGCATCATCGGTACTACAGATGCTAACCCGTATTTGGACCTGAAGGATGTGGACGGAAAGGATATCAGTTTTGAGGACGGATTTTATGTTACCAGTATTTTTGCCATGTTGCAAAAGGTTCAGACCGGAGATAAAATCACGCTTTGTAATCCTTTGACACTGGAAGAGGTGGAGATTACAGTTGCCGGAGTGGTTGACAATGATATGCAGAATGCAGTATTTTGTAATAGAGAAAAGGCTGCTGAAATCATGGAAATTCAGGAAACTGTCAGCAATGTGATTATGAGTGATGTAGCACTGGATATACCGGACAGCATGATTATTCAGACTATCAAAAAGTCTGATGCCAAGGAACAGTTTCAAAATATGTCAAACCAGATGAATGTAATGGTATACTTTTTAATTGGAATGGGAGCAATCATTTGTGTAGCATCCATATATGTAGCAGTGAATATGCTTGTGTCCGAGAATAGAGGAAATATTTCTATGCTGAAGGTTTTGGGGTATAGAGACAAGCAGATTAATCAGATTGTGTTGAATGTGAATCATATATTGTTACCAATCGGTTTTCTGGTCAGCATTCCTTTCGTATTTGCTTCTACAAACTGGTTCATGGCATTTTTGGCAGAGTTTATCGGAGTATTGCCGAAGGCATATATTGCACCTCAAAGCTTTGTTTATACTGCGGTTTTAGCTTGTCTAAGTTATTTTGGCTCTTTATTCCTGCTAAGACGCAAGGTGTCTAAGGTGGATATGGTAGAAAGCTTGAAGGGGAATAGAGAGTAAGTGGCAAAGACCTTTTCTCTTTCAGGATGTTTTTGAAAATATGTATGAAGCCATGAAACGCCAGAAAATGGTGGAGGATATGGTGAAAGGTATTAGGAAGTAAAAGGATGCATTATGAGAAAGTATAGAAATTTATTAGGACTATATTGCGGATTATTGATGTGGATGTTTACTGCATGTGGTGCAGTAGAAAGTACAAAGAGTGTGGGGAATGAGGGCATTCAGAAAGGTATGAATGCTACAGTGACCGGTCAAGCAGTGTCGGGAACGGAGGTGGTGCCTTCACAGGAGACCGCAGCAGAAACAGAGAACGTGTTTGCACCGGAACCGACACCTGTTCCTACGCCGGAGCCTACGTCCACCCCGGAACCGACACCGGAGCCCACGCCCGAACCTACTCCTACCCCGGAGCCACCTACCATTCAGTTGGTGATGGTGGGAGATATGTTGATGCATGAGCGTGTGATGGAGTCCGGACTACAGGAGGATGGCACTTACAATTTTGAACATTTGTTTGTTCATGTGGAGGATAAAATCGAAGGGGCAGATTTGGCACTGGTGAATCAGGAGACCATATTGGGCGGAACGCAAATGGGGCTGACCGGGTATCCCTGCTTTAACTCTCCTTATGAGCTGGGAGTGGCTGAGGTGGATGCCGGTTTTGATGTGGTGCTGCATGGTACCAATCATGCCTTGGACAAGGGTAAAAAGGGTGCTGTGAATTGCATGGATTTCTGGGAAGAGGAGTATCCGCAGATTGCTTATCTGGGCATCAATCGCAGTCAGGAAATGCAGGATAACGATATTTATGTGTATGAGCAGGATGGAATACGGATTGCTATTTTGAATTATACCTATGGAACCAATGGTATTTCCACGCCTAAGGATATGCCGTATTTGGTGAATTATATGGACGAGGAGAAGATACTGGCAGATTTGGCTTTGGCAGAGGAGTTGGCAGATTTTACGGTAGTATGTCCTCATTGGGGAAAGGAATACTATTTGGGCATTTCAAAGGATCAGAAGAAGTGGACCAAGTTGTTTCTGGAACACGGTGTGGACTTGGTTATCGGAACTCATCCTCATGTCATCGAACCGGTAGAATGGGTAGAGGACGAGGAAGGAAATCAAATGCTGGTGTATTATTCCTTGGGGAATTTCGTGAACGGAACCTCCGGAAAAGGCACCGGCGTAATGAATCGTTGTGTGGGAGGTCTGGCAGATGTGACCATTGGGCGAAGTGAAGAGGGAGAAGTGGTGATACAGGACTATGCAGCCATCCCTTTGGTGTGTCATATTGCAGAAGGAGCGGATTATACCGTGTGGTATCTGGAGGATTATACTCAGGAGTTGGCACAGGAAAATTTGATACGAAAGCAGGATGAGACCTTTTCTCTGGAGAATTGTCAGGCATTGGTGAAGGAAGTTTGGGGCGAGGAGAGTTTGGGAGAATAAGAGCTGTTTTCGAAAAAAAGTATTTATTTTAAGAAGGGGCAAAGAAACATATGTTAGAACTACGAAAGATGAATTATGAGGATATAGTAGAACAATGGAAATATGTTGCTTCATTGCCTGCGGACGAAAATGGTTTAACGAATCCATATGAAGGAGTATCATTTGAGGAATATAGAGATTCCGTATTGCCGGAACTTATGATGTATGAAAATCCAATTAATATGCCGGATTGGTTTGTACCTGAAACTTTTTACTACTTGTGGGATGAGGATGTATTGGTTGGAGAATACAGAATCAGGCATTATTTGACAGAGACTTTAAAAATGGGGGCAGGGCACATTGGATATAGTATCAAGAAGGAGTTTAGAGGGAAAGGATACGGGACAAAAGGATTGGCTATGACTTTGGATTTGGCAAGAGAAATTGTTCCGGAGGAAGAGATATATTTACGTGTGTTAAAAAGTAATACTCCATCTTTTAAAGCAATTAGTAATAATGGTGCTTATATAGCAGATGAAGATGAAACTCATTACTTTATGAGAGTGAAAAAAGGATGAAATATTTCAATATTGCGGAGAACTGTATTTGAAGCATCTCGAAGTTAAGGGAAACCGTGAAAGCATAGTAAAATGATAGTATTGAAGGAAACTATGATTTTTTGAGGTTGTGCAGGCTAGGGGAAGAAGAAAAGCATAGAGAATTGCTGGTTCTGGTGAAAAGATATGCATTTCTGAGGCTGGGAAGTCTGAAGAAAGAGAAAAAAGCATAGGGAATTGCTGGTTTCGGAGAGAGGATATGATTTTTTGAGGCTGGGAAAGGCTGGAGAAGCAGAAAAAGCATAGAAAATTGCATGTTTAGGAAATAATATATGCTTTTCTAAGATTATGTAAGTCTGGGAGCGGAAATAGGACGAAAACATCCTGACAACTCCCAATTTATGAAGTAGAGGGGAAAGTATGAAATGATATACAAATACAATGAAACTGTATCTGCAAAAGCTTTATCAGATTTGCGTGAAGCTGTAGGTTGGAACAGGATGGAAAGCGAGTATGAAAATCCTTTGATGACATCGTATTATCATATCGCCGTTTATGTCAAAGAGGAACTGGTTGGATATATTGATTGTGTATCAAATGGTGTTACAGATGCTTACATTCAAGACTTGATGGTTCATCCGGACTATCAGGGCAAAGGTGTTGGTACCGATTTGATGAATAAGATGATTATGTATTTGAAAGAAAAACGCATATATATGTTTTCTGTTGTTTATGAGGAAAGTTTGAAGCCCTTTTATGATAAGTTTGGTTTTTGTAATATGCTTTGTGGACAACTGGAAACTTATAGAAGTAATTAAGCATGTAATTTGGGGGGTGGCGGAAGTTCTGTTCTTCCCAATGATATAAATGTATGTCGTATGGGTAGATGTGAAAGCCTATGAAGGAGATGATTTTCTGCCCATAGAGCATGAATGTCCGTTTATGGGTAGAAAGATTTTGGCAAGAAAAAAGGAATTTCTACCCATACCGCTTAAAAGAGAAGCTGTGGGTAGAGAGCGGATGGAAGTGAGCCGGAGTTTTTCTTACCATAATAGGGAAGATTGGTCTTATGGGAAGAGATGCAGGTTATAATAGGCAAGGGAGTTCTTACCATGGTTGAGGAAATCGGTGATATGGGAAGAAAGTAGCTAAGATTTTAAGCGTTTTGGTTGACATAAGTTGTGCTGATGTGTCGTAAGCATCCGACAAGTGAGGTTTAGCAGGCAAGAAGAAAATCGTTTTGAATTATAGGAAGGAAGAACAATTTAGGGCCAAGGGATGGTGCTTGTTATGGTCCATTTTCCGCTTTTTTACAGTCTTTATATAGTGTAAAGAAAATAATTTATGCCTGTAGTTGGAACTGGTTTTCACAGGTGTAATGTGGTATACTCGGTGTAGGAACAGAATACAACATGAGGTAATTGACATGGGATACAAATATGAAACGCATATGCATACAAAAGAGGCCAGTGCCTGCGGAGCTTTTTCGGCGAAGGAAATGGTGCGGGCTTTTCAGAAAGCAGGATATACCGGTATTTTCGTGACGGATCACTTTTTCAACGGAAATTGTGCGATGTCCAGAGAACTTCCGTGGGAAGAAAAGGTAGAGTTGTTCTGCAAAGGGTATGAGAATGCCAAGGCAGAGGGGGACAAAATCGGTCTGGATGTATTCTTTGGCTTCGAGTACTGTGTAGAGGGTGCGGACTTTTTGATTTATAATTTAGACAAGAAATGGTTGTTGGAAAACGTGGATGTGGATAAGTGGGAGCCCAGAAAGGCTTTCGCTGCCATGCATAAGGGCGGTGGCTTTATCGTACATGCACATCCTTTCCGAGAGAGGGATTATATCAACCATATTCACCTGTTTCCCAGAGATGTGGATGGAGTAGAGGTGATAAATGGTGGTCAGTTGAGAGAGCCATGGATGAATGAGAGGGCAAATATTTATGCCATGATGTATGATTTGCCGAAGACTTCCGGTTCGGATGCCCATCATGCCAACAGCCTGCCTCTTTGTGGAATTGAGACAGACACACGTATCAGGCAACCCTTGGATTATCTGGAGCAGATGAAAAAGGGTCAGATCAGATTATTGGATGGGGAAGTATAAAAAGAAATTTGTGGGGTGCAGTATGAGAAGAGAAGTGGATTTGAACGGACAGTGGAAGCTGAAGGTATTGGGCGAAAATGTGTATCAGATACCGGAGGAATGGATGCCGGCGCAGGTGCCGGGTTCTGTTTATGCGACGCTTTTGGAGCTGGGGAAGATGCCGGATCCATATTACAGGGATAACGAGCTGAAGGCATTGGAGCTCATGGAGAATGACTTTGTGTATGAAACGACGGTGCAGGTGGATGCTGCTATGTTTGAAGCAGATACCATGCAACTGTGTTTTGACGGAATAGATACTCTGGCAGAGATTTATTGGAATGACATGTTGTTGGGGCATGTGGACAATATGCATCGTGCATGGGCGTTTGATGTAAGAGGTTTGGCACGCGTGGGAGAAAATACATTGCGTGTGGAGTTGCATTCTCCTACGAAGTATATCCGGGAGGCCAATGAAAAGATTTATACCGGTGGTTCCCACGAGGCTATGAAGGGGTATCCTCATTTGCGTAAGGCACATTGTATGTTTGGTTGGGACTGGGGTCCCAGATTGCCTGATGCAGGTATTTTCCGTCGGGTTTATTTGAAGCTGGCGGATATTGCAGTGATTGACAGTGTCTATGTGGTGCAGCAGCATATTGGGGCGAAAAGGGTACAGTTACAGGAAACAGAGACAGAAAAAAGCAGAATCTCTGTTAAGGTGGACAAGGTAAAGCTGCAATTCCAGCCGGATATCAAGCTGTATCACGAAGAGGAACTGGTGGAAGTCCTGGTAGTGGTGAAGGCACCGGATGGTCAGGTATATTGTCAGGAACCGGACGGAAGTATCATCATAGATAATCCGAAGCTCTGGTGGCCAAATGGCTATGGGGAACAGCCCTTATATACCGTAACGGTGAAGCTGATTGGTGATGATGGAGCTGTGCTGGATGTGTGGGAGCGTCGTATCGGTCTGCGTACCGTGACTGTTGATACGGGAGCAGATATGTGGGGCAATCAGTTCGCACATCAGGTAAATGGTGTGAATATTTTTGCCATGGGTGCCGATTATATTCCGGAGGATAATCTGCTGTCCCGTGTGAATTATGAGAGAACGAAAAAGCTGTTGTCTGATGCGGCAGAAGCAAATCATAATTGTATTCGTATCTGGGGCGGTGGCTATTATCCGGACGATTATTTCTATGATTTGTGCGATGAGCTGGGACTGCTGGTATGGCAGGATTTCATGTTTGCCTGTTCTTCCTATGAGTTGGATGAAGCTTTTGAAGCTAATATCAGCGAGGAGGTGCGTCAGAATACCAGACGTATCCGCCACCATGCCTGCTTAGGACTTTGGTGCGGTAACAATGAGATGGAGACTCAGGTGCTGGATAAGGTGTGGGAGCCTTCGCAGAAGCAGTTTTATGATTACATAAAGATTTTTGAATATATCATTCCGAAGATTATGAAGGAGGAGGACCCGAATACCTTTTATTGGCCTTCTTCCCCTTCCTCAGGCGGTAATTTCGACAATCCGTGGGATGAATGCAGCGGAGATACCCATTACTGGGATGTGTGGCACGGAAACAAGCCATTCACAGAGTATCGTAAGTATGCGTTCCGCTATTTGTCGGAGTTTGGGTTCCAGTCCTTCCCTTGTCTGAAAACTGTGGAGACCTTTACGGAGGAGAAGGATCGGAATATTTTCTCTCGTATTATGGAGATGCATCAGAGAAATACGGCGGCAAATGGTAAGATATTGAATTATTTGTCTGCTACCTATCAGTATCCTAAGGATTTCGACCATTTGTTATATGCTTCTCAGTTGTTGCAAGCAGATGCTATCCGTTATGGTGTAGAGCATTTCAGACGCCACAGAGGCAATTGTATGGGAACGTTGGTATGGCAGTTGAATGATATCTGGCCGGTAGCATCCTGGGCAAGTATTGATTACTTCGGACGCTGGAAGGCACTGCATTA
This sequence comes from Acetatifactor sp., assembly GCA_045538995.1. Taxonomy (GTDB): domain Bacteria; phylum Bacillota; class Clostridia; order Lachnospirales; family Lachnospiraceae; genus Acetatifactor. The sequence continues at coordinate 22,096 of JAZQEK010000089.1, read as the reverse complement.
TGCAGAAAAGAGAATGTTCGCACCGGTGATGATTTCCTGTCAGGAAGTGGGAGAGTTGTCGGAGAGACCTTATTGTATCTCAGAGCGAACCCCTATCGAGAAGTCAGCACAGTTATGTGTGGCGAATGAAAGCATGGATACTGTAAAGGGTATCGCACGCTGGGCGCTACGGAAGGCATCCGGTGAAGTATTGCAGCAGGGCAGCTTCGAGGTGATGGTAGAACCTTTGTCTGCCTGTTGGTTGGAAAAGCTGGACTTTTCGGATTGTGACGAGCTGCGTACTTATTTCAGCTATGAGCTGGAGGTGGAAGGTCAGGTGGTTTCACAGGGAACCTGTCTGTTCACGGCACCGAAGCATTTCGACTTCGAGAATCCGGAGCTGATACTGACCAGTGAAGGCGATGTGCTGACTGTAAAAGCAAGTAAATTCGCTCGTTTCGTGGAAATCGAGGGTGTGGACGGAGATGTGAAGCTGTCCGATAATTTCTTCGATATGAATCCGGGAGAGCGCACAGTGACTATTTTGGAAGGTACTGCGACACAGTTCAGAGTGCGCAGTGTATATGATATCTGCTAGGGCAGGAGACGAAGCCTACAGGGCAGCAGGGTTAGGACTGTCAGTGGAGATTGCGTGTGGAGATTGCCTGAAACAGTAGGGAAAAGATATGTGGTAAGAGATATGTGGAAAAAGATAAAAGCGGATTGGGATGCCTGTGGAACAGGCATCCTGATTGTTATTTTGGTGGTGGTTGTGTCGACTATACTGGGAAACAGGGTATGTGTGACACAGAGATTGTTAGGAATCCCCTGCCCGGGATGCGGTATGACCAGAAGTTTCCTGTTGGTATTGCAGGGGAAATTTGCCGAGGCTTGGGAAATGCATCCCTTTGTGTATGGTTGGATAGCGTTTGCTGTGATTTTCTTCATAGACCGCTATGTCATACGGGGAAAAGAGTATCTGTGGAAGGTGGCGGTGATGCTGCTGGGTGTGGGTATGCTGGTTCGATATGTGTGGATGTTGATGAGCGGAGAAGTGATTTGAGCCGGAGAATAGAGCACATTGTAACGGATGAAAGAGTGTGAAATGTTTTAGTTTATAGAGGGGGAGGATTTGAAGTTGGTGAAGAGTAGAATGAAATATAATATAAATAAAGAATTATCGAAAATAGCAAAACAAAAAGCACCATCCAATATAAAACTTTACCCACTTATAAGCTTCGCAATGAAATATGTGTTTAAATGTAAATCAGATGATGCAGTTAATGTGATACAATATGAAATTGCAGGATATATGGATGCGAAGCTAAAGACATATGTTATTGAACCAAGAGATTGTAAGGAAGAACTTCCTTGTGTAGTCTTTTATCATGGTGGCGGATTTTTATTGAGGGCTTCAGGAGCACATTACCAAATTGCAAAATGGTATGCTGTAAGAGCCAAATGCAAAGTCGTTTATGTGGATTATCGGTTAGCACCCAAATATCCATTTCCTATTCCGGTAGAAGATTGTTACTGTGCATATCAATGGACAATCAAGAACGCAAGTAAGTTAGGGATTGATAAAAATAGGATTGTAATAGGGGGTGACAGTGCCGGCGGGAATTTGGCAGCTTCTGTTACGCTAATGTTGAATGAAAGAAAAGAACAACTTCCGAATGGAGTAATGTTAATCTATCCAGTGACAGATAGAAGAATGGAAACAGAATCTATGAAGCAATATACAGATACTCCTATATGGAATGCAAAATTATCCAAAATGATGTGGGATGCATATCTGAATGCTGTTAGTGTGGTTGATGTTAAATATGCATCACCTATTGAGGCAGAAAGATTAAGTTTTTTTCCAAGAACATATATGGAAGTAGCGGAATTTGATTGTTTACATGACGAGGGTATTGACTTTTCAGATAGACTACAACAAGAAGGCGTGGTAGTAGAATTGTACGAGGAAAAAGGGACTTGTCATGGTTTTGAAACAGCGTTAAAAAGTACGATATTAAAAAATGCAATGGAAAGAAGAATTCATTGGTTGAAAGAAATCTTATGTTAGACAATGAAAGAGCTGAATTCTAAGGAGGAATTGTAATGGAAAGTAAATGTGAAAATTGTGGTGGAGAATTAATAAAAGGACAAATGGCAGGAATGCATGGAATGTTTTTTTATCCGGAAGGTGAGATAAATAAATTAAAACCCAAGAGAAGTTCTGTGATTTGTTATTGCTGTAAGAGCTGTGGATTTGTCCAGAAATTTGCAGTTAAAGAGGTTGAGAAATTATTGTAGAAAAACATGCGAAGCTTTGAATTATCTTAATGAAAATAAACTAGACAGATGTGTCTAATCCTTATAAATACGACATTTCTCACTTTATGTCGTGTTAAAATTCGAAGGTTATAAGATATTCTGGCAATGAAAGGAGGGGTGGGTATGGATCAAATTAAGATAGGTTCTTTTTTGAAAGAATTGAGAAAAGAAAAAGGAATGACACAGGAACAATTAGCGGAGCAATTAAATACATCTAATCGTTCTGTTTCTCGTTGGGAAACGGGAAGTAATTTGCCGGATTTGAGTATGCTGATTATATTGGCAGAGTACTATAGTGTAGATGTTAGAGAAATTATTGATGGAAAAAGGAAAAGTGAGAATATGAATGAAGAAGTGAAAGAAACCTTAGAAAAAGTTGCAAGTTATAATGATATGCTGAATTTAAAGTCTATGCGTAAAGGAATAATAACAATGTGCATAGTTTTTATTATGTTAGTGATTATTTCTGCATGGAAGGAACTCTCGCCGGCTCCATTGGTTAGTATGATTTGTGCATATAATGGGGCTACTTTTATCAGTAAAGCAAAGGAAGGAAAAGATAAAACTGATTTGATTACCGGTAGTATATTTTTTGTTGCGATGTTGCTAAACACAATTGCTTTTATTATGAAATGACAAACAAGTTAGTGTGGCAAGTGTTATGGACGGATATGGCGAAAATTTCAGTAAGCCGGTGAGTTTAAGAGAGAGACGAATTAGAATTTGTAGGTGAGTAGAAGTATGGCAAACAATAAATCAAACGTAATCATTCGACCAGAGAATCCATCTGAATACGAAGCAGTCAACAGACTAATTTATACAGCTTTTGCTGAACAGCACGGAATAGAAACTGGAAAATTTATGATGGAACACTTTATGGAAGAAAGACAAAGAGACACTTTTATTCCTGCTCTTTCCCTTGTGGCTGTGTTGGAAGATGAAACCATTGTTGGAGAAGTTGCACTTCACGAAACTGATATTGTAACAGAAAATGGAAATATTACTCAATTGGTTTTATCGCAAAGTGCTGTTTTACCAGAATATAGGATGCAAGGAATTATGAGAATGCTGGTAGAATATGCATTAGACAAAGCTAAAAAATTAGGTTATGGAGCTGTGTTTCTTGGAGGAAACCCTAGTTTATATGCCAGATATGGTTTCGAACCATCTTCTTTATATGGAATTTATCACGAAAACAGGGAAAAATGGGGAGACGATGGGTTTATGGTGTGCATATTAAAAGCTGGTGTTCTCAATGGTGTAACAGGCACAACCTCTTATTATGGTGGATAATATAGGTATGTCCAATCGGAATTTGTCGTGTTTAGAATGAAGGAGAAAATGTATGAAATTAAATGATTTTGTAGAAGTAGTCAAAATTGAAAAGGGTTGGTCTAACGAAAAGAAATATAAAGTTGTTGATAAAAGAGGACAGACATATTTACTTCGGATATCTCCAAAACAGAATTATGAATATAAAAAAGCGGAATATGAAAATATGGAAATGGTATCAGCATTAGGAATTCCGATGTGTCAACCAATTGAATTTGGACTCTGTGACGAAGGAGTGTATTCTTTGCAAAGCTGGATAGACGGAAAAGATGCAGAAGATGCCATAATAAGTCTGTCAGATAAGCAGGTATATGTGTATGGACTTGAGGCAGGAAAGATTTTGAGAAAGTTACATTCAATTCCTGCTCCTGAAGGAACTGGATGTTGGGAAGATTTTTTCAACAAAAAAATGGATCGGAAGATAGAAGATTATAACAACTGTCCTTTGAAATATGAGGGAGGAGAGGCTTTTATTGCGTACATAGAGGAACATCGTCATTTGTTAAAAGGACGCCCAATGACTTATCTGCACGGTGATTACCATATAGGTAATTTAATGATTGATAACAAGGGTAAACTTGTAGTTATTGATTTTAATAGAAATGAATATGGTGACCCTTGGGAAGAGTTTAATCGCATCGTTTGGTGTGCGCAATCAGCACCGCTATTTGCCACAGGTATGATTGATGGATATTTTGATGGTGATGTTCCAAAATCTTTTTGGGATTTGCTTGCTCTGTATATTTCGAGTAATACTTTATCTTCGTTGCCCTGGGCAATTCCGTTTGGACAAAAGGAGATTGATGTGATGATAAACCTAGCGAAGAACGTTTTAGATTGGTATGATGGAATGAAAAATACAGTCCCTAAATGGTATGGAAACTTTAATTTATAGAGGCTAGTGAATTCCAAGTTGTGGAGGATATGTGTTTGATGAAGAAATTGTCAAAAGAGAAATTTGAAAAGGCTCGTGAATATATATTCACACATGGTGACGATATAACTATAGCTTGGTTTAAATATAATTTTGAAAATAGCAGCACGGATGATTTTTTGAAAGTATTGGCTAGATATCAACATGAAAACGGTGGTTTCGGTGGACTTATGTATGAATTTGAATACCAAGGCCCTTGTCTAAAGTGTACGGAACATGCATTTCGATATATATATTATCTAAAGGAAAAACCATCGATAGAACATCCAATTATTCAAAAGATGGTAAAATATGTTATTGACCGATATCGCCCGGACATAGGTTGCTGGGGAGAACTATTAGAACCCGGTGTAAACGACGGTGCACATGTAAGATGGTGGACATATCCAGATGGTAATATTGAACCTATTACCGACTATGATGAAAGAATTAAACAATACAATCCAAACGGTGAAGCGACTTTTGCAGCACTTGTTGCCTTATATTCGGAACTTGTGACAAAAGAAACGTACGAGGATATCATTCGCTATCCTGTTCAACACATTTTACGATATTATGATGTTAATTCTTTATTATTTGGTAAGTCTGCCAGGAAAGACCATGGGCGAAACGACATCGAGTCACCATATAATATAAAATGTTATCAGATGTTTATAAATTGCTTACCTGACAAGGAATTGGCTGACAAATTGTCGGCAATTATATGTCAAAATCCAACGGCATGTATGCAACTAGACTATTCTACATGGGAAAATGGTTATGAAGAACTACCATGTGATGTGGTGGAAACGCCAGAAAGTGTTATTTATCCGGTTGTAAAAGATATTGTAGAGGATTCTTTGGACTATTTAATAAAACGACAAGACGAAGATGGTGCATGGCATTTAACCTGGAGTTTCGGAGAAGATGAAAGATTTCGTAAAATGGAAAGATTATATGAAACGAATTATACAATGCAAATGTTAGCAAGACTTAAACGTTTCAATCGAATTGATATATAGGGAGACAAGGTTAATATCGGGTTAGGGATATAACTGCTGTTTACTAAAGAGTGAAATATATTTATGGAGGTGTCAAATGGCTAGAACGGAAGTCGTTACAATAACAAATATGTGTATGGTATATAATGGTACTAGGGTTTTAGTACAAGAAAAAGTTGACGATGATTACTGTGGAATAACATTCCCAGGAGGTCATGTCGAAAAAGGAGAGTCTTTTACCGACGCAGTAATACGTGAAGTGTTTGAAGAAACGGGGTTGAAGATTTCTTCGCCTGTATTATGCGGAATAAAAGATTGGTCAAATGATGACGGCTCGAGATATATGGTTTTATTCTACAAAACCAATAAGTTTGAGGGGCAATTATCTTCATCTGAGGAAGGAGAAGTTCATTGGATTGAACTAGACGAAATGAAAAAAGGGAATTTGGCAGACGGAATGGATAAAATGCTGGAAGTTTTCTTGGATGAGAGTATAAGCGAATATTTTTTCTATAAAGAAAATGGAGAATGGAAAGATGAGTTGAAGTAGTATAACTTTCAATTTATCCACAAAAGTTATAATCAGAAGAAAACGGAGTGAAAAGATTTATTATGCGTACAGAAGATGAAATGCTCACTTTAATAAAAAATGTGGCTTTGCAGGATGATAATATCCGTGCTGCATATATAGAGGGATCTCGTACTAATCCAGAGGTTACGAAGGACATCTTTCAAGATTATGACATTGTGTACATTGTGAATTCTACCAAACCTTTTCAGGACGATAAGGAGTGGGTGAAGAGGTTTGGTGAAATATTATATATGCATTATCCGGAAGACAATGTATTCTATCCTTCTGATGTGGATAATTGTTATGGATGGCAGTTACAGTTTGCTGACGGAAATAGGATGGACTTGCATGTTTGCACGAAAGAAAGTGCTTTGGAAAATCTGGAAATGTATCAAATTATTGTGGATAAGGATGATATATTGCCAAAACCTGCGGAAGATGCTGTAAAGCAATATTATGTAAAGAAACCGCAGGAGATTGAATTTCAGTGTACTTGTTCGGATTTCTGGTGGTGTACCAATAATGTGGCAAAAGGTTTATGGCGTAAAGAAATTCCATATGCCATGGATGTGCTGAATTATGTGTTGCGCCCTCAGCTTCTACGTATGTTAAATTGGGAAATTGGCTACGAGCATGATTTTTCCATCAGTACAGGAAAGTCAGGAAAATATATTGAAAAATATTTGCCAAAAGAAGATTATGCACAATTTTTGAAAACATATCCAGTCGGTGATGTGGAAGCAATCTGGGATGCAGTATTTGAAATGTGTGACTTGTTTCAAAGTACCGCAGAAGAGTTAAGTGGTAATATGGGCTTTTCTTACGATTATGTGAAAGCAAAGAATTGTCTGGGCTTTTTGGAGCATATAAGACAGTTACCGGCGGATGCAGAGAGAGTTTTTTTGTGAAAGAGAGTTATGTTTGGCATAGATACGATTGAGGATTTGGGAGATGGTTTACAAATGGATAACAAAAAGATAATAGAAAGTAATAAACAATATTGGAACGACCATGCGGATTTGTGGTTTGGAACGACGGCATTGCCGGAATACGGAGTGAAATTCGTAACAGAAGATGATTTGCATATGTTTCGGAATGTATCCGGAAAGAAGGTGTTGGAGATCTGCTGTGGGAGCGGGCACTCTCTTAAGTATCTTGCGGAACGGGGAGCTACGGAACTTTGGGGTGTTGATTTATCACAAAAGCAGTTAAACAATGCGAAAACTCTTTTATCGGAGAGTGGATATGCTGCGAATTTGATTTGTTCTCCAATGGAAGCGGAACTTGACATTCCAAAGAACTATTTTGACTATGTGTATTCTATTTATGGTATCGGTTGGACAACGGACTTGCAAGGAACTTTTGATAAAATTGCGTCCTATCTGAAGAAGGATGGAACATTCATTTTCAGTTGGCATCATACATTGCATTACTGTGTTGCTTGGTCTTGTGCAGAGCGAAAAGATATTATCGAAGACGAAAAACTTGTCTTTAACAGAAGTTATTTTGATGAGTCCTATTTTACAATGCCTGTGCATGATAGCGAGATTACGTTGTGCAACCGCAAAATATCCACTTATGTGAATGCACTGGCGAAAGCAGGCTTTGTCATTGAACAAATGGTTGAACAAAATGATAGCAATACTATGGAGAGTATAGACGACTTTGAGCCTAAAACGCAGAAAGCAAAGATGATGCCGATATCGGTATGCTTTAAAGCGAGGAAGTTGTAGAAAACAGGAGAGTGTGTTATGAGCAAGTTTAGCGAAAAAGGATATTTTGTGAAAGAGAATGCACCGGTGTATTTAACTTTGGATATGGATCGAACGGCGAAGTGGTTCGAGGAGATATTGGGTTGGTACTACAATATCGTAGAAAGAGATGAGAAGGGACAAGGCCGTTATGGTGCAGTATTTGAAATGTTACCTGAAATAGAAGTGACTCATTTAGCACCATTTACCGGATTTCAAATGTTTTATGGTAATCCGGAGGAAAGAGTTATTTCTTTTATGCAAGTTCAGGGAATTGAAAAAATGCGTGAGTATATTATTTCTAAGGGATGGACTAAGATTACAGAAGTGATTTTGCAACCATGGGGTGGAAAGTCCTGTAGTTTAACAACTGTGGATGGATATATCATTAACATTTTTGAGTAGTGCTGTTATTATACTTCTGTAAGTAGAAAGGACTAAAATATTATGGAGCATAAAGAGGGAAAGTGGGCAACGCGGATTCTGGAAGTACAACAAGAAGATGGAATGTGGGGGAACTTTCACGCACTTAGCAGTCCGGTGAAAGGAAAGCCGATTACTACAGAGCAGGCAATTCGAAGGTTGCATCGTTTGGGGTATACCATAGAAGATGAAGTAATTAAGAATGTGGTGGAGCGTATGGTGTTGTGCATCACAGAACGGCAAAAGATAGATAATTACTTTGAGAAAACGCATGATTGGGAGTTGTTTGAGAAGTTAATGCTTTCTGCGTGGATTCGTATTTTCGAACCGCAGAATCCATATGCGATGGAGGTGGCACGAGGTTGGGCAGATATCGCAGAAACGGCATTTACAAGTGGTACATATTGTCGGGAAGATGATATAGAGGCTTTTACACAACAACATGGAAGAAAACCACGAAGTGGGTTTGAAACAGGGTTTGGCATGTTTTATCATGTAGCATTGCTTCAGGGTGTACTCACGCCTAAGACTGAGAGTATGTTTTTGGATTATTACCTATCAAAACCAGATGGTATGTATTATATCTATGATAGACCATTAAACCAGTTACCTGAAGAGTTTGCATCCAAGGGAGCTAGTTGTTATCTGGCGGCTATGGAAGTGTTGGTAGGATATGAAGCTGCGAAGGAAAAACTTTCCTTTGTCGTAGAATGGCTGAATGATAACAAGGATGAGAATGGTCAATGGGACTTTGGACCGAAATCGAATGACGGTGTGTATTTTCCTCTTTCTGATTCATGGAGAAAAGCGGAGGATAGGAAGAGGGATTGTACTGAGCGTGTAAATAGTTTTTTGAACAGGTTGTTAGCGTGAGGTTAAGAAACAAGACGGAGGAAATCTGACATGTCTGCATGGAACGATAAGCTGGAGTTTTTGAAAAGTATTCGTAAATATTGGTGCAATAGTGATTACATAGAGTTTTTGATTCAGAAAGTATGGCGAATTGATAAGCCTGTAAATGTAGTCGACTTTGGTTGTGGGTATGGATATCTTTGTGACTTGCTGATGCCATTGCTTCCAAAAGGAAGTACTTATACAGGAATTGATAATAGTGAAAAGTTATTGGAGGCTGCAAGTAAACATTTAGATAAATATGAGTTTAGTGTAAAACTGATTAATGCAGATTTGCGAGAATATGTCCCGGAGGAAAAATATGATTTGGCAGTTTGCAATGCAGTTTTACGACATATTCCAAATCCCAAACTAATTCTGAAAAAGATGATAGATTCTGTTAGTGAAGAGGGGATGGTAGCTTGTTTTGAAGTGGATAGACCTATTGAAGAAGCTGGACTTTTTTGTAGTGCTATAGATAATTATTCGCTTGGACAAGCGGAGTATTATCGTAAAATTTGTGAATATGAGTACATCAACGGCGGACGTGATTATCGTACAGGAATTAAAATTCCTCAATTTATGCAGGAATTAGGACTAAACAATGTGGGCATAAGAATGAATGACAGTGTGAAATTTGTAAGTCCTACTATGGATGAATATGAGGAAAAACGTAAAATATTTGCAGAGAGCAAGGGGTATTATGAGGTACTTGAGAACGCGGAAGTATTATCACCGATGGCTTCTGTTTTGACTAAAGAAGAACAGGAGAGATTCTTTGAAAATCAGAAAAAGATAGCTTCTGCAGTAGTTTATGGAAATGGCTATCTAATACAGGCACCATGTGTGCTGATTTCTTACGGATGGAAATAGAAATATTAATTTGAACATGGAACATTAAAAGTAGGAAGTCCGTAGAGTAATAATGCAGAGCAACTGTTTTTTGAGTATTCGATTTTAGGGAGAACATCATTAATGAAAACAATTAGTATAAAACCGTTAACGCCTGAATTGAACAAGGACTATCTTGATTTCTTTGATAATCGTGCGTTTACGGACGATAATCCAAATGGTCCATGCTATTGCACCTCACCGAATCAAGACGAAGAAGAAATTAAGCAAATGGTTGGTGAATTTAGACTATTTGGTGTAAAGGATACAGTTCGTAAATATGCAGTAAAAATGCTAGAGGAAAATAAAATAAGCGGATACTTGGCTTACGACGGAGAAATATCTATTGGTTGGTGTAATGCGGCAGATATGGAAAGTTATGTGGGATTTGTTCCGCAGTTCGCAAGGGAAAAGATTTGTGGGAAAACTATTTCCATTGTTTGCTTTGAGATTGCACCGGAGTATCGTGGAAGGGGCATAGCATCAGCATTTATTGATAGAATTTGTGGGGATGCAAGAGATAAAGGATATGTTGCTGTTGAAGGATATGCTAATCTTTCAGACATACGTAATGATTTTGATTATCAAGGTCCAGTTCGACTTTATGAAAAGGCTGGTTTTGTTGAAGTGGCACGGGAAAAAGGACAAGTTGTGATGCGAAAAGTGCTGTAGTAAAAGCGTGATAAATAAGAATTTGACGGAGGAAACTATGTTAAAAGATTATGAAATAGACAAGCCAATTCTTGAAACAGACAGATTGATTATTCGTGTGCTTAACGAAAACGATAGGGATGATTTAAAAGAGTGGTTGGGAAGAGATGAAATTTATACATATTGGGGAAGAAAGGCAAGCAAGAGCGAGAAAAATCCCGAACTCATGTTTATTGACCCTCGCCCTTGGGTAAAAAGAAAACCTTCTCCTGATTTTGATTGGGGAATTGTATTGAAAGAATCCAATAAAGTGGTAGGTATGATTGCAGTATTTGATATCCAAAATGCCAGAATGGGTGATATAGCATACAGAGTTAATCCGAAGTACTGGAATATGGGGATTACTACAGAAGCTTTAAAGGAAGTGGTACGGTTTATATTTGAGAACACAGAAATAGACCGATTGAATGGACGTGTGGATGTAAGAAATGTTGCTTCAAATAAAGTTATGGAAAAATGTGGTTTTATAAAAGAAGGAACTGTTCGCCAAGGAAAAATGGTTTCTGTTTATTGCGACTATAATATCTACGGTATGCTTAGAGATGATTATATGAGCATGCAAGGTATAAATAGTTAGGTAAATTCCAATATGTAGAGCAATTAGATAAACTTGAAGTTTACGGAGGAAACTATGAGAATAAGACCATATCAAAATAAAGATTTTAATACTATATCTCAATGGATAACAGAGGAACGTTCACACGCTCTGTGGTGTGCGAATTTAATACCTTATCCACTGGAGAAAATAGGTTTTGATGATTTATTGCAAGAAGCGGAAGAACGATTTGGTGATAGTCCCTTTGTTGCAACTACGGATGATGGAAAGTTGGTTGTTTTTTTCTGCATTTCTGTGAATTTGAATACAAATGAAGGTATGCTCAAATTTGTAGTGGTTGACAATGTTATAAGGAATAAAGGGTATGGATGTGAAATGATAAAACTGGCTGTTAAATATGCCTTTGAAATAGCAAAAGCAGATGCTGTGCAATTGAATGTTTTTCCAGAGAATCCTGGTGCAAAGAAATGTTATGAAAAAGTGGGATTTAAAGAACGAACATTAACAGAGAATGCGTTTCGTTTTAAGGATGAATTATGGGGAAGATGTAATATGGTTATTACAAGATAAGGCTGTAAACTTTCAGGCTTCTGGCGAGTCTGAAAACACGCATGAATCTTGAATTTAGTGGAGGTTATAAAATGATACTCAAGATTGCTAATGATAATAGGTCAATAATAAAAAAAGGTGTATACCTTTTTAGTTTAGTAGAATATCCTAAGATTCAAGACTGGGAATGGAATAATATATTAGCATTTATATCTTATGAAAAAGCATGCGGAGATAAATTGGAAATTGTATGTGAGAATGATGATATCTTATCTGCAGTTCAAGATGCCGCTGACAAAATTGATGGGAAAGAATACATCCCACCTATTGCAGATGCTATTGAAGAGTTTGTTTACCATGCGACAAATGTTGATGCGGCACAGAAAATATTATCTAGTGGGAAACTGCTTTCTGCAACTAAGGCTTATGGTAAGACAAGAGAAGAACTTGTAATTGAAAGAAAAGAGAATGGTTGGGAAGACCCTGCACATTTTTACGAATATGTTATGTTCGGATGGGGAACTCATTTAGTTGGTGATTATGTTGTCCTCTCAGAAGATTTTCCATGTGAAGAAGATTTTGAAAAAGGAAATTTTGATGCAGGAGTGCGTTTTTATATAAGATATAAAGATATTATAAAACATAAAGGTCATACTTTTGATGGCTATCATCCGATTAAAGTGAAAGATGAAGTTTCACTGTATGATTATTTATTTGCTTGTATTGTACCTGAGCAGTACAAAGAACAAATAGAAAAACATATCCCTCAAGACTTAATTGCCAAAGTGCATTATTTACCACAGAGAGGGCTTAGTTTACAGGAGTGGAATAACAAGGTTGTTGAGTGTATTGGAATGTTGTAGACAACTCCCAATTTGTTTAATATATGAAAATTTCAGTAATACTGAGAACTGAATTTGTAAGTCATATTGCTGTTTGTTAAACGAGTTGAAAGAGGAAAAGCAATAGCACTGCCCGAGCAACACAGACTGGCTGCGTTGCTCGGGCAGTGCTTGTATACTTAATTTTTCTGCCAACGACCGGAGGCACCGCAGGGCAGAACCAAACCGTTTCCGCTGACGGGCAGACCGATTTCATTGGCTTCTACATGTCCGCCGAATCGTTTCACGATAGCGGTATTCATCATGTAGGATAATACGGCAGGCTGTAAGCCGGTGGTGTAGGAATTGATTAAGAAGAAAAGGGCATCCTCGGAAAGTATCTGGGTAGTCAGCTCGATAAAGGGCCAGATGCTTTCTTCGATTTTCCAGATTTCTCCTTTGGGACCTCTGCCGTAGGAAGGCGGGTCCATAATGATGCCGTCGTATTTGTTGCCGCGACGGATTTCTCTTTCTACGAATTTCACACAATCATCGACCAGCCAACGGATGGGGGCATCCCCTAAGCCGGAGGAGACAGCGTTTTCCTTTGCCCAGCCTACCATACCCTTGGAGGCATCCACATGGGTAACAGCAGCACCTGCTTTGGCTGCAGAGAGGGTAGCACCGCCGGTGTAAGCGAACAGGTTCAGAACCTTAACTGGTCTTTTGGCACTTTCAGTACGAATTAGTTCAGAGAACCAGTCCCAGTTGGTAGCCTGCTCCGGGAAAAGTCCGGTATGCTTGAAGCTGAAGGGCTTCAAATGGAAGGTGAGCTGGTTTTCCTTGATACCGTTAGCACCTCCCAGCTCGTAACCGATAGTCCATTCATTGGGCAGGTTGAAGAACTCCCACTCGCCGCCGCCCTTGGTGCTGCGGTGGTAGTGACCATTCTTTTTCTTCCAGCCGGCATGGTCATGAGGAGTATTCCAGATGACCTGCGGGTCGGGGCGTACCAGAATATAATCGCCCCAACGCTCTAATTTTTCTCCTTTTGATGTATCTAAAACTTCGTAATCTTTCCAATTGTTTGCAATCCACATAAATATTGTTTCGACCTTTCGTTAGTGTAGGAGAGGCAGCAGAGAAGGGATACCTGACTATGTGCCACATCCTTATGCTACAGTATACAATAGAATGAGGCAGGATTCTAGTAGAAAAAAATTTTTGTGTAAAGTTGTGGGATATAAAAAATAATTTAGCACTTTATTACGAAAAAGCTTGCTTTTTGCAAGGGAGTTTAGTAAAATTCTTAACGTATATACTCAAATATATTAAATTAAAGTACATAAAGTGAGAACTTGTGTAGGTAAGGAGGATTTATGAACAGTAGTTTCGCTGAAGTACTTGCTTTCGTGCTGTATATCGTACTGGTATTGGCAGTTGGTATAGTATTCTTTATTAAGGGACGTAAGTCTGCCGGAGGAGATAAGGATTATTTCCTGGGTGGACGTAATATGAACGGATGGGTTGCTGCTTTGTCAGCAGGTGCATCTGATATGAGTGCATGGGTACTTATGGGTCTGCCCGGTTCTATTTATTTGTATGGTATGGGACAGGTTTGGATTTCCGTAGGTTTGTTAATCGGTACCATTTTGGCATGGACCTTTGTGGCACCGGGACTTCGTCGTTTTTCCATTAAGGCAGATGATGCTATCACGATTCCGCAGTACCTGACCAGAAGATTCAAGGTGGAAAATCCTGCATTGCAGATTATCAGTGCGGTTATTTTCATCGTAGCTTATTGTGTATATGCGGCATCCAGTATCGTGGCTTGCGGCGATTTGTTCAATACTATCTTCGGTATGAACAAGACCGTAGCAATGGTAGGTGCTACCATTATCATTTTGTTGTATACCTTTTTGGGTGGTTTTAATGCAGTGTGTTGGACAGACTTCTTTCAGGGTATGCTCATGTTAGCTGCTCTTATGATTACACCTATCGTAGCAGTATTGGCTATGAATGCAGCGGATTTTGCTCCTATGGCAGCAGTGGTAACTCCGGAAAACTATTACAACCTGTTGTCCAGCGGTAAGTTTGATTGGGCAAGTGTTTCAGACATTCTCAGTGGTTTGGGTTGGGGACTTGGATATTTCGGTATGCCTCATATTTTGATACGTTATATGTCTATTCGTTCTGAGAAGGAGATGGCGAAGTCCAGAAAGGTTGGTATTATCTGGATTGCGATTATTTTGACTATGGCTTCTGTTGTGGCATTGGTAGGACATCAGTTCGTAGGAACTTATTTGGAAGCAGGTTCTCAGAGTATGATTTTCGTAGTAATGGTGCGTAAGCTGTTCCCGGCATTTATCGCAGGTCTGCTGTTATCTGCTATTTTGGCGGCATCCATGAGTACTGCGGATTCACAGCTTCTGTTGTCAACTTCAGCATTTACCTCTGATGTGTATAAGCCTGTTTTCCGCAAGAAGGCTTCTGACAAGGAAATCATGTGGGCAGGACGTATCATGGTAGCGGTAATTGCTATTATTGCTTTGATGATTGCCTTGAATCCGAACTGTGCAGGTATTATGGCACTGGTTGAGTGTGCATGGGCGGCATTCGGTGCTTCCTTTGGTCCGGTTATCTTGTTGTCACTCTATTGGAAGAGATTTACTTACAAGGGTGCATTGGCCGGTATTATTGTTGGTTTTGCAGTAGATGCCCTTTGGTATGCATTCCTTTCCGGTCCTACCGGTTTGTATGAAATTATCCCCGGATTTATCTGTGGTGCCATCGCGGCAGTAGTGGTATCCTTGATAGACAAGGCACCTTCTGAGGAAGTATTGAAGCTGTTTGAAGAAGGAAAGAAGTTAACTGATTAATGTCAGCTGATTGTTTGACTGGAGATTAAGAAAGTGAAAATGATACAGAAGGCTGCACCCGTTTTTGTGACGGGTGCAGCAATACTTTGGGGAATTTTAGTTATCTTTGTAAAAAAATTGAGCGGTGCCGGGCTGACCAGTATGGAGATTGTGACATTGCGTGTGTATGGCAGTGCCATGATTTTGGTGATAGGATTGCTTCTATATAATAAGAAGCTTTTGAAAATAAGGTGGCAGGATGCCTGGTGCTTTGTGGGAACCGGTGTAGTGAGCATCGTCTTTTTCAGCTGGTGTTATTTCAAGAATGTGACGGTTTCTTCCGTAGCAGTTTCTTCTATATTAATGTATACTTCTCCGGTATGGGTGACCATTTTGTCCCGTTTCGTATTTGGAGAAAAGATAGGAAAGAGTAAACTGGCGGCTTTGGTTATGGCTCTGGTAGGATGTGCTCTGGTCAGCGGTATCACCGGCGGTCTCGGGAATGTGAGCCCGGAAGGACTGTTGTTGGGATTGGGAAGCGGTATCGGTTACGGCTTGTACAGTATCTTCGGCAGACTGGCGCTGGAGAAAGGGTATCATCCCATGACGGTTTCGGTTTATACTTTTTTATTTGCCTGTGTGGGAGTGTTGCCCTTTGTGAGGGTGCCGGAGCTGATAGAAAAGATGAATGTGCAGCCTATGCAGTGGGTGTGGGCATTCGCCATGGCATTTCTGTGTACCTGCATGTCCTTTACACTGTATACCATAGGTTTGAAGTATATGGAGGCCGGCAGGGCGGCAGTGTTGGCCACTTTGGAACCTATTGTGACTACGCTGGTGGGTGTGGTGGTTTATCAGGAAGCTTTGTCGGTGGTTATGATACTGGGAATTGTGTTGGTACTGGTTGCGTCGGTGCTGATCAGCAGAGGAAAATAAAAAAGGGACAGGCAAAAAGCTTGTCCCATGAATGGTTCGTTTGATTGATGTGTTGTTCTAGTCAGCCATATCCTGATCAGCAGCAACAGCTGATACTACGGAAGAAACGACAGCAATCACAACAGCAATAATAATGACTAATAATCCACCAGCTAATAAAACAAACATAGGAAATATCTCCTTTCATTCATACTAGATATAGTATATTACAAAAGTAGAATAATGACAAGTTAATTTTTGCCAAAGGAGGAAAAAGGAAGAAAAGGATTGTACTAAAAAAAATACAATTTTTAAACAAAAATTTCTTGCAATATATGGAATGCTCGTGTATACTAATCCTTGCTGTGGCATGATAGCTGTGAAGCGTGAGGTTGCTGCCGAGAGCGAAAGCTTAATGGCAGGTTTTCCGTGGAGCGAATGTCAAGTTAGGAAACTGACGACAAGTCACTGTACAGAAACAGAAGTCTACCGTGGAGGTAGAAACGACGTGAGAGTAGTAAACAAGAGTTTGCCTCGCTGTGAAGAAGCCTGTTAGAAGAAAGCGTTGCGTAAAGGTTTTGGACACACACGGGAGAGTGTACAGTCACCGCTTGTCGTACTTAAAGAAACAAAAGTGCGAAAAGGAGGCGACTTTTTTTATGGCAAGTCAGGTAATGAGAATCACATTAAAGGCTTATGATCATCAGTTAGTTGATGCATCTGCTAAGAAGATTATCGAAACAGTTAAGAAGAACGGTTCACAGGTGAGCGGACCCGTGCCTCTTCCTACTAAGAAGGAAGTGGTTACTATCTTGAGAGCAGTACACAAGTACAAAGACTCCAGAGAACAGTTCGAGCAGAGAACCCACAAGAGACTGATTGATATCATCACACCTACCCAGAAGACTGTAGATGCTTTACAGCGTCTTGAAATGCCTGCTGGTGTTTACATTGACATCAAAATGAAGAACAAGTAATCCTGTGTCAAACTTGTAGCTTCGTATTTGATAAAATCAAAAGTAACTAATTAACAGTCCTCTACTAGTATGGACGTGCGAGTTCACGCCCCGCTGTAGAACAACAAGGAGGAAACATGAAGAAAGCAATTTTAGCAACAAAAGTCGGAATGACTCAAATCTTCAATGAAGACGGTGTTTTAGTTCCTGTTACCGTACTTCAGGCTGGCCCTTGTGTAGTAACCCAGGTTAAGACAGTAGAAAACGACGGTTACAGCGCAGTTCAGGTTGGTTTCGTAGAAAAGAAAGATAAGATCGTTAACAAGGATGCAAGTGGTAAGAAGGAAGTTATCCACAGACATGGTGTTAACAAGGCTATGCAGGGTCACTTCAAGAAGGCCGGCACAACCTCTAAGAGATATGTAAGAGAGTTCAAGTTCGAAAACGCTGAGGAGTATACCTTGGGTGCAGAGATTAAGGCTGACATCTTCGCAGCTGGCGATAAGATTGATGCTTCTGCTATTTCAAAGGGAAAAGGCTTCCAGGGTGCTATTAAGAGACTTGGACAGCACAGAGGACCTATGAAGCATGGTTCTAAGTTCCATCGTCATCAGGGTTCTAACGGTGCATGTTCTTCACCTAGCCGTGTATTCAAGGGCAAGGGAATGCCTGGTCATATGGGTTGCGTAAAGGTAACTGTTCAGAACCTGGAAGTAGTAAGAGTAGATGCTGAAAAGAATTTACTGTTAGTAAAGGGTGCAGTTCCGGGACCTAAGAAGGCATTAGTAACAATCAAAGAAACCGTTAAGGTTTTAGGCTAGTTAGCGCGAAAGGAGGACCAATCAGATGGCAAACGTATCTGTTTTTAATATGGAAGGCAAGGAAGTTGGTACAATCGAGCTTAACGATGCTGTATTCGGTGTAGAAGTAAACGAGCACTTGGTACACATGGCAGTTGTACAGCAGCTTGCAAACAATCGTCAGGGAACTCAGAAAGCAAAAACTCGCTCTGAAGTATCC
This sequence comes from Acetatifactor sp., assembly GCA_045538995.1. GTDB lineage: Bacteria > Bacillota > Clostridia > Lachnospirales > Lachnospiraceae > Acetatifactor. The sequence continues at coordinate 3,636 of JAZQEK010000089.1, read as the reverse complement.
GGTGGCGGAAGAAAACCTTGGAGACAGAAGGGAACCGGTCATGCTAGACAGGGTTCAACCAGATCTCCTCAGTGGACAGGCGGCGGTGTTGTATTCGCTCCCGTTCCCAGAGATTACTCTTTCAAGATGAACAAGAAAGAGAAGAGAGCAGCTCTTAAGTCTGCTTTAACCAGCAAGGTACAGGATGCTAAGTTAATCGTTGTTGATGAGTTGAAGTTCGACGAAATCAAGACCAAGAACTTTGCAAATGTAATGAGCAACCTGAAGGTAAACAAGGGTCTTGTTGTGATTGCTGAGAACGATGCAAACGTTGTTCTTTCTGCAAGAAACATGGCTGATGTAAATACAACCTTAGTTAACACCATGAACGTATATGATGTTATGAAGGCTAACACAGTAGTTCTTACTAAGGACGCTGTTGCAAAAATCGAGGAGGTGTACGCATAATGGCTGATATTAAATACTATGACGTAATCCTCAAACCGGTTATCACTGAAAAGAGTATGGCCGGCATGGGCGAAAAGAAATATACTTTCTTGGTTCATCCCGAAGCAAACAAGTCTCAGATTAAGGAAGCTGTTGAAAAGATGTTCGAAGGAACAAAGGTTGCAAGTGTTAACACTATCAACATGGACGGCAAGAATAAGAGACGTGGTATGGTAGTTGGTAAGACTGCTAAGACCAAGAAGGCAATCGTGAAGTTGACCGCAGACAGCAAGGATATCGAAATCTTCGCAGGACTGTAATAAGACGAAAAGAAGTTCTAGGGTGACAAAAAACGCCACCCAAGAACATCTAAGTTTTGTCTCGGAAGAACTGCAAGCAGTTCTTTTTGGACGAAAAGATAACGGTCAACACCTAGGCGGCGTATGATTAGATGTCGCGATAATAAATCAATTTAAAGGAGAAATAACAATGGGTATTAAGACATATAATCCCTATACACCTTCCAGACGTAACATGACTGGTTCAGATTTCTCTGAGATCACAAAGACAACTCCTGAAAAGAGCCTTTGTGTATCACTCAAGAAGAATTCAGGTCGTAACAATCAGGGTAAAATCACTGTTAGACATCGCGGTGGCGGTTCTAGAAGAAAATACAGAATTATCGATTTCAAGAGAAACAAAGATGGTATTCCTGCAACTGTAATTGGTATCGAGTACGATCCTAACAGAACTGCAAACATCGCTTTAATCTGCTACGCAGACGGCGAGAAGGCATACATCATCGCTCCTGAAGGATTAACTGACGGAATGAAGGTTATGAACGGTGCAACTGCTGAAGTTAGAGTTGGTAACTGCTTGCCTTTATCTGAAATTCCTGTAGGTACTCAGGTACACAACATTGAGTTGTATCCCGGCAAGGGCGGCCAGTTGGTTCGTTCCGCTGGTAACAGTGCTCAGTTAATGGCTAAGGAAGGTAAGTACGCAACACTTCGTCTTCCTTCCGGCGAAATGAGAATGGTTCCTATCGTTTGCCGTGCAACTGTTGGTGTTGTAGGTAATGTTGATCACAGCCTCATCAATATTGGTAAGGCAGGACGTAAGCGTCACATGGGTATCCGCCCTACAGTACGTGGTTCTGTTATGAACCCTAACGACCATCCTCACGGTGGTGGTGAAGGTAAGTGTGGTATCGGTCGTCCCGGTCCCAGCACTCCTTGGGGTAAGCCTGCACTTGGTCTTAAGACACGTAAGAAGAAGAAAGCTTCTAACAAGCTTATCGTAAGAAGACGTGACGGTAGAGCAATCAAATAATTGAGGAGGAAAGACAATGGCTAGATCACTTAAAAAAGGACCTTTCGCTGATGCGAGCTTGGTAAAGAAAGTAGATGCTATGAACGCTAGTGGACAGAAGGCAGTTATCAAAACCTGGTCCCGTCGTTCTACTATATTCCCTACCTTCGTTGGACACACCTTCGCTGTTCATGATGGTAGAAAGCATGTGCCTGTATATGTTACAGAAGATATGGTTGGCCACAAGCTTGGTGAGTTTGTTGCTACCAGAACCTACCGTGGACACGGCAAGGATGAAAAGAAGTCTAAAGTTAGATAAAAAACAAACATTTTTGTACAAAATTCAATACAATGTTCAAGCAGGGGCAGATTCTGCTTGAACATTGTTAAAACTTGTGTTATGATACTCACGGCTTAGTGGAAAGCATAAGACAAGATATTTCCCGGAGATTTTGAAAGGAGGACTTGACCTATGGCTAAAGGACATAGAAGTCAAATTAAGAGAGAGAGAAACGCTCAGAAGGATACCAGACCTTCAGCTAAGTTATCTTACGCTAGAGTGTCTGTTCAGAAGGCTTGTTTCGTATTAGATGCAATCAGAGGTAAGGACGTAGCGTCTGCGCTTGCTCTTCTTGAGTACAATCCCAGATATGCATCCAGCATCATCAAGAAGTTATTAGAGTCAGCTATCGCAAATGCTGAGAACAATAACGGTATGAATACCGAAAACCTTTATATTGCAGAATGTTATGCAAATAAGGGACCGACAATGAAGAGAGTTAGACCTAGAGCACAGGGTAGAGCTTACAGAATTGAAAAGAGATTAAGCCACATCACTATCGTGCTTGATGAGAAATAATAGGAGGAAGAAAAATGGGACAGAAAGTTAATCCTCACGGCCTGAGAGTCGGCGTTATTAAAGATTGGGATTCTAAATGGTACGCTGATGCAGAGTTTTCTGATTACTTAGTAGAAGACTACAACATCAGAAAGTACTTGAAGAAGAAATTATACAGCGCAGGTGTTGCAAAGATTGAAATCGAAAGAGCATCTGACAGAGTAAAGGTAATCATCTACACAGCTAAGCCCGGTGTTGTAATCGGTAAGGGTGGTGCAGAAATCGAAGTTACCAAGAAGGAACTTGCAAAGATTACTGACAAGAAGATTTTAGTAGATATTAAGGAAATCAAGAGACCTGATAAGGATGCTCAGTTAGTAGCTGAAAACATCGCTCTTCAGTTGGAGAACCGTGTAACCTTCCGTCGTGCAATGAAGTCTTGCATGGGCAGAGCTATGAAGTCCGGTGCTCTTGGTATCAAGACCGCATGTTCCGGTCGTCTTGGTGGAGCTGATATGGCTCGTACTGAGTTCTATAGCGAAGGTACTATTCCTCTTCAGACCTTAAGAGCAGATATCGATTACGGATTTGCTGAGGCTGATACCACTTATGGTAAGGTTGGTGTTAAGGTTTGGATTTACAAGGGTGAAGTTCTTCCTACCAAAGGAAACAAAACAGAAGGAGGCGAGCAATAATGTTAATGCCTAACAGAGTAAAACGTCGTAAACAGTTCCGTGGCTCTATGTCCGGTAAAGCACTCAGAGGTAACACTCTTACCTATGGTGAATACGGTCTTGTAGCTGCAGAACCCTGCTGGATCAAGTCTAATCAGATTGAAGCAGCACGTATTGCGCTTACCCGTTATACAAAGCGTACAGGTAAAGTTTGGATTAAAATTTTCCCTGATAAACCAGTAACAGCAAAGCCTGCTGAAACTCGTATGGGTTCCGGTAAGGGTACTTTGGAATACTGGGTAGCAGTTGTAAAGCCCGGCCGTGTAATGTTTGAAGTAGCCGGTGTTCCTGAAGAAGCAGCTCGTGAAGCATTGCGTCTTGCTATGC
>JAZQEK010000088.1:0-14519 GCA_045538995.1 Acetatifactor sp. | reverse complement strand
TTCGACAAGCATTTCAAAATAAGTAATAAACTGATTTATCTGGATATCACTCAATTTAATACCAAGCGCATTTAAGTCATCTACAAATTTTTCTGTATTATATTCAGCCATTTTAACCTCTGCAATTCTTCATACGGATATTTTGTGAGCAAAAATCCGTTTTTTTACTATTTTCTCACGTCAACACTTTTGACCCCAACTTCGCTATTTACTTCTATTATAATGCTCCAAATAAACCAAAAGCACAGATACATCCGCCGGAGATACACCAGAGATTCTTGATGCTTGTCCAACTGAAACCGGCTTAAATAATTTCAGCTTTTGTCTTGCTTCCAATCTTAAGGAAGGAACGTCATCATAATTCAACTCAGCGGGTATTTGCTTTTTCTCGGTTTTTTTATACTGTTCCACCTGTCGCATCTGTCTTAGGATATATCCTTCGTATTTAATTTCAATTTCTACCTGCTGAATCACATCATAAGGAAGCGATTCTCTATCAGGATCTATTTCTGACAAGATATCATAATTCAACTCAGGACGACAAATTAATTCTGCAAGACTGGCTGCTGTTTTCAGGGATGTGCTTCCGTGCTTTTCTAAAAATGCCTGTACATCTTTATTGGCGCCGACAGTCTTCGCTTTTAATCTTGCGATTTCTCTTTTTATACTCTCTTCCTTCGTTATTAATGCCTGATATTCTTCCTCCGTAATCAGTCCTGCTTCATAACCTTTTTTGCGTAGACGAAGATCAGCATTATCTTGTCTCAGTAACAGACGATATTCTGCTCTGGATGTCATCATACGATAGGGTTCTCTATTATCCTTTGTTACAAGATCATCAATTAATACACCAATATAGCTTTCGGAACGATCCATAACTAAAGGTTCCTTACCACAAATGGACATACATGCATTGATACCGGCGATCAGTCCCTGACAAGCAGCTTCTTCATAACCGCTGCTTCCGTTGAACTGTCCTGCAGAGAATAATTTACCTACATTTTTAATTTCAAGTGAAGGCGTCAACTCACCGGACTCCAGACAATCATATTCAATCGCATAGGCATTACGCACAATGCGACAATTCTCCATACCGGGAACTGTACGATACATCGCAAGCTGCACATCCTCAGGAAGAGAAGATGACATACCGCCAACATACATTTCGTTAGTATAAAGTCCTTCCGGCTCAATGAAAACCTGATGTCTTTCTTTATCCGCAAATTTTACTACTTTATCTTCTATACTTGGACAATATCGAGGTCCTGTTCCTTCAATAATACCTGCATAAATCGGTGAACGGTCCAAATTTCCGCGAATGATTTCGTGAGTCTTCTCATTGGTATAAGTCAACCAACAGGAAACCTGTTCCTTCTGAATAGACTCCGGATCTGTAGAAAAGGAAAAGGGTACTACTCTCTCATCACCGAACTGCTCCTCCATCTTGGAAAAATCGATACTACGCTTGTCCATACGGGCAGGAGTACCTGTTTTAAATCGACGAATTTCGACCCCCATATTTTTCAAAGATTCGGTTAAATAATTGGCAGCCTGTAAACCATTGGGACCGGTATAAGTAATGGCTTCTCCACACAAGCATCTCGCCTTTAAATAAGTACCGGTACAAAGTATAATAGCTTTACACTCATAAATAGCTCCTGTGTAGGTTTTCACACCTGTAATGTATTTATTTTGTGTGAGAGTAGAATCATTCTTTTCCTCCCACAAAATCTCACACACTTCTGCCTGCTTAATAGTAAGATGCTCCTGATTTTCCAGAATTTTTCGCATTTCACGGGTATAATCTGCCTTATCCGCCTGAGCACGCAAAGAGTGTACAGCCGGACCCTTGGAAACATTCAGCATCTTGGACTGAATAAAGGTTTTATCAATATTTTTACCCATCTCTCCACCCAGGGCATCGATTTCACGCACTAAATGTCCCTTGGAAGAACCACCGATATTGGGATTACAGGGCATCAAAGCAATACTATCTACACTCACCGTGAAAATCACAGTTTCCAAACCAAGTCTGGCACAGGCAAGTGCTGCTTCACAACCCGCATGTCCCGCACCAACTACACATACATCTACTTTTTCTCTTATTTCAGGCATAATCTATTCCTCGTAAAATTATAATTACATATATCTATGCTATATGACAGGTATATTGAAATAGCATAATCTACTTTCCCATACAAAACTTCGAAAAGATTTCATTCACCAAATCTTCTCCAACCTCTTCTCCGATAATCGTTCCCAAAGAAGCATAAGCACTCATCAAATCAATGGAGTAAAAATCCTCGGGCATATGATTTTCCAGACTGTTTATTACCATTTGCAAGCTGCTCTCTGCATCCATCAAAGCTTCCTTGTGGCGCATATTGGTAATAATTACTTCCTCATTGGCCTTGATTTCTCCATGGAAAAACATAGTTTGAATCACTTCTTCAAACTCATCCATACCGGTGTTTTCCTTGGTAGAAGTTTTAATAATTTGAAGCTGATTATGATTCTTTCCGTCTGAAAAAGCCTGTTGTAGCTCCTCTTCAGAAACCACCATATCCAAATCAGATTTATTCAGTAAAACAATGACTTTTTTATCCTGAATCACAGAAATAATTTCTACATCACTTTCATCCAAGGGAACAGAAGAATCCACTACATACAAAATCAAATCTGCCTTTGTTGCAAATTCCTTGGCACGTTCCACACCAATTTTTTCCACTACATCTTTTGTGTTACGAATTCCGGCAGTATCTATAATATTCAAACCAATGCCCTTCAATTTGATACTTTCCTGTAACACATCTCTGGTGGTTCCGGCGATATCTGTGACAATAGCACGCTCTTCTCCCACCATTCTATTTAATAAAGAAGATTTACCGGCATTGGGTTTTCCTACAATCACCGTATCAATACCTTCCTTCATGAGTTTACCGTCATCTGCAGAGGCAATCAGCTTTTGCAGACGTGTCAGAATACTATCTGTTTTCTCCTGTAATCTTTCCTCATAACCATCCAGACTGATATGCTCCGGGTCATCCAGAGCAGATTCTATAAAAGCGATTTCATAAAGGATTTCTTCCCGCAGCTTTTTCACCACTTCCGATACATTTCCTTTTAATTGATTGACAGAGGATTTCAGGGCAAATTCATTTTGAGAATGAATCAAATCTATAACAGCCTCCGCCCTTGCCAAATCAATACGACCGTTTAAAAAAGCTCTCTTGGTAAATTCACCGGGCTGTGCTATTCTGGCACCGCACTTCAAAATCAATTCTAATACTTTCTGTAACAGAAGTACACCACCATGACAATTGATTTCTACTGTATCTTCTTTGGTATAGGTATTAGGTGCCATCAAAACAGCTACCATGACTTCATCCACAACAGCCTGCTTCCAATCATCTGTTTCCTTGAAACAATCGATAACATAACCATAATGCATGGTATGTGTTTCATATTCTTTCAGAGATTTTCTACCATATTTATTTACAAATATTTTTTCCACAATTTCGATAGCTTCTTCACCGGATACACGAATAATACCGATACCTGCATCAGAAAGGGCTGTCGCAATTGCTACAATCGTATCTGTTTTCATGAATACTTCCTTTTCACTACAAAGCATAATCTAACATTATAATAATAAATGTTCTAAATTGAAATAGCAAGATGAAACTATTAATTATAATGAATTCTTCATAATTCCCCGCAAAAAAAATATCAGATATAAGCCTTTCGCCTATATCTGATATGATATACATTAGGATCTCTTCAAAGTAACTACTACTCTTCTGAAAGGTTCATCCCCTTCACTGTGAGTATTTACATACTTGTCATTCTGTAATGCAGAATGAATAATTCTTCTTTCATAAGGATTCATAGGCTCCAAAGAAACAGTCTTCTTGGTTCTCTTTACCTTGAAGGCAATATTCTTTGCTAAATTTTCCAAGGTTTCCTTTCTTCTCTGTCTGTAGTTTTCGGTATCAACCTTTACTCTGATGTAATCTTCTGCTTCCTTATTCACTACCAAAGAAACTAAGTACTGCAGTGAATCTAAGGTCTGTCCTCTCTTATCAATGAGAACACCCATATCATCACCACTTAAGTCGATGTCCATAGTCTTGTTTTCTTCATCATACTTTACATCAACTACGACTGTCATATCCATTGCTTCGAATACTTCCTTTAAGAAGTTCTTTGCATTGTCTTCAATAGAGCATTTTACACAAGCCTTAATTTTAGCAGGCTTTGCACCAATTCCCAAGAAACCGGTAGAACCCTCTTCTAATACTTCATATTCTAACTTATCGCTTGTCACACCTAATTTCTGACAAGCTTCTGTAATACAATCACTCACTGTTTTTGCAGATACTTCAATATATTCCATATTATAATCCTCCCAAAAATCAACTAATTCTTATTGTTTCTTTCGTTATATTCCTTTACCATATTTGCCTTAGCCATCATACTGCCGGGCTTCGCACTACTGCTTGAAGTAGTATTGGTTTTATTGGTATTGTTGGAAGATGTTTTATTTGTAGTATTATTGTTATTCACACCGGTTGACATATTTGCTCTGCTCTGAATATTTTTGGTATTCATATTGGCATAAGCATTAATCATTTCCTGCTGCTTCTGCATCTTCTCCAGCTTCTGAGCACTCTTTACTTCGTTCTTCTTAATAATTTCATCAAAGTCCATCTTATCAAAGTGCTTGTTCGTCACTACCTGTAAAATACCTCTTACCACAGAACCGGCTACCCAGTAAAGACCCATACCACAAGGCAATGTATAACAGAACCATGCAGACATCAAAGGCATGATCATGTTCATAGTCTTCATGGAAGATTCCATAGCACTTTCTTCCTGTGTCTTTTTCTTATCACTGTTCTGCTGAGGCATCAGCTTTACATTAATCCACTGAGTCACTGCGGATAAAACAGGAATAGCAATGGCACCAATCACCAATCCCCATGCACCGGCTGCAAAAGCAGTCTTTACAATATGAGAAGGGGAATTACCGATATTCAAACCTAAGAAGCTGTTATAAGTATCTAACAGACCGGTTACGGTTTCATTGCTTAAAATAAGCTCTCCATTGTAAGTCAAACCGCTCAAGCCATAATGATTTGCTACGATTTCCATATCAGTAGAAGATAACTTATTCAAAACATCGATAATACCATTGGTCATATTACCTTCTTTGATATTTTGACCATACATAGTTACAGTACTTTTAATGGTTTCTACACCGGAATTTTGTAAAAATGCACCGTTATCCACAGAAATAACCTTGTCTGCCAAAACAGTGAAGGTTTCTTTAATCTTTCCTACATAAGCAGGAATAGCTGCGATAACACGATACAAAGCAAACAAAATAGGCATCTGTATCAACAACTGAACACAGCTTCCGGAAGGAGATACACCATATTTGTTGTATACCATCTGGATTTCCTGGTTCATGGTCATCTGAGAATCCGTATCCTGCTTTCCTTTGTATTTATCACGGATTGCATTGATTTCCGGATTCATTTTTGCAGAAAGCTTTGAAAACTTCTGCTGCTTCATGGTTAAAGGAAGCATCAAGAGATTTACTACAATAGTAAATAAAATAATAGCCAAACCGATATTCGGAATACCAATCATATCTATTATATTAAAAATAATATCCATGATTTTACCGAGTACCTTGGCTACCAAGCCGATAATCATACCATCGTCCTGTGTCAAAAATAAACTGTTCATTTATCCTCCTTGGATTGCTCTCCTAAGGAACAGGGTCATATCCTCCCTTAGAAAAAGGATTACACCTTAATATTCTCCAAAAAGCCAACAAACTTCCCTTTATGGCTCCATGCTTTTGAATCGCTTCCAGTCCATACTGGGAACAACATGGATAATAAGGACATTTCGTGGTCTTCATGGAAGATAAATATTTCTGATAAAATTTTATAAGAGCAATCAGTAGTTTTTTCATATTATAACAAATCCTACTCTTCATATTATAAAAAATGGATTAATTTACTATGAAATCTTTATAGAATGATAAAAATTATCAATCATCCATGTAAAAAAATATTTTTATAATATGATGAAGTTTCCCTAAGTGTAATAGTGCACTTTCCACCTCATTATAACCTACGGTGGCTGCACTGGGTCTTCCTACGATTACAATATCCAAACCACTATTGAATATATTTTCGTGTAATCGATAGCTTTCTCGAATCAGTCTGGTAACACGATGTCTCACCACACTGTTTCCTACTTTTTTACTGACACTAATTCCAATCCTGTTCTTTCCTAAGCCGTTTTCCTTTACGTACATGACCAAATACTTATTCGCGTATGATTTTCCGTTTTTATAAACAAATTGGAACTGATGATTTTTTTTCAATGACTCTGAAAATTTCATAATTTGTCTCCTAATACCTCTTGCAAACAAAGCTGTTTTTGTGAACTTCTATTTTCAGAGAGAAAAAAAGGTCACATTGCTGTGACCTATGCTGATAATTTCTTTCTTCCTTTTGCACGTCTTGCTGCTAAAACTTTTCTTCCGCCCGGAGTACTCATTCTCGCTCTGAAACCGTGAACTTTAGATCTGGATCTCTTCTTCGGCTGAAATGTCATCTTCATAAATAAGGCACCTCCTTCTCTCTTAACCTTAATCTATATTTAAGGTAACTAAGTTAATCGTTAGCTTGGTAACTACTTACCAAATGTAGCTCATACGCTCGAAAAACAGCAAATTGATTGTAATTTAAAAGTGAGCCAATGTCAAGTAAAATCTTGAAAAAATGTGATATTTACGGCTTTTTTTCAATATTAAAAAATTCTTAAAATTCCTTTTTTGAGTTATCCACATACATATACACATTTTTTTATCAACACTATTTTATCCACAAAATGTTGATTACTTGTGGATATCCATATTTTGTAACCTCTATATCTTGTGTTTAACTTGTGTATAACTTTACCATATGCTGTAAAATAGGTACTTTTTTGTAATCCACAATTTTCAGAAGTTATTCACAACTTCATACACATATTATGTGTTTTCATATACTTATAACCCGATTTATCGACATATTGTGGATAACTTTTTCAAAAAACTTGTTCATAACTAATGTTTGAAATATTTATGTTTTTATATTACTATAGAATAGTGATAATTTGAATTATATTGGATGATTATCCCCTTTTTCAAATTTTAGGTTAAATCATTCTTTATAATATAGATGGGGAGAACGAAAATGGATATTATTAAAGAACATTGGCAGCAAATCAAAGAAACCGTTCGGAGAGAATACAATCTTTCCGCTATTTCTTATAATACCTGGATAGAACCCTTAGAGGTTCACAAGGTTGAAAATGATGTAGTTATTATTTTGATTCCTTCTGATAAGGGACATGCATTAAACTATATTTCAGACAAATATACCAGCTTCTTTCAGGTCACTATTTCTGAAATGTTTAATCATATTTATGAAATATCCTTTATTTTAGAATCGGATGTTAAGAATAATAATATAGAAGAAATGGAAAAGCCTTCTGCCATGGCATTAAACAGAATATCTGCTGACAATGGTAATCTGAATCCCAAGTATACCTTCGATACCTTTGTAGTAGGTACCAACAATAAGTTTGCACATTCTTATTCCGTAGTAGTAGCAGAATCTCCCGGAAAGATTTACAATCCTTTCTTTTTATATGGAGGAGCCGGACTGGGAAAGACACATTTGATGCATTCCATTGGTCATTCTATTATTGAAAATAATCCGAACATGAAGGTTCTCTATGTTACCAGTGAGGAATTTACCAATGAAGTCATCGAATCTATTCGTAGCGGCAGCAGCACTGCCATGAGCAAGGTACGTGACAAATATCGAAATGTAAATGTACTGATGGTCGATGATGTACAGTATATCCTCGGTAAGGAAAGTACACAGTACGAATTTTTCAATACCTTTAATGCACTTTATGAAGCCGGCAAGCAGATTATTATTTCTTCTGATAAGCCTCCAAAGGAAATGGAAAGTCTGGATGTACGTTTCCGTTCCCGTTTCGAATGTGGATTGATTGCAAAGATTGAATCCCCGGATTATGAAACCCGAGTGGCTATCTTGCGTAAAAAAGCAGATACTTGTGAAAGAAAAATTGATGAAGAAATCATTAACTATATTGCTACCAACATTACCTCCAATATCCGTGAGTTGGAAGGAGCCTTTAATAAAATCGTTGCCTTTGCTAAATTGAATAAGGTGGAAATGACACTGGAGCTGGCAGAGGAAGCCTTGAAGGATATTATCTCACCGAACAAACCAAAGGCTATCACTCCTTCTTTAATTATTAATGTAGTAGCAGAGCATTTTGGTGTGAATCCGGAAGATATTTCTTCCAAGAAGCGTAATTCCGAATTCGTACAGCCCAGACAGATTGTTATGTACCTTTGCAGGGATATATGTGGTATTTCTTTACAGAACATTGCTAACCTCCTTGGAAAAAAGGATCATACCACCATCATCTACGGTATTAAAAAGGTAGAAGAAGAATTACAAATCAGTGAAGAGTTACGCAATAAAGTAGATATTATTAAGAAGAAAATCAATCCTTCTTAATACATATCATACTCTTTTTCCACAGAAAAATGTGGTTAAAATGTTTATCCTTTGTCAGAAGATGTTCATAACTTTTTTGAGCTAAAAATGGATTTTTAATGGCATGTGAATAAACCTGAAGTTATCCAGAAAGAAAAGTATAACAAATCACATGTTTTCCATTCCATTTTTACTTGAAAAATAGTATAATAAAGGTAGTTTTGCACATATCGACAATGACTACTATTAATACTACTAAAATCTTTATATAATTATTATTTAAGGCGAAGCATTTTTTGCCTTATTTACAAGAAGGGAGTTATACACATGAAATTAATTTGTTCTAAGTCAGCTCTGTTAAACGGAGTACAGATTGTATCAAAGGCAGTTCCTAACAAAACCACTATGTCTATCTTAGAATGTATCCTTGTAGATGCCAGCAGAGGTGTGATTACTTTGACGGCAAATGATATGGAACTTGGTATAGAAACCACTATAGAAGGCGATATTATAGAAAAGGGTATCATTGCCTTGGATGCAAAAATATTCCTGGATATTGTGAGAAAGCTTCCGGATAGTGAAATTACCATTGAAACAGACAATAATTTCAAAACCACTATTACTTGTGAAAAAGCAAAGTTTAACATTATAGGCAAATCAGGAGATGATTTCTCTTATCTTCCCATCGTAGAAAAAGAAGAAAGCATTTCTATTTCACAGTTTACTTTGAAGGAAGTAGTGAGACAGACCATCTTCTCTATTTCTGACAATGACAATAACAAGCTGATGACCGGTGAGTTGTTTGATATCAAGGATAATGTATTAAAGGTAGTTTCTTTGGACGGACATCGTATTTCTATCCGTAAGATTGAATTAAAGGAAAACTATAGCCCCAGAAAGGTAGTTGTTCCGGGCAAGACTTTGAATGAAATCAGTAAGATTTTATCAGGTGACACAGACAAGTTCGTGGATATTTTCTTCACACCAAAGCATATTGTGTTTGACTTTGAAAATACCACTGTAGTTTCCAGATTGATTGAAGGAGAATACTTCAGAATCGAGCAGATGCTTTCCAGCGATTACGAAACTAAGGTAGTTATCAACAAGAAGGAATTCTTGAACTGTATCGACCGTGCTACCCTTTTGGTAAAAGAAGGGGACAAGAAGCCTATTATCATGAACATTACGGATGAGAGTATGGAACTGAAAATCAATTCCATCATCGGTAGCATGAATGAAGATATCGACATCGAAAAGAACGGTAAGGATTTGATGATTGGTTTCAATCCGAAATTCTTAATTGATGCATTGCGTGTCATCGATGATGAAAAGGTAACCCTCTATATGGTAAACCCCAAGGCACCTTGCTTCATCAAGAACGACGAGGAAAGCTACATCTATTTAATCTTACCGGTGAACTTTACCACTGTAAGCTAAATGATACTTTTGATTAAATAATTTATCCCTATTCGCTTATTTGTAACTTTTTTACATTAAAAGGGCGATTGGGGACAAATGGACTAAAATATAATAAATTTTATTATATTATCTAAAAAAATGTGTTATAATAAGGTGTTGGAAAATTTTTCAAAACAATTAAAAATTTTATTGTTTTGAAATACTAGTAAATTGATACATTTGAATACACAGGATATATCTTTTTATATATCACATAATGCAACGTTGAAAAAAATATTTAGAAGAAAATGTATGATGTAGGCGGACACTGGTGTCCGACGAACAACATACATTTTCTGAGAAATGTTTTTTCATCGGTGTGTGAGTGATATATAATACGATATATCCGTGAACATTCGAAAACGTAAATATGGAGTAATTATGCAAACAATTAAATTAAGAGAAGACTTTATTAAGTTAGGTCAAGCCCTGAAGGCTGCCGGTCTCGTGGAAAGTGGTGTAGATGCCAAATTCGTGATTCAGGACGGACTGGTAAAAGTAAACGGCTCTATCGAAACCCAGCGTGGCAAGAAGCTGGTAGCAGGAGATATGGTAGAGTTTGATGGCGAGCAAATTAAGATTGAAGAATAAATAAAACTGTTTAGTAGTACGCTGCAGCGTACAGATAGGTATCTTTATGATTATAAAATCACTGGAACTTCAGGACTATCGTAATTACGATACACTGAATTTGACATTTGATAAAGGCACTAATATTCTCTATGGGGACAATGCCCAGGGGAAAACCAATATTTTGGAGGCTATCTTTGTTTCAGCTACCACCAAGTCTCATAAGGGAAGCAAGGACAAGGATATCGTAAATTTCAACAAAGAAGAGGCTCATATCAGAACCTATATTGAGAAGGAGGGCATTGAAACTCGTGTGGATATGCACCTTCGCAAATCCAAATCTAAAGGAATTGCTATTGACGGTCAGAAGATTAAAAAGGCAGCAGATTTGCTTGGTCTGTGTAATGTAGTATTTTTCTCACCGGAGGATTTGAGTATTATTAAAGAGGGACCGGCAGAACGCAGACGTTTTGTGGATATGGAGCTTTGTCAGCTGGATAATTTCTATCTGTATAATTTGAATCACTATAATAAAATCGTAAATCAGAGAAATAAGCTTTTGAAGGATTTATTTTTTCAGCCGGAATTAAAAGAGACCTTGAATATATGGGACTCTCAGCTGGTATCCTTTGGAAGTAAAATCATAGAAAGACGTCAGCTCTTTGTAGAACAGTTGAACGAAATTATTTATGAAATACATAAGAAGCTTTCCGGTGGGAAGGAAGAAATAAAAATTGTTTATGAGCCGGATGTGAGTATGGAGGAGTTTGAAAACAGACTTCGCTCTTATCAGGATAAGGATATTAAGGCAAAAATGACTACAGTAGGTCCCCACAGGGATGATTTTTGTTTTTATGTAGATGGAGTGGATATTCGAAAGTTTGGTTCTCAGGGTCAACAGCGTACAGCAGCTCTTTCTCTGAAGCTTTCCGAAATTGAATTGGTAAAGAAAATCACCAAGGATACTCCTATTTTACTTTTAGATGATGTACTTTCGGAATTGGACAGTAACAGACAAAATTATCTTTTAAACAGTATTGGTGATATACAAACCATCATTACCTGTACCGGTTTGGAGGAATTTGTAAATAATCGTTTTGAAATTGACAGAGTTTTTAAGGTAACAGATGGTGTGGTAACCATACCGGAAGGTACCATAGAAAGGAATCAGGTTGAAACATGAGCGAAGAAAATATGAGCAATACAATGGTAGAGCATGAATATGGTGCGGATCAGATACAAATTCTGGAAGGTTTGGAAGCAGTTCGTAAGAGACCCGGTATGTATATAGGTACTACTTCCAGCAGAGGCTTGCATCATTTGGTATACGAAATCGTGGATAATGCAGTGGATGAAGCTCTGGCCGGGTTCTGTGATACGATTGATGTAACTATTAATGAAGATAATTCCATTACGGTTACGGATAACGGACGTGGTATTCCGGTAGGTATCAATCATAAAGCAGGTATTCCTGCGGTAGAAGTAGTATTTACTATTTTACATGCAGGTGGTAAGTTCGGCGGCGGAGGATACAAGGTTTCCGGTGGTCTGCATGGTGTAGGTGCGTCTGTTGTAAATGCTCTTTCCAATTGGTTAGAGGTAGAAATCAGTCAGGATGGTAAGGTTTATAAGCAGCGTTATGAAAGAGGACATGTATGTTATCCTTTGAAAGAAATAGGAACCTGTCCTATAGAGCAGACCGGTACCAAGGTTTCTTTTATGCCGGATGATACGATTTTTACAGAAACTACGGTTTTTGAGTTTGATGTATTGAAGAGAAGACTGCGTGAAATGGCTTTCCTGACAAAGGGACTTCGTATTGTACTGCGTGATTCCAGACAGGAAGAAAGTGCAGAAACCATTTCCTTTGAGGATGCGAATAAAGAATTGGAAAAAGCTCAGATAAATGAGCTTTTGAGTCGTGCACAGGAAGATAAGAAGCTGCAGGAAGCAGAAAAGGATAATGCACAAGCTGCTGATAATAATGTGGAAAAATCCACAGAAAATGCAGAAGCAGTGGATAATTCTGCTGACATTGCAGAAAAAACTTACAAGATAGGCAAGACCAGATATATTACTTTAGATAATGGTAAGAAGCAAAAGGTCATTGAGTTCCATTATGAAGGCGGTATCAAGGAATTTGTTACTTATCTGAATAAGAGTAAGACACCTTTGTATGAAAATATCCTTTATTTTGAAGGCGAAAAGAATCATGTGTATGTAGAAGTAGCTTTCCAGCACAATGATTCCTTCAATGAAAGTGTATTCAGTTTCGTAAATAATATTAATACACCGGATGGCGGTACTCATTTGATGGGCTTCCGTAATGCAGTGACCAAGACATTTAATGATTATGCCAGAAGTGCGAAGCTGTTGAAGGACAGTGAGCCTAACCTGACCGGTGAAGATATTCGAGAAGGTTTGACTGCCATCGTCAGTGTAAAGATAGAAGATCCTCAGTTTGAAGGACAGACCAAGCAGAAGCTGGGTAATGCAGAAGCCAGAGGTGCTGTAGATAATATTGTCTCTGAGCAATTAACATATTTCTTAGAGCAAAATCCTTCTGTGGCAAAGACTATTTGTGAAAAGTCTATTTTGGCACAGCGTGCCAGAGAAGCAGCCCGCAAGGCCAGAGATTTGACTCGTAGAAAAACTGCTTTGGAAGGAATGTCTCTGCCCGGTAAGCTGGCAGACTGTTCGGATAAGGATCCGAAGAATTGTGAAATTTACATTGTAGAGGGAGATTCCGCGGGTGGTAGTGCAAAGACTGCACGAAACCGTGCAACTCAGGCGATTTTACCTTTGCGTGGTAAGATTTTGAATGTAGAAAAGGCTCGTTTGGACAAGATTTATGCCAATGCAGAAATCAAAGCCATGATTACTGCTTTTGGTACCGGTATCCACGAGGATTTTGATATAACCAAGCTTCGTTATAACAAGATTATATTGATGACGGATGCGGACGTGGATGGCGCACATATCAGTACTTTGTTGTTGACCTTCCTGTATCGTTTCATGCCGGAATTAATCAAACAGGGACATGTATATTTGGCGAAGCCTCCTTTGTACAAGTTAGAGAAGAATAAAAAGATATGGTATGCTTACAGTGATGAAGAACTGGACAAGATTTTGGCAGAGGTAGGCAGAGACCAGAACAATAAGATTCAGCGTTATAAAGGTCTCGGAGAAATGGATGCAGACCAGCTTTGGGAAACCACCATGGATCCGGAAAAGAGAATTCTCATGCGTGTGAATTATGATGAAGAATTGGCTTCTGAGATTGACCTTACCTTTACTACCTTAATGGGTGATAAAGTAGAGCCCAGACGTGAATTTATCGAGGAAAATGCTAAATTTGTAAAGAATTTGGATATTTAATCTGGAGAGGGTAAATGATTCATACTTTTGAAGATTTGAAAAGAATTGTTTTCAGTAAAAAAGATTTTGACAGATACGATTTGGAAGCATATGAATTTATGTGGAATTATTTGCAAAAAAAAGGTGTGTCTTGCAAAATTTTAAATTGTACCCGTTGCAAGGATGATAAAGATTCTTCATATCATTATCAGATGGAATTTATTTTATCAGATTGTGTGGAATTTTTTGAAAAGTTATATATTCCGGGTGATAAAGATAAATTGATATGCAAAATATTATGCGACAATGAAAAAAGTAGGATAAAAACCAATGTTTTTCATTTCTTGTGTGCCAGAAAGTGGGAACAAGATGTAAAGAGCGAAATGAGTACTGATTATCCGGATTATTATATGAATGTGAATCATAATATAATGGATGATTACAGAAAAGTTCCCAGAAATGTTTTTTATAAAAATGGTACATATGATTATGGAGCTTATATCGATTATATTTATAGCAACCAAAAGCGTA
>JAZQEK010000087.1:0-27588 GCA_045538995.1 Acetatifactor sp. | reverse complement strand
GCATAGGATGCATTAACTTCATAAAGTATGAGGCTTATTAAAGTGCGTCTGAACTATCCACACAGCCAGTTTTTCTTTGTAATCTTGTCAACACTCTTTCTTTTCTGTTTAAAACCGAGATTATAAATCTGTTTCGCAATCACCTAATTTTAACATAAAAGCAAGTTACAGACACTATTTTAAGTAGCTTTTATAAAACTTTAATCATTTTCCTTCTTAGGAGATGTTGACAAATTCACACGAAAACGATACACTATAGAAGCCGTACATTGTCGGATTTGCGATGCAATGTTGAAGCTTGGTCTTGCGCAATGGGAATCTACGAACCGTGTCAGGTTGGGAACAAAGCAGCACTAAGTAGAACCTCTCATGTGCCGTAAGGGTGCCGGGTGGAGTTGTATTCGCAGCCGGCGTGTGCGGTCTTTGTATGTAACAACAACCCACTTACAGTAAGATATACTGAGGGAGTGGCAGGGAATAGACTGCGGACTGCTCAGTTGCACCCAAATCACTTGGCCGCAGTCTATTCCCCGCCACTCCCTTCCGCATATATTACATCATATCCCCGCGAAAGGAGCCTCTTATGACCTCTACAGAAACGCTGCTTTCCAACTGCATATTGTGTCCCAGGAAATGTGGTGCGAATCGTCTGGCAGGACAAACCGGCTACTGTGGAGCCACAGGCCAAATAGTAGTTGCCAGAGCCGCTCTACACATGTGGGAGGAACCTTGTATCAGCGGCAACGTCGGCTCCGGCACTGTTTTCTTCGGTGGTTGTAATCTAAAGTGCGTTTTTTGCCAAAACCACAGCATTGCCATAGGTGACTGCGGAAAAGAAATCCCTCTTTTCCGATTAGCCGAAATCTTTCTGGAACTCCAGGCAAAGGGTGCCGCAAATATTAATTTGGTCACACCCACCCATTACATTCCCCAAATCCGAGATGCTTTACTCCTTGCCAAAGAGCAGGGATTAACCATTCCTATCGTTTATAACAGTGGTGGCTATGAAAGCGTAGAAGCCTTGCGGTTGTTAAAAGGATTGGTAGATATTTATCTGCCCGATTTCAAATATGTTTCCTCTCAGTTGAGCCGACAATATTCCCATGCTATCGATTACTTCGAGCAGGCCTCTTTCGCCTTGGCAGAAATGTATGCTCAGGTGGGAGCACCGCTTTTCGATGACCAGACCGGCATGATGAAGTGCGGCATGATTGTCCGCCATCTCCTTCTCCCCGGTCAAACCAAGGATTCCAAAAAGGTGCTACGGTATCTCCATGAAACCTATGGGAATAACATATACATCAGCATTATGAATCAATACACACCCCTTCCTCAGGTAGCTGCCATTCCGGAGCTGAACCGCAAGGTCACCTCTGAAGAATATGACAGAGTAGTCAACTTTGCCCTTCGTCTGGGCATTGAAAACGCCTTCATACAGGAAGGTGAGACCGCAGAGGAAAGCTTCATCCCACCTTTTGATATGGAGGGGGTATAAGTGTCCGCTTTATATCTCCACCGATATCATGTAGTATCCGAAGTCTCCGTTCTTCGCAGGTTCCTGCTTTCCTTCGAAGCTTTCGAAGCCATACAGAACCGCTACCTGTTTTTCCTTTTCATAAAAGTTCCCCGGAACTCCGATAAAAAATCGCTCACCCTCCGGACGTTTTTCCCTGGTTAATATCAAATGTCCGTAATTATAAAAACCATGACGCAGGAAGCTATTGGACACCAACGGATAATATCTTCTTGTCAAAAGCACCAAATCCTCCGGTCTTAGTTTCAAATAATCTCTGCCATCCTCAAAAGGTCTGATGTGAGGATAAATTTCCCAAAGCTGTTGCCACTTTTCCGTTGCGAAAGGACGTGCTTCCTGCATTTGCTGCGGCGGCACACTCGGGCTTTCCATTATCTGCTCCGCAACCGTTGTCTTTCTCATATTCCCCTCTACAGCCTTCAGCGAAACATCTTCTCTCGACCTCACTTCTACATTCTCCGCATATGCTTCTTTCTTCATCCCCTCCTCTACATCCTCAGCAGGCACTACCTTGCTCAGCCTCTCTTCCACAGCCTCCGTTGCAATGTTTCCAGCCAAATTACCTGTCGTAGCCTCCCCTGCAACACCTTCGTTCAAACCACTCTCCACAGAATTCGCAGTGACTTCCTCCTGCATCCGCGGGTCCCGAATAACACATCGTAATATCCGTCCTCCGGGCAATTTCACATAAATCTCTTCCAGCTCCTCGTATGCAATATCTCCTGCCAACCCCTCCGCTTGCAAATCATCAAACGCAACCGTTCCGCAGCCCTTTTCTAAATGTATTTCACCCAAAACTGCTTCCCGCTCCCCTGCCCGCAGCACCACGGTATAAGTGCCGACATCTCCATGCCGAAGCTTTTCTGCTTTCATATGCATACTCAACTCATTCTCTCGAGCTTCCAGCTTTACAAAGCCCGCATTCTGCACCTTTTCTCCTTTTTCGTATACATCCAGATACTTTATTTGCTTGCTATAAAACATAAAAATCCCCCTAATACATTCGATTTCTACTTCTAATGTATTAGAGGGTTGTCTGCTTTATGACATATTGTCCAAATATTTCATGTAATTCACTACCATCAAAGCAATTTTGAAGGTCAATGCATCATCAAAGTTTCGCAAATCCAAGCCGGTACTCTTTTGCAGCTTTTCAATACGGTACACCAAGGTGTTACGATGTACAAAAAGCTGTCTGGAAGTCTCAGAAACATTCAGGTTGTTTTCAAAAAACTTATTAATTGTTGTTAAAGTCTCATCATCCAAATCAATCAGACTCTCGTCGCCAAAAATTTCATCGATAAAGATTCTACACAGGTTCACCGGCAACTGATAAATCAATCGACCGATACCCAATGTACTATAAGCCACCACATTCTTCTCCGCATAGAAAATCTTACCTACATCCAAAGCCATCATCGCTTCCTTGTAAGACTTAGAAACGTCCTTTAACTCAGAAACCACTGTTCCGAAGGATACTTTGACGTTCAACATGGCTTCTGCATTCATCATGGCTACGATGGTATTCGCCACATTGGAAAGTGCCTCATGGCTACTGTCAGCTTCCACATTCTTAATCAGGATAATATTGCTCTCGTCCACAGCAGTAATGTAATCGCCACTTTGACTGCTAAACATACCCTTCAAAATCTCTGTTACGATACCATCCTTCTCCATCTTGGTTTCAATCAGGAATACTGCTCTGGGAACGCTAACCTCTACATGCAGCTTCTTTGCACGATTGTAGATATCCACCAACAACAAATTGTCCAGCAATAAATTCTGGAAGAAATTGTTACGGTCAAATCTTTCTTTATACGCTACTGCAAGATTCTGTATCTGGCATGCTGCAATCTTGCCAATCATATAAGCATCATCCCCGGAACCTCTGGCTACAATCACAAATAACAATTCACCCTCATCCCAAACCTTCAGCAAATGATTCGAACCGATTACCTGACTGTCAGCAGGCGAGTTGGCAAAACCACTGATTAAGCTACCATTAATATCCTTCATATCCATAGTCGCAGCCATCACCGCTCCTACCGGGTCATACACACACAAATCCACCTTTGTGATTGCCTTCAATTCATCTATACTGGTCTGAATAATCTGACTTGATAACATAAAACTTCCATCCTCTACTTTATTTTAAAGAAAAACAGAGGTACTGTTTCCAGTACCTCCGTGAATAATGACTAGTTTGTAATAATCTGCTCGGTCTCTTTGTCGAATACGTGGATCTTCTCAACATCAAGTGCGAACTTAACAACATCACCAGGTCTTGCAGTAGTACGAGAATCTACTCTTGCAGTCATAGGGAATGCATCTAAATCGAAGTACAAGTAAACTTCTGCACCAAGTAATTCGTATACTCTGATGGTAGATTCGAATACGCTCTGAGGTGAGCTTTCGATAAACATTTCAGAGTCATATACATCTTCAGGACGGATACCAAAGGTAACAACCTTTCCATCATAACCGCCATCGATAACCTTCTTAGACTTTGCAGGAGGAAGAGGAATGCTCTTGCCGCCGATTTCTAAGCAAGCAACATCGCCCTGAACCTTAACAGTAGCGTCAAGGAAGTTCATCTGAGGAGATCCCATGAAACCTGCAACGAAGAGGTTCTGAGGCTTCTCATATAAGTTCTGAGGAGTATCTACCTGCTGGATAACACCATCCTTCATAACTACGATTCTGGTACCAAGGGTCATAGCCTCTGTCTGGTCATGTGTAACGTAGATGATGGTGGTTCCTAATTTCTGATGTAACTTAGCAATCTCGATACGCATCTGTACACGTAACTTAGCATCCAAGTTGGAAAGAGGCTCGTCCATAAGGAATACCTTAGGATTACGAACGATAGCACGACCCATAGCAACACGCTGTCTCTGACCACCGGACAAAGCCTTCGGCTTACGATCCAAAAGAGGAGTTAAGTCAAGAATCTTAGCTGCTTCCTTAACCATCTTATCAATCTGATCCTTCGGAACCTTTCTTAACTTAAGACCGAATGCCATGTTGTCATAAACTGACATATGAGGATACAAAGCGTAGTTCTGGAATACCATCGCGATATCTCTATCCTTAGGCTCAACATCGTTAACTACTCTGTCACCAATCTTTAATTCACCAGAAGAAATATCTTCCAAACCTGCGATCATACGAAGGGTGGTAGACTTACCACAACCTGAAGGTCCTACGAAGATGATGAACTCCTGATCTGCGATTTCAAGGTTGAAATTCTTAACAGCTTCGAAACCGTTAGGATAAACCTTACATACATTCTTCAATGATAAACTTGCCATAATGTAAAACTCCTTTCGCGTTTACAATTCATTTTCTTTTTTCACGACAGCAATCGCTGTCTCACTCTGTAGATTAGTATATCGGAAAACCCTTTTTTTTGCCATACCACTATTTCACAAAGATTCTTTTAAATCTTAGTCACATTGTACAATTACTGTTCTTCTTTTCCTACCAGTGCTTCATCCAAGGTATCGCTGAAGATTTTTTCCACTCCATCATCCTCTGCAACAGCCCCGTTTTCACCACTTTCTGCCTGCTTCGCCAGTATCTGCTCCTCCAATTGCTTGAAATAGCTATTATACAAAGCAGCCGATGCATATGCCGGAGCCGAGAACCCAAACATAATCACAAAGGGCATCAGTGGATAAGATGTAAAGGTAATCACAACCGGTACCGCATACAAAATAATCATCAATATAGTCTTGGGAAAATGCAAAATACTGAGTGCCAATGCGTTCTTAATGGTCTGCATAGTAGTGTTGGTGAATTTTGCCATCACCGGGAATACCATGACAATAGTAAACAATGCAAAGATTGCCACCGCACCTAAAATCGCCTTGAACCAATATCCGAATTCACTGGCAGACTTTGACATAATATAATAATCTCCTGCCAGCACACCTACGATTACCACCACAATCAGCCAAACCACGGTAGACTGCTTGAAACTTTCCTTAAACGCACTGAAATATCCCTTACAGATATAGCAATCCTCATTGCGAAGCATCTTCAAACACATATAATGCAAAGCTGTAAATGCTGCACCGATGGTAAATATGGGAATGCAACACAAAATGGTCAGAAAATTCAAAATCATCAGGTTCGCAATCTTGGTCAAAACCTGCATAATAGGTCCATCAATATCAAATAGCTTCATTTCCTTCATCCTTCCTGTTAAACTACAAAAACTTTTCCATAGGAGTTACCTGTATACCGGAATAATGCTCCTCTGGACCGGTTATAACAAATCCAATCCTCTCATAAAACTCCACCGCATAGGGTGCTGCCTTTACGGTCATATAGCTTTCCCCCTGCTCCAGCTTCAAATATTTACACATATTGTAAAGCAGGGCTCTGCCGATACCCTTTCGATGATAGTCTTCCTCTACAAAAAGCAGGGATAAATGGTTTCCGTTACGCACCGTGGCTGCTCCTACAATCCTCCCCTCCGAAAGAGCAAGCATCATCAGATACTCCCCTTTCAGAAAAGAAGCAAACAAATCCTCATCCGTAATAAAATCCAAAAAATTGCGTATCCCCTCCGGCGAATAAATGTCCCCCTCAAATTTCAGAAATGTTTTCCAAATCATATTCATGGCAATAGTCCACTCATCCGGCTTTGCCCATCTGATTTGATACGGAATTGTTTCTTTCTCCATAATACCCCCTGCATAATGCAAGCAGTGTTTTCACTACTGTTGTGACAACACACTTTCCTTCATCCAATCATACAAATCCTGCGACACTTCCGCTTTTTCCGCATCCTGTAAAATCTCATGTCTTCCTTCCGGATACAGTTTGTAACGTACATCCTTGACGCCGCAAATCCGCAAATACCGTCTCGCTTTCTTAACCCCTTTTCCAAACTCACCTACCGGGTCCTTGGCTCCGGATA
Organism: Acetatifactor sp.; assembly: GCA_045538995.1. GTDB lineage: Bacteria > Bacillota > Clostridia > Lachnospirales > Lachnospiraceae > Acetatifactor. The sequence goes on along the minus strand of JAZQEK010000087.1, from coordinate 21,127 downwards.
ATAAGAGAATCGGTAATTCCTTCGGAATGACTCCCAAACGTGAAAAATCGTCCATACTGTAAATCAAATGAAACAAGGCATCAAAGCCATTTACGGTAAACAAAAATCCACATAAAGGATCCGCTACATAACGGTCGATTACTGCCTCATCCTTACTCAGCCAGTCTACCTCCGTACGGGGGTGCGGAATATTCTTGTTATTGGAACCAAACACCATCCAATTGAGCAGCTTACTCACATGCTTCGATCCGAACAACGCCTTCTGAAGGTTCAAAAGACGTAACCCCCATTTCACCGTTCCCTCGTCATACACATTGGTTCCCATAATCACTGCACCGGACAGCCCCTCTCCATATTGACAGATATAATTTCTGACAATAAAGGAGCCCATACTATGTCCCAACAGGACATACGGCAGCTGCGGATACAGCTCCTGCGTAAGGGTACGCAGAGAATGCACATCCTCTACCAAGACCTCCGCAGGGTTTTCTTCACAGATATAACCGGGGATATCTCCCTCCCCCAAGGTTTTTCCATGCCCCAGATGATCTGCTCCGGTCACCAGAATACCTCTCTGTGTCAAAAACTCTGCCAGTCCTTCATAACGCTCCACATATTCCGCCATCCCGTGTACGATTTGCACCACTGCACAAATCTCCGGTGTGTCAGGAATATATCTCACCGCATAAATACTACTTTTTCCATCCTTTGACGCAAAACGAAATTCCTCTTTTTTCATCTCTCCCAAGTCACCTTAACAAATCTCTGCACCTGCGGGCATCTGTTTCTCCGGTGTCATCAATGCCAGATTACCTTCTGCATCCTCTGCGCACAAAAGCATACCCTCAGAAAGCACTCCTGCCAGCTTCGCAGGCTTTAAGTTCACCAGAACCATTACCTTCTTACCTACCATTTCCTCAGGGGTATAGTGTGCCTTGATACCGGATACAATCTGACGTACCTGACTACCCACCTTTACCTGCGAGCAAAGCAGCTTCTTGGACTTGGGAACTGCTTCACAGGCAATGATTTCACCTACCTGGAACTGCAGCTTCGCAAAATCATCATAAGAAATTTCTTCCTTGGCTTCGATGTCAATCACATCCTCCGCAGGTGCTTCCTCCTGTGCCGGTACCTCTGTCTCCGCTTTTCTGGCTGCATACATTGCCTCTGCCTTTTCTACGATTTCTTCTACCTTTAAACGTGCGAATAAAATCTCAGGTGTCTCGGTTACCTTCAAATCATTTTCACGCAGACCAAATTCTTTCAGCTGGTCAAATTCACGGATCTCTGCATTTAACTGTGCCACGATCTTTTCAGCGGTTTCCGGCATAAAAGGCTGCAACAGGGAAGCACCGATGGTGATACCTTCTACCAGATTATACATTACAGTTGCCAGACGGTCCGCCTTCGCCTCGTCCTTTGCCAGTACCCATGGCTCAGTTTCGTCAATATATTTGTTGCATCTCTTAAAGATAGCAAAAATTTCCGTCAGAGCATCTGCCACCTTCAAATCTGCCATCTTTGCCTGTACCTTATCCAAAGTACCGGTAATCACTGCTTTCAAATCCTCATCAATAGCAGCATCTACAACTCCCTTGTCAGCTACTACGCCGCCAAAGTACTTGTTACTCATGGAGATGGTTCTGTTTACCAGATTACCCAAGGTATTTGCCAAATCAGAGTTCAGTCTCTCTACCATCAACTCCCAAGTAATGGTACCATCGTTTTCAAAAGGCATCTCATGAAGCACGAAGTAACGCACTGCATCCACGCCGAAGAAATCAATCAAATCATCTGCGTAGATTACATTACCCTTGGACTTACTCATCTTACCGTCGCCCTGCAACAGCCAAGGATGACCAAATACCTGCTTAGGTAACGGCTCACCAAGTGCCATCAGGAAAATAGGCCAGTAAATGGTATGGAAGCGGATAATATCCTTACCAATCAGGTGCAAATCTGCCGGCCACAGCTTCTTGTACTGCTCAGTGGAATTACCGTCTGCATCATAACCGATACCGGTGATGTAGTTTGCTAATGCATCCATCCAAACATAAACTACATGTTTTTCATCAAAATCTACCGGAATACCCCACTTATAAGAGGTACGGGATACACACAAATCCTGCAAGCCCGGCAATAAGAAGTTGTTCATCATTTCGTTCTTACGACTTACCGGCTGAATAAACTCAGGATGTGTATTAATATGCTCAATCAGTCTGTCTGCATACTTGCTCATTTTGAAGAAATATGCCTCTTCCTTTGCAGGCTGTACCTCTCTGCCACAGTCAGGGCACTTTCCATCCTGTAGCTGAGACTCTGTCCAGAAAGACTCACAAGGAGTACAATACATGCCTTCATAAGCCCCCTTGTAAATATCTCCCTGCTCATAATATTTCTTAAACATCTTCTGAATCTGCTTTTCATGATAATCATCGGTGGTACGAATAAACTTGTCATAAGAAATATTCAACTGGTCGCACAAGCCCTGAATGACACCTGCCACTTCATCAACGAACTCCTTGGGAGTTACGCCTGCATCCTGTGCCTTTAATTCAATCTTCTGACCATGCTCGTCAGTTCCGGTCTGGAAAAATACATCATATCCTTCTTTTCTCTTAAAACGTGCGATGGCATCTGCCAAAACAATTTCGTAATTGTTGCCAATGTGCGGCTTACCGGAGGTATACGCAATGGCGGTAGTAATATAATAGGGTTTTTTGTTCATTTTCATCATCCTTTCTTCTTTCTTGTCTCTGTCCGCATAAACAGACTCGAAAGGCTCGTCTTCCGTTCTCCACAGAAGACGAGCCATATACCCGCGTTACCACTTCTATTCATCTGTTCCTCGCGAAACAGACCTCACCGGGTCCCTTCAGACCCTCTCCGCTATAACAGGCGGAACCTGTCGCAGCCTTACGAAATAATCATCCGCTCGGTGCGCTGCTCAGAAGCCATATTCATCCTGTTCTCTGCCCACTCCCTCTCAGCATGGTGCACACCTTCACACCCGGAAGCTTCTCTGTAGAGCCTTTCCAAGACTACTCTCTTCATCACTGCTTTTAGAATATATCTAATTGGTAGAATAGCACAAAAAAAGTATGCTGTCAATCGGGATTGCGTTGCAAATCTCTGCATCTTTCCACAAAAAACCTCCCAAAACACATGTCTTGGGAGGTTTATCCTCAAATTAGTAGTTCAAATAAGAGTTATTTAAGTAACTTACGATAAAGTAGAACATATCCTTTTCCAGAGCAATGCTTTCGTCTGTAATGCCGGCATATACCCAATCACCATTCATCTTTACGATACGGATTTTTACATTTTCTGACTTATAAGTGTCATCTTCGCTTTCCAAGGTAAACTTAATCTTTACTTCGTAACCCTTGGTAATTTCAGCTTTTTCTCTGCCCTTCAACATATCTACCTGTGCCTTGTAGATTGCCTTCATCTCTTTTACTTCTACGTCTGCATCATCAGCGTCATCTTCCAAGTCATCCTTGTCATCTAAGATGTCTTCGATATCCTCAATCTGATCCTTGATATTATCTCTGTAATATCTTTCGCAGCTCTTCTGTAAATCCTGCAGTTCATCTTCCTCAATCTTTTCCTTGGACTTCACTTCGTAACTAAATGTCCATGCATCCAGCTCGTCATCGCATCTTTCGAAGTTCTTTTCCCAAGCATCCGTAGTATCTTCCACCAAATTCTTATAGGTGTCTTTTGCCATATTGGCTTCTGCAAGCTTCTTCGTTGCCTTTACACGAGAATCTGCCATCAGTGCATACTGATACTCACGATAATCAGGATTCTTCTCATTAATAAGTGCAACATACTTATCGAGAGGCTTCAAGTAGCTCTTTGAAGTAAGTACCAAAACAGCAATGACTGCTGCCAACACCAACACTGCTACTATAATAACAATCGGCAATACGCTCTTCTTTTTCGCAGGAGCTTCCTGTGCAGGAGCAGCCTTTACATCCTTCTTCGCTTCAGCCTTAACTTCCTTCTTCGCTTCCGGCTTCACTTCTTTTTTAACTTCTTCAGCCTTAGGTGCTGCCTGCTGGCAAGAACAAACTTCACCCTCAGCCAATTCTTTTCCACAACTTGTACAAAATGGCATTATTATACCCTCCTTCGTAATATTAATCTTTGTTATTATAATGCATTAGTGTAATATTTGCAAGTACCAAAATACCGGACATTCCATCACGGCAATGTCCGGTACTTTTTCATCCCATTTTACCCTATACTGTAAATCTCTCAATGGCAGTTACCAATTCTGTCATCTTCTCTTCCAATTCTGTGGTAGCCACCAATAATCTATCCACATGCTCAGACTGATTGTTCATGGTTTCACTTACTGTAGTGGTAGATGCAGCCGTTTCCTCAGATACTGCAGAAATATTTTCAAAGGAAATCAAGGTATCCTTACGATAATCATCCATCTCGTTCATATCCGAAATACTCTGATTAATATTGTTTAACAGCATTTCCATATTGCCGCTCATCTGTACGAATAACGCCTTAATATCTTCTACTGTATTTTCCTGTACCTTTACAATATCTCCGGCCTTGTTGGAGGCTTCCTTGGTCTCTGCAAATACAACTTGCAGATTATCAATCATATTAGTAATTTCCTCTGAAGACTGCTTGGAACTGTCTGCCAACTTCTTAATTTCATCAGCCACTACTGCAAAGCCTCTTCCTGCCTCTCCGGCTCTTGCTGCTTCTATGGAGGCATTTAAGGAAAGCAATGTAGTAGATTCCGCGATGGAATCAATGGTATTCACCAGTTCACGAATACTTTGCATACTGGTATTCAGCACTTCCATCTTTTCTTCCAAAGAATTCATGATAGTACCGGTCTCCGCCGCCTGTCCGGACAACTCATTCACACCATCGGTACTCTTTACAATCATTTCCTTAGTGCCGTCTGCCAGCTTCTCCATCTCACGCACATTGTCACCGGTACGGATAATCTTTTCGGAAAGAGAGTCCATCTTGTACAGACAATTCTGCATATCCTCTGCCTGTGTATTTACACCCTCTGCGATTTCGTCCGTAATACCCTGTACATAAACACTGGAGTTCGCCAGTTCATCGCCTACTGCTTTTACATTTCCCACACAATCGCTTACCTGACCGGAAGTATCCTTTACCTTACCAATCAGTTCCTTTGTATTGGAAACTACTTCCATGATATGTCCTGACAGTTTACCAAACTCTGCACGGTCATGAATACGCATATCTACCGTCAAATCACCCTCTGATACCTTGGACAAACGCTTGATGATGTTACCCATCTTACTGCTAATACCGGTGAAAATAGTCAGCCCCACTATCAGCACTACGATACTGGAAAGCAATACACCTACGATAATACCATTACGAATGTCCGTTGCTGCCTGCATCAGGGCACTCTTGGGGGTCAGAGAACAAACTGCTGATTTGTTCGCCTCACATCTGCCATACATAAACAGATATTCTACGCCTTCCATCATCACAAAGTCACTGTAAAAGCCCTCTTCTGCATTCTTTGCCAAGGTGTAATATTCTTTATCTGCAAAGGTAAAACCACTCTGACTATTCATCGCCAGTTCTCTGTCATTAGCAGTTACAAAGGAAATAATACTGCCTTCTCCCAGCTTCAAATCCTCTAAGATACTCTTAATCTTGGCACTGCTGATGTCGATTACCACGCAGGCATTCTTGGTACTCACCAAACGATACTGTGACAGTATGTAATTATCTGTACTGGTATGAAAACGCTCATCCACCACCGGATGACCGCTCAGCCAGCTTTCCGTCTTATCCTTACTCTCTATTGCGGCAGCACTTTCCTGCTTGAAGCTGTCATAATAACCGTTCTTCTTTCCTTTTGGAGAAGAAGTAGAAACATCATCCAGATTATCCGCAGTAACAATCATTACATCACTGATAAACTCATTGCTGTTCCGGGTAGAATCTACCAGTTTCTGTGACTGCTTGTATACATTACTTCTCTCTACGATGTCGTTCTTGTAGGTTTCTGACACATAATCTTTTACATTGGTGTCATTGAAAATCTGCATGGATGCCGCATCTACCGTAGTAAAACCATAGTCTAACAGCTTCACCGTCATCTGCAATGCAGTCTGTGCAGACTCCTGATAATTACTGAGCATACCCTCTGAAGCCTTCTGATAAGCAAACGCACCTACTGCCACCACCAAAACCATGGGGATTAAAAAACCTACAAATAATTGTGTACGAATACTAATACCGAAGCCCTTTTTCTTCTCTGTTCTTTGTTTTTTTACTGCTTTGGTTCGCACCTTTTTTTCTTTTGCCATGTGTCAAACCCTCCATCTCTATATAATAAACCCATTATAATTTGATTATAGTAGTTTTGCTGTCTTCTTTCAACAGCAAGTACTATTCCTATATTACATTACTTTTTTAACCTTTTATGTATTTTGCAATTTCCTCTACCTCTATCATAATCTACAAATTAAATGCCGGGCATTCTCGCCCGGCATCCTCTATTTCTGGTTTCCCAAATATTTTTTTCGAAACTTTGAATATACGATTTTCTGACTTTCATATAACCCCTCATATCCGGAAAGCATATAACTGATAGCCACTCCCAACATAATATAAGGGAATATCTCCATACCGAACATTTCCAATGCAATCAGCATGGATGTAATCGGACTATTAGTCACTCCGCAAAACAGTGCCGCCATACCAACCGCCGCACAAAGTGAAGGAGAAATACCCAGCAGTTGTCCCATGAAACATCCAAAAGTAGCCCCTATGAATAAAGTCGGAATGATTTCTCCTCCCTTAAAGCCTACACTCAGTACAATGGACGTAAACAACATCTTTAACAGAAAAGCTTCCGGTCGCGTTTCCCCGTTTATGGCACGCTCAATAATCTGCATACCCGCTCCCATATAATCCGTACTTTGCACCAATACAGTCAATGCAATCACTATGACACTGCCCACTGTCACACGCAGATACGGGTTGGGAAATTTATTTCGAAAAAAATGTCCCATTCCATGCAACAACATACAAAACAGCTTGCTCACAGCAGCACACAACATGGCCAAAAGCATAATTTTCAATGCCGGCAGCACAGAAAACTCCGGAATTTCCACTATGGTAAAGTGCTCCGCATGTACCCCAAAATACCCGGCAATACTCATTGCCACTAGACTGGCAATTACCGTAGGCACCAACGCCGCATAGTAAAAAATACCCACACTGACTACCTCGAGGGAAAAAATAGACGCAGCCATAGGGGTACCAAACAAAGCTGCAAAAGCACCACTCATACCACACATAATCATAGTGGTAACACTTCTCTTATCCATGCGCAACAATCTGGCAACGGCACTACCAATTCCTCCACCCATTTGGAGTGCGGCTCCTTCTCTTCCTGCTGAGCCACCAAACAGATGTGTCAGTATGGTTCCGATAAAAATCAGGGGCACAATTCTATGGGAAATTCCGTTCTCCTCACGCACTGCAGAAATCACCATATTCGTACCCTTGTCGTTCTCTCTGCCGCTTATACGGTACAACCACACAATCAACAACCCACCCAAAGGCAAGCCCAAAATCAACCAAGGGTGTGCCTGTCGAAAAACGGTCGCTGCATCCAAGCAGTAATAAAAAGCAGTTCCAACCACTCCTGTCAAAATACCTACAAGAGTTCCTAGTATCACCCATGTGAAATATTGTTTCATGTGCAGTCCGAACCGACTGAAGTCCTGTTTCATCTTCCCTAATCCATAACCCTTATAAAATCTTTTACATTTTTTGTAATATCATCTCGAAACACTGCCGAACCTGCAACGATGACATTGGCTCCTGCCTCCAGCACCACCTGTACATTTTCCGCAGTCACACCGCCATCTACCTGTACATCCACTGCCAAACCTCTTTCTGCAATCAACTGACGTACTTGACGAATCTTCTCGGTACTGGCTTCCATATATTTCTGTCCGCCGAATCCCGGCTCTACCGCCATCACCAACACCATATCCACCTTGTCCAAATAGGGGATGATTTCCTCTACTGCTGTTCCCGGCTTGATACTGATACCCACCTTGGCACCAGCCTGACGGATGAGGTGGATGGTTTCTTCTACCCTGTCCGTCGCCTCTATATGAAAGGTCACCATATCGGCACCACATTTCACAAATTCTGCCACATAACGCTCCGGTGCCTGTATCATCAAATGCACATCGAAAAATAGATCCGTCATCTTACGAAGAGAGGTAATCACCGGCATACCAAAAGAAATGGATGGCACAAATACTCCGTCCATAACATCAATATGAAGATAGTGTGCACCTGCCGCCTCTACTTCTTGAATCTGTTCTCCCAGCTTCCAAAAATCTGCTGCCAAAATCGAAGGTGATAAAATGTTCATTTTTATGTCCTTTCCCGAGTCGTACGCATTTTTTGACAAATACATCATAACAGATACCCTTCTGAATAACAATATCATTGTTTACCAATTTAAACCAATAAAAAAGCACCCCCGACTGCAAAAATGCTGAATCCGGGATGCTTTCATTATTTCCAATTCTCTTACTCTTTATTTAAAAGCCGGCAATTCATCCAGTGTAATAAAATAATCACTATTATAAATTTCCTTCAAATCCTCTATGGTGTTGCCCTCTTTTGTATCTGTCAGCCAGGTAGTATGCCAGGTCATAAAGAACAGCCAGTCTGTTTCCGTAGAAACCAACTCCTCCTCAGTAGGAATGGTGCCACACTCATGAAATACGATGGGCATTCCTTCCGGAGCTACACTGACACACTCTTCATACAAATCCGTATTGGGACCATCCGTATAACTGTCCGCACCAACCAGGTCCACATAAGCATCCCCCGGGTACCAGTCTGCCATGGCACCACCATTGCCGGAATAACCATATACCCAAATCAGATTGTCCAATCCCCAATAATCCGTATAACGGCTGTACATGAGCTGCCAGAGCTGCACGAAATTACTTGCACCACCCTTGCTCCACCAGAACCATCCGCCATCCAACTCATGGAACGGTCTCCAAAGCACCGGAACTCCTGCATCCTCCAGCTGCTGTAAATAGGGAACTGCTCTGTCCATTCCGGCGATTAAATCATTATAGGTCTTGGAGCCGGGTATAAATGCCTCGTCCCAATTAATATTATCCGCTTTACTCTCATCATAGGCACTGGCAAAATCCGCACCGGTATGCCAGCAGATAGTAGGAATACCGCCCTGCTCCCACCATTCCTGAGTACGCTTGGTTACTCCTGCGAAATCATTGTGCATAAAGTCTAAACCACGTATCGCCGGTAATTTGCCGGTATGGTCACTAATATAATTTAGCTCATAATCCGCAGAGCCCATCCAAGTAGACTCCATCTGCCCTGTTAGGCAAGCAGTTCCATACACTTCCTTCAAATAATTATATACCGTCACTGCATTTTCTATGGCATTTTCATTGGAAAGGTTACCGGTATAGGTATGAATGATTTGTTCTGCTTCCTCTACCTTTGCCAGATAATCCGTCAGTTCTGCGGCTATATCCTGCGGCAAATAGTACAATCCGGCAATACGTCCGCCATTCCATGCTCCCAGATAAAAGGCCTCAAAGTCTGCCACTGTATCCACCTTTGCATACTCCATCATCTCAGCCACGGTATAAGTCAACAATCGCTCCTTATCCGGCTGGTCCGATACTGCATTAATCTCCAGTATATTGGAGTGCTTTCCGCCTACACTGGCACCAAAACCAAGCACACCCCAACCGCCATGGGTCACATCATCACAGGCATAGATTACCGCTATCATATCTTCTTCTCCGGCATCATATAACCAAGCAATATCACCTGGATAATAACCGGCATTCTCTGCACCGGAAAATAACAAAGTACCTTTTTCCAATATCGCCAGTTCCTGTGTCCGCTTTTCTTCCTCACTGATAGAATTACGCACTGCCGGAGCAGGAGCCGGTGTCCAAACCGCCGGTGTGGGTTCCGGTGTGGGAGCTTCTGTCACCTCCGGTGCCGGGGTAACTTCTGCGGTCTCCTCCCCCTGTGTTTGAGGTGCTTCTGTCTCCTTTGCACCTGAACTTTCTCCACTAATCGATGCACTATTTTCAGTAGGATTCTGAGTATCCACCGCTTGTTGACCGCAACCGGTCAGCAGCAGTACACATGCCCCCAAAATCGCCAGTTTCCATCTTCTCATAAAATACCTTCTCCTTTCCCTACTACACATAACGATCAATCTCTATTAAATATATCTTAGCACTAGTCACCACTTATTGTAAAGGAGTGGTTATTTTTCCCCGTAAAGCAATGTAAGCCTCCTCCAATTCCTCTGTAGAATGTGCATCTGCTCCATATAGTATCGGCACTTCCTCGGGAACTATCTCCCAAAATTGTGGCCAGAAATTATTTTTTCTCTGCTGAGAAGAATAATTGATTTCCATAGGAATTCGTTTCTTCACTGCCGCATTAATGACCTCCTTTGCAGCTCTTTTCTGCCCCTCTCCAAACTCCTTACATCTGCGAAAAGCTCTGTCCGGATGTGCCACCGCCTGAAACAGACCTGTTGCAATGCCTTCTGACATTGCTCTGCAAAGACCTGCATATTCCAAGGACTTGTCCGCCTCTGAAAAACTATATACCCCCGGCTCCACCTCATAAAGGTGCTGCCCAATAATCAGAATATCCAAATCCTCAGATACCTGTAATTCCCGATAATAGGATAAAAAGCTTGGTAAATATTCGATTTCCAAACCCTTTACCAGTTCCATCTTTCCTTTATAATATTCCTTCAATCTATTCAAGCTTTCCACATATTCCGGCAGTTGCTCCATATCCATTCTATGTCCAAAGGGGTTCCCCGGAAACGGTGCATGGTCTGTAAACACAATACGGCTTGCCCCCAACTCTATAGCCTTTTCTATATAAGCAGCATCCTGCTCTTCACCTGCATGCTTGCACCGCCAGGTGTGAACATGGAACAGTTCACCCGGTATCGGATGGTAAATAGTCTCTTTCATCTGCATCTCCCCTCTTTCTTGAAGCAATACAACAAACAACCCGGTGAACCGCTGGCTCACCGGGTTTCATTTACTACCTATTTTACACAAAAGCCTTTACAGACTTATAAACACCTTCTGCATCCAAACCATACTTCGCAACCAATGCTGCTGCGGAACCGGACTCGCCGAATACATCCTGCATACCCAGCTTCTTCACGGGAGTAGGACAGTTTGCGGATAAGCAGTCGCAAACTGCTGAACCCAAACCGCCGATTACGGAATGTTCTTCTACGGTTACAACCTTGCCGGTCTTCTTTGCACTTTCGATGATAATTGCTTCATCCAAAGGCTTGATGGTACAGATATTTATTACCTCTGCGTCAATACCGTCTGCTGCAAGATTCTCCGCTGCACCCAATGCAGAATCTACACAGATACCGGTTGCTACGATGGTAACGTCCTTACCCTCGCGAACTACGGTACCCTTGCCGATTTCAAATTTGTAATCAGGCTTGTCATTGATTACCGGCACTGCTGCACGTCCGAAACGGATATATACAGGACCTTCGTATTCTACTGCTGCACGAACTGCTGCCTTTGCTTCAATATCATCAGAAGGGCACATAACTACCATGCCGGGAATAGTTCTCATGAGAGCAATATCTTCATTACACTGATGGCTGGCACCGTCTTCACCTACGGTGATACCTGCGTGTGTCGCACCAATCTTTACATTCAAGTGAGGATAGCCTACAGAGTTACGAACCTGCTCAAAAGCACGTCCTGCTGCAAACATGGCGAAGGAGCTTACGAAAGGAATCTTGCCTACAGTAGCAAGACCTGCTGCAATACCTACCATGTTACACTCTGCGATACCACAATCAATATGTCTTTCGGGGAAAGCCTTTTTGAAAACACCGGTCTTAGTTGCAGCTGCAAGGTCAGCGTCCAAAACAACTAAGTTCGGATATTCCGCTCCAAGCTCTTTTAATGCATTACCATAGCTTTCACGGGTTGCAATCTTTTTAACATCTGCCATTTTTATGCTTCCTCCTTTGCTAATTTTTCTGCGATTTTCTCAAGGTCTGCCATAGCCACAGCGTACTCCTCATCATTCGGAGCCTTGCCGTGCCAGTCACAGCTGTTCTCCATGAAGGAAACGCCCTTACCCTTTAAGCTGTGCATAACGATACAGGTAGGCATACCCTTGGTTTCCTTCGCTTCCTTCAATGCTGCTCTGATTTCATCAAAGTTGTGCGCATCGATATTGATTACATGGAAGTTGAAAGCTTCAAACTTCTTGTCAATCGGATAAGGAGAGCAAACCTCTGTAATCGGTCCGTCAATCTGTAAATTGTTGTTGTCTACGATAACTACCAGGTTGTCCAGCTTGCGATGTCCTGCGAACATAGCAGCCTCCCAAACCTGTCCTTCTTCGATTTCACCGTCACCAAGAAGGGTATATACACGGAAATCCTTGTTATCCATCTTTGCACCAAGTGCCATACCAACTGCTGCAGAAATACCCTGTCCCAAAGAACCGGAAGACATATCTACACCGGGGATATGCTGCATACACGGATGTCCCTGCAGGTAAGAACCTAACTTTCTCAAGGTAGTCAAATCCTCTACCGGGAAAAATCCTCTATTCGCAAGAGTTGAGTAAAGACCGGGAGCGGTATGTCCCTTTGATAATACAAAACGGTCTCTATCCTCTTTCTTAGGGTTTGCCGGATCAATGTTTAACTCTTCAAAGTAAAGAAAAGTGTACATATCTGCTGCGGACAAGGATCCACCGGGATGTCCTGCCTTTGCACTGTGAACAGCTGTAACAATACCTTTACGAACATTATTCGCAATTTTTTGCAGCTCTAAATTGTTCATGGTTCCTCCATTCTGCCATGTGTGGCTTGTTTCATTTTCAAACTATTCAAGGTCTTTCCAAAGCAATTCTTAGAATGTACCTTTTGATAGTTATTACTTTCTTAAGATATACTAGCATAATTACCAAATATCGTCTAGTTGAATTATTGCTATGTTTTTAGCAATTGTTGAGCAAAATGTAGGCATTTTGCCATCGTCATGCAGGTGCGAAAATAACCTGCATTCCATTGCCTTCAATGTCGTGTCTCTCCACTTATCACGTCATGCAGGCTCGAAAACGCTTCGCGTTTCCTCGCTGGACGCAAAGCGGCGCTTCTCTCCACGTACTACGTCATGCAGGCTCGAAAATGCTTTGCATTTCCTCGCTGGACGCAAAGCGTCCTATATCTGTGTAAAGACTCACTGTGCTTTGCAAGCAAGCTTGCAGCACCGTGTCTCTTTACACAGCTGCATGACTAGATTGATTGACCATAGTATGCATTTGCGCCGTGTTTTCTATAATAATGCTTATCCATAAGCTCCTGGGGGGCGGGCTGGATACGAGGGTTGATGGCTTCTGCACGGTATGCCATCTTTGCCACCTCTTCCAAAACCACTGCATTGTGCACTGCATCCTTAGGGTCCTTTCCCCATGCAAAGGGACCGTGATTCTTGCAAAGCACTGCCGGTACTGCCATCGGCTCCTTACACATACGCATGAATTCTTCTACAATCAGGCGTCCTGTGTTTGCTTCATAAGCTTCTTCGATTTCACTCTTTGTCAGACACCTAACGCAAGGAACCTCACCATAAATATAGTCAGCGTGGGTAGTTCCGTAGCAAGGAATGCTCCTGCCTGCTTGTGCCCAACTGGTTGCATAAGAAGAATGCGTGTGTACCACGCCCCCGATTTCCGGAAAAGCCTTGTACAGCTCTAAATGAGTTGCCGTGTCAGAAGAGGGATTGTATTTGCCTTCTACCTTATTCCCCTCTAAATCCATGACTACCATATCTTCCGGAGACAGCTTGTCATACTCCACACCGCTTGGCTTAATGACGAACAAGCCTTTCTCTCTGTCAATACCACTTACGTTTCCCCAGGTAAAGGTAACCAAACCATACCTTGGGAGATCCATATTTGCTTCATATACTATTTGCTTTAATTCTTCTAACATAATATCCTTTCCGGTGCATCCGTCACCTTAATCACATTCCTACTTCTACCCATGTTCATTTCTGCAAGTCATTATGGGCAGAACTCCTCCGGCACCTTCCTCAAATTTCTCTTCCCACTAGCTTCCCTCAAGCCTCTATGGGCAGAACTCCACTAACTACTTCCAATTATCTACTGCCCCATGTTCTGCCGCAAAGCAAGCCTTGTAGCTTTCCACAAAGGCATCGAAGCCGGCTACATCTGCCGCATCAGGAGCAAGAGTGGTGCCACTCTGACCTGCAAACACTTTATCCTTCAGATAGTCACTCAAGCTCTCCTCATCCGCCTTGTTTACCATATATGCTGCCAGTACGGCCATACCCCAGGGACCACCTTCACTGGCGGTATCCATAACGTTTACGGAAGTGTTCAATGCTGCTGCCAGAAGCTTCTGACCAACCACCGGCGTCTTGAACAGACCGCCATGACCCATAATCGTATCCACCTTTACGCCCTCTTCCTTGATTAAGATATCATTACCAATCTTAATGGTTGCCAGAGAAGATAAAATATGAGTTCTCATAAAGTTTGCCAGATTGAACTTGGCATCCGGCTTACGAACAAACATAGGACGTCCCTCTGCGAAGCCGGTTACAGGCTCACCTGAGAAATAGTTAAAGGAAACCAGTCCGCCACAGTCCGCGTCACCCTCTAAAGCCTTGCGGTAAAGGGTTCCGTACAAATCATTCATATCTACGCTCATACCAAAGGTATCTGCAAATTCCTTAAACAGGTTCACCCATGCATTCAAATCAGAAGTACAGTTGTTGCAGTGTACCATTGCCACGGGCTTTCCGTCAGGAGTAGTAACCATGTCGATTTCTTCATGCACGCCCTTCAAATCTTCTTGCGTAACAATCATGGAGAAGATAGAGGTACCTGCTGATACATTACCGGTTCCCACTGCCACTGCATTGGTTGCCACCATACCGGTACCTGCATCACCTTCCGGAGGGCAAAGAGGAATACCCGCTTCCAGCTTACCAGATATATCCAGAAGCTTAGCTCCTTTGTCAGTCAGAGTACCTGCTGCCTCACCTGAGTTTAAGCACTTAGGGAGAATATCTGCTAGCTTCCAGTCAAAACCTTCGCCTGCAACTAACTCATCAAACTGAGCCACCATCTTTGCATTATAATCATTTACAGTAGAATCAATCGGGAACATACCGGAAGCATCGCCGATCCCCAGTACCTTTTCCCCTGTTAATTTGTAATGAATGTAACCTGCAAGAGTGGTAAAAAATGCCACATCCTTTACATGCTCTTCTTGATTCAAAATTGCCTGATAGAGATGGGAAATGCTCCATCTCTGAGGAATGTTAAAACCTAACTTTTCTGTCAAAATCGCACTGGACTGACCGGTAATGGTATTTCTCCAAGTACGGAAAGGAACCAACAGGTTATCGTCCTTATCAAAAGCAAGATAACCATGCATCATTGCTGAAAAGCCGATTGCTGAAAGCTTGGTAAGCCCTACATCATACTTTGCCTTTACATCTGCAACCAGGCTTGCATAACAATTCTGCAAACCACCCCAGATATCCTCTAAGGTGTATGTCCATATACCGTCTACCAGACGGTTCTCCCAGTCATGGGTACCCAAAGCCAGTGTCTCATGATTTTCACCAATAAGCACTGCCTTGATTCTGGTAGAACCAAACTCAATACCAAGTACTGCCTTGCCGTTTACAATTATATCTTTTCCGCTCATACATCCCTCTTTCTGCTGCCTTTGCAGCGTATTTCTTTCATTATTCCATAATTATTCCTTAAAATGCCTGTGGTGCATCCCGTTCCTATCCTTCCTTTGACGGATGACTCATTATACTTAGCATAGTCAAAAAATGGTACCTCTGTCAATACAAGTATTGCTTTTTCAATGTGCAAGTATTGCTTTTTTAGGGACAATCGTCATAAGATGCTTGTCCCTTTCATATATTATTCTAATCCTACTTTCAGGTATCTGCCATGAAACAAAAACTCTCCCTAAACAAAAAACAAATTTTACTCTGCCTTGCCTGCCTCTTGGGGGTTTTGATATTATTTCTGGGGATTTTTTCCGCCACCACTCCCACCAGACAATTTCACACAGCCAACAAACAACTCTTTCAGGAGGAAATGCTTTCCAACACCTTAAATATGCATTACACCCTTGCCTATCCCAGAGAATATGGCATTCCCGAATACGAAGCCATCCTGCCTGCTTATAACCGTGAAAGCCGTTCTGCGAATCAAATGGAACTGACCGAACAACTGAATTTTTACCAAAACTTAGATGCTACTAAGCTTTCTGCGGAGGACACCTATACTCTGTCTCTGCTTTGCTCCTATTTGGAAAACACTCTGGAGCTAAGTAAGTACCCTTACTACGAAGAGCCACTATCTCCCTCCTCCGGAATGCAGTCTCAGCTTCCTATCTTGCTGGCAGAATATACCTTTCGTTGCAAACAGGATGTGGAAGATTACTTAAAACTACTGGACCAAACGGATGAATATTTCCACGGTCTGCTCACCTTTGAACAGGAAAAGGCAGACGCCGGTTTGCTCATGTCCTCTGTTTCTATAGATAAAGTCATCGAGCAATGCGACACTATTTTAACAGCAAGCTCCTTGGAGAAAGGAACCCACTTTTTACAAACCACCTTTGAGGAACGTCTGCAGGAATTGCAGCAAAAGAATTTATTAACGGAAAAAGAAATCCAACAATACATACACCAAAATAACCGACTGTTATCTACAGTCATGCTTCCGGCCTATGAAAGCTTAGGCGACGGACTGCTTGTTTTAAAGGATGAGAAACGGACACTTCAAGGTTTGGCAGCTACGGAAGCAGGAAGGAAATATTATGAAAAGCTCCTGATTTCTGAAACCGGAAGCTACCGCAGCATGGAGGAACTGAAGCAATTATTGGTTGCGAGGCTGGATGAGGAATTTCACACCTTGGTTACTCTCCTATCCCAGTATGAGGAACCCTTTTTCTCAGAAATACAAACCTCCTTGGATACCTGTTTTCCCTATCATACGCCCGAACAGATTTTGCCTCATCTGGCCAAGTATATGTCTGCTGACTTTCCTGCCATGAGTACGGAAAACACTGCTCCTACCGTCCGGGTGAAAAATATATCCAAAAGTCTGGAGGATTACTGTGCACCGGCATTTTATCTGACACCCCCACTGGATGATACAGAATGTAATGTTATCTATATCAATCAAAAGAACTCCCCTACAGGGCTGGAGCTCTACACCACCCTGGCCCATGAAGGCTATCCGGGGCACTTATACCAATCCGTCTACAGCAACAATTTACTTGCCGGCCGGAACAATGGTGCCGTCCGCCAGCTTCTTTGGTACGGCGGCTATTTGGAGGGGTGGGCACTGTATGTAGAATTTCTTTCTTATGATTATGCCTCCCGCCTCATGGAAGAGACCGGTTATTCTGCACAGGCAGAGTACATACAAGTGGAAAAGCACAACCGCAGTCTGCAGCTGTGTCTTTACTCCCTGTTGGATATTATGATTCATCATGAGAATGCTTCCTATAATCAGGTACACCGCACCTTGGCAAATTTCGGTATTTCCACACCGGAGACCACCGCAGCCATTTATGAATACATTGTGGAAGAACCTGCTAACTATCCCAAGTATTATCTGGGCTATCTGGAAATCCTGGAATTGCAAAAAGAGGCTGGAGAACTCTGGGGCGAGCAGTATAGCCACTACGCCTTCCATCAGTTTTTCCTGGAAAATGGTCCTGCTGATTTTCGCAGTCTGGAAGAGCAACTCCGAAGAACTTCCCTTGAATAAAACATCTCCGATTACACTGAAAAACCCGGACTGTCCATTGACCGCCCGGGTTTTCCTCAGGAATATCCTTCCTCTTCTTCCATCATACTTTCCAAATAACCTCTGTCCCAAAGCAATATTTTCAGCTTCTTGGCAGCTTCTACTGCCGGCGTAGTGAAATACTGATTGGTCAATACCGCTCCCACCATCCGGTCATAATAATCCCTTCCGGCATAAGCCTCCTGTACCGCCTTGACCCCCACCGGTGCTGCATAGCATTTACACTGAATAGCATAGGTCACGCCATCCTTCTCCGCCAGAATGTCTACACCATAATCACCGCTTCCCTTGGTCACCTCCACCTCCAGAAAGCCTTTCTTCTGTAACAGCTGAGCACAAAAATATTCAAAATCATGCCCCTCCATCAAATCAATATCACTGGGATGCTTTCTTTGTGCATACTTTAAAACAAGTATAGCCGCCATACACAAAAGTACAATAATGACGATTAATCCACCTACAATAACAAACTCATTTTTCCACATTTCTTCTTGCCTTATCACAATTTAGTTTTTCCGGTACTTCTCCAGTTTACTATTTGCCTGTTCCCTCGTCAATTCAAATTATTTTCTCCATTGGCAAATCCGTCAAAAAGTGCTACACTCTCCTCGTAACGGACAACTGCCTCGGCAATGTCCCACTCCCGATAATAACTTCTGATTACTATAGAAAGGCATACCTATGGAACAACTATTTTTCAGCTTAAATGCTACCATTCCCATCTTTCTGACTATGATACTGGGTTATATCCTCCGTCAGGTGAAAATGGTAGATGAGCCCTTCATCAAAACTTTAAATAAGCTTAACTACAATATTACTTTGCCGGTTCTGCTCTTTCGGGATATTTCACAGTCCGACTTTTACAGCGTATGGGACACAAAGTATGTACTGTTTTGCTTTTTGGTTACCTTATTTTGTATTATTACCATTTGGGGCGTTGCAGGACTCTGCTTTCGAAACAAAAATCTGCTGGGAGAATTCGTACAGGCTTCCTATCGCAGCAGTGCAGCAGTCATGGGTATCGCCTTTATCCAGAATATTTATGGGAATTCCGGCATGGCACCGCTTATGATTATCGGCACCGTTCCCCTGTACAATGTGGCGGCTGTGCTTGTTCTGTCTTTCACCGGACCGGCAGCAAAGGGGCTCAACAGAGAATCTCTGAAAAAATCCGTTCTGGGCATCCTCACCAATCCTATTATATTGAGTATTTTCTTAGGGATGTTTGCCAGTGCCTGCCGATTGCAGCTGCCTGTTATGTTAACCAAAACCATAAACAATATTGCCTCCCTCGCCACACCCCTTGCCTTGCTTGCTCTGGGTGCCGGTTTCGAAGGACGCAAGGCAATTCAATTAATCAAACCAACCATGATAACCACCACACTGAAACTAGTGGTACAGCCACTCCTCTTCCTGCCCTTGGCGATTGCACTGGGCTTTCGTGAGGAAATGCTGGTAGCCATTCTAGTGATGCTGGGTGCTCCTACCACTCCCAGCTGCTACATTATGTCCAAAAACATGGGACATGACGGTGTCCTCACCTCCGGTACGGTAGTTGCCACTACGTTTTTTAGCAGTATTACATTGACGGTGGCGTTGTTTATTTTGAAGTCATTAATGCTAATATAGCGTTGGAAAACAATATTTCTAAGGAATATTTTGAAACTTGAAATGGAAGTCACATGAAGCACTTCTCTTAATATACCTCTTCAGAATTAGTCCCCCCCCGGAAACTATATCTTGAAAAAAAAAAAAATCGTTGTAGAATACCTTTAACACATGTTGCTGTTGCCGGTTCTTTCTCATCTCCTGTTTCCGCTCATTAGTATATAACAGCTTCCCAAAGGTTAAGAAACACCGGCAACGGCACAGAACTATATTCTAAATCTATGGAGGTATCCTATGAAACGAAACATATTAACCTTTATAACCGTACTTAGCTTATGCTGTTTAACAGCATGCAATGCTGAATCAAAGAATACTGTCGGAACCGGCAACGATAACGTGGTGGCTGTGGAGAATGTTGTTAATGAACCTACAGCTGAACCTATAGCCGAATCAACGGCTGAGCCTACAGAAGCCTCTGTTTCTGAGGTGGCAGAAACAACACCTGAACCTACATCTGCACCTACGGAAGTGCCTGTAGTAGAAGTAACGCCTGAACCTACAGAAGAGCCTTCAGGAGTATATAGAGGTATTAATATGGAGGCGGATTTGCCAGGTGAGGAATGGGTTGAAACTTTTATTGGAATCATCGAAGAACCAAAAATAGTAGTGTTTAGCGATGAGACAGGAAGAAAGGAAATCTTTGAGAATGACAGCGTTATAAAGTTTAATCCAGATACTGATATGTTAGGAGTATACTTACCCGATGGATATACAAGACTTAATAAAAATATAGGGCTTAAATACATAGCGTGTATCCATGACAGTGAATATCTTTTTTACTGTGAGTTGAAGCCTAAAGAAACAAGAGAGAGCGGGAAAAAAATGGCGGCGCTATATGTAGAATACGAAGGAGAAGAAATAAGTCTTCCATTTGTATTCAAACCCGAATAATTAGTTAATTTACAAGGAACTTATCAGTAGCCTCTTTTCCATATTTTGTTTGCTAATTTGTATAAATATTTGGTGCTGTAAATGGGAGCACCAACGACGGAGCTCCCCAAATAAAAATATCTATGCAGAAAAAAAGTATTGCGAGATACCATTTTTGTACAAAGTGGTATCTCACAGATATTTTCCGACCAAATACTTGGAGCATTAAAGCAGGTTTTTCCAATACTTCTCCAGTTTACTGTTTGCCTGTTCCCTCGTCAATTCAAATTTAGTGATTAATCTGTGCAGAATCTCTTCCTTAGATAATGCAAATTCCTGACAGTTTTCTATAAATATAGCTATCCCCTGCTCTACTTTCTTTTCTGCTTCTTCCGCTCGCTTTTTCTGCTCTTCCGTTCTCCTACGTTCTGCTTCAGTTAATTTCCTCTGCTCTGCCGTTTTCCTGCGTTCTTCCTGTATATCCATTTTCTCCATACACTCAAACAACTCTGCCATCTTCTTCTCCCTTACCCTCTCTACCAGCTCTTCCGCCTCCGGTACCGGTACATTCACCTTTAATAAAAATGCCAGCATGATATTCGCCATCTTGTCCAACAGATGCTTCGGT
>JAZQEK010000086.1:0-1569 GCA_045538995.1 Acetatifactor sp. | reverse complement strand
ATGTACGGCTGCGGTAAAGTTTGTCTGGTAAACATACTTTCTGCGTTTATTCTGAATGACTACGTGCGAGGTAATCAATTCACAGAAGTTGTACATGGTGAGTCTGGCAAAGATCTCCTGGGTAATGTACTCCACCTTTTTACTTTGGAACAGGCTTAGTCCAACAGTGTATTTCAGTTGCCGAAAGGAAGTTTCAATACCCCAGCGCATACGGTAGAGCTGCTTGAGTTCTTCCGCCGAAAAGGATTCTATACCCAAATTTGTAATGAGCGTTTCCGTAGAATCCTCGGATATCTTAAATCTAACAATACGGAAAGAGATGGGATAGAATTCTTCTGAGCCTATAGAAAGATAGTCAAAGTTCACATTTGTTGGAAGGAAACGATACTTACCGGGATATTGTTTTTGCAGTTCTTTTACAGAATTGGTTTGCTTTCTTGTCAAATACAGCTGTACAGTTATGTCGAAATCACCGTCAGGCAGAGAAATACCGGTAAGGATTCCTCTGGATTCTCTTAAACGGATGAGATATTTCCATCCCTTACAGGCAATATGTTCCAGGGTATTATAAGATTCATAACCTCTGTCAGCAGTCAGAATGACCGGTTCCGCAATCCGGGAGCGTTCCACCATATTTACAAGAGCAGCATTTTCGTTTGCTGCTCTTCTTTTTTGTATGACAGCATCCAAATACAAACCGGAGTTAATATCAAACAGCGCATTCAAATGCAGAAAGCTATATGGTTTTTGCCCGTTTGCTCCAGGAAAATAGCATAACGGGTCGTTAGGATCCGGTGTAAATTGGAGATCTGAACCATCCACAGCCAAAAGACGGTATCCCCTATATAGCTTTGGTCTATGACAACAATCCGTAAACTTATGAAACAGGTATTCCAAAGCCTCCGGCAATATTTTGCTTCGTTGCTGAACAAGCGCAGATACCGATGCGGGTTTTTCCTTAAAATCAAGGCAATCCAGCATTTCGTCCCGCAGGGAATGTCCCCCCATGTTTACTAAAAGGGTCAGAACCTTCTCAAAGGGGAGCTTCCGCTTACGGGTAAAGTCTTTTTCCGGGCAATAGCAGAAATCTTCCGGATGTTTCGCCATATCTCGCATTACAGAGTGCAAGGTATTTTTAATATGCTTAGGGTAATTTTTCATCGGTAGGCCTCCTCAAAAAATGCTTTCAAGGCGGCTTGTCCGATTTTTCTTTATTTGTCAAGTGTTTTTTCTGAAATTTCCTAAGAAAAAAGCCCCCTGTATCACATTTTCTGTGACACAGAGGACTTTCCTCTTAACTAAGTGATATTACCCGGCAGGAGGGGATTTTTACTTGTGCGGCTAATTGGAATTACTGTTTTTTCATTTGTCGCAGGAACACCAAAATAGCGCCAATCGTTATCACAATTGTATATCCAATAACAACACATACATGTGGTAATAGTTCAGAATAATCACCGTTTATCATTGCTCTTTCAAGCTCGACTGCATGAACATATGGTAACATATTTGCAATTTTTCTAAAAGAACCTCCTACAAGTTCAAGGTCAAACCAAACACCCGAAAGCC
>JAZQEK010000085.1:0-19633 GCA_045538995.1 Acetatifactor sp. | reverse complement strand
CTTCTGTACCTGCTTTCATTGCTTGTTCAAAGCTCTCTGTTTCATAGCCTTTCGCAACTGCTGCTGCCACAAAACTCATACCGCCGGACTCAAGTGCAAAACTGGTTCCAGTTGTTGCAGATGCTGCAAAAATCATGCTGACAGCGGGAGCTGCTGGGGCGGACACAACCGAAACTGTCACACAAATGAGAATCACTCCGGTTCCGACGATTACATCTTCTAGTGCCTTTATATATACATCATCTGTTAAAGTTTCCATTGGAACGACACAAGTTTGACCGTCCTCACTTAATGTAAATACATATTTAGTTCCTTGAAACTGTGCATCTAATTCACCTGCTGTATATCCAAAGTAAAGATTGGGCTGAGAATTGGATGCAAGTGCCTCAATATACTCCTTTGGATAATATACAGCTTCTACATTTTCTACAAAATACTCTTCACTATCCAAGGCTCCAACAAGCTCTGTATATATGTTATCTTCAACATACTGTAATAAATTTTCGTCATTCAACCCCTTTATGGATATATCTAAATTACCGCTATCTTCTGAAACTAAATCCGTTGTAGGTTGTGCTTTTTTTTCATCTGTCTGATTATCTTTATGTTCTATCTCTGTAGTTTGAGGCATATTTACTACATTGTTATTAGTAGTTGGTGTACATGCAGTTAATAGCAATATACATGCAAGAACGATTGCAATTATTCGTTTCATTCTTCATTTGCCTCCTTTGTACTATTTTTATTTCTCTTTTTTAAAACCAAAGTTGTACCAAGTACCACAATTATAGCAATTACAACCGGAAGAATGAATCCTTTCTCTCTTTTTGAATACTCTTCTGCTACTGTCTGAACTGTCTCCTCCGGCTCAATAACAGCTTCAGATTCTGGTTCAATACTAACTATTTCCTCCATGGAAGTTTCCGGCACCGCAACAACCTCACTTTCCGGTTGAGCAGACACTTCCGGTTCTGGTTCAACGATATATCCATTCTCGTCAATGTAAGCCCCCATCGCTAAACATTCATTAATCTCACTAATAGATATCCCTGTTATCATATGAGCTCTAAGAATATCACTATCACCCACATATACTCTTTTCTCTATACTATCTCCTGTTGTTTGGTTCTTTACGGTGACGGTATAAATTCCTTCATCTGTATAATGTCTACCTTCCTTTGCTACACCGGAATACTTTGTATCTTCAACCAGTCCATCCAAACTTTCTGATAAGACCTCACGTTTAATAGTAAGCAATAAATATTGTGAGTTTGCTACATCAATGTAAAATCCATTCTCGGCTACGTTTGCATTCGTAATAAACTGATTTGTACCAACATCCCTTATAAAAGCAGAGATGTCTCCATTACGCACCTTAAACTTAAAAAACATTCTATATGTAAGTGTTTTGGTAGTGGTAGTTCCAAAAACAAATGGTTTATCATAATGTAGCTGATAATCCAATGCTACTTCGTAATCACCTTCTTCAAATAAATCAACTCTAGTATTCGCTCCAACTGTAGCAGACGCTTCAAGGTAATTTGTGTAAATATAACGTTCTTTCTGATTGTTCTTATCCGTTTTCCGAATAATCAATGCTCCTTTACCTAAATTATCTATCGTAGGGGTTCCAAAGTAATTATCTGAGCCGGAAGAAATATATTCAACCTTTACATCCGTTCTTCCGTTGCATTTATCTAATTCATTTTCCAAATGAAACCATAATGCAGCTTTATCCCCCGGAACTTTCAGAAACACAGGAATATCACCATCGTACATTACATCCGTATGACCATTGACATAGAATTTTCCTAATGTCCAATCAATATGAGGATCATCCTCTTTTACTGGTGTTGGATTATTAAACCCGTCCTGACTATCTACTCTATAAACATCACTAAATTCATACGCATCCATTATATCCAGTTCTTCTGCCTGATTTACATTTGGATTATAAACATAGAATTCATATATTTCCACTCTTTCCTTTTCTTCTTTATTTTTCACTTCAACAAACAACACTTGAGATGGTTCAATAATTCTCTGCAATTTGTACGCCACAATAATTCTGTAATAGCATCCGGCAGTAACTTGAACATTAGTAGTTTCATAAAATGCTTTGATTTCCTCTCCATTAATTGTGCGCTCATTCATTGTATTCATATTGTTGTAAATATCAGTCACTGTATCAATTGTTATCCAAGCTTTTCCGTCCCTAGATGTTTGTACAATAATTGCTCCGGAACCTATATTTTCTTCTAATTTTGTACTATCCACGACCTTTGTTTTATCTGCTATTATATACCAATCTTGTTCATTATTTGGCTTAAACAAGGTAGACCCAAATGTTCTATCTACCATAATTTTTAAATTTCCAGAATCAACCGCATAACTTGTAAACCCGTTTTTAGTTGAAACTTCAGATATATCCCCTCTTAAGTAAAACCTATTCGCTTTATCAGACACTACCTCTGCTTTATCTATTTTGTATTCATCTTCTTCACCCATATCATAAGTCTGCCCTACTAATGTTTCGATTTTTTCTGCTGCATATACATCAAATATATTTAAACTGCATACTCCAATTAAAATCATGATAATACCAGATAAAAGTAAAAAATGCATTCTTTTCATTTGTATTTTCTCTCCCTATTATTCAATCTTTTTATTATAAATATTATACTTCATTTTTATTTGTAATACAATCTAATAAAACTCTTATGCATTAAGAATGTAGTTCAATTCTAATCATTTTCTTTATTATACCCATTATTAATATATTTGTCACTAATATTTTTATATCTATAGATTATTAATCCACTCCTAAACAAATACTATAATCAAACCAATCAATTCAATTTCAAATCGAGGAATTTACATGAAAGAATTAGATTTTGCACTAATAGGGCAAAGAATTAAAGAAGTCCGTACTGACAAGAAATTAACTCAAGAATATTTGGCTGATAAAACTGGTGTTAATGTTTCACACATCAGCAATATTGAAACCAACAAGGTAAAGGTTAGCCTGACCCTACTTGTTGGCATTTGTAATGCTTTGGATGTAACTATGGACTATTTACTAGCAAACGAATATCATACTCCCACTACAGCTACAGAACGTGAACTGTTCAACACTATCAAGGACATGGATAATACCCAACTTGAAATACTCTTAAGAATTGCCAAGGTTTTATAGCAAAGAAAAAGGACTTGAAAATCAAGTCCTTATTTCCATCAATTCACCTTCACTTCCTCTCCCTCAATCACCAGCTTCTTCACCTTCTCCGGCTCTATGGTACCTCCCAATTGCTCGATACCGACATAGGATTCGGCAAACATTCTGTTTCGTATTCCGGCACTGCTCATATCTTCTATGAGAAGCTCCGTACCGTCAGAAAAGCAAATCTTCTCCAACCAGTCCCGAGGTCTTTCCTTGTAATCCCCCGGCAGACAGAACGCTTCCATCCGAATAGAAATCGGAGAAATCTCTATCTTTGTAAGGTAATAGTCAACACCCTCACTCTGAAATTTGTGCAGCTTATGATAGGTTTTGGTATGAGACTTATAATTAAATGTCCACTTCAAATTCCAGGTTCCGGAGCACAACAAAGATTCTTCTTCTATAGGTGCTTCCTGATTCAAAGCAGAGTAATCCGAATCAGTTGCATTTAAATCATGATAAATCATCAAATCCTCCATATGAATTGATATGGTCGCCTTATTCACTTCTTCGCAATTTGA
Source organism: Acetatifactor sp. (assembly GCA_045538995.1). Taxonomy (GTDB): domain Bacteria; phylum Bacillota; class Clostridia; order Lachnospirales; family Lachnospiraceae; genus Acetatifactor. The sequence goes on along the minus strand of JAZQEK010000085.1, from coordinate 15,892 downwards.
AATCGCCATCAAAAAACCCAGCTTATTATCTTCTGCAAAGTAAGTAAAAGTGGCACCATAACCGTTATTAGGTGAAATGGATAGGTTGTAATCCTTCGGTAGAACGTAATCTGTGGCAGGGTCGAAATCCCCCGGCAAAACATAATCTGTTTCCATCCGAATATAGACTTCGTTCTTATCGCCGATAGCAGAAACCGCCCGCAACTCTATTTCCTTTTCTTCTCCGGCGGCTGAACTTCCATAATCCACGCACATGCTCTTTTGTCCTTGATTTATCTGCACCTCACCGCTTTCCAGCTGAAAGGTATTGATATCCTTTATCCCCATGAACCGGATCAATTCTATGTCCCATTCATGCTCCTTTGCTGCTGCCGCAGTAATTCCCAGACCCATGAGAAGCACTGCGGTAAGAGCCAACACCAGCCACTTTTTACGACCACGCTTTTTTGCACTGTTTTCCTGCTTTCCCAGAACCTCCTGCAAAATCCTTCCTTCTATTCTTTTCAAACTGCTTGCATCCAAACAGCCTTCTATTTCAACCAATTCATGATTCTGAATCTCCCTGATGAAGCCATCCAGATTACTCATAAAATGCCCTCCTCTCTAACAAATCCTTACGCAGCTTCTCCTTGCCACGGTACAAAATATTCTCCACCTGCTTGATACTAAGAGATAGCTTATCCGCAATATCCTTCCTCTTATAACCATAGAAATATCGATACAGAAACACCGACTTGTCCGGCTCCTTCATCTGCTCCAGACAGGTATGCAAAACAGCTTCACATTGACGCCGCTCAAACTCCTTTTCCAAATCAAAAGCATCTGGCAAATCCAGTTCCAATTCCTCCAGAGAAAAGATATCCTCTCTTTTCGCCTGCCGTCTTCTGTCTCTGGATACATTTCTGGCGATAGCATAAAGATAACTTCTTAAGGAATAGTTCTCTTTTAGGGTAAACTTCTCTCTATTTTTCCAAAAATGAATAAAGGTATCCGCAATAGCTTCTTCAATGTCAGCTTCCTTGAAATCATACAAAAAATTCCTGCATATGGTGCCAACAGCTCCGCCAAAGGAAACCATTATTTCATGTATCCCCTGCTCCGGATTTTCCCTGATTAATGTTAATAATTCATTATCCGTCATGCTTTTTTCCCTCCTCTCCTATCATACAATACGACAGAAAAATAAAAAACACTCAACAAAATAAAAAATTTATGCTACAATCATGTATATTTATCAATATAGGGGGACAAAAATGGATGATAAAATATTTGAAGATAGTATCTGTGTTTCTATTGATGCTTACTCTTACAGGTTGCGGTTACACGGCCGAAGAAAAGCAGACTATGGAAAAATATGAAAAACAGGGCGAAACCAATGCGGTGAATTATATTAAGGAGAAGTACGGATTTGAAGCTACAGTGACCAATGTTGCTTGTAAAAAATACAATGATGGTTTTGACTTCTCACCTTCACCTACCGGAAATGTCTATGTAACTTTTGATAAGGATGGTAATACCTTCATGGTAGAAATCCCCGGAGATGAAGTCACTACTGCCGGCTTTGACAATTATCAGCTCCCGGAAATCAAGGCTGCCTTAGAACAGACTTTGCAGGATATTTCCGGACTGCCTGCCGAGGAACTATTCCTTTGCAACGGTACTTATAAGGGAGAAGCTTCTGTAGAGTCTGACAAAAACGGATTGATTAACGGATACTTCGATGGTGACAACTTATCAGAGGTACTGGCAGACACGAATGCTGCCGTGGTAGTTTCCTACATCAACCAGGATGTGTCCGGTATCGATGCAGAGGCTGTGAAGGAACAGACCGGTATTGATTATTATTTGTTTGTGGATTATTCCAGCCGGGAAGATTATGCTACTATTGACTATCCTTATTATAATATCGCCGGAACACCTATTGACTGGACCATCGACCGGAAGGTGCTTTATATCAATGCTTATCGTTTGGTAGAGCCTAAAGAGGATACCTACTCCAGCTGTTATAAAAAGGTCATAAACGATATTGTTTTCATCACAGAAAATCCGGAAGAAGAAATATCCATCACAGAAGTCACTCTGGATGATGTGGAGAATTGGAATGGTCGCGGTTTCATCAATGCCAAGCAAATATTTGGTGCTTACAAAATCCATACCAATTCCAGAAAAGTACATGTTTACATACCCATAGACCAGCTGGAAACTTCTGATACAGAGGATACCAGAATCGTGGAGCAATTCATCAGAGATGGGGAAAAAATATACACTCACCCGGTTACCCGAACAACGGATGATAACAAATATTTATACGGAATTTTCTATATAAAAGATTATACGGATTACTGCTTCTCCGTACTGAAAGATCAGGAATAAAATAAATAAGTCCCCATTCGGTTATTTGTACTCTTTGTATCTCCGACGATAAGGGACATAACATCCTACCGCAGGACGCTTTCGCTCCGTGAAAGAACGCAACGGACACTAGGCTCGAAAAAACCTCGCCAAGTGCCGGCGTTTTTCAAGGCCTTGCTTGTAGGAAATTATGTCCCCTATCGCCCATATTGGACATAAAAAGCCAAGTAAAAATAACCAAATTGGGACAATATTTTTATTTTCTGCTTCTATACAGTACCCACCCTGCAAAAATCATTGCCGGAAATACTCCTATGATTCCAACCGGCGAGGGACCCAGTATCATTTGGTCTATATAATCCATATCCAAAACCATCACTCCCATAGAAGCAGCGGCATTGATGGCACCATGTCCCAGAGAAGGTATCCAAATACAATTGGTCTTTTCATATGCCACATCCAGCAAAATACACATCACCGTAGTAATCAGGCAAAACAGTGCCATACCAAGGAATGGTGCACCCCAATATTCCAGACCATATTCGTATCCTGCGATGACCATAACCGGCCAATGCCAGGCACCCCAAATCACACCACCCAGTACACGTCCTTTTACTTTACCGAATCGATGATTTAACATAGGCTGCATGGCTCCACGCCAGCCAACCTCTTCCCCCAAGGCCGCAAACATATTGACAAATGGTGCATAAGTAAATATCTGAATCGTCCCGATTACAAGATATGTGGCGAATGTAATTCCTTGTGCTTCCAGCTGTTGCATGGCTGCTTCTCCTGCCATAGACACCAAATATTGCCCTGTAAAATCCAGTCTGGAAGGGAAAATAATATAATACAAAACAGCACCCAAGATAGTAAATATTCCCGGTAAGAACCAGACTGCCAGCCAAAACCGCAGCTTCCCTTTCACCTTAGGCTTCCATCCCATACCCTTTAAGGAAATTCTTGCCAATAAGGTTCCCAAAAACGGAGCATACATGGCCATAGTTAAGAAAAGTGTAAATCCTATCTGATTTCCCTGTCTGGCTAAGATACTACCTATTATCTGAAGTATCCATCCGATACCAAAAGCCCCTACTATAAATATACTAAATTTCTTCTTATTCCAAGTCACCACTGTCGTCTCACTCATGCTTTTTCTCCTCCTTCACCTGATAAGTCTCTACACAGAACCCATGATACCCACAATCGCTACAATGAAGCTTTCGTGTGGTTGCAGTGTGCTTCGCCCATAGATTTTCCCAGCGGGAGGGCTTAAATACCTTATGACACTCCGGACAAATAAAGGATACATTGTGGTCATAGTACCATAGTATAAAAATGCTACAAGCTATCACAACCACCAGACTTAATAAATATGGCCACCAAATACCCTTTACCAAACCCAGTATAAAGGTAATCAGCTCCAGTATCTCACAGGGAATACCAATAAACAGCATCGTTGCACGAATTCGATAAAGCTTTTTCTTCGTTTCCATCTGATACGCTATATCATTTAAATTTTCTACAGAGAAATTTTCAAAATGCTTCATTTCTTTTTGAATAGCCAATATCTTTTCACGCTGCTTTTCCTTCTCCGTAAGCTCCTGTTGCACCATGGAAAGCTGCTGCTCCAACAATAATGAAATGACCTTCTCCGCATTCTCAGCCTCCAGTATTTCTGAGATACTGTTAATTTGGATATCCAAATCCCGCAGGAAACAAATCATCCGAAGCTTACTTAAATCTGCATCATTATAAAGTCGGCGACCACCCTCACTGAAATCGCTGGGCACCAGAATACCTCTGGAATCATAATACTGTACAGTGCGCACCGTGACCCCTGCCAGCTTTGCAATTTCTCCTGTTGTATATTGTGACATAGCTTTTCACCACCTTTCGAAGCCTACTATACATGATAACGCAACGTCACAAGCAAGCCCTGACGCTGCGTCATTTTAATTTTATATTCTAATTCACTTATTGGTCATCCCCCATAAGTACATGCATGACAAGAGAAGCTGGTCATAAAAGCCCAGTAAAAAGACCATATTGCAATGATAATGATTAACAACCCGACAAAATATTTTTTATTGAAAAAGCTATGAATCGAAAGAACCAATGCCACTACAAATACAGGACCCATTTGACACCATTGAACATTATCGTAATGACTGTTAGCCATTTTTTGATAGTAGTCTGCCAAAAAAGGCTTCGTCCAAAATGTAAATAACACTACCCAAACTACCACAAATAAATGGCTTATTAAGGATATGATTTGATTTATATTAATTCTTTTCTTTACTCCTTCCTGTTCACATTCCGGCTTGCAATTACTATTATTATGTTTATTATTTACTATTCTCAAATATATTGCCCCCTTCTCAATCATCAATACATATCCTAAAACCCAATAATTGTTCCAACCCTTTCAGCAACTTCTTCACCTCTATATTTTCTTCGCTGAAGCCACTTGTGACAATTGACACATAATTCGTTTCATCCTTATCAAAATCAAGGCTGCTCCAACTATTCAGGTCTTTCACTTTCATAAGTGAAATATCAAGAAAAGGATCCTTACTAATAAAAATCCCATTGGGCTTCTCTTCAAGCATAGCAAATGACCGTAAATAGCCCTGAATCTCAACTGTATCCCAAGTATTGGAATGGCAATCTGTTTTAATATAATAATAATTGTACATGAGAAAATCCATCCTTCTCTGAACAGGATATAATATTACACCCTGAGATTATGCTTACCGATTCACTTCCATTTCAACAATTCTCCACTGTTCTCCAAATAATTCACAAAACATTTCCTCTCCGTTTTCCATAAAACCTGCAGCTTTATAACAGAAATAAGCCGGTTCGTTGTTGTCAAATACCCCAAGCGTAATCTTCTCTGCACCGAATATATCAAACGCATACTTAATTGCAAGGATAAGCATTTGTTTTCCATATCCTTTACCTCTTTTAGTATCATCTACAATTACAAACCCAAATCTAATTATTTTCTTTTCAGCATCTGTATATCTCAAAATCAAATGACCTACTACACCACTATTATCAAATGCAACCAAGGGATAAAAATTGTCTGATTCAATACAATCTCCATTATGGTTGAGATATTTATTGTTAATATCCTCACCTGTTATAGGAAAATTTCCAAATCTATCCGAACTCCATTTACGTAATGCTTGTTCATCTTTTATCCAACTAACAATATTTTCTGCATCGCAAGGTTTATATTGTCGCAATCTCAATTCCATTTCTTTGTATCCTCCATAAAATTTAAGCTACCTTTCTTTACCATTATACATATTATTCATTGGCTACACAATTACAAAAATAGATTGCAACATCATAATATACGGTAGTCAAGACAATCGAGCTGTATCAGAAAGCAAAAAAAGACAATCAAAAAAGCAACCGCCAACGCACAAGGTAAGTTGCTTTTTTGAGTAACTATTCACCAAGGCGAACCGTTTACACGGGTAACACCTTTCTTAATATGATAATATAACATATCTAAAATTTTGTCAAATAGGAAATGCGTGTTTTTTAGTATTATAAATTTTTTTAATTTAGTTTATATCCCTCTCCCCATATATACAATACTAAAAGAATATAGATATACTTATACAATAGATTTTCCCTATAAATTCTAGTACAGCTTAAATGATTATCTTCTCCACACCTGTTATAATATATCTGGGTGTTATCTTATAACGGTAAGCGGTTCGCCTTTCGCCAAGATATCTTGAGAACTTCCTGTAACATGGGGGTGATGTAGTGTTTATGCATCAGGAAAATCTTATGAAAGGTACATAATTTGAGTGTTTGAGCTTGTAGTTAAGATATTCAGCACTATTGTCACAGCTGCCAGTACGGTAGTCAAGGCAATCGAGCTGTATCAGAAAGCAAAAAAAGACAACCAAAAAAGCAACCGCCAGTCGACAAGGTAAGTTGCTTTTTTGAGTAACTATTCACCAAGGCGAACCGTTTACACGGGTAACACCTTTCTTAATATGATAATATAACATATCTAAAATTTTGTCAAATAGGAAATAGTTATTTTTAGTATTATTACCTAATTACTACTTCTCTCCATAAATAAAAAGTGCCATTACAAATGAAATAAATTTTCTACTGCTTATGCTTACTTCATTTAGTTATATAACTTCAAACACAATAGATTAGTTATCACTTAGTTTTTACATACCACAGGATGTCTACTCCCTGCAACTTATTAGATACCTTATATGTACATTCTTCAAGCGGAATAAGTTCATTTTGTGCATAACCGGAAGGATCGTACACCATAAACTGGTCTGTAATAGGGTCATAGTCTGCCAAGTAAACACAATGCGGTCTCTGTCCTGATGCTACATCTTTACAGTATGCTGCTAATCCTTCCGGGTGCTCAAGAAGCATCTCAATAAGATATACTTTCTTTTCAGCGTCTGTCATCTCCGGAATTCTGAGACAGGTAACCTTCATACCCTCATAAGTAAAATTGTTATATAAGCCCTTTCCCCATGCAATTTTGTACAACTCTTCCTCTGTACAAGAAGAATATTCCTGTCCAAGAATATCCAACTTCTTCCTCAACATCATTGTAGCAGATGCAAGAGTACATGTATTCGATTTTTTTTGGTTTTCGTAAATATCATCATTCTCAACGAACACACTACAAAAGGCAAAATCTTGGGCATCATTCTGATTTTCAGTGATGAGACATACGTTTGTGCCATCCGCAGGATTTCCTAATGCTACATAGAGTGCAAATCCGGTACCTCGATTAATTACATTAAAATATCCATCCTCTGTATCATAAACAATTTCAAATTGCTGATTTTCGGAAGCATCTTCATCCATGAAAACTGCATTTGCAATAGAATAATGTTCCACTACTCTTTTAGCAGTTAAATACTTACCACTAAACAAACTCTGGATTTTCCAATAACCTTCTGCATCCTTAATCACTCTGAACAGCTGGTTCTCTGCACCTGTATTAGACCAAATCTGGCAGTTAGCACCTGATTCCGAATTCCAGTCCTGCACGTCGAGACAGGCATTTTCATTCACTCTGCTTCGAATCATGTAAATACCTTCCACCATCTTTGATATCTTTTCACCGGTTGTCCAATCAATTGACTTAGCTTCTTCCTGAACGGATGCATTCTCAACCTTCTTAAGAAAACGGCTAGTTACGTAGCATTTTTTGCCTAAATCAGGAGAGTATACATAAGCAATCAAATTTCCTTTCACGTTCTTCGCTTCATTCAAAACATACAATGTTGCACCATTCTTAATTTCGCCATTGCTATTGCCTGTCATGTCTCTGCAACTACCCGTAAAATAGCTATTCCATCCCTTGCTTGATAAATCAAGAATTGCTTCATACTCATAATTATCAGGAACTGCTGCATTTGCGTTAATACCAAACACCCAAAACTCCACTGCTACTAAAACCATCAACATTACCAACATTACTCTTTTCATCTTTCGTCCTCCTTTATGTATTTTCAATAACCGTTACCAAGATATCTTGTACTTTTATGGTAAACTATTTTGAAAACAAATAGTCTACCAAGCACCTACCATTTTTTAATTTCTGTACATGTTTTCTTTTCATTCGGTTATCTTGAATTCAATATACACTATCAAAACCTACCAAAGACACACCAAAAAAGACTTTTTTTACACTATTAATGCTATTAAATAACTTTCCAAAAATATTAACCTGATATATAATTAATTTATGGAGGTATATGCATATGAGTAAACAAACACATGGTATTCTGGGACATCTAATCAAGGAAATTAATACTTTAACAATGATAAATATCGGAAAAGGAGAATTTCTATATCTTGCTACAAATATGAAAAAAGATTTGGATAACTCAAGTCCCTTTGGTAACAACGATACTCCCATAACATTTGCATGGGACTTTATTCCTCAAAGATTTCAAGACCTAGTAACCAATTCTCTCAATGATGGTTCTGCTTTCAAGAAAAAATTGTCAACATTACTTGGACCTAAGGATTCTGACAAAGAGATAATACAAGAATTCTCATTAAGAATGAAAAAGCTCATTAAAAGTGTAAATATCTATGCACTCAAACGTATAAAAAGCTCCGAAACATCATTTTCAGAAGACTCATTTGGCACATATAATCCTGATGCAAAAAAACATTTATTAAAATACTTTACATGTGACATCTCTTCTTGCACATTAAAAGATTATATCTATGTAATTACCTATTGGGCAATGCTAAAAACCCTTCCACCATTTTTCTTTTTCGAGCTAAACTACAGAAAACAATTAGCAGAATTTAACACTATTGTTGTCAGCAGGTATGGTGTAAATTCGCAAGGTGGAAAACGAGTTCTTTTAGATTTATGTAATTCCAATATTTTTGCTATGTATGAAGTAGGTAACTTGTATTATTTCGGTATGCGATATAATCAAAAACCAGATTTGCAAAAAGCATTATACTATTTCAAGAAATCTGCCGGTATCTCTTCCAATGATGAAATTGACCAATCCAAATGTAATCCTCTTGCGTTATGGGTCATTAGTTATATGTATAGAACTTACCGTAAAGACTTAGATTTAGCTCATTTAGATTATAATGCAATTCCTGAAATTGAATGCCTTACCGAAACTGAACGCCTGTCTCTTTCAATAAAATACTGTAAAAAAGCGGTGCAACTCAATCGATGTATTCCTGCCTACAACCTACTCGGTCTCATTTCCAAGAGCCTGAGTGAAGTTGAACGAAAAGAATACTCGTTGAAATCTCCTGAATACTATTTTCTTGAAGCAGCAGAGCAGGATTACCCTTATGCGTACAACAATTTAGCAGCAATCGAACGTGAAAAGATATTTGTATCGTCTTATCCAATTGCTAGAAAACACTTGGATAAGTATCTTCATTACTTATCCAAGGCTGCAGATTTGGACGAACCTTGGGCTTGCAGAAAACTGGGACAATTTTATTTAGACGGCAAAATAACCTTGCAAGATTTAGAAGTATCTTTCCTTTCCAAAAAAGACCTTGAAACTGCGTATAAGTACTTTCAAAAGGCAATTAGCGAATACAACAACGAGAGCTCCGCTATATCTTATGCCTATTTACTTGTACATTTCCAATACAAATATGATTCCTCTATTGCTCTGGAAAACCATATAATGTCTTGTTGTGCATTGAAATCCCTCAGTGCGCTAACATACCTTTTTGAAAACATAGATGAAAATGCATTACAAAAACTCTCCATTTCCGTTCGTGAGAATGCCTATAACACCTTAGTAGCATTAGAAGCTGAAAACAACTTACTAAAAATTGCTCAAAAAAAATTAGATTACATCCCTATATAGTTATGACTTAACATAATAAAGTGGTATACATTCTACCACTTTATTATGTTCACTTTAGTCCCTAGATTATTTCATTTGTTTCTATATTTTATTGCTTACTTTTTGTACACTCTACTATACAACTCATGCATTGCCAGAAAAACAATTATCAATTTTGTCAAATAGGATTTACACAATTTTTATTATCCTTTATTTCCTTTTGACATGAGCATATCCATCACAAACAGAACACCTTCTCTTTCTCTTAGCTTATCCAACACTACCTTTTTGTCTTCATTGCCGGCAAAGGGTAGTACTACCTCCAATCCTACATTCCCTCCTATCGCAGTTCGAGGGCAAACTACCATGATGTTTTTTGCCTTCCATTCCAGGGTCAGCCAATCTATGTAATCATTTAGGAAACTGGTGCCTTCTACTTCCAAATAGAATATATGCTTCCGGTTCTTTTTGCGTCCTCTGGCTTCCAGCTTGAACAAAATCATTGCCGTAATCACTACTACAAAAGTACCTATCAATGCACCTATATAAAAACCATAGCCACAAGCGATACCAATAGAAGCAGTAGCCCACAATCCGGCAGCAGTAGTCAAACCGGTGATATGGTCATGTTCCTTTACCAGAATAGTACCCACTCCCAAAAAACCGATACCTGAAATCACCTGTGCCGAAATACGAAGAGGGTCTGACACATTTCCGGTCTCGCTCCATACAAAAAGTCCAATCAAGGCTGTCAGACAGGAGCCAACACATACCAAAATATGCGTACGAAATCCGGCCGGACGTTTGCTCTTCTCACGCTCAATACCAATCAAACCACCCAACAGCATGGCAAGAAAAACACGTACTACCACAGATAACATATTGAATTCTTCCAACATCATAAACCACTTCATAAATGCCCCTCCATCCTGTTTTCTTATATTATAATTATAAGTGTATTTTATGTGGTAATCAATATATTTCTCTTCACTATTTTATTGTATGAACTAACCATCAATGCTATAATGTACGCGAGTCGCAAATCAAGCGACTGCGAAGCAGGCATTTGATTTGCACCGCGATAGTGAGCAAGCGTCTGCGGCAGCAGACAGAAAAGCACGCAGTGCGGGTTTGCGAACATGGAAGTACGCGAGTCGCAAATCAAGCGGCAGCGCAGCAGACAGAAAGGATTATTATTTATGTTGGATATATTTATATTTGCATTGAATGCAGTCATGCCTATTATTTTGTTGATTGCTCTGGGATATTTACTGAAGAAGAAAGGCATCTTCAGTAAAGAATTCTTAAAAATAGGGAATAAAACGGTATTTCAAGTTTTATTGCCTGCCCTTTTATTTACCAATCTTGCCAAAATGGATGGTTTTTCTGTATTACGGGCAGATTTATTTTTGTATATTATAGTTGCCATTATTATTCTTTTTGGAATGGGTCTGGTATCCACATTATTTACCTCTGACCACCGTCAAAAAGGGGTATTACTCCAATGTACCTTCCGGTCCAATTTTGCTCTTATCGGGGTTCCTCTGGCTCAATTATTAGCAGGCGAATCTGGTGTTCGTACTGCAGCAGTGATTTCTGCTTTTACCATACCCATCTTTAACATTTTAGGAGTTGTTTCTCTGTCAGTCTTTTTGAATAAGCAGACCTCGATTCGCTCCAAAATCACGAAAATCCTCCGGGATATTCTTCACAATCCTTTGATTTTGGGCGTATTGGCAGGAATATTATTTGTTTGTATAAAACCTTTTTGGACAACTCTTCCTGTAGAATTTACAGGCTTTTTCCGGAAATTTGAGTTTCTGAAAACTGCCATTGATTATCTGGCGAAGGCTTCCACACCGGTAGCTCTGCTGGTGCTGGGCGGACAATTTGAATTAAGTCATATCAAAGGAATGCGCAAACAAATTTTGTCAGGAGTATCAGCAAGACTTCTATTTGCTCCGATAATAGGTATAGGAAGTGCAGTTCTTTTAGAGCATTTGAACATCCTGCATTTTGACAATGGTATTTATGCAGCTTTGATTGCACTCTTTGCCACCCCCGCTGCCGTATCCAGTGCTGTTATGGCAGAGGAAATGGGGAATGACGGAGCTCTGGCCGGACAACTGGTAGTATGGACCACTCTGTTATCAGCAGTCATTATCTTCCTGACTATTGTATTACTACGTGGTCTGGGCTTGTTGTAAAACTAAAATGACTTTTTGTTGCCTGCACAGATGATACAGTTGTATAATAATGATAGTATTACTTAAGAAGAAGGAGGAATGTGCCCTATGAAGTTTCTGACAGCGAAGTTGGCTAAAATTTTACTTTTTATATTTATTTTAGTGTTATCCTTTACTGTTTTAACACAAACAGTACCTGAAATGGAATATATGGAACAAACGGTAGATTTTATAGAAGAAAGCCAAAATACTCTTATGACGTTTTCAGGTACTACCACTGCTACCTCATTGGCTATTTCTGCACTGCCGGATGACTTCGCCAGTCCGTTAGCAGGTACCATATCCGACTTAAATACTTATTTTATTTTTATGTTTGCTGTTTTATTTGTAGAAAAACTGATTGTTATGGAAGGGACGAAAATTTCTCTGGCATACATTATTCCTGCTGCCTGTATTTTATATATCATTGGCATCCTGTCCAAGAAAAGCATCTTTAAAAAATTTTCGGTTAAGCTTTTCATTCTGGGTTGTTCTCTTGTAATGGTGATTCCTATCAGCACACATTTCACGGAAGTGGTGTGTGCGGACTATTTAGTTTACGTGGAAGAAACCATTACCGAAACAAATGATGGTGCCACCAAAATAAATGAAATCATCACTTCTAACGAGGAAGATGCCAGCCTTTTTGACAAACTATCCGATGCTTTCAAAACCTCCATACAGGGAATTTCCGATCTGTTGGCGTACTTTGAAAATGTTTTGAAAAAATGTATCAATTCTGTTTCTATTATGTTGGTTACGACCTTCATATTGCCACTATTGATATTAATGCTGTTTAAATGGTTATTAAAGGAATTGTTTTCCCTACATATTCCGATACCTGAATTTAAAAATAAATTACAGGAGAAAAAAAGTGAAACCACAGAAACCAAGCTTTTACCAATGGAGGATGAGGAATGAAAAAGATAATTCCGGCGATTGCCTGTGTAGCTTTATTTCTAGCGATTTGTGGTATTCTCATCTGGGGACATTTTCATAATGAGCAAATTTTCCAGGAAGCTTATAGTGACGGAATTGAACAGATTGATTTAGACAGTATCTATCTGGTAGAAAGCGGCATACAGGTTGATTTTTCAGAAGTCATTATTGGCACACAGGCAGAAACCCGAAAACTGATTGTCAGTACACAGGAAGCAACTGTATCCACAGAGCTTACCGACCAAGTGATAAAGCATATTGATTTTAATTTTTTGAAAAAGACACAAAAGGTCACTTATAAAGGTACAGGGTACTTTGTGGTAGATTTGGACAACCTGACCAAAAATAATATTATACAAGATAAAGAAAATAAAACAATTACTATTCAAATCAATCATGCTTACCTGCAAACCATTGAAATAGACCCGAATAAAATCATTATTAACGACGTTAGAGAAGGGTTATTAGCCAGAGGTGACATTGAACTGACCTTGAAGGATTATAATGCCATCGAGAAAGAATTAAGAAATCAACTGGAAACCAAATTTAATACAGCTGAAAACGGACAGGTTGCGGATGCGGTTGCATTACAGATGGTGAAGGATGTTTATGAGCCGATTATCAAGGCTGTTGACCCTGAATATCGTCTGTATGTGGAATTTAAGTAACGTTTGCAAAAATAATTTTCACTCTATAATAAAACTCCCTGAAGCAGGATGTGGTATAGTTACCAATCATCCATTTCAGGGAGTTCTTTATGTTTCTGTTATGTTTTACTTACGAACCCACTTACCAAATAATGGTTTCTTGTACTTTGCTATTTCCTCTTTTGCTGCCGGTATACCCTTGGCTTCTTTTAATAATTTAATACCCTTGCCAATGTTTTCTTTCACACCTAAGCCCTGAATATACATCATACCCCACATATAATTTACTTCCATATCATAGGTTCTGCAATTTTCAAAGCATTCTCTGGCTTTTTCGTATTCACCCACACCATAGTAGCACTTACCCAGATAATACAGATTATTAGGATACTTTTTCTCTACTGCTATCTTCATGAGAGGCAGAGCCTTGTGATAATCCTGTTCTACTCCATCCCCTTCACAATACATAATACCTAATCTGTTGGAGCTGACTAATTTTGAAAAATTATCCTCTTTCTGATAAACACATTTTTCATAACATTCTGCTGCTTTAGCCAAATCCTTGGGAAGATATTTTCCAATGCGATATTGTTCTGCCACATCATACCAGCATTCTGTCTGACCGCCTTCTGCAGCTTTCTTTCTCCATTCAAAGCCTTCCTGTTCTTTTCCCTGCTTCTCCAATTCTTCTGCATAAGACCACTGCCAATAAGGATGTCCCATCTCTGCACCGATTTTGAACAAATCCTTCGCTTTTTCCGGCTGTGGTGCCACATAATCACTTACACCCTTTATGTAATAAGATCTCAGATTACTTACAGCAAAATAAACGCCGCCTTTTAATGCCTTCCAAAACCATTCTTCACACTTTTTGGTATTTCCAGAAACATATGCCATTAATTCTGCATTGCTGGAAAAAGAGTTAGAATTGATACCATCAACGTCTAAAAAATCTCCCCAAAAATAATAATTACCGATAGTATACTGGCAAAAAGCATTTCCGGCTTCTGCCATCTCCAATACCTTATGAAAAACCTCTTTCAAATCAGCAAAAGGCATCTTCTGTGCCATTGCCTGAGAAAACTCACCACAACGCATTGCTACCATAACACCCAGTGCACTACCCTGTTCTACAGACTTATGCAGGTACTCTGTTCCTAAATCGTCATCCTCCGGAAAATTATGTCCGCTCCAAACATACTGAGGTCCCCACATACATCTGGCCAAAATACAGGAAGCGTCTCCATCTCCTTCTTCAGAAGCCTTTTTCAACAATTCCAAGCCTTCTGCACCTTTTCCCAGACGTGCTTCATAATAAATATAACGAAGTGCCTGTTCTACTGCATCGCTAAAATTTTTTCCCATGATTTTTCCTCTCTCTTTCATGAAATTATATTAAGTATGCCTTACTATGCATACCTCTTATCATTCTAAATATTTCTTACCGAAAATTATGTATCTTTTTTAATAGTAGCATATCAGAACTTTTCTGCCAACTATTTTTCTACCGTCTCGTACAAAAATGCATTTCCCTTCTTGCCTACACGTTGTACCACTTCCAGGTAATTCAATAAGTTCAAGGCTACTCCGGCGATTCTGTCATTTACTTTTACTGCCTTTGCATATTCCTTTACCGTAAAAGGCTCCGGCAAATCATAGGGAATGAATTGCAGATAATCCTCTCTGCATTCTATAGTTACCTCTTCCACGAAACGGTTAGGTATCCTGTCATATTTAGAGGCATTGTTCTTTTTCTGCTTCCCCCAACCATTCAAAATTTTATATTCATCCATATCTAACAAAATGATTTTGATTTTCAGATTAGGGTCATTCAAAAACGTCTTAATCCGATACAATTCCACAAAAGCACTATATTCATTGCCCTTCTTGGGAGATTTACGTCCTTTGCTGACTTCACCGGTTTCCTCATCAATCCAATGCAACCAACGTTCTCTTGCCACAGGATACACGATGGTCACCGGATATTCCTTCAGAAAGCACTTTAACTTATCCCTCATGCGATTGAACTGTCCGGTTTGTATTTCGATGATTTCCTGACCGGTGAAAATATCTGCCACAAACCGGTCTATGGGTATTTCCTGCTTATCCTCATCCGGCTCATAGAAATTCTTCAATATGGCATGTAATGTTTTCTCTGAAAGAGTACCGATACCCATACGATTACGGTCACTGCCTATGATTTTTTCTCTTGCTTGTTCAAATCTTCTGTTATCCATTGGTTCCCCTTATAGTTTTCATTTATTAGTGCAGTCGCTTGGTTTTTTACTCGCGTACATTATACCATAATCCTTACATAACAAAAAGACCACTTACCCGAAAAAGATAAGTGGTCCGTCATATATTATAT
>JAZQEK010000084.1:0-2557 GCA_045538995.1 Acetatifactor sp. | reverse complement strand
TATTAAGAAACATGATAACTACTGCACCGAAACTTCCCATAAGAGCCCAGGACAAATATACTTGATGCCCTGCTATCTCCCAGAGAGGCACTGCATCGGGGATAGGGAAAACAAAGTCTATAGCAGTTGCAAGTGCTATTCCCTCCCATGCAGCTACACCTAAATAAGCCAGTGCCATGATCCATCCCACGATCCATGCAGCATTTTTCCCCATAGATCTATAGGCGAAAACAAATTCACCCCCTGCCAAAGGAAGCGCAGCTGTAAGTTCTCCATAAGTAATGCCTATAGAAAGGATAATGAGACCGCCTATGGCGAAGGCAGTTAAGGCACCTAACCAGCCTGCTTCATTTACCCCTGATGCCGCCATGACGATCCAGCTCCATCCCACCATAGTCCCGAATCCGATGGCAATTATGTCTGTTCTTCCGATTACTTTACTTAATGTATTTCCGCTTTCCTTCATAATGATTACCAACTGTTTGATATAAATAATAATGGAGCAGTTTTATACTACTCCATTATACAAAGAATTTATTTTTTTGTAAAGGAATTAAAAAAGTTTCCCTTTAATACCTCTTGTATTTGTCACCAAATATAAGGTACTCAGTTTCTTCAATAGGAATTTTACCATTCTTGCCCATCTTATTGATTATGAACAGTATTATGCCGATAACGATCCATCCTCCAACGAGACCCCACTCAACAGGTGCAAGCGGTGTAGGACTGTAGATCGGCAGATACAGTGATGCCATGAAGAGAGCAACTGCAACTGCAAGTATACCTATGACAACGCCGCCCTTTACTTTGAACGGTCTTTCCAGCTCAGGCTCCTTCTTGAGGAGGATCAGGAATGACAATGATACCATGAAGTATGCTACAACTGTACCGAATGCTGCGGCATTTACAAACCAGCCAAGGGCGCTCTTGCCGAGAAGCGGAGATAAAGTTGTGACCACACCTACCAGCAGAATAGCTGCTGTCGGCGAACCGTACTTAGGGTGTACTTTAGCAAATATTTCAGGCAGCATCTTAGCTCTCGCCATTGAGAAGATAACTCTTGAAGCACCTACGATGAATCCGTTCCATGAAGTCAGGATACCGCACATAGCCGCGATTATCATTACTTTACCCCAAACAGGGTTGCCCAGCGCATATGCGAAGCAATTAGCTACAGGAACAGAATTTGGGTCGTTGACATAGCTGTAAAGCACATCACCGGGTGTTGACATAGCAGTTCCTATGATCATGATGATATACCATGTTGCAGCCATAACGATGGAAATTATCATAACTTTACCGATCTTACCAAGCGGGATATTCATTTCTTCTGCCGCCTGTGGAATAACGTCAAATCCTACGAACATTGCAGGAACAGCAAGTACTACTGCTACAAAACCTGCACCATCTGTGAAGATAGGCTGCATATTCTGCAGATCACCTGTTGTTACTCCGCTAACGAAGAATGCGATACCGCCGATAGCCATCGCAACAGTTGCAGTAGTCTGGAAAATAGCTGATGCCTTAGCTCCTCTGTAATTTAAGATGGTCATGATCACAGCACCTACGCATCCTATCAATAGGAACATTCCCGTAACCTCTGAACCTTGCAATTCATATAAAACCCCAAGGTCAGGTAAAAGACCGGCAAACAGGAATCCTAACGCATTGGCCAAAGCAGGACCTTCCCATGCTGCTACGCCTATGTAGGCTAATGTTATCATCCAGCCTGTAAACCATGAAGCGTTGTATCCCATAGCTCTAAATGAGAATACTAACTCTCCGCCCGCCAGCGGCAATGCAGGAGTAAGTTCTGCATAAGTAAGCCCTACGAATACGGACATTATACCGCCTAAAACAAATGCTAACATTGCACCGACGGATCCGCCGTTTCCTACCCAGGATCCGGCAAGCATGATCCATCCCCAGCCGATCATAGTACCGAACGCTAATGCCAGTACGTCTTTCATACCAAGGGATTTTTGAAGTTCTTGTCTTCCGTTGTTTTGACTCATAACTCTCACCTCATAATAAAATAATAATTGCACCGATTGTTATGCAGCCATTGATTTGGCTTTATGCCATTAATAAGAGCAATGTTCATGCCAATACTAACAAAAAATTTATTTTGTTAATAAACGGCTTGATTTCAAGCCTTCTGACACTTGTGAATGCACCGGGATAAAACAAGAAGAATATTTTTTCCTTGTTCTGCATGAAATTTATTTCCTATGTATGCAGAATATTTCCTTTTTAAGGCCTTGATTGCTCCGGCACCATAATCTAAGAAATAAAAAAAGCCGTTCTGTTGAACGGCTTCTTAATTTCTTGGTTGCGGAGGTAGGACTTGATCCTACGGCCTCCGGGTTATGAGCCCGACGAGCTACCAACTGCTCCACCCCGCGTCATCATATTCTATTGTATGGCAGTTAGGACTTATTTATTCCAGTCTCCATAAATTGGTGCCGGAGACCGGGGTCGAACCGGTACGATCGGTAAGGATCGCAGGATTTTAAGTCCTGTGCGTCTGCCAATTCCGCCACTCCGGCATTTTCCC
>JAZQEK010000083.1:0-34092 GCA_045538995.1 Acetatifactor sp. | reverse complement strand
AAAGATTTACTAAGTCCGTAAAGGACACGAACTAAGTAAATCTAAGTTTTCTCCCCGGAAATCGAGAGTTATCCGAAAGGAAGACTTAAGAGATGTGTTGTAGAAGATTAATTCAGTGTTCGGTTTTGAGTGTATGATAAGTATGAGAGTAGTGAAAACTACTCTTTTTTTTGTTTTTTTTCAGATTATAGTGTTCTTTTTTGAAAACATATGTTATAATTAACTCAATGATTTACTCTAAAATATGAAAAAGGTATGAGGAGGAAATATGGATACAAAGATTTTATTAGAAAATGGAACAAATGAGTTAGAAATTCTTGAGTTTGTTGTTGATGGTAATTCCTATGGAATTAATGTGGCAAAGATTAAGGAAATTATTCGATATCTTGAGCCAACACCTATTCCCAACTCACATCCCAGTGTTGAAGGTGTATTTATGCCAAGAGATACTATGATTACTGCGATTGATTTGAAGAATTGTTTGCAGAGAGGACAGGCAGAACCGGGAGGTTTGTTTATTGTAACGAACTTCAACCGCTTAGATATTGCTTTTCATGTAGAGTCTGTTTTGGGAATTCATAGATTGACTTGGAAGGATATTAATAGACCAAGTGCAACAGCATCTTCTGTAGATAGTGGTGTATCCAGTGGTGTTGTAAAGGTAAATGGTAAGTTGATTGTTATCTTGGATTTTGAGAAAATTGTAACAGACATTTCTCCTGAAACCGGCTTGAAGGTGTCTGAGGTGGCTGCATTAGGCGTTAGAGAGAGATGTGATATGCCTATATTGATTGCTGAGGATTCACCTTTGTTAAATAAATTAATAGTAGATTCCTTAAAGATGGCAGGATATGAGAAGATTACACATACTGCAAATGGTCAGGAAGCATATGATATTATTATGGGATATTGTGATAGAGGTATTTTGGACAGTAGCGTAAAGTGTATTATTACAGATATTGAAATGCCTGAAATGGATGGTCACAGACTTACATATTTATTGAAAAATGATGATAGAACGAAGCATATTCCTATTGTTATCTTCTCCTCATTGGTAAATGATGATATGAGAAGAAAGGGAGAGTCTTTAGGTGCAAATGCTCAGTTATCAAAGCCTGAGATTGGAAATTTGGTACAGATTATTGACGGATTAGTTGGTAGATAGTAGTAGTGTAAAAAGCCGGGTTTTCCCGGCTTTTTTAGCTGAAAGAAATGGATGAAATATGAAGAAGATTTATTTAGATAAAGTAAATGATGCAGATTTGGTATTGATTGGGATTGGTACGGAATTTGAAGAAAAGAAATTTAAATTTTCAGAAAATGCGATACAGGCATTGCAAGAACTGTTATCTATATTACAAGGAAAAAATTATTATGTAATAACGACTTGCATGAATAGTATCTTAAAAAAAGCAGGGTTTCCGGCAGATAGGATTGTAAGTCCGTGTGGGAATGTGGAAAAGAAGCAGTGTGATGCCGGCTGTGAAAACAGTTTGGCGGAATTATCAGAGGAAGAAAAAGAATTATATAACGAAGCAATCATAAAGGAAGAATTGCCATTCTTGGGAGTATGCCCGGTTTGTGGTGAAAAGATGGTGCTTAATAATGTTTATGCGAAGCAGTATGATGAGAATGGATATTTAGAGGATTGGAAACGTTACACCAAGTGGTTACAGGGAACTTTGAATAAAAAGCTTTGTGTGCTGGAATTGGGAGTTGATATGGTATTTCCATCCATTATTCGTTGGCCCTTTGAAAAGGTGGCTTTTTATAATCAAAAGGCAGTGTTTATCCGTGTGAATGAAAAATTATATCATATGTCCGAGGAATTGAAGGACAAAGGAATTGCTGTCGAAAAAAATGCTATTGACTGGTTGTTGGATAAAGATATATAGTAGAGGCAAGGTAGGATATAGAAAGGTATGCCATAGAGCATAACTGGTAAGGGATTATGGCTTCAAACGAAAATAATTTGGATATGATGACTCAGGAAGAAATTGAACGTTTCTTAGAGCAACAACAAAATACAGAACCACAGAATAATTATGATGATGCTGATTTAGCAAGTTTATTATCTCAATTAGAAGGTACAGACGGAGAAGATTTACAGGAAATATCGGATTTATTGAATAAGGCAGATAATAACGAGGCGGTTGCAGAGGATGTGATTGCTTTTATGAATATGCAGGAAGCAGAGGGCGAAAATGCTTATGATGCCATGGATTTGTTTTCCGGTGATATTCCTGAGCAAAAGGAAAGCTTTTTTAAGAAATTGCTGAAAAAGTTTAAGAAAGAGAAGAAAAAGCCGGAGATTGAGCCACAGGCAGAACCAACAGAGGAAGATGAGAAGAAGCAGGATGTGATGGATCTGGCTCTTGCTATGTTGGAAGAGAATAATACAGAAGAAAAACCGTCGGAAGATACTTCCATTAAAAAGAAGAAAGCTAAGAAAGAGAAAAAGCCCAAGGAACCAAAGAAAAATAAAAAGGGACAGAATGCAAAAACAGAAGATGAGGAAGGACAAGAAGAGTTAGATTCCTTAGAAGAAAAAGGAAAGAAGAAAAAGAAGGATAAGAAAGAAAAGAAGGAAAAAAAGAGTAAAGATAAGAAGAATACAAAATCGAAAGAACAAGATGAATTAGAGTCCATTCGTGAAAAGACGCCGGTGGAGGATATAGAAACAATTGTTGAAGAGTTGGATTCTGACGAAATGCCGAATAAGAAGAAAATCATTGTGGTATTTATTGCTGCAGTGATGATTATGTTAGGCTATTTGGTGGTAAATTATTATTTTACCAGACATGCTAATAAGCAGTTAGCAGAAGAAGCCTATGAACAAGAGGATTATTTGGAGTGTTATCAGCTATTATACGGACAGAGGCTGAATGACAGTCAGGCAGCGATGTTCCATCGTTCAGAGTTATTATTGAAAATGGATATTTTCTGGAACCATTATAATGAGTTCGTGGCAGACCAAAAGCAACTGGAAGCATTGGATAAGTTAGTACAATTCGTATATGAGTATCCGGAATTGTCGACTTATGCAAAGGAGTGGAATTGTCAGGATATTGTAGATAATACCTATTCCGGTGTTATGGATATTTTGTCAAAGACCTATGAGGCAGATATTCAAATGATAACTAATATTGCTACATTAGAAAGCGACGTGGATTACACTAAGGCTTTAGCGGAACTCATAAAAGAAAAGCAGAAAAAGGATGAAATAAATCAGAAGTATCCCGATATTTTACCGGAAGAAGAGGATAGACTGACACAGGATTAAAGGGTGAAGAAAATGATAGCAATTATTGATTATGATGCGGGTAATATTAAGAGCGTGGAAAAGGCTATGATGGCTTTGGGACAGGAAGTGGTAATTACCCGAGATAAGGAAACTATATTAAATGCAGAGGGGGTCATATTGCCCGGAGTAGGAGCTTTTGGAGATGCGATGCAGAAGCTCAGGGATTATGATTTGGTGGAGACCATACATAAGGTAGTAAAAAAGAATATTCCTTTTTTGGGTATTTGTTTAGGATTACAGCTTATGTTTGAAAGCTCAGAGGAAACACCCGGAGTAAAAGGTCTGGGATTATTGAAGGGTAAGATTGTCCGTATTCCGGAAGGAGAAGGTCTCAAAATTCCCCACATCGGTTGGAATAATCTGCGTTATCCCAATGTAGGAAGGCTTTATAAGGATATTCCCGAAGATTCTTATGTGTATTTTGTACATTCCTATTATTTGCAGGCAGAAGAGCCGGAAATCGTAGTAGCAACTACAGAATATGGCGTGGTAATTCAGGCTTCTGTAGAGAAGGGAAATGTATTTGCATGTCAGTTCCATCCGGAGAAAAGTTCTTCTGTAGGAATGAAGATATTAGAGAACTTTATTTCAGTAGTAAAGGGGGAGGCTTAAAATGCATACAAAACGTATTATTCCCTGTTTGGATATTAAGGATGGCAGAGTGGTGAAGGGAATTAACTTTGTCAATCTGCGTGATGCAGGTGATGCTGCAGAGGTAGCAGCTGCTTATGATAAGGCCGGTGCAGATGAGGTGGTATTTTTGGATATTACTGCTTCTGCTGACTCACGTTCTACTCAGCTGGAATGGGTGCGACAGGTGGCAAGTAAGGTATTTATCCCTTTTACGGTAGGTGGCGGTATTCGTACGGTAGAGGATTTTAAGATACTTTTGCGTGAAGGCGCAGATAAAATATCTATTAACTCGGCAGCGATTATGAATCCGCAGCTTATCAGCGATGCTGCAG
Source organism: Acetatifactor sp. (assembly GCA_045538995.1). GTDB lineage: Bacteria > Bacillota > Clostridia > Lachnospirales > Lachnospiraceae > Acetatifactor. The sequence continues at coordinate 29,823 of JAZQEK010000083.1, read as the reverse complement.
ACAAGTTCGGCAGTCAGTGTGTAGTGGTGGCTATTGATGCAAAGAAACGTGCAGACGGCAGCGGTTGGAATATTTATAAAAATGGCGGACGTGTGGATATGGGCATGGACGCAGTGGAATGGGCAATCAAAGCGGAAAAAATGGGTGCAGGAGAGATTTTACTGACCAGTATGGACGGTGACGGCACCAAGGCCGGGTATGATATTGAACTGACACGTGCGATTTCCAGTGTTGTAAAGATACCGGTAATTGCTTCCGGTGGTGCAGGTACGTTAGAACATTTCCATGAGGCTCTTACGGAGGGTGGAGCAGAAGCTGCACTGGCAGCATCTTTGTTCCATTATAAAGAGCTGGAAATCATGGAAGTGAAGAAGTATTTAAGAGAAAAAGGTGTATCTGTTCGTTTGTAGCAGATGTTATCAGAATGATAGAGGACATGTTTATGAGTATGATTGATAATGATTGGTTGCCATATTTGGGACCGGAGTTTAAGAAGCCTTATTATGCGAAGTTGTATGAATTTGTAAAGAATGAATACAATACCAAGCAGGTGTTTCCGCCGGCAGAGGATATTTTTAATGCATTTCATCTGACACCCTTAAGTCAGGTAAAGGTGGTTATTATCGGACAGGATCCTTATCATAATGATGGGCAGGCACATGGCTTGTGTTTTTCCGTAAAGCCGGAGGTAGAGATACCGCCCTCGCTGGTAAATATATATCAGGAACTGCATGATGATTTGGGATGTAAAATTCCCAATAATGGTTATTTGGTGAAATGGGCCAAACAGGGCGTGTTGATGCTGAACACTGTATTGACAGTAAAAGCACATGAGGCGAATTCGCACAGAGGAAAAGGATGGGAAGAATTTACGGATGCTGCTATCAGGATTTTAAATGAGCAGGACAGACCCATTGTTTTTATTTTGTGGGGCAGACCGGCTCAGATGAAGAAGAGCATGCTGAATAATCCCAAGCATTTGATTTTAGAAGCACCACACCCTAGTCCTTTGTCTGCCTACAGAGGATTTTTCGGAAGCAAACCGTTTAGCAAGACAAATTCATTTTTGCTGGCAAATAAGTTGATACCGATTGATTGGCAGATTGAAGATGTATAGATTTTTGAGAAAGGCATTTAAGGAATGACGTATTGTGAAATTCCATGATACGTGACATACAGGAGGAGATTATGGAAAAGAAAGCATTTGTGACAAAGGAAATGGTAGAGAATATCGTAAAAGAGTATCCTACACCATTTCATATTTATGATGAAAAAGGAATTCGGGAGAATGCAAAGGCTTTAAAGGAGGCTTTTGCGTGGAATAAAGGCTACAAAGAGTTTTTTGCTGTAAAGGCAACACCCAATCCTTTCTTGATTAATATTTTGAGAGAGTATGGTTGTGGTACAGACTGTTCATCAATGACGGAATTAATGCTTAGTCATGCCATGGGAGTAAAGGGAGAGGATATTATGTTTTCTTCCAATGATACTCCGGCAGAAGAGTTTGTTTATGCAGCTCAGATTGGAGCTACTATTAATTTAGATGATTTTACACATATTGACTTTTTAGAGAAGACTATTGGATATTTGCCAAAGACTTTAAGTTGTCGTTACAATCCCGGCGGTTATTTTTCCATTGCCAATGATATAATGGATAACCCGGGAGATTCTAAGTATGGTTTTACTACAGAGCAGTTATTTGAAGGTTATAAGATTATGAAGGCAAAGGGCGTGGAGAATTTCGGTATTCATGCGTTTTTAGCCAGCAATACGGTAACCAATGAGTACTATCCTACTTTGGCAAGAACCTTGTTTGAATTGGCGGTAAAGCTGAAGGAGGAGACCGGTGCACATATTACCTTTATTAACCTGTCCGGTGGTATCGGTATCCCTTACAGACCGGAGCAGGAGCCAAATGATATTCGTATCATTGGAGAAGGTGTTCGGAAAGCATTTGAAGAGATTTTGGTGCCGGCAGGTATGGGAGATGTGGCAATTTACACAGAATTGGGACGTTTTATGATGGCTCCTTACGGACATCTGGTAACAAAGGTTCTGCATGAGAAACATACACATAAGGAGTATATCGGTCTGGATGCCTGTGCAGTAAACCTGATGCGTCCGGCTATGTATGGTGCATATCATCATATTACGGTACTGGGTAAGGAAGAGGCACCCTGTGACCACAAGTATGATGTAACCGGTTCCTTGTGCGAAAACAATGATAAGTTTGCGATTGACAGAATGTTGCCGGAAATCGAAATCGGAGATTATATTGCCATTCACGATACCGGAGCACATGGTTATGCAATGGGCTATAACTACAATGGTAAATTAAAATCCGCAGAGCTTTTATTAAAAGAAGACGGAAGTGTACAGTTAATCCGTCGTGCAGAAACTCCTAAGGATTATTTTGCAACCTTGGATTGTTTTGATGTTTATAACAAAATGTTTGGAGAAGATAAATAATGAAATACCCCAAAAGTTTACAAAAGGGCGGCTGTATCGGTTTTCCGGCACCGTCCTTTGGGTGCTCTATAGAGCCCTATTATACTGCGTTTCAGAATTCTCTCAGGAAGTGGGAGGCATTCGGGTTTCAAACCAATCCCGGTCCCAATGCCTATGCCAATGAGGGAATTGGTATTAGCAATACCCCTCAAAAGTGTGGCGAAGAACTGACAGAGATGTATTTGAATAAAGAGAATGATGCATTGATTTCCTGCGGTGGCGGTGAGCTTATGTGTGAAATCTTGGATTATGTGGAATTCGATGCTATCCGAAAAGCGGAAGCAAAATGGTATGTGGGCTATTCGGATAATACGAATATGACGTATTTGTTGGCAACGCTTTGTGATACTGCCAGCATTTACGGACCCTGTGCAGCTGCTTATGGAATGGAACCTTGGCATCCGTCATTGCAGGATGTTTATGATATATTGACCGGAGCAAAGACCACGGTAAAGGGATATGACTTGTGGGAAAAGGAATCTTTAAAAACTCCGGAAAATCCATTGGCACCTTATCATGTGACAGAACAAAGACTGTTGAAGGCATATAATAAGGGTGTATTTATGGATACTCCTGATAAAATAACAGAAACAATACAGATGTCCGGTCGTTTACTGGGAGGTTGTATGGATTGTCTGGTAAACCTATTAGGTACCAAGTATGATAAGACGGTAGAATTCGTTAACCGGTATGCAGAGGATGGTATTCTTTGGTTTCTGGAGGCTTGTGACTTGAATGTATTCAGCATTCGCCGTGCTATGTGGCAGATGGAGCATGCAGGATGGTTTCAGAATGCAAAGGGCTTTTTAATCGGACGTCCGCTAAATGGAGCGACCATGTTTAATCTGGATTCTTACGAAGCAGTTTTGGCTATGGCAAAGAAACATAATGTGCCGGTGATTATGGATGTAGATATAGGACACTTGGCACCTATGATGCCTATGGTGGTAGGAAGTCTGGCAGAAGTGAACGTGCATGGTAATGATATCGAAGTAAAGATGGAATTTCGATAAGTAAAAGAGGTTGTAAAAAACTTCTCTAAATGAAAACTCGCTGAGGTTATGTGAAACTTCAGCGAGTTTTTTTGTATCCTGAATTATGCGGCTAAGGATTGTTCAGCAGATTGTTTGGGGGTAAGCTTTCTGCCAAATGCAAAGATAAGAATACATACGATACCAAGTATGGCAATGATGCCGGCTCCCTTGCTTAACTCCTGAGCTAAGGTGACTAGTAATGGAGTGAGTATAAATTCTATTTCTGACATATCACCGGCTATTGTATTGAGGACATCACTAGTTTTGGTTAATAAGGAAATCATGAAAACCAATATAGCGGATAGAAGATATACAACACCCAGCCACATAAAACCCTTAAAGCGAGGGAAACGGAGCAGTAAAATCAATAGCGATACCATTCCGCTGGCAAAAAGCATGTATTTGAAGTAGTTACCATTGTACAAATTCTGCAGTATTCTGATGGTGGTGGGATCCAGTCCTAAATCCTCCAAAGTAGGAAGCATGGTCATGAAGTTAGGAACCAGGGACTTTATCATTGTTTTCGCCATCATTTTGATATTTTCGTCAGTAAGCGGTACCTCTGTACCGATTTGGGCTTTTACCATGGGGAGGAGACTATCGATATGTTTATTCAGTATACCTTCTATAGTCTCTGCAGTGGGTCCGGAAGCAGAATTGCTTCCTTCTATGGTGGAAAAGATGTTTTCTATGTATATGGAAAGAATATCTTCCACCATTTCGGACTTTAAGAGTTCGTCGATAATAGAAGATACATCCATGCCATTGATTTCTGTAGGAAGCCGGTCGCCACCGAAATTTCGCAACAATTCGTTAGCATCTATGTTTTTGACTACATTATGTAAGGTGTCTGCACGTAAGAAAGAGGAAACGGCAGAGACTGTGGGAGTCACTATCAACATTACTATGAGAATAATACTGAACAGGGTAGCAAGAAATATACCCAGTACATTAAAAATGGCTTTTATGATTTTCATGATTAAGACCTCCAGAGAATTATCTATGCATATATTCTATCATATTCCGGTCTTCGATACAAACGGAAGAGAATTTTTCTATCTTAAAAAATAAATCGTCGCAAAAGTTTAAAAAATTCAAAAAAATCACTTGCTTTTTTCTTTGACCTGTGATAATATAATTTTTGTCGTTAGGAAATGACAAATGCCGGCGTGTCGGAATGGCAGACGAGGCAGACTCAAAATCTGTTGTGGGCAACCACGTGCGGGTTCAAGTCCCGCTGCCGGCAGTAAAAACCCTTGATTTTCAAGGGTTTTTTTATTGTGAAAGAAGGCGGGGAAAACATTATGAACTATTCAGAATTATCAATCATTTGGCAACGGATATTTGCGTTGGAATGGCAGTCTCTTTGTAAGGGAAGTAAAGCAATTGCGGCAGTTATTGTGGACGAGCAGGGAAACATTATCTCAGAAGGAAGAAATAGAATAGGGGAAAATAGTATCCCCAATCCTATTGTAGAGCATGCGGAAACAGAAGCTATTCGTAATTTAGATATTAAGAAGTATTCGGAAATAAAGAAGTACACCTTATATGCAGGTTTAGAGCCCTGTCCTATGTGTATGGGAACAATCGTCATGGGACGCATTCGTAGTGTAGTAATTGCAGCCAGAGATGATTTGGGCGGTTCTATGAAGTGGATGGAGTGTAGTCCGTTTATCAGAAGTAAGAATATTCAGGTTACCTGGCTGGATAATGAGTTAGGAGATATGCAGAGAGCATTTCAAACGATACGGGAATTGTTGTTTAATACGGATAGGGAAAAGTTGGAGCAAATGCTGAAGGATTTTTCCGTATACAATAAGTCCGGCGTAGAAGCTGCCAGAAGATTAGTGGAGGATGGTTATTTTCAGGGAAAGATATTGGAGGATATTTCTGTGGAGGAAGTGTTTGAGGAATTGATGCAGAGAAGAGACTAAAGTGTATGTGTCAGGAATATAAAATGTGGGGAATTTGATTAGAGACCAATCGAAGTTGGAGGAGCAACTATGATAAAAGCAATTTTCATAGATTTTTACGGAACAGTAGTATTTGAAGATGGCGAAGTGATACAGAAAATCACGCAGGAGATATACGATACCGGTAAGGCAGAAAACAAAGCAGAAATAGGTGGGTATTGGTGAAAGGAGTTTCAGACGGCCTTCTTAAATTCCTATGGAGAAAGCTTTGAAACACAGCGAAATCTGGAGTACCGGTCTCTGGCAAAGACCATAGAGCATTATCAGTCTACAGCAGATGCGAAGAGCTTAAGTGACAGGATGTTTGCTTATTGGCAGACACCGCCTATTTTTGAGGAGTCTAAGCAGTTTTTTGAGGCATGTCCGGTGCCCATTTATGTGGTGTCCAATATTGACAGGGAGGATATTTTGGCGGCAATCGAGTATCATGGTTTGAAACCTCAGGCAGTGTTTACCAGTGAGGACGCCAAGTCTTACAAGCCTAGAAAAGAATTGTTTGAGCTGGCTCTGAATGCTACCGGTTTGAAGGCTGATGATGTGATACATATAGGGGATTCCTTAAGCAGTGATGTGAAAGGGGCTTACGAAGTGGGAATTCAGCCCATTTGGGTCAATCGTGGGGGAAGAGAAGTGCCGAAGGGTGTGAAGGCAGTAAGTAATTTGATGGATATATTGGAGTATTTGGGATGAAAACATTCGTGAAGGAGCTTTTTAGAAGGGCTTTCCAGGTATGGAACTTGATTGAAAACGGGAGGGTATATGTTGCCGGAGAGAATACAAATAGATGATAGAATCACATATTGGAAGGCAACAGAGAACCCTTTATCCGCTGATATTGGTGTTATTGAAGGGGACGAATATACCTGGATTTTTGATGTTGGGTACAGTGAAGAGGCTGTGGCGTGTGTGCAAAGTCTCATGAAACCGAAGAGGGTGATTTTGTCTCACTTTCACACAGACCATATTGCGAACTGGAGTAAAGTGGATTATGAAACTCTTTATCAGGGGGCACATACACGGCGATATACAAGGTCAGGAGAATGCGTAACCGGTAGTGTACAACTACAGGATGGTGTGAAGCTACATTTGTTTGAGTTACCCTGCAGTCATGCGAAGGGTTCTATCGGTTTGGAGGTAAATGAGAAGTATGCCTTTTTGGGGGATGCCATTTATTGCACTATAAAGGATGGAAGACAGGTATATAATGCAAATCTGCTGGCAGAAGAAATAAAGGTACTACGCAGTTTAAAGGCGGAATATTTCCTATTAAGCCATGATAAAAGATTTGTACGCAGAAAGGATGTCGTGTTGGCACAACTGGAGGGAATTTACGCGAAGCGGGATAACCGGAGTGCTTATATATTTGTATAAAAGGTGATTATTTTTCCTCTCACGGAATATATGATAAAGAGAACTTTTGGAGCGTGTATGTATGCAGGAAATATTACAAGCATTGACCATTCAGCACTTTATCATGTACATGGTGGGAGGAATTTTAATTTACTTAGCGATTAAGAAGAAATATGAGCCGGAATTGCTTTTGCCTATGGGCTTTGGAGCTATTCTGGTGAATCTACCGAGGAGTGGAGCACTTCATCAACAGGTGGAAGGTATCGGACAGGTGGCAGGCATTATTGAATGGCTGTATGAGATAGGAATAGAAGCGTCAGAGGCATTGCCCATCCTTTTGTTTATCGGAATTGGAGCTATGATTGATTTTGGTCCATTGCTGTCCAGACCTGTTTTATTTCTATTTGGACTGGCGGCACAGCTGGGAATTTTTGTGGCAATAGGACTGGCACTGTTTTTAGGTTTCGAGTTAAAGGACGCATTTTCCATAGGAATGATAGGAGCTGCGGACGGCCCCACATCCATATTGGTATCTCAGATTTTAAAGTCAGAATATATGGGGGCAATAGCGGTAGCAGCTTATTCTTATATGGCACTGGTGCCGATTATTCAGCCTATTACGATTCGCTGTATTACCACGAAGAAGGAACGTCAGATACGAATGGTTCCTTCCAACAAGAGAGTTTCGAAAAATGCAAGAATAGCATTTCCTATTCTGACGACAGTGCTTGCAGGAGTGTTGGCTCCTATGTCCGTGTCCTTAATCGGTTTCTTGATGTTTGGGAATCTGCTTCGGGAGTGTGGTGTATTGGATAAGCAGGCAGAAACAGCCAGAGAGATTCTGGCACAGCTGATTACTTTGCTGCTAGGGCTTACGATATCCTTTAGTATGCGGGCGGAAGCTTTTGTACGAGTGGAAACCCTTGTGATTATGGGGATAGGGTTGGTGGCGTTTGTGTTTGATACCATAGGAGGCGTAGTGTTGGCAAAGGGGATGAATTTGTTTCTGAGGGAGAAAATCAATCCGATGGTAGGAGCTGCGGGGATTTCAGCTTTTCCTATGTCCTCCAGAGTGGTGCAAAGAATGGCACAGGAAGAAACCCCGGGGAATATTATACTGATGCATGCAGTGGGAGCCAATGTGGCAGGGCAGATTGGCTCGGCTATCATAGGAGGGGTACTGCTGAGTTTGTTTACCCTGGTTTCCTAGAAATGTCACCAAATACCAGCTTCCCACATAAACTATAGTAATCGGTTTATGTGGGAGTTTTTTATGGCTTTGGTGGTTTTGGATGCAGGGCATGGTGGTAGCAATCCCGGTGCAGTATATAATGGAAGACAGGAAAAGGATGATGCGTTGGCACTGACTTTGGAGATTGGCAGAATATTACAGGAAAATGGTGTGGAGGTGTATTTTACCAGAGATACAGATGTTTATGAGTCACCTTTTCAGAAGGCACAGGAGGCCAATCGGACAGGAGCGGATTATTTCGTATCCATTCACAGAAATTCCAGCCCCATACCCAATCAATATACAGGAATAGAAACCTTGGTATATAATCAGTACAGTGAGGCTGCCAGACTGGCGGCAAATATCAATGAGGAACTGGAGGATATCGGCTTCGAAAATCAGGGAGTGAACGAGCGAACCAATCTGGTAGTGCTGAATCGAACCCAGATGCCGGCGGCATTGGTAGAGGTGGGGTTTATTAATACGGATGCGGACAATGCTTTGTTTGATGCTCGTTTCTATGATATTGCACAGGCAATAGCAGATGGAATTTTGGAAACCATTGATTAGCATTTTTTACAAAAATCTTACAAATAACTTACTTAACCATGATATTTTCTCTTCTTTCAGAGTGTTATGATGACAATGTCAACAAGATAATACTTTGAAAGAGGAGATTTTTATTATGAAAAACAGTTTAAAAAGAGTATTGGCAATCGCAGGAGCATGTTTACTGACTATGGGAAGCTTAACCGCATGTGGAAGCAATAAAGATGCTTCTAAGGCAAACAGTGATGCAGCAGGAAGCTCTGTAGAGAACACAGTAGAAAGCAGTACAGATAATATGCAGCTTTCCGGTACTATTCAAATGGTGGGAAGTACTTCTATGGAAAAGCTGGCAAATGCATTGGCAGAGAGTTTTATGGAGAAGTATCCCGGTGTAACTGTAGGTGCGGAGTTTGTAGGTTCTTCTGCAGGTGTGGAAGCAGTTATCGGAGGTACTGCAGATATTGGTAATTCTTCCAGAAATTTGAAGGATGCTGAAAAGGAAGCAGGAGCAGTAGAAAACGTAGTTGCCATTGATGGTATTGCAGTCTGCTTGGATCCTGCAAATACTGTAACTGATTTATCTAAGCAGCAGTTAATAGACATTTACACCGGTGCGGTTACAAATTGGAATGAGCTTGGTGGAACAAACACTCCTATTGTAGTGGTAGGGCGTGAAGCAAGCTCCGGAACCAGAGGCGCATTTGAAGAATTGCTTGAGGTGGAAGAACTGTGTGTATATGCAAATGAATTAGATAGTACCGGTGCAGTGATTGCAAAGGTGGCTTCCACTCCCGGAGCAATTGGTTATGCTTCTTTGGATGCCATTGATGACACTGTAATTCCTGCTTCTTTGGAAGGTGTAGCACCTACGGTAGAGAATATCAAGGGCGGCAGTTATTTTCTGAGCAGACCCTTCGTAATGGCTACAAAGGGCGAAATCAGTGAGCAGAGTGAATTGGTTCAGGCTTGGTTCGAGTATGTACTTAGTACAGAGGGACAGGAAGTTGCTTCCATTGTAGGATTGATTACTGTGGAGTAATGAGCGATGAAAAATACACATACTTCTGTAATTGGTAATAAAAAGAATAAAGAGGTAGTGGAGACAGTGGCGCAAATTATTTTTACAATTTGTGCCTCTTTCGCAGTACTTGCGGTGGTCTCCATTACTCTATATATGATAATCGGTGGAACACCGGCTATTTTCCGTGTGGGATTAAGGGAAATATTGTTGGGGACGGAGTGGAGACCGACTGCAGCGGAGCCACAGTTTGGTATTTTATATGTCATATTGACTTCTATAATAGGGACTACTTTGGCGATTTTGTTAGGAGTACCCATTGCTGTGTTTGCGGCCATCTTTTTGGCAGAGGTAGCACCGAAAAGGCTTGCTATGGTAGTAAAGCCGGCAGTGGAATTGTTAGCAGGCATTCCTTCGGTTGTATATGGTTTGTTAGGTATTTATTTGTTGAATCCGCTTATGTACAAGCTGGAGTTGGCATTATTCAAGGATTCGCCTACGCATCAGTTTACGGGTGGAGCAAATCTGTTATCTGCAGTAATTGTGCTGGCGATTATGATATTGCCTACCGTTATTAATACTAGCGAAACTGCTATCAGAGCAGTGCCGTCACATATTAAGTCTGCATCTCTGGCCTTGGGAGCCACACCTATACAGACTATTTTCAAGTCTATCATACCGGCAGCTAAGTCCGGTATTATCACCGGTATTGTACTGGGGATTGGCAGAGCAATCGGTGAAGCTATGGCAATCAGTCTGGTATCCGGTAGTAGTGTAAATATGCCGCTGCCATTTAACTCTGTACGTTTTCTGACTACAGCTATTGTTAGTGAAATGAGTTATGCTCAGGGGATCCACAGGCAGGTATTGTTTACCATTGGTTTAGTGTTGTTTGTATTTATTATGGTAATCAATATTGCACTGAATAGAATAATAAAGAAGGGAGCTCTGGACAATGAATAGTACGGTTACACTGACAAAGAAAAAGAAAAGAGTCTCTGATATGATGTTGTTAGCAGCCATTTACTTATCTGCATTGGTAGCAGTGTTTTTGATTGTAGGGATCATTGCATATGTATTTGTAAAAGGATTCCATGTGGTAAATTGGAGCTTTTTAACGACAGTTACCAGTGCATTGAAGCAGACCACCGGTATTCTGGGGAATATAGTAAATACCTTGTATATTATCTTGATTACTTTATTGCTTGCAACACCTCTTGGTGTGGGGGCGGCTATTTATTTGAATGAGTATGCCAAGCCGGGGAAAATGGTTTCTGTGATTGAATTTACCACAGAAACCTTGTCAGGTATCCCCTCTGTTATCTTTGGTTTGTTTGGTTTGATGTTTTTTGGTAACACCTTGGGGTTAGATTATTCTATTTTACGAGGTGCATTGACCTTGAGTATCATGGTATTACCACTGATTACCCGTAATACGCAGGAGGCTTTACGTACGGTGCCGGATAGTTATCGTTTCGGTGCGTTAGGAATGGGTGCTACAAAATGGTATGTGATACGTACTATCTTGCTACCCAGTGCCATGCCCGGCATTGTGACAGGTATTATTTTAGCGGTGGGACGTATCGTAGGAGAATCCGCAGCACTGTTATTTACGGCAGGTAGCGGCTATTTATTACCGAAGCTAAATGGAAACTTGTTGGAGAATTTGAATATTATCAAGAACAAGGCATTTCAGTCCGGCGGTACATTGACAGTAGAACTGTATTTACAGATGCAGAAGGGTAAGTATGATACCGCTTTTGGTATTGCATGTGTATTGATTGTAATTGTGTTAGGAATCAATTTGTTGATGAAGCTGATAGCGAAGAAACTAAGACGTACGTAAACGTAGGAAAGAGGAAATATGGAAAAGAATAAAATCATTGTACAGAATTTGAACCTGCATTATGGTACAAATCATGCATTGAAAAATGTCAATATGGAGATAAAGGATCATGCCATTACTGCTTTTATTGGTCCCAGCGGTTGTGGAAAATCTACCTTTTTAAAATGTTTGAATCGTATGAATGATTTGGTGGATGGTGTTAAAATAGAAGGAACGATTCTTTTGGATGGAGAGAATATATACGATAAAAATGTAGATCCTACACTGCTTCGTAAAAAGGTGGGCATGGTATTCCAGCAACCGAATCCCTTCCCCATGAGCATCTATGATAATATTGCTTATGGTCCCAGAGTGCATGGTATAAAGAATAAAACTCAATTAGATGAAATCGTAGAAAATGCTTTGAGAGATGCTGCAATTTTTGATGAGGTCAAAGATAGATTGAAAAAATCTGCATTAGGACTTTCCGGTGGACAGCAACAGCGTCTCTGTATTGCAAGAGCACTGGCAGTACAGCCGCAGGTGCTTTTGATGGATGAGCCTACCTCAGCATTGGATCCTATTTCTACTTTGAAGATTGAGGATTTAATGGAAAGTCTGAAGCAGAAATATACCGTAGTAATTGTGACACACAACATGCAGCAAGCAACCCGAGTGTCAGATGAAACAGCGTTCTTTCTGGTAGGTGAAGTAGTAGAGAAGGGGGCAACAACAGATTTGTTTACCCGACCACGGGACAAGAGAACAGAGGATTATATCACAGGTAGATTTGGTTAAGGAAGAAAGGGGAGAGGCGTATGTCACCGAGAACAGTATTTGAGCAGGAGCTTTCACAGTTGAAACATGCTGTGAGAGAAATGAGTGAAAGAGCAGAAATCAGTTATGATAAGTTACTTCTTGCAGCAACAGCGAATCAAAGAGAGATATTAGAGCAATTGATTGTTGTAGATAGAGAGTTTCTGGATAGGCAAAGACATATTGAGGCTATGTGTTTGCAGCTGCTAACGAAGCAACAACCCATTGCAACAGATTTGAGAGTGGTTTCAGCAGCATTAAAGGTAGTAACAGATGTAGAACGTATTGGCGACCATGTGACAGATATGGCAGAGTTATTCTTACGTTTGGAGCCACCATATCATCCGAAAAGAGGTGCACTTTTGCAGACTATGATGGAAGTGGCAAAGGAAATGGTACATGATGCAGTGGAAGCCTTTGTGAATGGAGATATGAAACTGGCTGAAAAAGTGATTGCACAGGATGATGTGGTGGATGATTATTTCAATCAGGTAAAGGAACAGATGATGCAGGGAATCCAAAAACAAACCTTGGGAGCAGATGAAATCGTGGATATGCTTATGCTTGCAAAGTATGTAGAAAAGGTGGCGGATCATGCTGTAAACATCAGCGATTGGGCTGTATTTCAGCAAACGGGGAACATGCAGGAGAAGCGTTTGTTGTAAAAGTGCATGGAGGACAGTGTCAAAAAGGGTCGAAATTTTACATGGATTTTACATTGAATTTACAATAAATTGTTGTATATTTTAGATTTCTAAGCTAAACTAAGAATGTATTTGCTTTGAATGAGCGGATAGAATGAGACATGAGATTAGGATAAGCGAGGAAATAGTATGGATTTTTTTGACGTGTTAAACATGGTGCTGGGGTTGGCTCTGTTTTTGTTTGGTATGAATTTGATGGGAGATTCTCTGGCAGCGGCTTCCGGCGGACGCTTAGAGAAGATTTTGGAGAAATTAACCAATAATCCGTTTAAAGCAGTGGCGATGGGAGCGGCGGTAACTGCTGTAATTCAATCCTCATCAGCGACTACGGTTATGGTGGTTGGTTTTGTAAACTCCGGTATTATGAAGCTGAATCAGGCAGTGGGGATTATTATGGGTGCCAATGTAGGTACTACCATTACTGCATGGATTTTGAGTTTGACCGGTATTGAAAGCGGAAACTTTTTAGTACAGATGTGTAAGCCGGCTTCTTTTTGTCCGATTTTGGCGATTATCGGCATCGGTATTACTATGTTTAGCAAGGATGAAAAGAAGAGAAATGTTGCAAATATTTTGATTGGTTTTGCGATTTTGATGACCGGTATGGATACCATGAGCGATGCAGTGAAGCCGTTGAGAGATGTACCGGAATTTACCAGTATTTTGACCAGATTCTCCAATCCTTTATTGGGCTTGCTGGCAGGTATGATTTTAACAGCGATTATTCAATCTTCCTCTGCATCTGTAGGTATTTTACAGGCACTATGCTTAAGTGGTGCAGTAGGCTTCAGTACAGCCCTTCCGATTATCATGGGTCAGAATATCGGTACCTGTGTAACGGCAATGATTTCCGGTATCGGTGCCAGCAAGAATGCAAAGAGAACAGCATTGATTCACTTGTACTTTAATATTATCGGAACAGTGGTGTTTATGGTAGGCTTCTATGCTATCCATGCCATTGTGGACTTCCCGTTTATGCATGAGATGGCAGCTCCTACGGATATCGCGACGGTGCATACTATTTTCAATATTACAGCGACACTGATACTGTTACCTTTTGCAAAGCAGTTGGTGAAGCTGGCAACCATTACCATTCCGGACGAGGAAGTGGTAATAGAAAAGTCTCATGCAGAAAAGATTTTGGGTATATTGGATCCTCGTTTCTTGGAGATGCCTTCTTATGCTATTGAGCAGAGTCGTAATGCAGCGGAGAGCATGGCGGATTTAACTAAGGAATCCATTGAAATCGCTATGGAATTGCTTATGAATTATGACGAAGCAAAGGCACAAAGAGTGGTTGATTTGGAGGATGAAATTGACCAGTTTGAAGACCAGATTGGTTCCTATCTGGTAAAGGTCAGCTCGAAAAATCTCTCGACAGAGGACAGTCATACAGCGTCTGTTATTTTACATTGTATTGGTGATTTCGAACGTATTTCTGACCATGCCAGAAATATCAAGGAAGCTGCACAGGAAATGTATGAGAAGCAATTGGAATTTTCTGAAAAGGCAAAAGAGGAGTTGGAAGTATTCAAACGAGCAGTACATGATATTTTGGAAATGAGTATTCGAAGCTTCAAGGAAGAGGATTTGAACCTGGCGAAGCAGGTAGAGCCATTGGAAGAGGTTATTGATAAATTGAATCTGGATATCAAACAGAGACATGTCAAGAGACTTCGCAAGGGTAAGTGTACTATTGAGCTGGGCTTTGTTCTTTCTGATATTACCACGAACTTCGAAAGAATTTCTGACCATTGCTCTAATGTGGCAGTGTGTCTGTTAGAGGTGAGTGAGGATGAGTTCGATACCCATGCTTATGTAAATGAATTGAAGAAGGATGATAATATTGACTTTAGAAGCAAGGTGTTGGTTTACGAGCAGCAGTATAGGCTTCCATAATAGTTGTGGTGAAGTGTGATATGAGGGGAAATGGAAATGGCTTTGATTTATGTGGTAGAGGATGATAAGAGTATTCAGGAAATAGAAACCTTTGCCTTATCCAGTACCGGCTATCAAACAGAGGGCTTTGATAACGCAACAGCCTTTTATGCAGCAATGGAAAAGGAATACCCGAGCCTGATATTATTGGATATTATGTTGCCTGACGAGGATGGTCTGACAGTACTGAAAAAGCTGCGCAGGCAGAAGGAAACCCGAAATATACCGGTGATAATGGTAACAGCAAAAACCACGGAAATCGATAAAGTAAAAGGCTTGGATGCTGGTGCAGATGATTATATGACCAAGCCATTCGGGGTGATGGAGCTGATTTCCAGAGTAAAAGCGGTGCTTCGCAGAACCAAGGTGGAGGAACGGGAGCCAGTACTGAGGGTAGGAAAAATCAGTTTGGATAGCCACAAGCATTTGGTACAGGTAGATGGCGAGAATTGTGAATTGACCTACAAGGAGTATGAGTTATTGAAGCTGCTTATGGTCAATGTTGGGATTGCAACTACTCGTCAGGAGATTTTGGACAAGGTTTGGGGAACGGATTTCGAAGGGGAATCCAGAACTCTGGACATGCATATTAAAACACTGCGTCAGAAGCTAAAGGATGAGGGTGGTCGTATTAAAACCGTCCGTAATGTAGGATATATGATGAATTATGAAGAAGAAAATTAACATTCGAATTGTATCTTTGGCATTGGTCGCTATTTTAGCGACCATGTTTTTTGTAATCATTACATTTAATGAAATATATGGGCAGCAAATGATGGCTGATTTGAGACTTTACAGCAAGTTTCTGCAGAGCTGCGAGAGTATGGACGAGGTGGCCAGAGTAGCGGCACATATGGAGGCGGACGAACTGCGAATTACTATCCTAAATGAGCATGGACAAGTGTTACTGGATAGTCATTCTGATGTGACCGGTATGGACAATCATGCCAACCGCCCGGAAATCGTAGAAGCTATGAAAAAAGGAGAGGGCGAGGCAGTACGTCGTTCAGATACTTTGGATAAGAGTACGTACTATTATGCAGTAAAGAGAGCAGATGGCAGTATCTGGAGAGTGTCTCGAGATGCCAATAGTATTTTTCGTTTTATTGCCATGGTATTTCCCAGCTTACTGGTGATTATCGGTGCATTATTTGTGATGTCTCTGGTGGTAGCACATTTTTTGACAAAAAATTTGATGAAGCCTATTGAGCAGTTGGCAGAGAATTTGGAGGAATGTGAGGCGGTAGAGTATTATGAGGAGCTGGAGCCTTTTATAAAGATGATACAGGAGCAGCATGCGGACATTTTGAAAAATGCCAAGATGAGGCAGGAATTTACGGCCAATGTTACCCATGAACTGAAAACACCCCTGACTTCTATTTCCGGATATGCAGAGCTGATTGAAACCGGTATGGCTTCGGAAAAGGATGTGACACGTTTTGCACAGGGAATTCGAACCAATTCCAATCGATTATTATCCCTGATTAATGATATTCTGCGTTTGTCGGAGTTAGATTCTACGGAGGTAGAGCTGGAGAAGACACAAGTAAATCTTTATCAGTTGGCAGAAACCTGTGTGGAAATGCTGGAGCACAGTGCTCAAAAGCATAAGGTAACCTTGGGATTAGAAGGTGAGAATGCTTGGGTAAGCGGCAATGCTATGATGCTGGATGAGCTTTTGTATAATCTGTGTGACAATGCCATACGTTACAATAAAGAAAACGGTAAGGTAATGATAAAGGTGAGCTGTGAGCCGGAGGGTGTTGTATTGTTGGTAAAGGATACAGGGATTGGTATTCCGAAAGAGCATCAGGAACGTATTTTTGAACGCTTTTACCGGGTAGATAAGAGCCATTCCAAGTCTACAGGCGGTACCGGATTGGGACTGGCCATCGTAAAGCATATTGTAGCAAAGCATGATGCCGAATTGGAGCTTATGAGTGAGAGCGGGGTGGGAACCACCATGAGGGTTACCTTTCCTAGAGAAAAGAATAGCTAGAGGAATGGAAAGAAAAGAACGCCGAAGGTCTGTAGTATGTACCTTCGGCGTTTGTGTGTTATATTTAATTGGGTTTTTCTTCGGAGGAAGCTTCCTCTTCAAAACCCTCGTCCTTAATCTCCGCATCATCCGTGGGGGGCTCAGGTAATGTCATTTGAACCTTTTGAATACGGTTCTGGTCGATATCTACAACTGTCAAAACGATACCATTGCTCAAAGAAACTTCTTCGTTTTCCTCCGGTAAACGGTCTAAGTTCTCGATGATGATACCACCGATAGAGTCGTAATCCTCTGAGTCCAGCGTGGTTCCTAAGGCATCGTTGATATCAGCCAGTTTCATACTACCTTCTACCAAATAGGTGCGTTCGCCGATTTCCTGAATAAATTCTGCTTCGTCAGCATCGTATTCGTCACGAATCTCTCCAACAATTTCTTCCAGCAAATCTTCTAAAGTAATCATACCGATAGTAGCACCATATTCGTTTAATACGAAAGCGACATTGTTGGTTTTCTCACGCATTTCCAGCATAAGGTCAGCAGTTTTTTTGAACTCATAGGTATAATGGGCTTTTCGTAAAATACTGCGGACTGAGAAAGTTCCTGTATTCGGAGTAAGTAAGAAATCCTTTACATTAATCAAACCAATGATATTGTCTTTATCCTCTTCGTAAACAGGAAGACGGGTGTACATGGAATTTTTAAATACTGAGAAAACCTTCTCATAGCTTGAGTTCACATTGACGGAAACCATATTGATACGGGGAATCATAATATCCTTTGCAACCGCGTCAGAAAAATCGAACACGTTATAAATGATTTCACGTTCTTCTGTTTCAATAACACCGTCTTCGTGGCTGACGTCTACATAAGTCTTTAATTCACCTTCTGTCATGGTGCTGACTTTCTTATTTGGGTCAATGTGTAATAATTTTAAAATTGCTTTTGACAGAACATCTACAATAATGATAACCGGTGTAAGTACATACATCAGAAAATAAATAATACCGCTGTATGTAAGGGATATTCCTTCATTGGAAATCTTTGCCCAGGTTTTGGGAACGATTTCGCCGAACAAAAGTACTACAATGGTAAGAATACCGGTAGCAATTCCGACTGCCAGATTAATACGGAGAGCCAGAGTTGTTGCCAGTGAAGATGCAGCAATATTTACAATGTTGTTACCGATTAAGATAGTACTAATCATCTTGCCGTAATTGTCCAGAATTTTGTTTACTCTGGCAGCTTTTTTGTTTCCCTCTTCTTCCAAAGCACGCATTTTGACACGATTCACCGTGCTAAAAGCTGTTTCTGCGGAAGAGAAGAAGGCAGATAATAAAACAAGAATTAAAAGTACAATAAGTTGTATGACACCCGAGGCATCCATGAAAAAAACCACTCCTTTGTTAATATATTTTGGATAAAATAATATAACAAAAATAATAGAATTGTCAAGTAATGGGAAGCGGTTGAATATATTTTAATATATTTTTTAGGATTTATATGTGTGGAAGGAGGTAAAAGTGTGAAAAAAATCATGCGAAGACAGGAAATGGGAATCCCATGGAGCAGTTTGCTGATATATCTTTGCTGTTCATTTGTAGTGACTACCTTGCTGTTGCTGTTGCTAGCAGTGCTACTTTATAAAGCGGATTTATCTCGGGAAATCGTTTCCGGGGGGATAACGGTAACATATGTATTATCCACTTTTTTAGGAGGATTTTTGGCAGGAAAAAGAATGAAAGAGAAGCGGTTTTTGTGGGGACTGAGTATGGGAGTTGTTTATTTTGTTATATTGCTGCTCGTATCAGTTGTAGCAAATGGTTCCTTTAAGGAAGTGACAGATTCTTTCTTTACTACCTTGATTTTATGTGCGGGAGGTGGTATGCTGGGAGGGATGTTAAGTTGATAGACAAATTTTTTAAAAAAGTCTTTTAAAATTCAACTACATATGTTATAATGCAATATATTCTTGTAATTATGTGATTTAAGAATCTAAGGAGGCTATAATATGAAGCACATTAAGACTTTGACAACCAGAGATTTAAAGGAATCTATGAAAAAGGGTGGCTGTGGCGAGTGCCAGACTTCTTGCCAGTCAGCATGCAAGACTTCTTGTACTGTAGGCAATCAGAGTTGCGAAAAGATTAAATAGTCGAAATATTACGACCTACGTAAGCAGCGATATCAAGTCGCTGCTTACTATGCGTTTAAGGAAGAAAGGAAATTAGGGTAGAAAAGTGATTCATCAGTATAAAAGCAATGGGTTAAATATTGTTATGGATATAAACAGCGGTTCTGTGCATGTGGTGGACGATATTGTTTATGATATGATACCGCTTGTGGAGCCTTTGGTAAGTGAAGGGATTAAGGATGCGGCGACTATTAAAGCAGCTGTTTTGAATTTGGCAGACCTCCCTTATCCGGAAGCAGAAATCACAGAAGCAGTGGATGAGGTGTTGGAGCTGGAACAGATGGGACAGCTTTTTGTGCCGGATATTTATGAAAATTATATCTTTGATTTTAAAAATAGAGAAACTGTAGTAAAAGCTTTGTGTCTACATATTGCGCATGATTGTAATCTGGCATGTCAGTATTGTTTTGCAGAGGAAGGCGAATATCATGGCAGACGAGCACTTATGAGCTTTGAGGTGGGTAAGAAAGCATTGGATTTTCTGGTGGCTCATTCCGGAAGCCGTGTGAATTTGGAAGTGGACTTCTTCGGTGGCGAACCGTTGATGAACTGGCAGGTGGTAAAGGATTTGGTGGCTTACGGCAGAAGTTTGGAGGAGCCGAATAATAAGAAGTTCCGCTTCACGCTGACTACCAATGGAGTGTTGCTTAATGATGATATTTTAGAATTTGCCAATCAGGAAATGTCAAACATTGTTTTGAGTATTGACGGACGTAAGGAAGTGCATGATAAGATGCGTCCTTTCCGAGGCGGACAGGGAAGCTATGATTTGATTGTACCGAAGTTTCAGAAAGTAGCAGAGAGCCGTGACCAGATGAATTATTATGTGCGTGGTACCTTTACCCATCACAATCTGGACTTTGCAGAGGATGTTCTGCATTTGGCGGATTTGGGCTTCCAGCAGATTTCCGTGGAGCCGGTAGTGGCTGCACCGGAGGACGATTATGCAATCCGGGAAGAGGACATTCCTTATCTGAAGGAAGAGTATGACAGACTGGCAAAGGCTATTTTGAAGAGAAGAAAAAAGGGACAGAAGTTTAATTTCTTCCACTTTATGATTGATTTGCAGGGGGGACCCTGTGTGGCGAAGAGATTATCCGGTTGTGGTTCCGGAACAGAATATTTGGCAGTGACACCTTGGGGCGATTTTTATCCTTGTCATCAGTTTGTAGGACAGGAAAAATTCCTCATGGGTAATGTGGATACCGGTATTACCAATACGGATATTCAGAATGAGTTTAAGTGCTGTAATGTATATGCCAAGGAAGCATGTAAGAAATGTTTTGCAAAATTCTATTGTAGTGGCGGATGTGCTGCCAATGCCTACAATTTCACCAATTCCATTAATGGTACCTATGATGTGGGATGTGAGTTGCAGAGGAAGCGTGTAGAATGTGCAATTATGATTAAGGCAGCAGAAATGATGGAAGAGGAATAAGCTGTTGCTTTGATTTAAATGGAGGTTATGAAAATGAAGAAAAGTAAGGCAATTGTCGTTCTAATTGCAATGATATTGGTATTGCTGGGGATTGGTTATATTGATATCTGGGGAATTGACGGGAATGGTAAAGGAAGTGCTTCAGATATTAAGCTGGGCTTGGATTTGGCCGGCGGTGTTAGTATTACTTATCAGGTTGTAGGGGAAGAAGAGCCGGATGCTGTCGATATGAGTGATACCATCGGTAAGTTGCAGAAGCGTGTGGAAAAATACAGTACAGAGGCGATTGTTTATCAGGAAGGTACCAATCGTATTAATATTGAAATCCCCGGTGTTTCTGATGCCAATGCGATTTTACAGGAATTAGGTAAGCCGGGTACCCTGTACTTTATAGCAGAGACCGGTTCTGACGGAACCGCCAACTATTCCATTAAGCTGGTGCAGGGTGAAGATGGCGCCATGGCATATGAATATACCTTGGACAAGACGATTGAAGAGTTGGAAGCAGATGGTTCTATTAAGCTGGTAGGTACCGATGTGGCAGATGCACAGGCCGGTGGTTATCAGGATAGCATGGGGAATCAACAGATTGTAGTAGAACTAACCATGACAGAAGACGGAAAGCATAAATTTGCGGAAGCTACAGAAGCTGCTTTTCGTCGTGGAGAAACTCTGGGTATTTATTATGACGGACAGTTTGTCAGTGTGCCTACGGTAAATGTGGTAATCACAGATGGTGCGGCCATTATCGAAGGACAGACCAGCTTTGAAGAAGCAGAGAAGTTGGCATCTACCATTCGTATCGGTGGTTTGAAGTTGGAACTGGAAGAATTGCATTCTAAGGTGGTTGGTGCACAGTTAGGTGTAGAAGCCATTGAAACCAGTTTGCAGGCAGGTGCCATCGGTTTTGCAATTGTAGTGGTATTTATGATTGCGGTATATTTTATTGCAGGTTTGGCATCTGCCATTGCGTTGGCATTATATGTAGTATTGGTTGTTTTATTGTTAGTAGGATTCGATTTGACACTTACCCTTTCCGGTGTGGCAGGTATTATTCTTTCCATTGGTATGGCCGTGGATGCAAACGTGATTATCTTTGCACGTATACGTGAAGAAATTGCAGCCGGTATCAGCGTCAGAACTGCCATTAAGACCGGTTTTGAGAAAGCTTTGTCTGCTATCATAGATGGTAATATTACTACCTTAATTGCTGCGGCAGTATTGTTATTCTTAGGACCGGGTACCGTAAAAGGCTTTGCACAGACATTGGCACTTGGTATTGTGTTGTCTATGTTTACAGCATTGGTTATTACCAAGCTGTTAATCAATGCTTTTTATGGCTTGGGCTTCCGTGCAGCAAAGTGGTATGGTGTAGCAAAGGAGCATAAGACCATCGATTTCTTAAGCAAGAAGCATTTCTTCTTTGGGGTGTCCATTGCTTTGGTAGTGGCAGGCTTTGTGGTAATGGGTATTTATAAAGTAAATACCGGAGATATATTGAATTTCAGTTTGGAATTCAAGGGGGGTACTGCAACTACTGTTACCTTTGATGAAAGCAAGACCTTGGAAGAGGTCAATGCAGAAATCGTACCGTTGGTAGAGGATATTACCGGTAGTGCGGTTCAAATACAGACCGTACAGAATTCCAATGAAGTTATTTTCAAGACTACTACCTTGAATGTAGAGCAGCGTGAAGCGTTAGACCAGATGTTTATGGATGAATTTGCAGTAGGACAGGAAATGATTACTTCTGAAACCATTAGTTCTACTATCAGCGATGAAATGAAATCCGATACTATTATTGCAGTAGCAGTGGCAATTGTATGTATGCTTCTGTATATTCGTATTCGTTTCAGTGACATCCGTTTCGGCATCAGTAGTGTGGTTGCATTGATGCATGATGTGTTAATTGTATTGGCATTCTACGCAGTGGCAAGAGTTTCCGTAAGCAATACCTTTATTGCCTGTATGTTGACCATTGTTGGTTATTCCATCAATGCAACGATTGTAATTTTTGACCGTATTCGTGAGAATATGGCAGTGATGACCAGAAACGAAACCTTAAAGGATGTAGTGAATAAGAGTATTACCCAGACCTTGTCCCGAAGTATTTTTACTTCCCTGACTACCTTTGTCATGGTGGCAGCATTGTATGTATTGGGTGTTACCAGTATTCGTGAATTTGCCCTTCCTTTGATGGTAGGTATTCTCTGCGGTACGTATTCTTCTATCTGTATCGCCGGTGCATTGTGGTATGTGCTTCGTATGAAGTTCCCGCCGAAGGTAAGTGAAGAATAAAGATTAGTGAAAAGGACTGTTGAAGTATCGACAGTCCTTTCTTTGAAAATAGGGTGAGAAAATGAAGGAAAAGTGGTTGGTAGCAGCCAAGAAGGCTGATTTTAAAAAATGGAGTGAGGAATATCATATAGACCCGGTGTTGGCACGTATTATTCGAAATCGTGATATTATTGAGGAAGGCGACGTGCGGAAATTCCTCTACGGTACTATGGAGGATTGCCATTCCCCTTGGATGCTTCAAGGCATGGAACAGGGAATTGCCATGATGCAGGGAAAAATACAGAATGGTACCTATGTCCGTGTGATTGGGGATTATGATGTGGATGGTATCTGTTCTTCTTATATTTTGACCAGTGGTTTGAAAGCACTGGGAGCGAAGGTGGACACAGCCATTCCTCATAGAATGAAGGATGGTTACGGACTAAATGAACATTTGATTTTGGAGGCTCATGAAGCCGGGGTGAGATGCATTATTACCTGTGACAATGGGATTGCAGCCAAAGAACAGATAGCTCTGGCAAAGGAACTGGGGATGTCTGTGATTGTTACGGATCATCATGAAGTTCCCTTTGAAGAAAAAGAGGGAAAAAGACAGGAAATCCTGCCGGATGCAGATGTGATTATCGACCCGAAGCAGGAGAACTGTGCCTATCCTTTTAAAAGTATCTGCGGAGCGGTAGTTGCTTATAAATTCATACAGGCATTGTGTGAAAAAACAGCTTATGACGATGCACAGAAGCTGTTGGAGGGGCTGTTACCCTTTGCGGCAATGGCTACGGTATGTGATGTGATGGAGCTAAAGGATGAGAACCGCATCATCGTAAAGGAAGGGCTGAAGCTGATGCAGAGTTCTTCTAATTATGGTTTGAAAGCATTGTTTGAGGTGAATGAGTTAAATGCTGCAACGGCCAGTGCCTATCATTTGGGTTTTGTAATTGGTCCCTGTTTGAATGCAACAGGACGTTTGGATACTGCTTTGCGGGCATTGGAACTGTTACAGAGTACTTCTAAAGCAGAGGCAATGACAGCTGCAACAGAGCTGAAGGAGTTGAATGACAGCCGCAAGAACATGACCTTGCAGGGGGTAGAAGAGGCATTGGAACAAATACAACAGGAGGAGTTAGATAAGTCTTCTGTTATGGTAGTGTATCTGCCTACGGTGCATGAAAGTCTGGCTGGAATTATTGCGGGACGTATCCGGGAGAAATACCATCATCCGGTTTTTGTGTTGACGGATGGGGAAGAGGGAATCAAGGGCTCCGGTCGTTCTATTGATGCGTATCACATGTATGATTCTATGGTGGAGGTCAAGGAGTTTTTCAGTAAATTCGGAGGGCATAAACTGGCAGCAGGCTTGTCCCTAAAGGATAATGATGTAGCAGCTTTTCGGATGGCCTTAAACGAAAAGGCAAAGCTTCAGGAGGAAGATTTCATTCCACAGGTACATATTGATGTTCCCATGCCCATGGAATATGCCTCTTTGCAGCTTGCTAAGGAAATCGCACTATTGGAACCCTTTGGTGTAGGGAACCCTAAACCACTATTCGCACAGAAGGATATTTGTTTGGTGGGAGCCAGACGAATTGGTGCGAATGGGAATTATGCAAAGTTTCTGGTGGAAATTCCGGCAGAAGGATATGAAAAAACAGCGGATTTGATGTATTTTGGAGATGTGGATGCTTTTTGTAGCTTTTTGGATGAGAAGTATGGTGTAGGAAGTGCAGAAAGTCTGTTTTACGGAAAAGGACGTTATCAGATATCAGCCACCTATCAGATAGGTATTAATGTTTATCGTGGCAGAGAAAGCCTACAGTTTATTATGCAGAATTATTGTTAAGAGGTGAAAAGGATGATTTTGACAGTGACATTGAATCCGGCAGTAGACAAAACCTGTTCCATACAGGAATTACTTTTGGGGCAAGTGAATCGTTTGAAGTATGTGCAGAGTATTGCCGGCGGTAAGGGTGTGAATGTGACAAGAGTGTTACGGCAGTTTGATTATCCGGTAACTGCCATGGGCTTTTTGGGTGGATACAGTGGGAGATTAATTGAAGATACGCTGAAAGATATGGGGGTAAACTGTTGCTTTACATGGATTAAGCAGGAAACCAGAGTGAGCACTAATATCTTGGCTGAGAATGGTTGTGTAACAGAGATATTAGAGCCGGGGCCGGAGATTACCAAGGAAGAATTAAGGGCATTTTTGGAAGAATACAGGAAGCAATTACCTGCCTGTGAATGGATTGTAATATCCGGAAGTATCCCCAAGGGGGTTCCGGCAGATATATACGGTAAGCTGATACAGTGGGCAAAGGAGCAGGACAAAAAGGTATTGTTGGATACTTCCGGAGAGCCTTTGAGGCTGGCTGCGGAGGCCGGTCCGTATCTGGTGAAGCCGAATCAAAAAGAACTGGAAAGCTTAGTGGGAAGAAAATTAGAAACCATAGAGGAAATACAAACGGAAGCAGAGAGACTGTTGACAGAGGGAATAGAAAAGATAGTGGTTTCTCTGGGACAAAAAGGACTGTTGTATGTGGATGACTCAGGCAGTATATTTCAAAAGGCTTATCCGGTGACGGCAGTGAATACGGTAGCTTGTGGGGATACGGTGGTGGCATCCTATTGCATGAGTGAAATATCCGGTGTCAGCAGAGAAATAGCGGTTCGAAATGCAGCTGCCATGGCTGCTGCAAATGCCACCACAGAGGTGAGTGCTCGGATACCGATAGAGGTATATGAGAAAATTAGGGAAAAGGTTTTCTAAAATTAATAGTTTTCTCATAATTTGGACACAATTTGGACACAATTTCCGTGTATGATATATCACAGATAGTTAAATAAACTATCTCCCCCCCTCATAAGAAAATCACGAGAAGGCTCCGATGTATGTCGGAGCCTTCTTGTGGTATGCGGAAAAATTCCGCAGTTTTTACAAGGGATTATAGCAGAAAATACATTTACATATGAGGAAGGATAATTTATAGTAGTATTAGGAGTTTTGCAAAACAGTGATTGCAGGCGAAAGGATAGGGACGCTATGATAGAATTAAAAAAGCTATTGGAAAGAATAGAATATGAATGCATTCGGGGAAGTATTGAGGTTGAGGTATCTGAGGTGGTTTATGACTCCCGAAAGGTTAGTGAAGATTGCCTGTTTTTATGTATAGAAGGGGCGAATTTTGACGGACATGATTATGCACTGGAGGTGGCAAAAAGGGCTCGTGTGCTGGTGGTATCCAAAGAGGTGCCCGGATTGGAACAGTCGGATGTGACGGTTATCAAGGTGGAAAATACCAGATATGCCATGGCTTTTATTTCGGCGGCATATTTCGGCTATCCCGCAGAAAAGCTGAAGGTTATCGGGGTGACCGGTACCAAGGGAAAGACGACGACTACCTATCTGGTAAAATCTATTCTGGAGAATGCAGGCTATAAAGTAGGTCTGGTAGGAACCATTGAGGTGATTATCGGAGAAGAACATATTCATGCAGTGAATACCACGCCGGAGTCTTATGTGTTGCAGTCTTACTTTGCCCAAATGGTGGAGGCCGGGCTGGATGCTGTAGTAATGGAGGTTTCTTCACAAGGATTGATGCTGCATCGTACCCAGGGTTTTGTCTTTGATTTCGGTATTTTTACCAATTTGGAGCCGGATCATATCGGTCCGAATGAGCATGAGAGCTTTGAAGATTATATGCGTTGTAAGGGGCTTCTGTTTCGTCAGTGTAAGGTGGGTATCGTCAACAGTGATGATTCTCACTGGGAGCAGGTGGTGGCGGGACATACCTGTCAGTTGGAGCGTTTCGGCATGAATGAGACGGCAGATTTGCGGGCAGAGAATTTGCAACTGGTACGCAAACCGGGTATATTGGGAGTTTCCTTTGCTGTAAAGGGGCTGTTGGATTTTGAAGTAGAGGTTAGTACCCCCGGACGTTTTAGTGTATATAATGCACTGACGGCGATTGCTATATGCAGGCATTTTCAGGTGCAGACAGAGGATATCAGGAAGGCATTGCGTGAGACCAAGGTAAAGGGACGTATTGAGCCGGTAAAGGTATCCGATGATTTTACTCTGTTAATTGATTATGCACACAATGCCATGAGTTTGGAAAGCCTTTTGAGCACCTTAAAAGAATATCAACCCCATCGTCTGGTATGTGTGTTCGGATGTGGTGGCAACCGTTCCAAGCTGCGTCGCTATGAGATGGGAGAAATCAGCGGAAAGCTGGCTGATTTGACCATTATTACCTCGGATAATCCCAGATTCGAGGAACCACAGGATATTATTGAGGATATTAAAATCGGTATGGGTAAGACAACTGGACGTTATGTAGAAATCTGTGACCGAAAAGAAGCTATCCGCTATGCCATTGAAAAGGGAGAGGCAGGAGATATTATTGTGTTAGCCGGTAAGGGACATGAGGATTATCAGGAGATTAAGGGCGTGAAATACCCTATGGATGAAAGAGATTTAATCGCAGATATTCTGGCAGGACGATAATGTAAAGATAGAAGGCATTGGTAAGCAGTTTGCCGGGCAATTTTTATAGAGGAATGAAATGTAGAGGGGAGGCAGCAGGGTGAAGGCTGCCTGAGAAGAGGAGTAAAACATTTGAAGGAACGATATGCAGATATAATCGTAAATATATCTCACGAAAACGTAGACCGGGCTTTTCAGTATGTACTACCGGAACGGTTGTGGGATGTGGTAGAAGTAGGCAGTTGTGTCCAAATACCCTTTGGAGCAGGAAATCGTCTCATAAAAGGTTATGTAGTCGGTATTGGAGAGAATTGCAATTACGATAGAGCGAAGCTCAAGGAAGTGCATTCCCTGGTAGAAGCAGGGGTGGGTGTGGAAAATGCCCAAATGGCACTGGCAGCATGGATACGTAGGAACTACGGCGGAACCATGATACAGGCATTGAAAACAGTATTGCCGGTGAAAAAAACAGTAAAATCCATAGAACATAAAAAGGTGCTTCTTTCCGCCAGTCGGGAAGAAGCTATTGCTGTGCTGGGAGAAAGCCAGAGGAAGAAGAACGGAGCTGCCCGTGCCAGATTGCTGCAGGAGCTGTTAAAGGAAGAGGAGCTTCCTTATGAATTAATTACCGGAAAGCTGATGGTATCCGATGCCGTAGTAAAAGGGCTGGTGAAGAATGGAATCATTCGGATAGAAAAGAGTACCGGATATCGAAACCCGGTAAAAAAGATGGAAGCTGCTTTGGAACGGAAGAGATTAAGTGAAGAGCAGGAAGAAATTGTGAGAGGCTTTCTGGCAGATTATGATCAGGATATCCGTCAGACCTATTTGCTTCATGGAATTACGGGAAGTGGTAAGACGGAAGTGTATATTCGTCTGATAGAGGAAGTAGTGGACAGAGGGCAACAGGCAATCGTACTGATACCGGAGATTGCCCTGACTTATCAGACCCTGATGCGTTTTTATAAGCATTTTGGGGAGCGGGTGAGTGTGTTGAATTCTTCCCTGTCAGCCGGAGAAAAATATGATCAGTGTGAAAGGGCTAAGCATGGTGAAATCGATGTAATCATCGGTCCCCGTTCTGCATTGTTTACCCCTTTTCCCAAGTTGGGTTTGATTGTGATGGATGAGGAGCATGAGAGCAGCTACAAGAGTGAAGGTACGCCAAAGTATCATGCCAGAGAAACGGCACAGGCTTTGGCAAAAATGCAGCATGCCAGTGTTGTATTGGGTTCAGCCACACCATCCATGGAAGCATACTATAGAGCTGAAAAGCAGGAATATCAGTTGTTTCGCCTGACAAAAAGACTGACAGGTGGTACCTTGCCTACGGTATATACTGTAGATTTGCGGGAAGAATTAAAGCAGGGAAATCGTACCATATTTAGTCGGAAATTACAGGAATTGTTAGAAGACAGGTTGCAAAAGGGACAACAGAGTATGCTCTTTATCAATCGTAGAGGGCTGGCGGGATTTGTATCCTGCAGAGCCTGTGGTC
The DNA here is from genome assembly GCA_045538995.1 of Acetatifactor sp. Taxonomy (GTDB): domain Bacteria; phylum Bacillota; class Clostridia; order Lachnospirales; family Lachnospiraceae; genus Acetatifactor. The sequence continues at coordinate 973 of JAZQEK010000083.1, read as the reverse complement.
ATGTCATTAAATGTCCGCACTGTGATGTGTCTCTGTCAGAGCATCAGGGCAGCAGACTGATTTGTCACTACTGCGGATATGAAACGGCCAAGGTAACCAATTGTCCGGAATGTGGTTCCAAATACATTTCCGGCTTCCGTGCAGGAACCCAGCAGATAGAAGAAAAGTTAAGAGAGTTGTATCCTCAAATGCGTATTTTACGTATGGATGCGGACACTACGAAAACCAAGGACAGCTATGAAAAGATACTGTCAGCCTTCGGAAATGGAGAGGCTGATGTGCTGGTAGGAACCCAGATGATTGTGAAGGGACATGATTTCCCCAATGTGACCTTGGTGGGAGTGCTGGCGGCTGATATGTCCCTGTCTGTGGGAGACTACCGGGCTGCCGAGAGAACTTTTCAGTTGATTACTCAGGCAGCAGGACGCGCAGGGCGTGGAGAATTGCCTGGTGAGGTGGTGGTTCAGACCTATCAGCCGGAGCATTATGCTATTGTGCATGCAGCAGCACAGGACTATCAGGCCTTTTATGAAGAGGAAATTTTGTATCGTGATTTGATGCAGTATCCTCCGGTGGCACATATGCTGGCAGTACAGGTTTATGCCATGGAGGAGAAAAAGGGAGCTGATATAGCTGCTATACTGGCAGAGTATACCAAAACCGTGGCAGCAGCATGGGAACAGCAAAGAATGACACCGAAGAAGCTGACGGATACCTTGCAGGTAATCGGTCCTGCTCCTGCCGGCATCGGCAAGATAAACGATATCTATCGCTTTGTATTCTACATAAAGCATGGGGAATATGAGAAACTGATAGAGGTGAAGGACTTGTTGGAGCAAAGAATCAAAACACTGGATTGTCATCAAATAAATATCCAGTTTGACTTTGACCCCATGAATACGTTATAATGATATGATATCATTCGGGACAGCAGAATAAAGAAAAAACAGACCGTGCAAGCTCGCTTGCTAAG
>JAZQEK010000082.1:0-12831 GCA_045538995.1 Acetatifactor sp. | reverse complement strand
TGCATTAACTTCATAAAGTATGAGGCTTATTAAAGTGCGTCTGAACTATCCACACAGCCAGTTTTTCTTTGTAATCTTGTCAACACTCTTTCTTTTCTGTTTAAAACCGAGATTATAAATCTGTTTCGCAATCACCTATTTTATATAATAGATCCGAACAAAGTTTTTATAACTGGAAAGTGTTTGAAGTTGTAGTTTCTTGACATAAAAAAACCCCCGCTACAAGCAGGGGCCGTTTGTTATGCAACAGATATTTTGTTAGTTGTCTGTGTAAAATAGTACAGGGTATCTGACAGCAGCTCTTCCCGAGAAACCTGTGTACGGTTAACTTCTCGAATCATTGCACCGAGTGCTTCCTTATCGCAATCCTCCGTTGCTCTTAAAATGATAAGTTCGTGGACCGAAGAGGGAATGATATACAGGTCGCTCCTCAGTCTGTTGCTTATTTTGTTGAGCATACCATCATACAGCATTGCAGAAGCCCCATAGGTTTTCTGGTTGTTGGTAAGAATCCACATTCCCAGTCCGTCAATCTCTTCTTCGCAATCATCCAGCAGTTCTGCCAAAGCCGCTCCCATTGAGCAAAAGCTCACGGGGAAAAATACAGGTGTGTTTATGTTAGAATAATACTCCAGCTCTGCCACGGATAACCCATATCTTTCCATTAACGGATAGGTAATGGTTGTAGAACCGAAACCACCATCCCCACATTCCACATGAAGAAAATATAACTTTACCAAATCCCCTGCAATCACAGTATACGGACACTTGGAAAGCAATTCTTCATTCATAACACGGTTGACAATGCGATATGCCACTCTCTTGAGCATTTCTTCCCTGCTCTGGGTAAATTGCAGATTAACTGCCTCACTGGCTGCCGACTTTGTGTAAGTGTACAGGATATGCTCAATAATACTCTCCATTGAGCGGCCCTGCTTGTAATCATTGTGATATGATTCCAAATAAACGGTAATGCCGATAGCATTGTTACGCTTGCCGATTACCAATCCTGTGAGTGTCAGACTGTTATTCTTTAACACCTTTTTGACCTCCACATTGTAGCCACATCCCAATTCATCTGTTACCAGTCTTAATACCTCATTTGCAAAAGTTTCTTTGTTCATCATAGTTAGTTCCATCCTTTCTTCTTTTGAATCTGTTGCATTTGTGTTCGGATTTACAAAATCCTTTAGGTTACCTTATATGATAGATATTAAGGGTGGATTTATAACTAAAATGTGTTTTATCCTGTCGAATACCCTTTAAAAGTGTTGGAAGAATATGTTATAATTTCCCAAAGGAGGGTAAATAGCTTATGAATGAAAAAATTACAAAATACGATGATAAGATTCAAAGTTATATTGATTTGATGGTGGAGAATGCAGAAAAATTTTATACCATCAGAACGGGAAATGCCGAAGAAATACGGGATATGTTTAAACAAAAGAAGCAAACTTCAATGAGTGGAACATTCGGCTTTGGGTATACTGTTGCTATGGCAAACCTTGTAAGTACCCGTTTTTATGTAAATGAAATTGATATTACCCTTGCAATGAGAGAAAAGATTTATAAAGACCGCTATCATATAGGGAAACCAAATAGCGAAAAACTTATAGATTCTTTAGTCTTATATGAAAACAAATTATTCGAGGAATTTATAGAATACTGTGTTAGCGGGAATACTCCTGAATACGAAGAACACGGATTTATAGAATATGTTGACCTTGCAAGACAGGTAAACGGATATATCGGAGAAATTGGTTCTACAAAAGCTTTTTCCGATAATGTAACTGCTTTTAGAAAGTTGGTAAAGGAGTTTGTCAATGCAAGGAAGAAATGTGGTCTCTGTGCCAGTTTCACAAGTACCTATGTTTCGGAGGTACACAAACCTTGGCTCAATCAGGAAATTATCACTTACGATAGGGCATTAGAGATTGCAGAAGATATTATAGATAATTATGTCTGGCTACGATATGGGAATGAAGATATTGATGAGGAAAGCCTTGTTGATGAATTATGCTTAGAAGAAACTCCAGCCAAAAATGAAATACAGGAGAAATTTGTCACTACATTCATTGAGCAATGTGGTTTGAATAGGGAAATGTATAAAACCTATATGAATGGTTCTGTATATGTACCTAACAAAAAATTTCTCATAGCACTTGGACTATTCTGTGAGCCGTGGTGTGATGTTGAGGACCGAACCAATCGTGACCTTGCAATGACAACTAATTTGGAAAAGTTCCTTAATCAAAATTCCTTTAGCATTAAGTCACTCTTTGGTACCGTCTCCGATTATGATAATATGCTTGATAATGAATTACTTTATCTCATTGAAGATGGTTTAAGTTTGGATATGCTGGCATATATGTTAAAGCACTTTGCCAAGACGGGTAAGGACATAAAGAAGTTGGCTACTGAATAGAAACTAAAGCAAATAAGGGTTGAAAGTTCTGTAAAAATCGGATATACTATGTGAAAAAGAAAAGCCAATTTCCCCCTTTTCCATAAGAGATGCAAGTGGGGGAAACGTGGGGGAAAATTATATAGGTTTTCTTTATTTCTTTATAAGTTCATCAAAGGATGTTGATTTTACTAGGGTTTCAAGCCCTATTGAAAGTGGACTTAGAGGCGCGGGTCCCGTCTCGCGCTCTGGAAAAGAGATATCCAAAACGGGTATCTCTTTTGTTTTGCTCAAAATCCTCCTTCTCCGTATTCTACTCTACTGCACCATCCATTGCCCTGCTTCCCATATTGAAACTTGTCAAACCCTCCAATACCCATTATAATAAAATACAAATAACTCACAAGGAGAAAGCATCATGCGTAAGCTACGAAAAATAAAACTACTCATAGAAAAAGAACTCTTCACCAGACGGGCACTTTGCGGACTGATTGTTCAAATGTTTCTTTTGTTACTGATCCCCCTGCTTTATCTCGGGAAATACAATCATGCAGCCGCGGACTGTTACTGGTTTGGCTCCCGTGCTCACTGGGCATGGTTGAATACCCATAATATTTTCGAGGTAATCAGTGCCGCTTTTGACGTAGTAGCACAGTTCTATACGGACTGGCAGGGAACCTTTACCTCTATCTTTTTCTTTTCCATAACGCCGGTAGTATTCGGTGAACAATATATTATTATAGTTCCCTATATGATGATTGGAATGACTTGCATTTCCACTTTCTTTTTATTTTATGTATTATTACGCAAGTTACTTCGCTTTGATGGATATTCTTACATAGCAATCTCCACCATTACTTCCCTGATGCAGTTTGAGTTCATGTATACACCTGCATCCGGACTATATTGGTACAATGGTGCCGTACACTATGTCTTCATGCAAGGCTTTGTGAACTTTACCGTGGGCTTTGTATTATTGCTGTTTTCTGCCATTACCCAAAAACAGAAGAAGGCTACTATTATTTATACGATTTTCGCATGCCTGACCGGCTTCATGGCTTCCGGAGCCAATTTTTCCACCGCATTACTGAATGCAGAATTTGCTGTGCTATTGTTGATTGTCGGTATTGTCCTTTGGAAAAAGAACAAAAACAAGAAGTATTTTCTATACCTGTTTCCTTTTCTGATTTCCATTGGTGGATTTCTGGTAAATGTATGCGCTCCCGGTAATGCCGTCCGCCAGACGCACTTTACCAAGGGTGGTGTTTTGGAAACCATACTCCATTGTTTTCGTTATTCCACTACTCAGGCAGGGGAATGGCTGACGATTTTTGTGATTATTTTCCTGTTGGTTTTACTTCCCTTTATTTTAAAGGCTACCAGTGAAATCAACTTCAGCTTCCCCTATCCTCTGGTGGTAGTGGTTGGGCTCTATTGCCTGTATGCCTCCATGTTCGCTCCCGGCTTTTATGCTTTCGGTGGCGAACCACCGATTTCCAGAAATCAGAACATCTGCAAAATGTTTTTATTTATTGCAATTGTTCTGTGTGAAATCTATGTAGTAGGCTGGCTGAATAATCGCTTCCGATTTACTGCTCATCTGGTTCCCAGACATGGCAAGAATGTATGGAGCTGGGCGATTTTGACCTGTATATTAGCTGTTGTATTCGTGAATTCCTTCCAGAAGTTGGATGTTGTCGAAAAGAAAGCAACCTTTGTTTCTTATGGTGCTTACGATGCCATTGACACCGGGCTGGCTGCCTTGTACCATCATGAATATCTGGTACGTCTGAATGAATACAAAAACAATCCGGACAAGGTAGTCTATGTGAAGCCCTATTCCGTAGAGCTCTATCCTCTCTGGGTGAATTCCGATACCGAGAAATCCACCAGTGAAAGCGGCGAACTCAGTAATCTGCTGGCTCTCTGGTATCTGAAGGATGCTATTATCGAAGTAAAAGAAACACCAAACAATTAATTTCTGCACAAGAAAAGCTGCCCTTTCGGCAGCTTCTTCTTTTCTATCTTCTACATATAAAACCGCATAAAGCTCTTATAGCCCAGCTTGGCATACCAGCTTTCTAATGCAGTATAGTGAATAAACCCTTTGTCACAACCGGCTTCCTTCAGTGCCTGTGTTGCCAAAGCCACCATATACAAGCCAATGCCCTGCTTGCGATATTTCGGTAGAGTTCCCACACATCCGGCACTGCCTACTCGGGTATTCTCGTCTGCAATAATACAATCCTCGTCATAGTCAATTATACAAAAGGAGGCTATCTCGCCATTCACAAAACCGCAAAAATACTTACCACCTTCCGTAAAGTACTGCACCCAGTCTTCTTCCACCTGTGCCACAGCCTCATGAAGCTCCTCTATAGCTCCGTCGAAAAAGCCAAAGCTCACACTATCCGGTACCACCATCTCCGGTACCTGATACTCCTGCAAAAGCATATCCATTTCCACATATTTATAAAAAGTGCGACCTTGTGCTTCATAATAAGCCAACACCTCCTCTAACTCCTCAAGTACCTTTGTCTCCTGTGGCACCATGCGAAAGCCGGATTTCTCAATATACTTATCACAGTTCTGCAAAAGCTCATCTGCACTTTTCCCAATACAGCCTTCCGCCTCCGAACTGATTACGATTACTTTATCGCCTTTTTCAATTATCTTGCATTTCATGTTTGTATTCTCCTATTCCGTAGGAAGCACCAACTCCTCTGCCAGCTTAATCCGATAAATCCTCTTCAGAGAGTCATTAATCCTTTCTTCGGAAATGGTTCCTTCTGACACCGCATTCAACACGCCTGCATAAGCCTGTTCAAAATTCTCTGGCATCAGTATCATATCACAGCCGGCCTTCAAAGCCATAACTGCTGCCTGCTCCGAACTGTAATACTCTGAAATGGCTGACATGTTCAAGGCATCACTAATCACCACTCCCTGAAAGCCCAACTCATTACGCAATACATCTGTGATAATTACCTTAGACATACAAGCCGGTGTTTTATCTCCGCTCAGGCTCTCTGCATCTGCATGGCCCACCATAATCATCTGTGCCCCGGCATCAATTCCTGCCTGAAATACCACTAGTTCCTCAGCCCACAGCTCTTCTGCACTTCTTTCTACAGATACCATACCTTTGTGAGTATCTGCGGTAGTACTGCCAATTCCCGGGAAATGCTTCAAGCATGCCGTAACCCCCTGCTCCTCCAAGCCATTCATCATGGCTGTTACAAAAGGTGCTGCCGTAGCTGCATCTGCTCCGTATGCACGATCCTTCATAATACTGTTTTCTACATTGCTCAAATCCGCAACCGGTGCAAAGTTCAAATCAAAGCCAAACTCCGCCAAATAGCCACCGATAGCAGTTCCTGCTTGGTAAGCATTATTCGCATCTTTGGTAGCCCCGATTTCTGCTGCAGAAGGCTGCTTCGTCGCCAGCTTGGCATTGGCCAGGCGGCTCACGCTTCCCCCCTCTTCATCCACCGCAATAAACACAGGATACTTACTGTAGGCTTTGGTATTTCCTATCATTTCTTTTAACTGCTCTGCGGAGCGTATATTTTTCTTAAAATAAATGATACCGCCCACTGGATACTTCTCCAAGGCTTCCTTGGTACTGTTTCCTGCTTTAATGGCTGTCCCTACTCCGGTAACTGCCTCCGGTGTTACCACGAACAGCCCTGCCACCTTGTCTGTCAAAGGCATAGCTGCAATCTGTGCATCAATCCGCTCTTCCCAGAGCTCCTGAGGTGTTTTGGGCACCTCTGTAGGTACCGGTGTTGCAGTAGGTGGCGCTATCTCTTCTTCACTAGATATTATCTCTTCAATTTCTTCTATTACAGCCTGATGGCTCTCCTGAACAATGGTTTCTTCCTCCTGTTGCTGCCCGGAATGATACTTCATCCCCTGCACAATTCCCACTGCCACCAACGCAATTATCAAAAACAACACTATGTATGCTACTATTTGATTTCTTTGCCTGCGTTTTCTACGATATTCTCTTCGTTCTTCACTGTTCCATTTATTTCCCATGTTTTTCTCCATTTATATATCCAAACTAAAAATACTTTTATATATTACCACAACATATATATACTTTTCCATAGGAAATATCACCTTTCGACAAAAATAATGAGAGCGTATCGACTATTATCATCAATACGCTCTCCTAAACTATGCTATCCATTGGTCCTTTCCTCCTAATGTCTGTTTTCGGTTCCTATTCAGTTGTGCTTCCATTTCTCTTCTGTGCTTATCCCACTTTTCCTTTGTACCATGTACTGTAACTTTTTCTCTACTCTTTTGTAATTCGTTACTTTTTCTTCTGGGCTCTGTCACTTATCCTGAGTAAATCACTCTTTGGTATACTATGGAAGTTTTGTCCAGATACTCTAAGTATCAAATCTTATGTTGCTGGGGGTCCGTACCTCTCTTTCTTTCGTATTTGAACGGTGCCGCCGTTCAGTTCATCTATACTATTATCTCCTTGTTGTTTATGTCTTTATTATATACATGGTTTCGACATTTGTCAACACATTTTTGAAAATATTTTAAATTATTTTCAAAAATGTGTTGACCATCTTGGAATTATCTGTAAACTTTACCAAAATCTGTTAATTGAAGTACGCATCTATTCCGTCTGCAATACCTTTCACCAGTTTATTCTGGTAATCCTCCGTCGCCATCAGTGCATCCTCCTCAGGATTTGTCATGTACCCCATCTCTACAATAGTGACCGGTACCTGACACCAATTAATACCACTCATGGTATCTGTCTCCCAGACCTTTCTGCGCTTACAGCCTGTACTGGCAACCATAGCATCCAGCACGCAGGTACTTAGCTCTTTACTTTCTTCATAATAGGCTGCATTGTAAGGATTGCTTGCCGTCTGACAAATGGTCATGGCTCCATGCACGCTGGAATTCTCAGAACCATTGGCATGAATACGGATAAAGGCATCTGCCTGAGCATCATTTGCTACCTTTGCTCGTTCGCTGTTGCTGATATCTACATCATGGGTAGTACGTACCATGATTACTTCATAGCCCCTCGCCTGTAATTCTGTACAAAGCTTCAGGGAAACCGCCAAATTCAACTCATACTCTGCCCAACCGCTGACACATCCGGTAGTACCACTGGAAACCTTCGCCTTCATTTCTGTGGCTCCGGGACCGACAGGTTCCTTTTCCCTATTTCCCTTTTTTTGGTGTCCAGCATCGATAACTACTAAATGACCATTGCTGCCTGTGGAAGGTGTTGTGAGATTTCCCTCCGGCAAGACAGTAGGGGCTTGTGTAGGTTGTGGTGTAGGAGCTTCCGTTGGCTCCGGAGTAGGGGCTTCTGTGGGCCCCGGTGTGGGTACTTCCGTGGGCTCTGGGGTAGGGGCTTCTGTGGGCTCCGGTGTGGGAACTTCTGTGGGTTCTGGGGTAGGGACTTCTGTAGGCTCCGGAGTAGGGGGCTCGGTAGTCTCCGGCATCTCCGGTGCAGGCACTTCAGTAAGTTCCGGTGTTGGAGCCTCGTTTGGCTCTAAAGTGGGTGCTTCCGTAGCCACCACCGCTGTTGCAATAGGCTCCGGCACCACACTGACGAATCCCTCCGCCTCCTTCTGATTACCGCAGCCACTCAGCATAGCCACACACAATATTATCATCATTCCTATCATTTTTAACCGCTTCATATATTTCTTCCTTTTCTCTATCTCCATTCACAAAAAGAGGTATTACATCATAACCCTCTCCGGTTATTTTGCAATACCCCTTATCCTATTCCCTCAATTTATTACAGCTGTGAAACCACAAAAATATCATAAATCGCCTGAATAGCAGCCTCGAAATCATTATTCGCTACACCGATGATAATGTTCAACTCAGAAGAACCCTGATCAATCATCTTTACATTGACATTCTTGTGTGCCAATGCGGAGAAGATACGACCTGCAGTACCTCTGGTGGACTTCATACCACGACCTACTACTGCGATCAATGCCAAGTCAGATTCAATATCAATCACATCCGGGTTAGCCAGTCTGTGCAGTGCTGCTACTACCTTCTGCTCCTTGTGCATAAACTCATCCTGATGTACGAATACAGTCATGGTATCGATACCGGAAGGAACATGTTCAAAGGAAATACCATAGTCTTCAAACGCCTGCAATACTTTACGACCGAAGCCGATTTCGGTATTCATCATATCCTTTTCAATATTAATAGAACAGAAGCCCTTCTTGCCGGCGATACCGGTAATCACGAACTTAGACTTCTGGCAGGTACTTCCTACGATCCAAGTACCATTGTCCTCCGGTGCATTGGTATTACGGATATTAATCGGAATACCCTCCTGGCGTACCGGGAAGATAGCATCCTCATGAAGCACGGATGCACCCATATAAGAAAGCTCACGCAATTCTCTGTAAGTAATTGTTTCAATTGCTACCGGATTCTTGATGATTCTGGGATCTGCTACCAGGAAGCCTGATACATCAGTCCAGTTCTCATATACATCTGCTTTTACGGCTCTGGCTACGATAGAACCGGTTACGTCAGAACCACCTCTGGAGAAGGTCTTTACTCTGCCATCTGCGTATGCACCATAGAAACCGGGCACTACAGCAGATTCACACTGTGCCAATCTGGCAGAAAGCACCTCATTGGTCTTTTCTGAATCAAATTCACCATTCTCCTTGAAGAAAATAACCGTTGCAGCATCAATAAATTCATAGCCCAAATAGTTTGCCATGATAATACCATTCAAATATTCACCACGAGAAGCCGCATAATCCTTGCCGGCTTTTTCCTTGAAATTCTTTTCAATGGTTTTGAATTCTTCGTCCAAAGACAACTCCAACTTCAAACCATCGATGATTTCCTGATAACGCTCCTTGATAGCCTTTAACTCTGCCTTGAAATCCTTACCTTCTTCAGCCAAAGCATAGCAACCATACAGCATATCAGTTACCTTGGTATCCTTGGAATGTCTCTTTCCGGGTGCAGAAGGTACTACGAATTTTCTCTCCTCATCTGCACGAATGATTTTGCCAACCTTTTCAAATTGTTCTGCACTGGCAAGTGAACTACCGCCAAACTTTACTACTTTTCTCATAATGTATGAACTCCTCTTAATAATATCATCGATTGCACCGCTATGGGTATTTCCCCGAAAACAGTGCACCTTATTTTATTACTCGCTTAAATCTGCAAAAAACGGTCTATCAACAAATGTCCTACCGGCTCCAAGTTACCGCTTGCTCTGCCCTCTTCTTCATTATAGTTCCATGCATTGTCCTGCTTCGCAGTACTGTCATACAACATATAAGGAACATTGTCTGAAGTGTGAGTTCTCGCACGGATAGGAGTAGGATGGTCCGGTAACACCAGCATACGATATTCCACGCCTGCCTGCTCCAGCTTCTCCATCACAGGACCGATGACCTTTTCATCCAGATACTCAATTGCCTGTACCTTACGCTCTACGCTACCCTGATGACCCATTTCGTCCGGTGCTTCCACATGAATATAAGCAAAGTCATAACCCTCGTTGACCAAAGCATTCACAGCAGCGTCCACCTTACCGGCATAATTGGTATGCAAACCGCCATTAGCACCTTCCACCAAAGCTACGCCCATTCCGGCACCTACTGCAATACCCTTCAGCAAATCTACTGCGGAAACCATAATGCCCTTCTTACCGGTCTTTTCTTCAAAGGAAGAAAGCATGGGCTTGGTACCTGCACCCCAGAACCAGCAGCAGTTAGCCGGATTCAAGCCCTGCTTCTTACGTTCTATATTAATAGGGTGATTTACCAATATATCATAGCTCTTTTTCATCATTTCACGCAGCACAGCATCCTGTGGCAGATGCTGACCAATCACCTGACCTAATACATCATGAGGCGGAGTCAGCTTCACCACACTGCCCTTATCCCAAATCAGACAATGACGATAGCTGGTTCCTACATAAAACTGATAAGTCTCATTCGCCAGCACCTTCATCACTTCCTGTAACAATACCGCACAATCTTCGGTACTGATTTCGGAAGAGCTGTGGTCTATAATAGTCTTTTCCTCAAAAGGTACATCCTCCTCGGAAATGGTCACAATATTGCAACGAAGTGCCACATCGGTATCCTTCATAGGCACACCGATACTCAACGCCTCCAATGGAGAACGTCCGGAATAGTAAACCTTCGGGTCATAACCCATTACCGACAAATTCGCTGTATCGGAACCGGGGCTCATGCCCTCGGGAATGGTATGTACCATACCGATTTCAGAAAGCTTACTGATTTTATCCATAACAGGGGTCTTAGCATAAGCAAGGGGTGTCTTTCCACCCAGAGCCTCGATAGGCTCATCTGCCATACCATCTCCCAAAACAACTACATATTTCATGATTTGTCCTTTCCTATTTCACATCCATATCCTATCAATCCACTTTATGCAACAGATGTATGGGTGCCAGATTATGCCTCCATACGAATTCTGGTGATGACCTTGTCGCCCAAAGCTTCATACTTCGCAGCAAAATCCTTTTCCTTCATAACAGGAGTGATATAGCCGAAATCCTCTCTGCCGGATACTTCAATCACTTGCCCGCCGGCAAATGCAGCTTCTACTTCAGCCTTTGCACAGCTGCAAGCTCTTACGAAGAAAGCTCTCTCTACTTCCTGAATATTTACCAGCTGCTCATTCTCAGCCTCCCAGAAAATCGGTAAGGTTCTGTCCATGTTGCGGGCACATTCAATCACATCACCAACTACCGCACTTGCAGTTGCCAGCTTACCTGCACCCTTTCCATAGAACATAGCATCTCCCAGCATATTACCTCTTACCAAAATAGCATTGAATACATCCTGTACCATGTACAAAGGATGGTTACTGTCAATCATACAAGGGGAAACCATAGCCAGAGTTCCCTGCTCCAAAGCCTTGCTCATAGCAAGCAGCTTGATAGACTTGCCCATAGCCTTTGCATAAACAAAGTCATCTGCTGTAATCTTGGTAATACCTTCGGTATAAATATCTTCGTACTTCACATTCTTTCCGGTCATCAAAGAAGAAAGAATAGCAATCTTACGGCATGCATCATAGCCTTCTACATCTGCTTCCGGATTTCTCTCTGCGTAGCCCAAATCCTGTGCCTGCTTCAATACATCTGCGAAATCAGCACCTTCATTCTGCATCTTGGTTAAAATATAGTTGGTAGTACCATTTAAGATACCGGTGATAGCTTCAATCTTCTCTGCTGTCAGTGCTTCATTGATAGGGCGAATAATAGGAATACCGCCGCCAACACTTGCCTCGAATAAATAGTTGCAATTGTTTTCCTTTGCAATCTGCAAAAGCTCCGGACCATGATTTGCTACCAGTTCCTTATTGGAAGTACAAACACTCTTACCCTTTAACAAAGCATTCTTGGTAAAGTCATAAGCCGGTCTCACACCGCCCATGGTCTCACATACAATGCTGACTTCCGGGTCATCCAGAATGACATTTACGTCATGTACCACCTTTGCCTCATAAGGGTCTCCCGGGAAATCTCTCAAATCCAATATGTACTTTACATTCAACTCTGCACAAGCCTTCTTGTTTACCAGAGCCTTATTATTCTCTATTACCTCTACTACACCGCTTCCTACGGTACCATAACCTAAAACTGCTACATGAATCATTCTTTTGTCCTCACTATTCCTTTGCTAATATTTTCACGTGGTGCATACCCTTTTGATTTTCCATTTCCTCAATCATCCGGGAAACATCCAGCTTCTCCAGTATTTGAATACTGATACTCAAGGATGCCACTCCGTTGATGGGGATACTTTGATGAATGGTCAGGATATTTCCACCAAAAGTTGCTATAATTTTCAGTACATCCGATAAAAGTCCCGGTTCATCATCCATCTGAAAAGTCAGTGTAATGGTAGTTCCTTGTGAATTGTCATGAAACTGGAAAATATCGTCCTTGTACTTGTAAAAGGAGCTGCGGCTAATTCCGACTGCATCCACTGCTTCCTGAATATTCAGAACCTTTTCCGTTTCCAAAAGCTCTTTCGCTTCTACCACCTTCAGCAATACTTCCGGTACCGCTTTTCGGCGTACCACAAAATACTTTGCCGGTTCTTTCATACTTACCCACCTCTTCTGCACCATCTGTCCCGGGGCACTATGCCGGGAAAAACAGCGTTTCTGTTTTTCTACCGCGGACACTTGTGTGCTGATGGTGGATATTGTAGCACAGTAAAATTGGAAAAGCAATAGCTAAATTGTACATTTTTAAAGACTGAAAATTTTTTATTTAAATTCCACCTCCCGCTTATGCGGTGGAATTTACTTCTGCACAGTTAACATTTACTCTTTCATACAAATGTGATAAAGTTATCTCTCCTTCTGACAGCAGTAGAAGGAGGAACACTATGAGTAAA
>JAZQEK010000081.1:0-20637 GCA_045538995.1 Acetatifactor sp. | reverse complement strand
AAGAAATATCCCATGCGGATCTGTTTTTCCGGCTCGACCTGTTCATTGTGGCTGTCTATCAACTGGAGAACCAGATTACGCAGTGACCCCTGGAATGTGATCGGACGGAACACACTGTCATTGAACACTGTCAGAAGCCCTTCACAAACAATTTTTAGCTGCGTATCAAACGCCTCTCCTATGGAGTAAACCCTGCTAGAAAAAAGCAGCTTGTCATCTCTGTAGACATCTACATAATCAATAATTTTATGGAAACTGCCGTAATATCTATTGCATGGTGGAATGGTAAACGTGAACGATCCTGCGGTGCCGACTTCCCTGTCCAATTTAGCGGCAGTCAGCACCAGATCATTGTCTGATGCGTCCGTCTGGAAAAATATTTGATTGTTAAGTAATGCCTTATACATTACAAAACTCCCTCTCTATAAGTGATTGTTACTGTCCCTGTACCGGTGACTATTATCTCCGTACTCGGATCAGTCAGCACAAAATCATCAAATGTTGTCTCGGTGTTGGCAGGCAGGTTGTATGTAGTTCCGCCTGCCGTGATCGTGACCGCACTGCTTGCCAGGAATCTCGGTTTTGTTGCCATCTGACTGTTGGTAAGTGTCACCAGTGTGCCGGAGTAGGAGGCGTTGATGGTTACGGTTGTTTCTGCTGCTTTGTATTTGTACGGATATGCATCCAGCACTACTTTGACAGTTCCTTTGTTCCGGTCGCACTTGGCCATGTCCACAGTGACAAATGCATCCCAGTAGTAATCTGTATCCGGCTCAATAACCACATTAACCTGCTTACCATGCAGTGCCGTTACGATGGCAGAAAAAAGGCTGATCCATCTCCGTTGATAGTCAGCCATCGCAAAATCCAATGTTATTTTTCTGTTCTTATATCGTACCCTGGGAGTGAGTGCCGATGTCAGATCCAGCACTCCGTCTCGCCCTGGAACATCTATAACTGTTCTCCTGGGCTCCGGAATGGAGATATCCACATCCGTCAGCCATAACCCAAGATCTGTATAGGATCTCACGGACCCGAATTGTACATTATTCATCCTCTGCCCTGCCTTACTCTAATCCGTTCAAATTCATTGCTCATTTCCGGTGCCAGTACTCCGACAATCTCACCTGAATCCATAACTACTCTGAGATTCCTGAGGCTGTACAGAAGATCTGTTATTTCATCGAGCTGTCCCTCTATATTGTTTCCTGTACTTACATCCGCAGAATCAAATTCATAATTGCCTGCGGTTCCGGATATTGCATGCATCATGTTATCTGTTGACTCCACGACATCCACAGTACCTTTCTCAATACCGACTGAAAGGCCTTCTGCCGTAAACCGACCAACTTCTTCCATTACCTTTGACGGGGATTTTATCCTGAGTGCCGCCCTTGCTGCGCTGTTGATCTGATCCGCGATCTGCCAGGCCAGGCTGGATAATGTCCCTTCCCATCCTGCAAGTCCGTTATACAATCCTGCTCCGGCATTATATCCGACTGCTTCCAGCCAACCCGGGAGCACTGACAACTCTGATTCTATATTTGTCGCTATATTTGCAGCTGTGGACTGGATCTCTCCTCCTGCCATTTCCAGATTAGCATTATATCTTTCACCTGCGCTGTATCCCCACTGTCCCATTAACGGAGGCAGTAACTGACTCAGTGTCTGATAAAACAGCTGATACATATCATCAATCGTTCCGGAAACAGTTGATCTCCAGTTTCCGAATTCACTGTTGAGGTTTGATCCGGATTCTGAACCGGCTGCTCCCATTTCGCCCGGAAGAGTATCTATTTCAGCCATTATTTCGTCTGCCATCTGTCCTGCTGCCTCTGATGCCTGGTAACTGTTTTCAGATATACCTCCTGCAGTTTCCTGTGCTACCGAAGCTCCAACTGTGTGGATCTCATTAAGTTCTATGGACGGGACTGCACTTTCTCCAAGAACTTCTGCAGCACTGATTACCCCAGACAGGCCCGCTTCATCAAGTAGCGACTGTACAAATTCAGCTGTAATCTCCTGCCCGCTTGCCGCTGCCTCTGACACTGCTGTTTCAAACTGTATCAATGCACTAATCTGTGATGCTGCTGCCTCGGCATCTGTTGCCCCTGACAGTATTCCATCGACAAGATTCTGCGGAATTTCAATTCCTGCATTACTGGCCTGTGTAATGCTATCCTGCAGAGCTGCCGGCATCTCTGTTCTGAATGTAGCACTCCAGGTGCTGGACATCGTAGATAATGCTGTGCTTATCTGCTGTGACGTTGTTTCTGTTGTGGCCCCCAGTGTTTC
This sequence comes from Acetatifactor sp., assembly GCA_045538995.1. GTDB lineage: Bacteria > Bacillota > Clostridia > Lachnospirales > Lachnospiraceae > Acetatifactor. Next base: position 18,342 of record JAZQEK010000081.1, on the reverse strand, counting down.
TGTTGCAGCCTTTGCGGCTTCTTCTGCCTGGATCTCGTTCCAAAGATCTCCATACATCATCTGCAGATTCTGTGCTACTCCTTGGGCGGCCATTCCATGATAGCCCATAGCCTCAGCAACACCCAGCCAGCCCTCTGTTGACTTATCAAGCGGTCCGCCTATTGCTTCCAATGTGTCCAATACGGCATTATTCTCCGGAACATACTGTTTCAGCACATCCAGATGTCCACCGACTTTTGAATTGAGATAATCATATTTTTCTGACAATGACATGGCTGATTCGCCAACCTGATCGACTTCCTGCCGGGCCTGCTGCCACATCTCAGTGCTCTTGATGTTATTTACAACAAGATTTTCAACTATATGATCGAACGCAATGAAGCCTCCAACTAAAACAGCGCTCTGACCTGCTGTCCTAAGCACCGTCCCCAAGCCGCTTATAATCTTGTTACCCACCGACTGGCCTATGGCAGTGCCAGTGTCTCCGATATCAACAGTTTGTACTGATCCAGTTACTGCACTTGTAATTGCCTTTGTAAGACCTGATGTAGCCGAATTCAGTCCATCACCGATAGTGCCTATAATCTTACTACCTATATTTTTCAAGGCATTCATTCCGACAATAGCAGCTATTATTTCCGGATGCTCGATGGCAGCTGTTACAACAGCCTTGATGACAGCAAATAAAGCCTCAATAAGTTCATCTGTATTCTCACTCAGGATTCTGATTCCTTCTGTCAGAAAGGTAGACAGAAAGTCTGCAAAGCCATCAATCAACGGTCCGGCATTTTCTGATACCCATGTAAGAACATCAGACAGTGTCTGAGACAGACTGTCGGCAATGTCCGGTATTTTTTCTGTCAGTGTGGACATGCTGGTAATAATTCCATCGCCAATTGTCTGCAACAAATCAGGAAGAACATCTGTTATTGCACTAATGATATCCGGCAGGACCTCAATAAAGGAAGTAATCAAGGAAGTTGCTCCCTCTATCAGATCCGGAAGCAAATTCTCAATCAGCCCCGGCAGATATCCAAGAATCTCAGGAACCATTGTTGTAACCAGTTCACTTATACCCTGCAGTGCCGTTTCTACCCTGGGCATTATGTTATTAATAACACCACCGACACGCTCACCGGATTCATCTGCAAAACCAACTATAGTACCTATAAGATCATCAACCAGTTTTCCGAAATCCTGATTATCATCCGCCAAACCAATCAGCAGGTTATGCCAGGCTGATTTCATCGAGCTTAAGGATCCTTCAATTGTTGTACTGGCTTCCCTTGCAGTTGTACCGGAAATATTCATTTCATCCTGCATTATGTGGATTGCCTCAACAACATCCGCAAAACTTTCTATGGAAAGATCCGCCATTTCGCCATTGGCCGACTTTACTGCATTGGCATCTTCGATAAGGCGCTGCATCTCTTCTTTTGTTCCGCCATACCCCAACTTAAGGTTATCCAGCATTGTATAATTCTGCTTTGCGAATCCCTGATATGCATTCTGTATGGCAGCTATGTCTGTACCGAATACGTTCGCATTATCAGACATGTCAGTTATGGCCATGTCAGCGTAATTTACAGCTGCCTGGGTATCACCTTCAAGGCCGGCGATCAGAGATGCTGAAAAGCTGGTAATTGTTTCCATATATTCATTGGTAGACATGCCTGCAGTCCTGAATGCCTCGCTGGCATTATCAACCACAGACTGGTAGTCCATATCACCAAACAGTTTGTTTACACCGCCTACCAGCTGTTCATATTCGGCAAATTCCTTTACTGCATCTGTTGTCAGTTTTCCTACTGCAGCACCTGCAGCTGCAGTGGCAGTTCCGATAACGGCAAGACCCTTTTTAAATCCTCCGCTGAAACTTCCTCCTGCAGACTCGCCTTCAGTACTCATCTCGTTTTTGATTGCAGAACCGAATTTTTCTGTTGAAGGCATTATCTGTACATATGCCTGTGCTATTGTATATCCGCCATCAGCCATCGTTGTTTCCTCTTATAATCCTCTGCTTTGCAGCTTCAAATTCCTCATGCGTTGTGAATGTCTTAATTTCTCCATCCTCAGTGCCTGATCCTGTCAGTGTTTTTAATAATGATTTGGGTCTGTCCTGCTTTCCTTTTAAAAATCTCCTGCACAATATGTATTCAATATTCCGGACAGCATCAATTGTTGCAGCCTGGAGCATTATTTCCAGCGGCACCTTCTGACCTGTGAGTGCCATTACTGTCCTGCTGCCTGGAGGCAGTCCGCATGCCAGAACAGTACCGGTTTTCAGATCAACCTGATCCAGATCATATATCCGGTAATACTGGGCAAAATCACAAATGAGGGCGTCCCTGCTGGTAGCCCTCATCCGTGCATAAGCCATTATTTTTTTTTATCTTTATTCATGCTCTGGAAGATCTCGCGAATTTCTTTCTGATATACTGAAATTTTAACTTTCCCATCACGTTCCTTAAGGAATCTGTCGAGCTTTGTCTTCTGTTCCGGACCAAGCATTTTCACGAACATCCTGTTCGTCGCTGCCACTTTTCTAAACTGTGGTTCATCCGGATCTTCAAGAATGATCAGGTCCTCAAACATCTCCATATCATCCAATACATCCTCAGCTATCTCATATTCAAAACCGCTGCTGGTAGTAATATTGAATTTATCTTCCATTATGCATTTGCTCCTTTAAGATATTCATAGTGGGTATTGCCGTTTGAATCAGGGTTTGCCCTTACTGTAGTCTCATAAGCTACTGCTGCAGAATCAGAATAATTAATGTCACCTACATTAACTACCCTGGCTGCAGGTATAACTATCCTTTTCAGGGCTCCATCCTTCATAATCATTTCTGCCACAATAACCTGCTCCGGAAGCTCGATATCACTCTTCACATTGATTGCAATACCTTCTTCAAGTGTTCCTGTTACATTTTCAGGACCATATACCTGTTTCAGGACATTAATATCAAGGGCTTCGATCAGTGTATAACTGAATGTATCTTCTCTTCCCTGATAGATATTCAGAACTTCATCCCCGCCCCATGCCTTGATGGTCTCAGATGAAATACTGTTGGAGTTTACAAGCCCCGCATCCGAAATATAACCAAGTGCCACATATGTTTCAGCAAGCGCTGTAGTGGCATCTGTCGGAAGGGCTGTGCCTGCCGGTGCAATATAGATCGCACCGCCTGTTTTCGGTTTTGCAGCTGTTACTTTATTGCCCATTTATTTGCGCTCCTTTCAATAAAACAAATTAAAAACCGCCTGGTAGCGGTATTCTTTTGATTGTGTGTCTGTAAAATTATAGTCGCTGTTCAGTTTGCAGGAATAAATATCATCTGACATAAACGGGAACTGTTCCATTGCTTCTTTAACATCTTCATTGATCCTGATCACAGTTTCAAGGCCATGATCCCTGTCCCTGGATATCGACTGTACAGCTATCATTGCCCTGTTGATACCGTCAGTCTTACCGGATCCTGTTTTTTCGACCCGGATATACTCATCCGGTGCATTTTCCGGAGTTTCAGCATATACATGTTCTCCTATTCCCTCAATATCCCGGCTGATCAGATAGTTTATAATCAATGTCTCCAACATTTCCCACCTCAAAGTAAATTCAGTACTTTCAGTAATGTATTATTCCTGCTATTGTCACTCCTGGCTTTAGCACTGGCAGGAAACACATTCGCCGCCTGCCTCTGCCCGGTATTATGGGTTTCGTAATCATACCCATCCCCGGCAATGCCTGCAGCTCTTGCTCCATATTCCGCTACCATGCCCTGCATTTCTTCGCCTCTCAGAAGCTGGCCTATTCCGGAGTAACTGAGTTTTATTTTCATGTTACCCATATTTTCCCACCTTTATCTGCTTGTTCCATGGTCCTGGAACCATTGCCTCTATTCCCGCTATCACCGGCCCGGCAGTATGGTAGATGCCTGCAAATGGTTCCGGCAGTTCAATTTTCCGGTCTTCCCATTCATGTGTATCGCCTTTTGGAATTGCCAGTGTATAAACTACTTTTTTGCCATACAGATTCAGTGTGTTTAATACTTCTGTTTCTGTCGGCAGGCCAACAAGGACATTTTCAATATCCACCGGAACTTCCTCATATACAGGCTTATTCAGACTGTCTGTCCCGGTCTGCTGTTTTTCATACAGTTTAATTGTTATTCCCTTCAGCATTATCCTGCCCTCCAAGGTCTGCCATCCAGTATCTGGGCCTTCTCAGTCCCAGCGCCGCCAGTTCCGCTTTCTTAATGAATATTCCTCCCCCTCCGGACAGGAATGTGCCTGAAAAAGTATACCCAAGTGCGGATTCTGAATACTGTGACAGAGGCGCTGTGTCCCCTGTCACAGGTGTATTTAAGGTTCTTCCTACAATATCTACTGTTATTGATTTTGCTACCTCAGCCAATGATCCGGTTTCATCATCCGCTATCATCCGGTCAAGGTTTTTCCTCACATTAACAGCTTCCATACGCAGCCTGGCACTTACAGTTTCAAGCAGAGCCTGTGCCCGTTCCTCTTCAGCTGTTGAAAGCGGCCGGAACAGGGTTATTACATCCTGAAGTGTTGCAAATGCTGCCATCCGGATCACCTCCGTCAGCCATTGGCAGCTGCTGCCACCTTTGCAAATGCTGTCGGATCCAGGATACCCCAGCCCACAAATGCTTCTGATCTGAGATAAACCTGGTTGTGTCCCTGAAGATCTCCTGCTTCTGTATCATTATCAGGGCATCCATACTCGATCACCTTCAGCGGGATTTCCTGAGAATAACCCCATTTAAATGCATTCTGGAAATCACCTACAATGGCTCTGTCAGTATTGTTGTTGAAGGCTACTGTAGTATTCACATCACATGCCATACCAACAAATCTGTCAGGAGCTCCGCCGAATCTGAATTCCGGATACAGTGCAACGCCCTGGGCTTTGATCTGGCCAAGTGCCTGGCCAAATGCAGGTGCCATTGCTATACCGTTTACTTCATTTTCCACTGCAGTTACTTTTGCTATAGCAGCATCCAGATTGTCATCTGCTGTTGCTGCAGTGAAAGTAATGGTATTTGCTGCTGTGATATCATGATCAAAGTGATTGTCTCCTACCACATTAGATGCTGTTCCGCTGTATGGATTAAATCCGTGGAATGCTGCAATATCTATACCTCTTGCAAGCTTCCTGGAGAATCCATCCATGAATGTCTGCAGGAAGTTCAGCTTTCTTTCTTCAGAAGCATACATAAACTCATCCGATACCCTCAAACCGTATTCAAACTTAACCGGAATGATACTCTTAGTGCCAAGTGTTCCGCCTCCGTTTACCTTCGCCTGATTTTCACCAACAATAGATACCTCATGATCCATGCTGAATGTCATTACTTCAGTCCCGGTAAATGGAATAGGTGTCTGATTTGCCAGTTTCGCAATTGCGGAATGGCCTTTAACCATATTAAACATTGTAGTTACAAGTTCCGGAGCAAAATATGTTACTCCGTTTTTACTGATTGTGTTTCCCATCTTTTATTCTCCTCGTAATTCTCTTAACATTTTCCTCATTGCTGCCTGTTTTTTATCCTTCGGCGGATCTGCCTCCGGATCGGCCAGAGGTGTAACCTGGCCACCCTTGGTGAATTTACCCAATTCCTCAGCACTGCTTCGTATCTCTTCTTCTGTAGTTCCTTTAAGATAGCTGAACATAGCCACCGGCAGACCGGACTCTATTGCGACCTTTGTTTTAAGTGCATCTGTTTCATACTGTGCGATTTTTCCTGTCGCTTCCATGTACTTATTGTTCAGGTCTTCATAAGCCTTCTTATTTTCTGCGATTGTGGTTTCATAGGTCTGTTTGTCAGTTTCCCAGGCTTTCGACTGTTTTTTCAGTTCATCATAATCAGTATATTCTCCCCTGATCTTGGCTTCCTGTCTTCCCAGCCTGTCCTTAATAGCTGTATCAAACTCTTCCTGTGTGTTGATTGGTGTAAATGTTTCTGACATATTATTCCTTTCCCGGCTTTCCCGCGCCGTAACGTAATTGTTTTCTATCAAAAAAGGGCTTCTCAGCCCTCTTAATAAAAAATCCTCTGTTTCTTTGGTTCCGGATATTCTTCTATACCCCATGCCGCCAATACTGCCGCATCCATTATAGAATCATCCAGTTCATCATATATTGCCTGGTATCCGAAACCTCCCCTGCTGCCTATCCGGCGCTTTTCGCAGTTTGTAACAACTGCCGTGAGCGCCGGCTGGTCAAACCTGCAGAGCTTTTCTTCAAATATATTTTTTTCAAACAGTGCATATGCATTTATCACATCTGCGACCTTCGGCAGGACACACCCTTTCAGTCTTTCCCTCTTCATGGCTGCCTCTATGATCTGCTGTCCGTTTGCCCCGTCTATTATGACTTTGTTTGTTTTATCCTTAGTTTTCTTAAGGAATCCTATTATCCAGTCTGTACTGTTCCTGACTTCCATCCGGTTCACAACGTCTATCAGGATCCGGCCATCCTCAGTTTTTACAGCGACAGCCACCGAAACCGTTTCACCGTTTTTATTATATTTAATGCCTACATCCATGCGGCCCAGCAGCTTCGGTCTTTTCTGAATAAGCAGTTTGTCCCAGTCTGATTTCAGAATTGCGGACTTCTGGTTATCACTTATCCACAGCCCCAGCCTCTGTATATTAAAATCTATTATGCTGTCTTCTGTGGTTCCGATCTCTCCGGCCACCGTCCGTTCATTTATCAGTATTCCCAGGGAAGGATTTGTTTCATACCACAGATCTCTGTTATTAACATCTGTTGTGAATGATTTTATTGACCATTCCGCCCATCCCGAATATTCTGCACCGCCGGACAATACGCTGTCCCTGTAATCACGGAATACAGTTCCTGATGATACAGGTGTCGGAGGCGTCCCGCACATGATCGTCTGCGGATTCTGTGATGCAGATATGACATATTTTAAAGCTGATTCCTGATCCGGCTTATATTCCTGTGCTTCGTCTATTATCAGCGTGTCATATGATTCGCCCAATGCCCCGGTTGCCGTCCTTGTCCGGAATTCAACCCTTCCACCAGCTGTTATCTCAATCAGTTCCTGTCCTTTCGCTTTTATTGATTTATATGTTATTCCCAGACTGTCCAGTCGGGCCTGCAGTCTTTCAAAAGCCTTGTGGGCAGTCTGTACCAGATGTGCTGTATGCAGGAGCCGTTCTCCCATGGCCAAACCATACAGTTCCCTGATCTCCAGAATTCCTCCTTTTCCATTCTGACGTGGCACTTCATACCCGAATTTGGCATGGAGCCATTTTCCTTCGTCATTCCTGGCTAATATACTTGAAATCAGGTTATACTGCCATTGAAGCACCTGGCTGCCTGTCAGCTCGAACAGATCAGCTGCATCCTTTCCGGCTGTGCTGGTATACGGCAGCACAACCATTGAGGTTGGTTCCTGCCTTCCCATCCTTTTTTTCATAAAAAAATCCCTTATAGGTATAAATAGAAGTTGGTATATACCAGATAATATTGAAAAATCATTCATATTATGGTATAAAAATAATGGAACGTTCTTAAGGGGACTAACCTCCGCTATGTAGGTGGGGGGGAGTCCTCTTTATTATTGAAATCTTATGACTGTAAATCTATCTGCCGATTTTATAAGAATATCCACTTTAGCGTTCGGATGCCATTTCATTCTTTTCTTTATAACTTCACTCAATATCATTTCATCAACCTGGTAGCTTCCAAAATCCAGCATTACCCCTCCAGGGTTTTCTTTTATTTGATCAAGTCCAGCTCTGATAGCACTATTAGCTGCCTTTTCAGATGATACTGTTTTTAAATCCCAAAGTTTTCCATTCCACAGATAATCAGGTGTTTTTATTCCATCCTTATTGATTTCTTTTAATACTTTTATATTTCCTCCCAAACGGTCCTTTAGCCATTTAGCAAAATTCACCTCGTCTTTATGATCTTCAATATCATACTCTTCTCCTATAGTCAGCGTTCCTGGCTTACTGTTTTTAATATATTCAAGAGTAACATTTTTACCTGAATCTATTTTTATGCCTTCATGGCTTTGTTTCTTAAGTATGTCCTTTTCCCTTGCAATCCTCGCATCCCTCTGATTGTCATATTCCTTCCTGCTCCATACATCCTGATAGGTTCCCCTCTCTGTTCTGGTTATTACCACACAAGTACAGTTCTTATGCCGACCAAACAGATCCATTGAATTACTTTTATACTCATGTTCTCCAACACGGGCCTGGCACCAATCACAGCACTTTCCTATACTTTCACGGATTACTACCATCTTGAATCCGGATTTTTTCCGAAAGTCTGCCTGAGTTTTTAGGAAGCTGTCGAAAAATGACTGTATTACATTTCCGGATCCATCTTCCAGGAGATTCTCAAATTTGCTTCCCATCAGCTTCTTCCTCCTGGTATTCCATCAATTTATTTATCAGACCTCTTATCCTTTCTTCCGGAAACTCCGGCCGGATCGGTTTAATGTGAATGCCTAATTCCTCGTCCTGCTGCCTCTGCATTTCCTCTGCAGCTTCCATCACCATTTCGTAAGCTGTCCGGAACAGCGGGACAATTGTACGCTGTGCAATATTCCAGTACAGCTTCCCGTCCGGAAGATTTTCCTCTGCAAGGCAGTCCGCCAGCGCCCTGGATACACATTTTCCAAGTTCTGCAGAATATAAAGAAACTTCCTTCGCAGAATGTTTTTCTCTGCTCCGGAAGTCTTTGATCAGCCTGCTGGCTTTCATATTCTTTTCAAATTCAGACTGTATTTTCTTATACAGCTGCGGCACAATATCTGCTGCCATATCAGAACCCCGTCATGTCTCTTAGCCTCTCTCCGGTAATATATCCCGGAATAGCTGTGTTCAATTTGCCCACTGCATCACCGATCCCGCCAAGCATAGCTGCATCAGGTTCAAATATCGGTTCAAATACAGGAGTTGTCATATAGGCTACTCCCCGTCTGTAGTGATAATTATCCCTGAGGCATACAGCAACATAACCGGCATTCAGAAGGCCTGCCCCGAATGTGCGTTGTGCCTTCCTGGCTGTTGCTCTCAGGTTCTCATGAGCAGCCTTAATTGCCTCTGCACTGGAAGGATTATTCTGAGGAAATCCCAGATCATCAAGAGTAAGTCCGGTCTCCCCGGCAAATTCACAGGCAAACATTCTCAACTGCTCTATGTGCGGCTGAACAGATGCCTGGCCAAATTGGCCTACAACCGGATGGTGTCCCTCTTCATCTGATTCGAGCATCATCATTGCAGATATTGTGGACTTCCATCTGTCCATTTCTTCATGGTCCCTGCTCAAACCAGTAACATATTTCTGTGGGAAGCTGTAAAACTCCGCAGTGATTTCAGATCTTTTGACTGTCCTGATCGCGCTGTCCATGATCGACATGCAGGCCCTGCTGATCCGGCTGTGACCAAATGGTCTTTTTGCATCCGGCCGGAAAATAATCGGAACCAGAAGAGGAATCCCGATATTATGTGTATATATTTCAACCGGAATGCCATATTCGTAATATTTCGTCTGATCAGGTGTCATGTATGCTTCCCTGATTGGTCTGTCATTATCGTCTGTCTTCAGTACCGCATACCCTTCGGTCAGAAGATTTGTAATAGGATCAATAACACCTGTTGCCCGGCTTCCATCAATTACCTGCAGCCTTGGAAATCCGGATTCATCCGGAGAAATGTATATAAAGCTGCAAGAGGCAACCAGGGCTTCATGTATTGCGCTGTCCGGAAGTATATCCATATTGTTGAGCTGGAATATTTCATTCATGTTCAGGTTATCATTACGGAATTCCCTGAATATTATCCTGTCTGCCAGGCTGTCTACTGCTTTAGCACACCATCCCAGGGTTTCATTCAGCCACCTTAGTTGTTCCGGTGTGGAAATCTTCAGATCCTGTGCAACATGCTTCATGTCATAATAATTGTACCGGATGTTTACTCGGATCTTCTTTTCATTCAGTTTTCGCCTCAGGTATTCTATGCCCTTTAATCTGCTATCCATCATTAATTCCTTTATCTGCTGCCTGCTTCTGTCTCAGAAGTTTTATCAGATTATTCCCGTTCTTTTCTTCCCGGCTCTGGATAAACGTGGTTTCATTAATCTTTTTCAGTTGGGCAGGAGTAAGCCCCAACTCCCTGAAACACATCAGGAGTGTCTTGTTCAGATCGTCCCATATCACATATGCCGGGTTCTTAACTTTATTCGTAAAGCCGCCTTTATTGGTCTGTTCAATGATCAGGTCTTCCTCCAGAAGAGTCTCCCCTACATTGTCCCTCTGTTCCGCATAAGCAGCTGCCATATCTATCAGATCATCAAATGATTTTTTGTATGTTCCTACTTCCTCGCAGAGTTTTTTTATTCTGCTTTTCCATCGTCTTTTCTTCAAGTTCCCACCTGCTTTCCGTGCAGTATACGTCAAAATATGACACGCTTTTCTCGCGTGCGCGCGCTAATGGAAGATACCCCTTTTACCCCCTCTTTCAAAAATACTTCCCGCAGAAATTTGTGCACTAAGGCGGGGAAGTACGGCCGAAGCTCGGCCGGGGGTCTCCTCCCCCCTGTGCTGCATGCTCAGCGCTGTGCAAATGTCTGGGCTCCCGGTTCCTGGGAGTAATACGGTTCACAGGGCTTTCCGGTATTTTTTTATCTTTTGTCACAAAATTATTTTCAAAAAATATTTTTCCGTTTTTAGATTTATTTTTTCTGGTTCTGTTCATGTGTCTGTCTTTCCTGCAGCTATCCGTCAGAATGCTGCGCAGATCTGCCTCAGCCTATAGCTGCTGAGTAGCCAGTGATCTGCTACAACACTGTTACAGCCACGAATACGTCATCCAGTCTATGTGTTGCGGAAGGTTGTCATTGTCTGCTGTAATTTTAAATGCTCTGGATCCATTCGCCGTCTGATCTTCAGATATCCCCGGGTTATTTGAGGTACCTGGGTCTTTTAAAGCACCCGGGTCTTTTAAAGTACCCGGGGTCTTTCTGACATCCCGGGTCTTCTTATTGTCCTGGCTCACTCCTGTAAGAAACAGCTTTGCACCTTTCTGGCGGTTACAGCATCTGTGTGCCAGCTGAAGGTTGGAAAGTTCTGACGGGTGCCCGCCTTTTGACACCGGAATGATATGATCAACTGTCTTGCTCATAGGGTCCGGGTATTTTAAAGACATATCCACCGGTTGACCGCAAATCCCACAGATTGTCTGTGTCTGAAATATGATCTTTTTATTTTTCTCCAGTGCGGTCCGGTGTTCTCCTATCCTGTCTTTCCTGGTGGATGGCATATCACTGTACCCATTTTGACATCACATATCCTGCCTTAATCCTGTACCATTCCCCAAGATCTTCCAGGACAGTTACTTCTTCACCATTTTCAAGCAGTCCTACTTTTGCTGATTCAGTGTCCGGCTTTTTCCTAATGTTCAGGTTTCCTCCGGTTACTTTTCCAGTGAACTTTCCCGGTTTCTTCTGCTCCTGTTCTGGTGCTGCTTTCTTATTTCCTGCCATATCTATTCCTTTCCCTCACAAACAGAAGCAGCACCCTGCCAAGGTGCTGCTTCTGCTGTGTTTTTTTAATACTACTTAGGAGGTTTATGAAAAAATTATCGTCACTGATATATTTCTACAACTGCATTGTATCACATGCTAATGTGGATTTTTGTATCCTTTTGTGCGGCCACAGTTCTTAATGCGTTTTATTGACGGATATGCCAGTTCAAATTCCTTCAGTGCTTTCTTGTGCAGTTTCATCATTGAGCTGTGTTCATAAGCCAGGTGCTTCTCAATCTCTTCCCATTTCTGTTTCTGCAGATAACGGCATGACAGTATCACCCTGCTCCTGGGATCCTTCAGTCCGTATATCTGTCTGGTGACCCTGCGTTTAAGATCAATGAGCCTGCGCTTCTGCTCACTGATATATTTTTCCAGCTCTGCCATTCTGATGATCACATCTGTATTGTCTGTACCTCCTCCTGACCTGGGCATGTCTGTGATCCTCGGGGATGATCTGCCTTCTGCTCTTGCCCTCAGGACTTCTATCTCCCCTTCTTTGGATTCAATTTCCCTGTCAATCCATCTCAACTGCTCCAGATACTCTTTTGCCGTCAATTCTCACATCCTCCTTCTCCGGCACTCCGGTTCTAAAACTTTACACATTTACGAGGCCATCTGCAGATCCTTTCAGATCTGCTTCCTGCTTGCCGGCTGTGCTTTTATATTTACTCCTCTATATAATATGAGGAATACTTTCTTCTGGTCATATACCGTGATTCCGGTATCCGTACATATTTAAAGTACAGATAGCCGTACTGGTTCGATCGTGTTTCTACTAATTTATATCCTCTGGGAGCTGCCGGCGGTTTCTCCTGTGTATAATTCCTTTTAATTTCCCTGGCTTCTTCTTTCTCCGGCCTGGCTGCATTCCTTGTCATCTTCCATCTGTGGCCTCCGAATTCCGGTTCCCAGTGGTTAAACAGATAATTAGCAAGGCCCTGGTAATCTTCTCCATGATCCACACCATCATATACACAGTGCTCCCTCAGGTGCTCTATCCTGTCGATCCGGCCATACTGCCACAGGCTGTGGATCATATCCTCCGGTACTCCGTTTGATACCATATGCATATGAAAGCGCCGGGTATTCTTTCCTTTTCCTATATATGCGAAGATAACCGCATCCGGAAACCGCCTCTGCAGTCTCCGGATGTAGTTATCTCTCAGTCTCTTCATGTCATCGTAATAATGCACCTCGTTTTCATTATCCAGCGTTAATGTGGAATACAGGCTTTCATGGGAGAAATTTGCATTAAACAGCTGCATGTGCTTTCTCCGTGAGATTGCTTCCCTGTGGGCAGCCCTCTCTTCTTCTGTCCGGAACCGCTCTTTCTGCGGCTGTGCCGTGAGCATATTCTGATTTTCCCTTATATAGAATACTTCCTGCTCGCATACTGCTCCGCAGAAGATCCTGCGCTTTACCCGTTTCATTTTTTATCCTTCAGACCACTGCTTCAATTGCTGGCTTTTTATAAGCAATATTACTTTTATTGACAGAACATCCTCTGTTTACAGTCCGGCACTGTTTGTCTTTCGGATGAATGCCAAACGGCGCCCTGAAATTTTTATCAAAGATCCATAAATGATAAATATCCGCAACATCAACCAATCTGTCTGATGAAGGAAAGACTTCTATGGCCATACGTTTTTCTCCGAATAATTCATTCTTGATTTCCTGCTTTATTTTCCAGGGAATATCCCTTTCCCCATCTGCAGTCATGTTTCCTATCTTCTGGATAGCTGCATGCTCAACTTTTCCCCATTCCGTTAAAAGGATTCTGCTTGTAACACAATATCCATCATCACTTATCCAGCAGCGATCCATTTCCGGCATCCATATTCCCTGATACATATTAAATTCATCATGAACCAATTTAGGGGCTATGGTTTCGATCCATTTACGCATCTGAGTCCTCCTTTGTAATTTTAGGTAAATGTTCGTAGATTCTTTTTTAATCTTTCCCGCCCTGCTGTACATAGTCAGCTATTGTCATCTGTCCGTCCTCTATCCTGCGGATCGTCCACTGTCCCTTATTATCACAGTACAGATAGCTGTCTGCCTGCTGGATCTCTCCTCCCTCGCTGTCCTCGCTTTTATATTCCAGCTTATGAGTTACCTTGTAATTAATCTTTGGATTCTTTACATTCATCACTTCGCCTGTCCTGGCATCAGTGGTTTTAATATCATCCAACTTTATGTCTATCTTCAGATTGATCTGCGCTGCCTCTGCGTCTCTGATTTTCATTTTTTTCAAGACTGCTGCCAGAACATTGTCAAATGACCAGCGGATCCCGGAAAATGCATCAGAGCTGATGGACATGACAATCTCATCTTTCGGAATTTGCGATTTCATACTACTTTTTCCTCCAATCTCTTATAATTGCTACTATGAATGCAGTAATGACCATACCGATAAACAGAATTTCAAGTATCGTTACAGCTATCAATGTTGTTTCCTCCGTCAATAATGTGATATAAGGCTCCGGGACCTTTGCTGTTTCTGAACGGTATAATGTGTCCTGAATCCCCACTGTACAGCCGGTTTAGGTTTCGGCCGTTCCTGCTGTTCTTCTGTTGGTTTCCAGACATCAACACTGCCGTAAGTCTGTTCCATGAATTTAATGTCTTTGATCGCTTTTCTCAGTGCCATCTGTTTCTCATCTTTGCTCATACTATTCCAGATAGTCATGTATTTCTTTGCTGAGTTCAGAGTACAGCCTATATGTGCCGCCAGATCCGCGGCACTGCCGGTAAAGCCATGGCCAAACGCCAGAAAACATTTCTGTTTATATAATGTTTTTTTCAGTCTTCTCACGGCTGTTTTGCACTTCTCCTTTCCGGGCGGCAGAGAACACCGCCCTTTGAAATTTGCGTGATAATATCCTCTGCCATTATGGCTGTGCTACCGTTTCCTTTTGTTCCTCTTCCGGAACCTTTTCAGTAGTGCAGCTGACAACAAGTCCTGTGCCATCCATGTAATATCCACGGATATGGCCCGGCATGTTGTCCTGCATCTGATGCAGTTCCTCCCAGAGAGCCCTGTTCTCTTTCTTAAGTTTTCTTATCTCCTGCTCATGTTTCAGAAGCCTGGCTTTGCTTCTTTCATGTTTAATAATCTCCCAGGCCATTTTCTCAGCCTTCTGTTCAATTTTCTTTCTGCTCATCCACATCTTTTCTTTTCCTCCTAAGCTATTACCTTTTATTATTTTTAATGTCCTGCTGCCTCCAGCAGGCTTTTACTCTCCCTCAAGTAATTCCTTTCCCTTTTTGGTTTTGGCTAATTTTTCTGCAAGATGCTTGCCTGCAATTTCTATTATCTGATCCTGATATTTTGAAATATACTTTTCTACCTGATCTTCTATCACCGTAGTCATTCCACCTAATTCCTGATCTCCATAGTATGACCGGGCTTTCTTAACCAGAGCAGTTTTTATGTATTTCACGATTTCCTGAAGGACACGATTCTCATAATCACGTTCGATAACTTTCTTCATGTCTTCTTCATTTATCTGCAGTGGTATATTAATAATCATTCCTCATCGCCTCCCCATCTTCTCTCTCATAGGATTCACACCGTACCCACAATTACTACATTGGTCATTTATCCACTTCCCCTTCTTCCGCTCTGTCTGTTTAAGTGCTTCGACTGCCATTTCTATTGCCGTTTCATACGGCTCTGTATCATCCATATCACCATATTCATCAGTGATATTGGCTTTCATGTATAGCTTCATAATGTACTCAATTGCTTCTTCTCTGGTCATTCCTCATCACCTCCGGTCATCTTCGCTCCGCAGTGCGGACAAAAATTCGACAATTCATATATATACCAATCATTAATTATTGCTTCTTTCCCACATATAGAACAACTCCAGTGAGGAACAACAGTGCAGCTTATATCATCACCGACATATTCCGACTTTTTAATCCACTTCCCCGTCTTCTGCTCCTCGATGATTGGTGCATCCTCAACAGCATTTATACATTTCTTTGCAAAGTACCATGATGCATTGCCAAAGATTTGAGTTTCTGCTTTGTGAATGGAGTTTAATTTTGGTATCAGTGCATCCGCATCAATCAGTCTCATCTATTCTCTCTCCCTTCTACTTATTCATCTTCGCTCCGCAGCTTGGACAGAAATCATAGTACTGTGCCTGTGTATCCCAATCATATGTTTTAAAACATTCTGTGCAGTTAACATGACCGTCAATGCCATCGTTGGCTTTTATCCACTTTCCCGTCTTCCGCTCTGGTTCTGCGGATGGTAAAGTATCCATTGCCTCTCGTATCTCATCGAAGTTCAATTCCCATATATCACCTATCTTATATCTTCGTGAGTGTTGTCCTTTTTCTAATAATGCTAAAATTGCATCCTGCTTCCATATCAACTCGTTATTTTTGCTGTCGAGTTCTGTCGAGTTGTTGTCGAGTCCTTCTGCAAGACCTTCTGCATAAGCCTTTGCGAGCCTTATAAGATTGTCATGCGTCATCACTCGTCCTCCTAACAAAAATCCCTGTCATCGAATCTGTACCCGTCTACATTCTTGCAATAGCGGAAGTTCTCTTCATTACTTTTGCAATGCTCATCTTTCTGCTTTCTTTCCACCATTTCAATGAAGTCATTGTACGAAACAATTTCATCATATTCGTTCATGATGATATAATCATCAGACTCTACTGTGTATTTTCTCAACCAGTCTCTGACTTGATTGTATGTATTCCAAAACACAGGAGGCTCGTTCCATGTATCGTTAATCTGGTGGAAACAAAACAGCCACCCGGCAGATGATTTACCGATGTGTAACGGCTGTCCTATTGTTGGTCTGTTTTTGACTGCGTAGTAATTAGTTCCCATCACTCGTCCTCCTGTTCCAGCTCCGCTTGGAATGCTCCTATTGTCGCTATGAGTCTGCCATCGCTGTCGTACATAGCACCGTTTCGCCCTAATATCACTTTTACTGGCTTTTTCCAGATAATTGCTTGTCCGCAATTCCCGCATCTTGAGTAATAGCCTTTTCTGATGAATTCGTCACCTTGCGGTTCCGGTACAAGAAAGTATCCGCAGGACGGGCACAAATAATCATACTATTCGTTTCCAAACCCATATCTTGGATGGTTCCTGTCTTGAGTCGATGCCATTTCGTGATCCTTTTGGTTAAACCGGATGTTCCATGCTCTGATCACATTTGCTTTTGCTTCTTCTTCGCCACGGTATATTGTATCGTTCTGATGATAGCGCGGTTTTGCACCGCAATTTTGGCATACGATTATAAATTCGTAACATCCATGATATCCGTGACTTCCGTTCCAAAGAGGCACTTTCTCAATTTCTACAGTTGACCCGCAGAACGGACATGGTCTTAATTCATCCATCACTCGTCCTCCTCCATCAATTCCACATCTGTCACATCTGTGAACCCTATGCCTACATGGTCATCTTCATTGATAAAATGTATTTTCGCTTCTTCCGGACTGTCAGCATCTACATAGTAGACCTGCTTGGCAGTGACCCTATATACACTCATCACTCGTCCTCCTCTGGATTATACGGAATCCTTAATATCCGCTCCACTTTCGGTTTGTTTTCCCAACGCTTGCCACAGTTAGGGCAATACTCTCCGGGAATTGGCGGATTCGTGCATATCTCATAAGGTTGTAAATCACAGCCACATTCAGGACAGGTATATATTATTTGCATCACTCGTCCTCCTTCTTCCTATCAAGGACATGTTCCATTGTTGCTACAAATAACCTTGCTATAAGATGCTGAGGTATACCGTTTTCTTTAGCTATCTTGTCTATTGCTAATATATTGGCCTGACATAATTGTCTCATTCTTTCAAAAACTGGCTCCATTCCTTCAAACATCACTCGTCCTCCTCAGCCCAATTTTTGCACCATCCTCCCATTAATTTACTATATCCCATAAGATGAAGATCTTTATCACAATAGCAATAACACAATCCTTCAACTCTTTCTGTGATACAATGCCGACAAGTGCAACATGCCTTTATATTCTCGTCCATCAGCTTCTTCACTAATTCAACAAGTTCACTTTCCTCCTGTTTACTCCTCTGTTCTTCTTTTGCCTTTTTATCCAGTACATTTATCCATTCCATGAATACCATTCCACCGATAAAAGCTATCAGGAATACCACTATCAACCAAGTCCACGAAATCATTAATCCTCCTCCACAGCCAATATCGGCATATGCCTATAATTGCAAAAACCATTTGTCATTAATGGACAACTTATACACGCTTTATACGTAATGTCTTTATCTCCTCTTTGCATACTGCAAAACATATCCAATAATCCTGCACACAGAACTGCCGTTTCATGTGTTATGTTCAGATCAACATTTATTTTCAACTCATCAGCATTTAGTTTAAACTCAAATAGATTTGACATTGTTTGTTCCTCTCTAATATCAATAAAACATCCATAACGGCAGCAAGTTCATTCATGATTACCTCTAAATATGTTAATGCCAGGACTTCAGGACTTACTCCTTCATCAAGTTTCTTTTCAATCGTTTTACTCAGTTCCTGAGTTCTTTCTATGTAAGTCGTCATTAGTCTCCTTCTCTGTCCTACTTTTCCTGTCCTGCTGCCTTCATCAGATCATGGAATATGCTCATCATTCTCCTGCGGATCTCGTTTCTATCGTTATTGCTGCCTATGCAGGTCATTCGGTAATGTTTGCATTTCGGGATGTATGTCATCCGAACTATCGAAAAC
>JAZQEK010000080.1:0-2974 GCA_045538995.1 Acetatifactor sp. | reverse complement strand
GAACTTTATAAAGCAATTGGCGTAACCATTGAAAGAAGACTTGCATCCGGAGGCGGTCACACAGGATGGAGCCGTGCATGGTTAATTAATCTGTATGCGAGACTACATAATGGAAAAGAAGCATACAAGAACTTACGTGCTCTTTTTACAAAATCTACATTATATAACCTGTTTGATACGCATCCACCGTTTCAAATTGATGGAAATCTGGGTGGCTGTGCGGCAATTGCAGAGATGCTGATACAGAGCCACGAAGGTTTTATCTCGTTGCTGCCTGCTATCAGCGAGGAAATAAAGGATGGGTATTTTGAGAAGCTTCGGGCGAGAGGCGGATACGAAGTTTCTGCAAGGTGGAGAGAAGGAAAGATTGTTTCTCTGAAGGTTGATTCCATGTTACATGAGCAGGTAGAAGTGGAGTTGCCGGATGGACAAAGAAAGTTGGTCCAATGTAATGTAGAACTGACGAATATATAAGGGACTAGAGAGGTGACGAAATGAACAAGGAATATTTCATGGGTATCTACTGCCCACCAAGCGCACCGAAAGGTGAATATCCAAATCGTATTACAAAAGAGGTATACTATTTATTGCATAGATTAGGAATTAGACAGATATATGGTTATTATGATGATGAACCGGGGATAGAGTATCTGTTGAAAAATCTGGATTATAGCGCAGAGTTCGGAATTACATTTTATCCTAGACTTCAGATGTTTGAAAAGTTTCTTGGGGAAAGAGGAAACGATAAATATCCACTCTTTTTTGATATGACAGAGGAAGAAAGAGAAAGCATCTGCAAAGAGTTTATAGAGTCAATTGATGCGATAAAAGATCACCCTGGCTTTGGAGGTATTTGTATCAGTGATGAGAGACCATTTGAGGCATACGATGGAATGGGAGTAGCAGCTAAGCTATTCGCAGAAAATTATCCGGATAAGGAGTTCCATTATAATGCGTTAAATTATTTTGGGGATGACAAGATTCTTTTCTATCGTGATGGTGACGACACGGGAAGAGAGTATCAACTAATAGGAGATTTGGAATATGGTGCGGAAAATCGATTTTCCCGCTACAAAGTATATATCGATGGATATTTGAATAAGTGCAATGCCAAGCATTTGTCTACTGATTTGTATCCGTTTGCACCTGTATGGGAAAAGGTTCCGACTTCCATTCATCGCGGACTTTATGAAACGAAAAGTATTTTTGCTACATATAAGAAGGAACGAGGAATTTCGTGTTATGTTTGCGTTCAAGTAGGAGACTGGGATAAGAGTTTTCGTGATATCGGACAGGCGGAAACAGCACTGCATATGAATATCACTGCCGCATATCATTTGGATGGTTTTATCTTCTTTCCGGGAGTATATCCAAATGACTGGATTGGTGACCCTACTTTTGAAGGCTGTGAAAACGGGAAAACGGCATTGATTGATGTGTATGGCAAACCGGCAGAACATTACGCATATGTATCTAGGTTAATTGAGCATATGCAAGTATGTGCGTCTACTATACTGAGTGCAAATTGGCATGGTGTATGCACAGTTGGTACATTTGAAGGCGGATTTGGAGACGTTGATTTTTCGAAAATTGATTGGAGCGAATGTATCTATAAGGGCGGTATGCCAGAAAAAGAACCACATGAGTATAAAGGGAAACTGCCTGAGATTGAGACAGCGTCTCAATTATTTATCGGCGTATTTGAGAATGATATAGCAGATATCTATTTGATTACAAATAATTCTATCGTGACAGATACCACTTTTGAAATTTCAAATCTCGGTGCGTGGAAATTGACCATGGATGGGAAAACAGTGGAAGGAAGCGGTACCGTAAAAGGTGCGCGTTTAAACGCAGGCGAGAGCGTCATGCTTGAAGTGGAAAAATAGAAAGGGGAAACGAGGATGAATCAATTCAAATATCGTTGTGTAATGATTGACAATTCAAGAAATGCAGTTATGAATATGACCACTGCGAAGAAAATGATTGATTGTCTGGCAAAAATGGGATTTAATTCTTTAATGCTATATACTGAGGATACTTACGAGGTAGATGGACACCCATATTTTGGATATTTGCGTGGACGTTATAATAAAGAGGAATTAAAAGAACTGGATGCCTATGCAAAGGAAAGGAAAATAGAATTAATACCATGCATTCAGACATTAGGGCATCTTGCAACGATTATGCGTTGGCCGCAGTATGCTGCACTTCAAGATGGCGCAGATACACTGTGTGCAGATGAAGAGAAGGTATATGGGTTGATTGAAGATATGTTTTCCTCCATAGCAGAATGTTTTACCAGTCGTATGATTAACGTGGGAATGGATGAAGCGGAGACCATGGGGCTTGGCAAATATCTAAAGAAGTATGGATATCAGGAACGTTTGAAAATATTCGGGCGACATTTGGAACGTGTTTCCGACATTGCAGACAAATATGGTTTTACCCTTTGCATGTGGAGCGATATGTTTTATAAATTGGCTACGGGAACATTTTATGGGGCAGATGATGCGGATATTACAGACGAGCAAGCAACGAAGATTGCTGCTATGATACCTGAAAATGTACGCCTCACCTATTTTGATTATTGGAACTGGGAGAAGTCTCATTTTGACCATCATATCAAGCTTCATCAGAAACTGGCAAAAGACATCTGGTTTGCAGGAGCAGTTTGGGGATACGTTGGGTATGCACCTCATAACGCCTTTTCCATTGAGGCAGGCAGAACTGCACTTACAAGCTGTCGTGAAAATGGTGTGGAGAATGTGTTGATTACCATGTGGGGTGATGATGGCGCAGAGTGTGCTAGATTTAGCCTGCTGCCTTCCCTTTATTATGACGCATGTATATTAAATGGAATTACGAATGAAGAAGAAATCAAGCAGGGCTTTGAAGAATTGTTTGGCATTGCATTTGATGATTTTATGCTTCTGGACTATCCAAATACAACCAATGATAATCTTAACAATAA
>JAZQEK010000079.1:0-3494 GCA_045538995.1 Acetatifactor sp. | reverse complement strand
GCCTGGTACTTTCTCCTTCACCATTTTCAAATGCCATTTGTATTTCCGGACGGTCCAGATGATTTGAAAGACCGGCAATATCTGTGTCATTATCGAACAGAACAGTTCCATCTTCATCGACCCAGGTGATTCTTAAATTTCCCGAGCTGAGGTGCGCAAGATTTTCTGCACTCTCTTTTCCGAATGAATAAGCATTCTGGAATAACTCTGTTTCTACCAATAGCACTGCATTCTGTTTCAGGTCATTGCGGACCTGCCTTTGGAACAGATTGTAGTATACTGACGTAATGCCAACCGTTGTGGTGATAATGGCTATCAAAGCAATCAGACTTAGCCGGATATTTATTTTCTGCTTCATACCTCTTCACCATATTCTTTGCTGATGGAGTAACCTACACCACGAATTGTATGAATCTGCTTACCGCATTCACCAAGTTTCTGCCGAAGCGTCTTAATATGCATATCTACAGTACGGCTCTCGCCCTCAAAGTCTACACCCCAGACGAAGCGCATGATGGATTCTCTGGTCAATACAACACCCTCGTTGATCATCATGTAACGAAGCAGTTCATATTCTTTCAAAGTGAGAATAATACTTCTTCCATCGGAGATTACCGTGTGTCGTTCATGGTCCAGCATAATGTTTCCTACTAAAAGCTGTTCAGGTACGTCCTCCTGAGATCGTCTTAGTAAAGCACGCACTCTGGAAAGCAGTTCCATTACAGAGAACGGCTTGCGGATGAAATCGTCAGCACCGTCATCCAGCCCCTTCACCATGTCCATTTCAGTTGTCTTTGCTGTAATCATGATGACCGGAATCCGCCGGGTTTTTGGATTATTTCTCAATCTGCGCACGATTTTATAACCATCCTCATCAGGAAGCATGATGTCGAGCAGAATGAGATTCGGAACGACTTCTTCTAATTTATCATATAAAGAACTGGCGCGATCGAACGCCTGCACCATATAATTACTGTTCTTTAAGGCCATCACCTCGATTTCCTGTATACTTGGGTCATCCTCCACAATATAAATTAAAGCCATCTATATCCCCTCCTTCGCTATGGCAAAATATAAATACTCTTCAGGCGAAGATATTCCTTCTGAAAATGAGGGTCGCTGCCTTTTATTTTTACATCAATATAACGATGCATATCCAACTCGTCAGCCTGTATCTCAATCAATGCCGCTGCTATATTGGAACAATGGTCGGATACTCTCTCATAATTTGTCAGAATGTCTTCTAAGAGCAGTCCTACCTCCATAGAGCAATTTCCGCTTCTGAGGCGAATAATATGCCGCTGCTTCATTTCCATGACAAGATCGTCTATGACTTCCTCGAGCGGTTCTACATCTGCAGCTGCAGTTGTATTACCCGTAGAAAGCGCATTCAGCGTCATTGTCATAATATCACGGATTGCAATCCCCAGAGAGTCAAGCTCCTGTTTTCCCTGGCTGGTAAATTCCAGTCCCTGTTTTTGTATTTTATCTACGGCTTCCGTTATATTGATTGCATGGTCTGAAATCCTTTCAATATCACTGATGCAATGGAGCAGCACAGACAGCAAATGACTATCTTCCCTGGATAGATCTTTTCCGGCAAGCTTCACAAGATATGTTCCTATGACATCCTCAAACTGATCGACCAACTGCTCAAGCCGTATGACTTCAGCCACTTTTTCTCCGGCATATTCGGCCTGAACTTCCATAGCAAGAAGAATTGCTGTTTTTGAGTATTCAGCCATCTTTATAACGGCATTCTTACATAGCTGAATTGCGTAGGATGAATTGTCCAAAAAGCGCTCGTCCAAGGCTGCCAGTTCTTCAGGAAGTATTTGTTCCGGCTCAGATGTCTTTGCGTTTTGCACTGTGAATGTTGCCAGGTCTACAAGTCTGTCAGCAAACGGAAACAGGACAATCGCACATCCGATATTAAACAGACTATGAATTGCTGCAATTCCCGCCGCACCGGCTGTATCGGACAGGAAGGGAAAATCTAAAAAGCGATTGATCAAATAGAAAACGGACATAAAACAGACAGTGCCGATCATATTAAAATACAGATGAATAAAGGCAGCTCTCTTTGCGTTTTTACTTGCGCCGACAGAGGAAATCAGCGCTGTCACGCAGGTGCCTATATTTTGCCCCATGATGATTGGAAGTGCAGTTCCGTAGGTAACAGCGCCGGACATGCATAAAGCCTGAAGAATACCGACAGACGCAGAGGAACTTTGAATAATTGCGGTCAAAACTGCACCTGCAGCCATACCAAGTACAGGATTTGAGAATGCGGTCAGCATACCGGTGAAAGTGGAGTTGTCTTTTAAGGGGGAAACTGCGCCACTCATCGTTTCCATACCAAACATGAGTACCGCAAAGCCTAACAGGATGCTTCCAATCGTTTTTTTCCTGGAACCATCCTTTCCTGTCATCATGCAAATAATACCGATTGCTGCAAGAACAGGGGAGAACGAACTGGGCTTAAGCAGTTTAATAAATACATTTCCACTGCTGATCCCTGTCAGCGACAAAATCCAGGAAGTAATTGTTGTACCTATGTTGGCCCCCATAATAATGCCAACTGCCTGCGTCAGCTTCATAATACCGGAGTTAACGAAACCAACTACCATAACAGTTGTTGCGGACGAGGATTGAATCACCGCTGTAACCGAAGCCCCCAAAAGCAACGCCATGATTCTTTTTTTTGTCAGTTTTTCAAGAACCTGCTCCAGTTTACCACCCGAGAGCATAACTAATCCATCTCCCATGGTATTCATACCGTATAAGAACAGGGCAAGTCCTCCAACCATTGTCAGTATTCCGAAAATATCCATAGCAATTACCTCATTTTCCTTATTTTGCGCCCTATGATAAAACATGTCTGTAAAATCACTGAGGTTGCCTCTGTAAAGTAATTGAGAAATTTCGGTGTAACACAAAAACCTTACACCATATCGATTTCAGCTTTTACAAACAAAAGTTATCCTCCTCTGCATAAAGGAGGTGTAGAGTATGAAAAACCTATGGACATATATTGAAAAAAAGAAATGGCATGCAGATACAAAATATCGGGTTGCATTACTGATCCTTGGGACACTATTCGCGCTTGCCGGCGTGGCATTGTGGTTAATAATCAGAATCTGGGCATTATCAACCTTGGATTGGATGGTATGCTTTATTGGGTATCCTGTTGTTATCTCGTGGTTTGTTGTATTACTCTATTCTTGTAATCATGATTTTCATGATGGCAAACGCTGCAGATAACGGTAAAGGTACCTGGTCCCGCCGTCCTACAGGCCAACAGAAGAGGAAGAGGAGAGGAGCCGGACGGATCCGCACTACACCATTGCGTATGGAAGCGATGTTCCGGAGACAACGTATAGCAGCACGCTTTGTTTTGCTAAGGACGGGGTGAGATATTACATCACGACTTTTGACGATGTAAGCGCAGATGAGCTTTATCTGATCGCGGAGGAGTTGCTGGAGTAAGTAAC
>JAZQEK010000078.1:0-3567 GCA_045538995.1 Acetatifactor sp. | reverse complement strand
GGAGGGCGGTTTTGTACCGGGGTAGGAAGGGAAAGAAACCGACCGAGCCGGAAAGGTACAACCTCAGCGCCTCCCCTAAGTCGGCTTCTTTGGTTACTTTCTTGCCGAAACAAGAAAGTAACGCCTCCGGCAGGAATATAATCAGTAATCGAACCTGCCCGAAACAGAACCCACAACTTCCGTCCCCCACCGCAGAGATCCTTCGACTCGCTTACGCTCGCTCAGACAATATGAAATGACTCCTCACTTGCAAAACGTGGATTTACCTGTCATACTTAAGGTGCAACACTTAAGAAACTGGAGTTACCACATACAAGGAGGAGTCACCATGACAAGTATAACCTATATTGGGATGGATGTCCATACCACAAATTACACACTTTGCTGTTACACCATTGAAGAAGACAAAGCATTTGCCACTGTTCAAACTCGCCCTGACTACAACGAGATACTCAAATACATTGAGCGAATCAGGAAACAGCGCGGTAAGGATACCCAATTTGTATGCGGTTACGAAGCCGGTTGCTTGGGGTATTCTTTGTATCACCAATTAACCAACCACGGTGTGGATTGTGTTATTCTTGCGCCCTCCACTATGGCTGTTGTGCCCAATAATAAAATAAAGAATGATCGCAGAGATGCCGAAAAAATAGCCAGATGCCTTGCCTATCACATGTATAAGCCGGTCTATGTTCCTGACGAGGAAGACAACGCAGTCAAGGAATATATCCGTATGCGGGATGATGTAAAGCAACATCTAAAGGCAACTAAGCAACAGATCATTTCCTTTACCACCAGACTGGGCTTTCAATTTGACGGCAAGACTTATTGGACTCAAAAACATCTGAATTGGTTGGAAAAACTGGAATTCAGTAACGCAATTTTGAAAGAAACTCTTTGGGAGTATCTTGCTTTGTATTACCAGTTAAGCGAGAAGATTGCGGTTTTTGACAAGCGAATAGAGGAAATGTCTCATACAGTCCGTTACGAAGAAAAGGTAGGGAAACTATGCTGTTTTACAGGCATTAAAACCCATACCGCTCTATCCCTGTTGGTTGAGACAGGTGATTTCCACCGTTTCAAAAGTGCATCGCAGTTTGCTGCCTATCTTGGTTTAGTGCCCGGAGAACATTCCAGTAGTGATAATCAGCATCGTACCGGTATCACAAAAACCGGAAATACCCATTTGCGTCGTTTACTGGTGGAAGCATCGCAGCAATACAGTCGTGGTGCCATAGGAAAGAAATCCAAAGAATTGGCTAACAGACAAGCAGGAAACGACCCGAAAGTAATCGCTTATGCAGACAAAGCAACTGAACGCCTGAAAAGAAAATTTTATCGAATCGCATTGAGATCCAAACACAATATTGCCAAAACTGCGGTTGCAAGAGAACTGGCTTGCTTTATCTGGGGTATGATGACTGATAATATTTCCGCTTAACTTTTGCTTCCTTGACGGAGAATATCACTCACAGAAAGCTGCGTCAAGGATGCTGCGCACCGCATTCTGCGGCTTCGTCCTTGACTCAGCTTTCTGTGAGTGATGAAAGGTAGTCAAGGAGACAAAAGCAAACATTTCCTGAGGATGTCTGTAAGGAGCCGAGACTCCGAGCAGGTTTAGCTATCTACGTTCATCCTATAGTGGCACTTTTGTGATCCACGCGCTCAGACAGTAGAGCTCCAGGCGAAACCATTGACCTGCGGTAACCAATCCGCGTATAACAGAATGGCCAATGCCGGAATTCTGACTGTCTCGGCTCTTTTCAGATGTCCTTGGGACAACTATACCTTTTGACAGGTTTTTTCTACTTGACAAATGTCATTTCATAACAGGATGACATGACGGGGCGATGCAAACTAAACAACAATTTATCACACAAGTAAAAGGGTGTGCTGGCGGCACCAATGTCACTAAGTTAAGAAAGGCTGGGACTCGCAGAAATGCGGGCCCCAGTTTTTTTGCAACAATTTTCAAAATTATACTTGACAAACAGGGTAAAATGTGCGGCCTTTTTGCTAACTGCGGTTAGCAAAAAGGCCCTTGTAATTAGAAGTGTCCCCACCACTTAATTACAAGGAGGCCTCCAATGTCATATTATATCGAGTCCACGAAAAGAAAACTCCGTTCATCCATTACCCAACTGTGCGATACATCCTGGATGTTTGTCAAAGACCCGGAGCGGGATTTTACACGAAAAAGAAAGCTGCCTTTGTCAGCCGTGATCTCTGCGCTCCTCTGCATGGAGGGTGGTAGTTTGACCAATGAATTACTTCGTTATTTTGGCTGCAACCAACATACAGCCTCCGGATCTGCCTTTATCCAACAACGACAGAAAATCAACGAGTTTGCATTCCCTGCTCTGTTCGACTTGTTTATCAAACAGACAGATACCCCAAAGCAATATAAAGGATTCCGTTTATTTGCTGCGGATGGTTCTGACATTCAGGTTCCTACAAATCCGGATGACACAGAATCTTATTTTCCTGGATCAAAAGACCAGCAGCCATACAATCTGCTCCATTTGGATGCTGTTTATGATTTACTTCAGCACACCTATGTAGATGCTGAACTGAATGGGAAGAGAGGCTTTGACGAAAGCGGAACTTTGCGTAAAATGGTTGACCGTTCGCCAGCACATAACGTAATTGTTATTGCTGACAGGAACTACGAAAACTACAATCTCATGGCACATATCCAGGAAAAAGGATGGAAATATTTGATTCGGATCAAGGATATTCATTCCAGTGGTATTGCCGCCGGCCTGCCGCTTCCTGATAAGAATGAATTTGACGTGTTTTTCCCTATGCATTTGACCAAACGACAGAACGCGGAAGCTAAACAGCGGCTCTTGGATAAAAACCGCTATAAGCTGCTTCCAACATCCACAACATTTGACTTTCTACCTGCGCAGAACAGAAAACACGATCCCTTTTCCTCTTATTATTTACCCTTCCGGGTTGTTCGCTTTCCTATTTCAGAAAATTCCTTTGAGGTTGTTATTACCAATTTAGACCCTGAGAGATTTCCTCCAGAGGAGCTGAAGCTGCTCTACGGCATGCGCTGGGGTATTGAAACGGCATTTCGGGAACTGAAATACACCATTGGGCTCCTACATTTTCACGCAAAAAAGGTGGAGTACATATGCCAGGAAGTTTTTGCCAGACTAATCATGTACAACTTTTCTGAATTGATTACCTCGCACGTAGTCATTCAAAAAACAAACAGAAAATACCCTTGCAAAGCCAATTTTTCTGTTGCGGTACAGGTTTGCAGACAATTCCTTCTTGGTAATGTATCTCCACCGGATGTTGAAGCTGTGATTCGGAGGTATCTTTCTCCCATTCGTACCGGCAGAAGCAGGCCTCGGAATGTGGCCGCTAAAAAAGCGGTCAGCTTCCTTTATAGAGTAGCATAAATGCTGCGGCTTGAATAGCTTTTTTAAGCGGATTTTTTGATCCGCTTATTTGTCATGCCCTTTTTGCAGAAAAAGTGCATCCCGCACGGGGATGCACTCATTCTTACAGGGATACTCACACAGCCTTTGCCACTAACTTAGTGACATTGGC
>JAZQEK010000077.1:0-80927 GCA_045538995.1 Acetatifactor sp. | reverse complement strand
TTTCATATCATTTCAATGATTATTGGTATAATACTTGTAGTGTTGGGGACTATCATATATTCTTTGTTATACAGAAATAATTTACAAGAGTTTTCTTATGAAAATATTGCATATATGGTTGTTTGTATTGAAACTATATTGTTTGGAATAGTATTAGAATTAATTAATTTTGATGATGGATTATTTGGGAAATTAGTGTTAGTTATAGTGGGTTTTTTAATAGCAGGTTTTGTATTTAATGAATCGTTTAGATTTGGATTATTTTTATTTGCTGGTACAATGTTGGCGTATTTTATAACCATGAGATTTAAGAATATATTTTCAACTGTGGTTACTATGTCAGTTTGTGCAACCATTTTTTTGATAATTACAATCATTGTTTTGAAGTTGGTAGGTGAAAGATATGGTATGTTAGCATTGTATGGGATGTTTTCTTTATTTATAGTGGTTTATAGAATATTCGGTAAAATAATTAATCAATGGTTTATTGCTAAAATGTTAGGATTTGAGGATGAAAGCAAAGCCTATGATGATGAACAACTGAAAAATCAAATCTTATTGATGTATATGCTAATATTTGTTTGCCTAAACGTGTGGTTATATCAAGAGCAGATTGATGCTGAAACTTGGAACTTAATAAATAATAGTTTTTTGACGGGGTTAGCAATTATTCAAATTGATTGGAATAAAATTGTATTCTATTTCAGTAAATGTTCAAATAAAAATATAGTAGATGAAGAACCCACTAATTAAACTCCCCCATTGCCTCAACATACCCTTGCAAACCACCATCTCAGGAAGCCAATTTGGCGTACAGTCCCGGTTCTTCTGTGGCAAGCCTTGTAAGATAAGCAATGTCAGAAGGCTCGTTCAGACGAACGGAGGCATTGCATTTTTGACAGTTAAAAGAGACATGGATTTCATCGTTGAGACTAACCTCAACGCAGTCAGTTTCAGGGTTATACATTGCAAAAATTATTTTAGTCATAAGTAGCTCCTTTCGATTAACGCTATATGCGGATTGTAAGTACAGAGAAGTCGTGGGATGTCCTGAGCAGTCTACCGTGTAAAACACGTATGCAACATTCGATGTAAGGAATCCCTTGTTTTCGGGCTTTTCAAGCTATCCAAGCGTTAACAAAGAGATAATCAAATATCGAATTATTCCAAAAGCCTCGATTTATCGGGGCTTTTGTTTTTTGTAATTGTACAGATGGGAGAATAGGGATATAATGGAAGCGGTAGGAGATTTGAATTCTCACTAGAGGTATTTTTAGGTATTTAATAACTGTTATATCGTTCTATCCTTGTTTATGACCTCTGATAAGGGAAAAAACAAGGGAAAGAATTAGTACAACGGAGCTTGTTTTTATGATAATGAGACCCGAAAGGAGGACAAGCATGGATCTGAAAAAAATAGGCAAGTTTATTTCAGAGGAAAGAAAGAAGAAAAATTATACTCAGAAGCAACTCGCAGAGCTTCTTAATGTTAGTGACAGAACAATTTCCAAATGGGAATGCGGCAAAGGATTTCCGGAAGTTTCCTTGTTGCAGCCCCTTTGTAAGGCGCTGGGAATTTCGGTGAATGAGTTGCTGACGGGGGAACGCTTGGATAAAGAGAATTATATGAAAAAGGCAGAACAAAAAATGGTTCATCTGTTAGAAGAAAAGAAAGAGAACAGAACGAAATTAATGCTGATTCTGTTAATGGGACTTATATCCATCATTTCTTTTGTGACGCTGATTGTTGTTGTGAATACATATGCGGAAGTAATAAGCAATCAGGCGAAAGGTATATTGGTGTTTATTGCATGTGCCGTTTTTTCGGTTGGTTTACTTGCACTGATGGCGGGCGGACATTTGGATATTATAAGTGTTTACATTGTGAAGAAACCTTTGTTCCCGGCTTCATCAATTATACAGTAGCAATGAATATGGTTGCAAAAAGAAGGATGCGATGCCCGCATTGCGGCAAATGGAGATGGTGTCTGAAAGTATTGACAAAGAAAGAGAGAGATGAAAGTGAAGGAACGTAATAAAATAATAATACAGATGGTAATTGCAATCATCGGTGTGGTTGGTGGTTTGTTGGGAGTGAATGCATTTAATCAATATGTGCTTATGAGTCTTCCTCTTGTTGTTCGTATGGTTTTGATGATTGTAACATATTTGCCGATTGCGCTGGTTCCTTTCTGTATTGTATTCTTTAATAAGGATAAGTGGTCTGACTACGGATTTTCAAAGGAAAAAATTGGATATCAGGTGCTGATAGGACTTGGTATTGCATTGTGTATGTCATTTGTTTTTACGGTAATACCACATTTAGCAGGGAAAAGTGACTGGGTAAATAATCAACATCAATATCAATATATGTGGCAATTCATATACGATTTTGTTTATTTTATTTTTGCAATTGCGTTGGTGGAGGAGTTTGTTTTTCGCGGTTTTTTTTACAAAAAGTTAGAAACACTTTTTGGTTCCGTTGTAGGTGCGATTATAGGTTCATCGGTTCTGTTCGGATTGTTTCATTTTCTGGGAGGAAATATAGTACAGA
This sequence comes from Acetatifactor sp., assembly GCA_045538995.1. Classification (GTDB taxonomy): domain Bacteria; phylum Bacillota; class Clostridia; order Lachnospirales; family Lachnospiraceae; genus Acetatifactor. The sequence goes on along the minus strand of JAZQEK010000077.1, from coordinate 78,373 downwards.
TTCTTTGGACCGGTATCATCGGAGCTATATTTTGCATCTGTAGAGTTAAAATTAAAAATTGTACATTGTTGTCGGTTATTATCGCACATGGTGTATACGATGCACTGATTACAGTATGGCTAAATGTTTTTACTTAAGCGACTAATTTATATATGAGTAGAAATACCCAGAGTACAAATCAAAGATTTGTGCCAAGGGTATATTTCGCTCTGCGAGGCTGAAAATATTATAAAAACCAGTTGATATTTTAAGGAAAACAACATATAATATTTATACAGATATGAATCTGTTGCACGAAGTGCATTAATATTTGGGCTGACCGAAAGGTCCTGGTCCACCGGCTGGCGGGGATTTACCCCGCCATTTTTCTACATAAAGGGGCGGTTACATGAAAGAAAAAGTACTTAGTGTTTTTATAGATGAATCCGGAGATTTTGGACAATACAATCCCTCTTCACCGAACTACTATGTTGCAATGGTTTTACATAATCAGGAAATAGATATTTCAAAGAATATTGAAGCATTGGAAAAACAGGTAAGTAATTGGGGATATCCGGAGCATACAATTCATACAGGTCCTTTGATCAGGCGTGAAAGTGTTTATAAAAATGATTTAAGAGAACAAAGAAAAGCGTTGTTTAATGCATTGTATCATTTTACTCGTTTGCTGGATATTCAGTACATCTGTCCCGTGATTAATCAGGGGGATTGTGCAGAAAAATCCAAGCTGGCTTACACGGATAAACTGACAAAAGAGATTGCAAATCAGCTTCGGGCAAAAGATACCTATTTTTCATCCTTTGATAAAATTATTGTTTACTATGATTATGGACAGATTGAGTTGGCGCAGATTCTTGTGTCTGTGTTTAATACCATGTTTTCGAATGTGGAATTTAGAAAGATAGAGACGAATCAGTATAAACTATCACAGGCAGCAGATTTGATTTGTACAGTAGAAGCGATAGCACAAAAGAATGTATTAACAAAGTCAGAAAGTGAATTCTTTCACTCAAAGAATGAATTCAAGAAAAATATTTATAAAAACATTGCAAAGAAAAAGCTGTAGGTTTTCCCTTGCTATTTATTTGTATGGGAAAATATAAGGAAAAGTGAAAATTACATAGATGTTGATGGGTGGGAAAGCCCGTAAATATGGGAAAGCCCCGAAAATACTCGAAAAAATTTGAAGTTTATTGAGGAAAAATATATGGGTGTTAGGAAAAAAGGGAGACGAAAAATAAGTGTTGGTGATACAGAATACATTTGGTATGTGGAAATGGATTATGATAGTCCTTATCATATTTTGCATATTGTGTCTATGGACAAACATTTAATTTTAGCATGTCCTATAGATGCGGATACACCATATATCATAAGTAAGGGTAAAATATTTCAAAATAAAAATACAAATGGAATGTGGAATAGATATTTATTACCATTTGATATTCCTGAGATTGTTACTCCATCATTTGTGGCAAAAGTAATAACTTGGGCGATACAAGATATTAATACGGAAAGTATTGTATGGAATGGTAATAGTATTCCTATTTAAGCAAGCCAAACTTTCGATTTGACCTTTATCCACCATAGTAAAGGAGAACTCTAAACAGTTCATCGTAACACACGAATCCGGTTGAAAAATTAGGTTTCGGACTGATATTATGCCTACAATCTCTGGTTATGTCAAATACAAAGATGTATGATTTAGAGACTGTAATGATGAAGAATTGACAAGTACCTTAGAAGGTTTGACTATGATAAATCACATGATAAAATACTTGGAGGCACCCCCAATGATAGAAACCGCCATAAACTATATAAAACAAATATTTGCTGACGATTGTACCGGACATGACTATCATCATACCATGAGAGTGTATCGGCTGGCACTGCAGATTGCCGAACAGGAAAATGCAGATATGTTGATTGTGCAGTTGGCTGCATTATTACATGATGTAGATGATGCGAAACTTTCGCCGGAAACCCATGCGACCAAGAAAAATGCAGTTGACTTCATGAGAAATAGTGGTGTGGATGAAGAAATCATAGCTTCTGTGTGCAAAATCATAGAGGAAGTTTCCTTTGCAGGAACAGATTCTGTTGTACCAAGTACAATAGAGGGGAAATGTGTACAGGATGCAGACAGGCTGGATGCTATGGGAGCCATAGGAATTGCACGAACCTTTGCTTATGGTGGCAGCAAAGGCAGAAAGATATATGACCCGGAGATAAAACCTCTGATGAATATGAGGAAAGAGGAGTATCAGCAAAATCGTAATTCTACGAGTATCAATCACTTTTATGAAAAGCTTTTATTGCTGAAAGATAGGATGAACACAGAAGCTGCAAAGAAACTGGCGGAACATAGACAAGCGGTTATGGAAGCGTATCTGGAAGAATTTATGGCAGAGTGGGAGGGAGTACGGTGAGATGTTAGAGGTAAAATTTTATGATACAGTGGACGATGCGTTGTTGAAATTTGCAGTGATTATTTCCAGGAGCAATGGTAAATGGGTATTGTGTAAGCACAAGGAGCGTGATACATACGAAGTTCCGGGTGGTCACCGCGAAGTGGGAGAAGATATTTTAGAGACTGCGAAGAGGGAACTTCGGGAAGAAACAGGTGCTGTTAAGTTTGATATAGAACCAATCTGTGTGTATTCTGTCACCGGTAAGACAAGTGTGAATGAGAATGGCGAAGAATCATTTGGATTGTTATGTTTTGCAGAAATAACAGAATTTTCAGGCAAGCTTGAAAGCGAAATAGAAAAAATAGAACTTATGGAGGAGCTACCCGAAAACTGGACATATCCATTGATACAACCAAAGCTGATAGAAGCGTGGCAAAGGATTAGAAGTGAGAAAACGAAGCAATTTCCCGATTCCAAACCCTCCTCCTTTGTGTTATAATAGTATCATTGCTGAAGCAAAAGATAGAAACTAACGCAGGTGAATTATGTATAATACGATAATCAATGGGAATTCCATCGAAGAAATGAATAAGATGAAAGCGGAGAGTGTGGACCTGATATTTGCGGACCCGCCTTACTGGATGCGCGTGGAAGGGGTTTTGCAGCGAGTAGAGGGAACGGACTTTGATGGTTGCGATGATGAGTGGGACCAGTTCGAAAGCTTAGAAGACTATGAAAAATTCACCAGAGAGTGGCTGGAAGCCTGTTACAGAGTGCTGAAGCCCAACGGTTCTATTTGGGTGATTGGAGGCATGCAGTGCATATACACCATGGGTGCCATCATGCAGGAAATCGGTTATTGGCTCATCAATGATGTGGTTTGGCACAAGAAAAACCCTACGCCGAATTTCAAAGGGACACGCTTAAATAACAGTCATGAGACCCTCATATGGGCTACCAAGAGTAAGAAATCTAAGTTTACCTTTCACTATAAAACCGCAAAGGAATTGAACACGGATACGGTTTCAGAGGAAGAGTTTGCCAAGGGTATTCGTAAGCAGCTGGGTTCTGTATGGAGAATCTCGGTGTGTTCCGGCAATGAGCGTTTGAAGGACGAAGCCGGCAATAAGGTGCACAGTACCCAGAAGCCGGAGGAGCTGTTGTACAGAATCATTGCCATTTCCTCGAAAATAGGGGATGTGGTGCTGGATCCTTTTGGCGGTACCATGACTACCGGTGCCATTGCCAAGCGTTTGGGAAGAAAGTATATCATGATCGAAAGGGACGAAACCTACTGCAAATTTGGCAGTGCCCGTATCGAAGCAGAGGTATTTGAGGATACCCCTATTGCAAGAGCGGATTTTGATAAGAAGCCTCTGAAGGTATCCGTTCCGGAAATGATAGAAAAGAATTTTCTCATAGAAGGAGAATGGTTCTGCTTGAAGAATGGAGAACAGATTGGAACACTCCAAAGAAACGGTCAGATTCTATATAACGGGGAATTGTTGGATATGCATACCTGTGCGGCTCTTGCCAGAGGGGTAAAGGCCAGTCGCCTAAATGGATTTGATGTGTGGTATGTGGTACGTGATGATAGGCTGGTTTCCATCGCAGATATCAGAGAAGCCTATCGGTGTACGCTGTTATCTGAATAAGGAGTATTAAGATACCAAAAGCCCCTATGGAGGGAGTGACCGGATAGTCACACAAGGTGAGATGGGTATGATTTTAAGTGTCAGCAGGCGCACGGATGTGCCAAGCTATTATGCAGAATGGTTTTTCAATCGAATCAAAGAGGGTTTTTTATATGTGCGCAATCCTATGAACCCACACCAGATTAGCCGGATAGATTTGTCACCGGAGGTGGTGGATTGTATTGTCTTTTGGACGAAGAACCCCTTACCTATGCTGGACAGATTGGACGAATTAAAGGATTACCGGTATTATTTTCAATTCACCCTGACCGGTTATGGCAGGGATGTGGAGCCATATGTGCCCCACAAAAAAGAAACCATGATACCTGCTTTTCAGAGGCTTTCGAAGCAGATTGGTAAGGAGCGGGTGATTTGGCGATACGACCCTATCTTTTTTACGGATACTTATACGGAAGCGTATCATTTGAGGGCTTTTGAACAGATTGCAGAAGCACTGAAAGGGTATACGGATACCTGTGTCATTAGTTTCTTGGATTGGTATGCTAAAATGGATAAGAATATGCAAATGCTGGGCGTACAGGAAAAGGGAGAGACAGAACTGAAAATTTTTGCCACAAAAATCAGCCAAATCGCAACACAAAACGGTATGAGTATGTTGTCCTGTGCGGAGAAGTACGATTTAGCAGAGTGTGGAATAGAGCATGGACATTGTATAGATAAAGCTTTGATAGAAAAGATAATCGGTTGTAGTCTACAGGTGAATAGGGATAAAAACCAGCGTCAGGAGTGTGGCTGCGTAGAAAGTATAGAGGTAGGAACCTATAATACCTGTCGAAACGGCTGTTGCTATTGCTATGCAAACTATAGCATGGAAAGTGTGCAGAAAAGCAGTCAGTTCTATGATGTAAATTCGCCTCTGCTGTGTGGAAGCTTGCAGGAAGGGGATAAAATAACGGAGCGGAAGGTGAAGTCCTTGAAAGAATTTACACAGCTGAAGTTGGAGCTATAGGAGGGACAACCATGAAAATATTATACGGAACGGGAAATCCGGCGAAGCTTTCTTCCATGAGAAGAAGGTTGGCACATTTGGATATAGAAATTATTGGCTTGAAGGATTTGGAACAGCCTATCCCAGAGGTGGTGGAGGACGGGAATACTCCTTTGGAAAATGCAGAGAAGAAGGCGAGAGCTTACTATGAAGCTTTCGGTATGCCGGTGTTTTCCTGCGATTCCGGCTTGTATTTGGATGAGGTTACTGAGGCGGAGCAGCCGGGCATACATGTGCGTACGGTAGGTGGTAAGTATTTGACCGACGAGGAGATGCTGGAGCATTACGCAGGGCTGGCACGTAAATATGGTGGGGTTACCGCCAGATACCGCAATGCGATTTGTCTGGTCATGGATGAGGAGCATGTTTATAAGGCCATGGAAGAGAGTATGGCAAGCGAACCATTTTTGATTACGGATAAGCCGCATCCTTTTCGAAAGAAGGGATTTCCGCTGGATAGTCTTTCCATCGATATAAAGTCCGGGAAATATTATTATGATTTAGAGAATGATGAATTGGACAAGGTGGCAGTGGAGGATGGCTTTCGGGAGTTCTTTGAAAAAGTATTAGAATTAGTATAAAGTGCTGTAAACATCATGCTTTGCGTAGAGAAAACCTTTTTCTGTGGCACAAGATATTGTAGAAAAAACTCAAAATCGGACTATACAAACACAACATTTAGGGGTATAATGGAACTGTAGTTTTTAGTAAGGAGAAGTGTTATGAAGGTTATTAAGAGAAACGGTTCCGAAGTAGATTTTGATTTAGATAAAATTGTCAATGCCATATCCAAAGCAAACAAGGCAGCTATCCGTCAGGAGCTGACCCAGACTCAGATTGAGGAGATTGCAGAGTATATTAACTTTAAGTGCACGAAGATGAATCGTGCTATTTCTGTTGAGGAAATGCAGGATATGGTGGAGAATCAGATTATGGCGCAGGGAGCATTTAATGTTGCCAGATGCTATGTAAAGTATCGCTATACCCGTTTTTTGATTCGTAAGAGCAATACCACAGACGACCGTATTCTCTCTTTGATAGAGTGTAATAATGAAGAGGTAATGCAGGAAAATTCCAACAAAGATCCGATTATTAACAGCGTACAGCGTGATTATATGGCCGGTGAGGTGAGCCGTGACCTGACCAGACGTTTGCTTTTGCCGGAAAATATTGTGAAGGCAGATAAAGAGGGTATTATTCATTTCCATGATTCGGACTACTTCGCACAGCATATGCACAACTGTGATTTGGTGAATCTGGAGGATATGTTACAGAACGGCACAGTAATCAGTGAGACTTATATAGACAAGCCACACAGCTTTTCTACGGCATGTAATATTGCCACACAGATTATTGCACAGGTGGCCAGCAATCAGTATGGCGGACAGAGTATCAGTTTGGCGCATTTAGCACCCTTTATCCAGATTTCCAGAGAGAAAATCCGTAAGGAAGTGCTGGAGGATGCACAGATGTTAGGCCAGGTGCCTACAGAGGATGTTTTGGCACAGATTGTAGAGAAGCGTTTGAAGAAGGAAATCGAGAAGGGTGTACAGACTATTCAGTATCAGGTGATTACCCTGATGACTACCAATGGACAGGCACCATTCCTGACCGTATTTATGTATTTGAACGAAGCCAAGGACGAGCAGGAAAAGAAGGACTTGGCATTGATTATCGAGGAAATGCTGCACCAGCGTATCCAAGGTGTAAAGAACGAGGATGGTGTGTGGGTTACCCCGGCATTCCCGAAGCTGATTTATGTATTGGAAGAGGATAATGTATATGAAGGTACGCCTTATTTCTATTTGACGGAGCTGGCAGCCAGATGTACCGCCAAGAGAATGGTACCGGATTATATTTCTGAGAAGAAAATGAAGGAACTGAAGGAAGGCAACTGCTTCCCGGTAATGGGTTGTCGTAGTGCTTTGACCCCTTGGAAGAATGAAAAGGGTGAGTATCAGTTCTATGGTCGTTTCAATCAGGGTGTGGTAACCATCAACCTGGTAGATGTGGCACTTTCCTCCGGAGGAGATTATGACCGTTTCTGGAAGATTTTTGATGAGAGACTGGAGCTTTGCTTTGATGCATTGATGCTTCGTCATCATCGTTTGAAGGGCACCCTTTCGGATGCAGCACCGATTCTCTGGCAGTATGGTGCTTTGGCGAGATTGAAGAAGGGGGAACCTATTGATAAATTACTGGTAGGAGGCTACTCTACCATTTCGCTGGGATATGCAGGTCTTTGTGAATGTGTCAGATATATGACAGGCAAGTCCCATACGGATCCTACCGCCAAGCCTTTTGCACTGGATGTCATGAAGCACATGAATGAGGTATGTGATGGCTGGAAAGCAGAAACCGGTATTGGCTTCGGTATTTATGGTTCGCCTATTGAAAGTACCACCTATAAGTTTGCCAAGTGCTTACAGCAGCGTTTCGGTATTATCGAGGGAGTGACGGACAAGGGATACATTACCAATAGTTATCATGTAAATGTTACAGAGCCGATTGATGCCTTTACAAAGTTGAAGTTTGAGTCAGAGTTCCAGTCCCTTTCTACCGGAGGTGCTATCAGTTATGTAGAAGTACCCAATATGCAGGATAATATTCCGGCAGTTATCAGTGTGATACAGTTTATTTACGATAACATTATGTATGCAGAGTTAAATACCAAGAGTGATTATTGTCAAAACTGTGGATATGACGGAGAAATTCAGATTGTGGAAGAGGACGGCAAGCTGATTTGGGAATGTCCTCACTGCCATAACCGTGACCAGAATACCTTGAACGTAGCTCGTAGAACCTGTGGTTACATCGGTACTCAGTTCTGGAATCAAGGCAGAACACAGGAAATTAAAGAAAGGGTGTTACATCTGTAATGAATTATGCAGAGATAAAAACATGTGACATAGCAAATGGGGAAGGCGTACGCGCTTCCCTTTTTGTTTCCGGTTGTACCCACCGTTGCAAAGGGTGCTTTAATGAAATCGCATGGGATTTTCAGTACGGAAGTCTTTTTTCAGAGGAAACAGAAGAATATCTGTTAAAAGAGTTGGCACCGGGCTATGTGGCAGGTCTGACACTGTTAGGCGGCGAGCCCTTCGAGCCGGTGAATCAGCGTGGATTAATAAGCTTTCTGGAAAAGGTAAAAGCACAGTATCCTCACAAGAACATCTGGTGCTACACAGGGTATTTGTATGATGTAGATTTGGTACCGGGCGGTCGTGCTTATTGTGAATGTACGGACAGGATGTTGGAACTGATTGATGTGCTGGTGGATGGTCCCTTTGTAGAGGAGCAAAAGGATATTCGTTTGAAGTTTCGTGGCTCAGCCAACCAAAGAATTATTGATTTGAAAAAAAGCCGTGAGTGCGGCAGAGTGGTGTGGTATGAGCTGAAGTAAGAGCTGTGCAGAAATTTATTTTTCCCTATTGACAAATGCAGAAAAAAGGATTATGCTTATAACAATTTAGCGGTTTAAAGTGTTACACTTTAAAGTGACATATAAAACAAAATGCTAATTTAAGAAAAGAAACCTGCACAGAAACAATCACAGCAGGGGAATTCAGGAGGCTATTATGGGAGAGAGACATGGTTCGTTGATTTCGGTTCGTCCCGACGTCAGAGTGGTTGATTGTACTTTGAGAGATGGTGGTTTGGTAAATAATTTCCGCTTTACCGATGAGTTTGTCAGAGATTTGTATCTGGCAAATATTAAGGCAGGCGTAGACTATATGGAGTTTGGTTACAAGGCATCTAAGGAAATCTTTAATCCGGAGAATTTCGGTAAGTGGAAATTCTGTGAGGAAAAGGATATTCGTGCCATTGTAGGTGATAACAAGACGGATGTAAAGATTGCAGTGATGGCAGATGTGGGACGTACGGATTTTAAGAAGGATATCCTGCCCAAGAAGGACAGTGTAATCGATATGATTCGTGTAGCAACCTATATCAATACCATTCCTGCTGCCATTGAGATGATTGAGGATGCACACAAGAAGGGTTATGAGACTACTGTTAATATCATGGCAGTTTCCAAGGTAAATGATGCGGAACTGGATGCCGGATTGGAGCTTTTGGCACAGAGCAGTGTAGACGTTATCTATCTGGTGGACAGCTTCGGTGCTTTTTATCCGGAGCAGGTGGAGCGACTGACTAAAAAGTACTTGGATGTGGCGAAGAAATATAATAAGATTATCGGTATTCATGCACACAACAATCAGCAGCTGGCATTTGCAAATACTATTGAGTCTCTTTCCAGAGGAGCAAGCTTCCTGGATGCTACCGTCAGCGGTATGGGACGTGGTGCAGGAAATTGCTATATGGAGCTATTGTTGAGCTTTTTGCGTAATCCCAAGTACAATAAGATGGCGATTATGAATTTCGTGGAGAAGCAGATGGTGAAGCTGAAGGAAGATGGCGTGGTATGGGGCTATGATATTCCTTATCTGCTCACCGGTATTCTGAATGCACATCCTTCCTCTGCGATTCAGTTTATCAAGGATAAGCGTAAGGATTATGCCATGTTTTATCAGGATTTGTTGGATGATGCGTTATAAAATGTGATAAGTGTAGAAAAAACGTAGGTAAGGAATTGCCTGCGTTTTTCTTTTGTGGTAAAGTGAAAAACAGTAAATAGATTTGAAACAGAAAGAAGGATGAAAATGAGACGAGGAAAGAGATGGCTGCTTTTGGCAGTGTTGGTTTGTGTGATATATGGTTTGTGCGGTTGTGGGGAGCTGGCGTCAGGTATGAATTATTCGAACAGTGGTCAGCCTTCTGCGGAAGGAATGACACAGGGAGAACAGCCGCTACTCACCGAGGCACCTACTCCTACCCCCATACCTACCCCGGAGCCAACAGCTACGCCGGAACCTACACCTACTCCTTTTCCGGAGTATGATATTAACCTGATGATGGTGGGAGATAACCTGATGCACATGGGTATTGTGAATACCGGTAAGCAGGAGGATGGTAGCTACAATTATGATTTTTTGTTTGAGGGAATTGCTGATTTCTTGGGACAGGCTGAGCTGAAAATGATTAATCAGGAAACGATTTTAGGCGGCAACGACCGGGGATTTTCCGGCTATCCCAACTTTAATTCTCCCACTGAGGTAGGAGACGCTATGGTAGATGCAGGCTTCAATGTGGTGCTACATTCCTCCAATCATACGGCAGACCAGAAGAAGCAGGGTATCTTGAATTGTGTAAAGTTTTGGGAGCAGTATCCGGAGGTATTGGTAGCGGGTATTTACGGAGAGGAAGGTGCAACAGAGGAAATCCCCTTGTTGGAGGTGGAGGATGTGACCTTTGCTATATTGAATTATACTTATTCTCCGAATATGGCGTCATTTCCCAAGAGCTATGAAGGGCATATGGACATGCTCTGTGACTATGATGCAAATACCAGAAGTATAGATTTTACTACGCTTCATGAGGATGTTTTGGAGGATATTGCGGCAGCGGATGCAGTGGCAGATTATGTAATCGTCTGTCCTCACTGGGGAACCGAGTATACGACCAAGCCCTCCAGTTATCAGAAGAAGTTTGCGGCACAGATGACAGAGGCCGGTGCAGATATTATTATCGGAACCCATCCGCATGTGGTACAGCCGGTGGAATGGGTAGAGGCAGAAAACGGAAACAAAGCACTTTGCTATTATTCCTTAGGAAACTATGTTTCTACACAGAAGCAGGCACTCTGTATGTTGGAGGGAATGGCCTGGATCACCATTCATGTGGACGAGGAAGGTCCTGAACTGGTCATGGAAAACACGGGAGTGGTTCCCATGGTTTGTCATTACAATGCCATGCCGGTGCGTATGGAAAGTGTTTATTTGCTGGAGGAATATACAGAAGAGCAGGCCGCTTCCCACGGTATTAAGAAATACGGTGGGGTAACCCTTCGGTTAAGCGACCTGCAAAAGTGGTCAGAAGATGTATTCGCAGACTGGGTGCTCACGCGGGAGCAGGTGCTTCAGGGGGAAGTATCCTAATCAATCACATTCCTGATACCAAGGATGGTTCCATATTCCGCCTTACCGATGCAAATGCCCTTGCGTTTGTTTGCAGCGTGGACGATTTGACCGTCCCCCATATAAATAGCCACATGGGAGCATTTGGTACCGTTTTCGGTATAGCAGATAATGTCTCCCGGTTGGATTTCACTATAATCAATGCTGTGTCCGGCAGAGGTATATTGACCATGCGGGGTGCGGCTGAGAGAGTAGCCATACTGAGCATAAATCAGCATGGTAAAGCCGGAACAGTCCGTACCATTTTCTAAGCTGTTGCCGCCACGGACATATTTGTTGCCTACGTATTGCAAGGCATTTTCTACGATTGCCTTGCGCAGCTCTTCATTGCTGGTGTAGGTGGTGGTGGCAGGAAGCACTACCTTGGTGGTATTTTCCGGTTTGTTTGTTTCGGGAGCCTGCACACGACTTTCCCGTGCGGCATAGGTAGCTTTTTGAGCAGCCACCTCTTCTGAGGTCTGGGCGTAAAGGTAGGATTCAAAAGGCTGTGTGTATTCCTTGGCGATATAGCCTTTGGTAGTGTCGGTGTACTCGATGTGCAGCCAATCTCCGGTATCCTCCAGAACTTTTACCGTCTCTTCCTTTTCTAAGTAACCAATCCGTTTAGAACCGGTGGTTGCTTCCTTGCGGACATTCAGTCGGTCCACCATAATCCGTGCATAAGTCATCACATAGTCATCCATAACCGCTTCTGCAGCTTCTCCGGAAAGGAAGTATTCGGATTTGATATACCCGGAAATATTGCCGGATATGATTTGAAACCAGTCGTTTTCTGCTCCGGCGGTGCCTTGGATTTCTGCCACAGAACCATTGGGAAGCTTGCCGACGATGGCACTGTCTGTAGTAGGCATGCTACGAATGTTAACGTAGTTGTTCACCTGAGCGATGGCGAAGAGAGGTTCCGCTGTTTCCTCAGATGGACTGTCTTCCGATTGTGAAACAGAAAGGGGAGCCTCTGACTGCATGGGAGGAAGCTCCTCGGTGGAAGTGACGACGTTGCTAGGTGAGGTAGTCGTCTCTGTTGAGGCTATAGACGTATTCTCCGTTGTTGTCACTCTGGGGGCGTGTAGTGTCGCATTTTCCTGACTGTATAAAAAAGCATCCATATGTGGCATGTATTGGGTAGGTATGGCAGTCAGCCAAACCATTAAAGCACATAGGGATAGATAATGTGTCAAAATGTATTTCATGTGTTGCTCCTAACTGCGTAATAATTTCGTAACAATTATATTACCATACAACTAATGAAATTACCAGAGATTTGTGGTATAATGTACGCGAGCAGAAAAACAAGCGACTGCGAAGCAGGCATTTGTTTTTTGCCGCGATAGTGAGCAAACAGTCTGCGGAGCAGACAAGCAGCACGAAGTGCGGGTTTGCGAGCTGGGAAGTACGCGAGCAGAAAAACAAGCGACTGCGGAGCAGACAAGCAGCACGAAGTGCGGGGGCAGGAGGAACGGCATGGAAAAACGACTGAAGGACTATTTAAAGGATATGGAGCAGTTAAAGATAGAGGAGCTTAGTGCGGAGGCTCGTAGCAAGCAGGCACAGGAGCTTTTGATTCAGATAGGCTTTTTTCAGCATGAGAGACTGGTGCATTTGATTGTGACCATTACCTTTGCCATATTGACCATGATGACGGTACTGGCCAGTCTGGCTTTGGTACAGCCGGGACTGTTTGTGCTAACTCTTTTGTTGTTGGTACTGCTGGTGCCTTATATTCGTCATTATTATATATTGGAAAATGGTGTGCAGAAGCTATATACCTATTATGATAAGTTGATACAGAAATAAACAAGTTTGGGAGGTACCTATGTTACGTTTGAGACCATATAAACCGCAGGATGCGGAATATATTGCCAAGTGGATTGTGAATGAGAGGCAGTATTTTCAGTGGTCAGCAGATAGAATGAATGATTATCCGTTGACAGCAGAAAAGCTGAATGCACATTATGAGGAGCATGGTCAGTCGGACAGCTTTTGGACTATGACGGCCATTGATGAGGAAGGTGTGCCCAGAGGACAGTTGATTATGCGTTTTCTGGATGAGGCAAAGAATGATTTACGCTTTGGCTTTATCATTGTGGACAGTGCGGTGCGTGGTAAGGGCTACGGCAAGGAAATGTTGCGACTGGCTATTCGGTATGCCTTTGATATTTTGCAGGTGAAAAGGGTAAGCTTGGGAGTTTTTGCCAACAATCCCAAGGCAGCCTATTGTTATGCGGCAGCAGGGCTGAAGGAAAAGGTCGAAAAAAGTCGATATTTTTGTACGGTAGGGCTTTCAACCGGAGAAGAAGTTTGGGAATGTATCGAATTGGAATTGTTAAATTCTTGAGAATGTGCTAAAATAGATTCAGTGAATCGTTGAGAAAGGAGTGCGTCCATGAGAATAGAAGATAAGTTGCCTATTTCTTTCCAGCCACAGGTGCAGGGAGTGACGAATGTATCTACGTCAGATAGCGAACAGACTGCCGGGAAGGTACAGCGTACCGGGAAAACAGAATGTCAGACTTGTAAGGAACGTAAGTATCAGGACGGCTCTGATGAGATGGTCAGCTTTAAGGCAGCCGCTCATATTGCTCCGGAGAATTCTGCATCCAGAGTAAGAGCACATGAGCAGGAGCATGTATCCAATGCATTTAAAAAGGCGTCTCAAGGAAATGGTAAGGTATTACAGGCCAGCGTACGGTTACAGACAGCTATCTGTCCGGAATGCGGCAGGAGCTATGTGGCAGGCGGAACTACCACCACGAAAATAAAGTACCAGAATGATACTCCTTATGACAAAAATAATAAAGCTTTACAGGCAGAGGCTTTTAAGGGGAATCATGTGGATGAGGAACTTTAAAGTGCTATTTCGGTAGCACTTTTTTCATAGGAGACAAAGGAGGAGGATTATGAAAAACAAATTATTTTACTTGTTATTTTTGCTGTATATTGCCATGGTGGTAGTAATACTTTATATCAATGGTGTATTTACCGGTCAGGTAACGGATATGACCAATTTGATTATTAACATTGGCTTTTTGGTAATCATAGGTATTTTGTTTATGATTTCTACCATTAGCTTTATTCGTCTGAATCGTTGTACGGATTCTCTGCTTTTGGTAACGGATGAGATTTATAAGGCTTATGATGCGGGAAATCGTAAGCTTTGGGAGGAATATAGCAAGAAGAAGCAGCCTTTCGGATATCCGGAGCTGGATGAGGCTTTTCTGCGCTATCAGAAGAAGATGAGAGGGTATCAGACCAAGAGAGGTTTGGTGGGTACCTGTGATATTGAAGATTTTATCAATGAAGATATCCTCAACAGAGTGGGCATGAGTTATTTTAATACCGCTATTTCCGGTACTATGACCGGTTTGGGTATTTTGGGTACCTTTTTGGGCTTGTCCATTGGTTTGGGTTCCTTTAGCGGGGATGATATTTACACCATTTCAGACAATGTAGGTCCTTTGTTGGGTGGTATGAAGGTAGCATTCCATACTTCCGTATATGGTATCTTCTTCTCGTTGGTATTTTCCTTTATTTATCGTGCCATTCAGTCAGATGCTTATGAAAAACTGGCTGAGTTTTTGGACTGCTATCGGGAATGTGTAGAACCCTTGGTAATCACTACCGATGAAACCAGCAAGGCCATGCTGATTTATCAGGCCAATATGGCAAACTATATGAAGCAGATGACCGAGCTTCTGCAGGGCAATGCCATGGAGCAGACCAGAGGCGTGGAAGTGATTGTGAAGAAGTTTACCCAGCAGATGGAGCAGAGTATGGGCAATGATTTCGCCAGATTGGGTGCTACTTTGGCAAAAGCTTGTGAAGCACAGGCGATTTATGCAGAGAATTATAAGAGCATGGAGGAAACCACCAGAACTTTATTAGGTGCCAGCCTGACCCTGCAGCAGACCTTGGAAGCGACTATGGCACAGCAGCAGGCTTTGGCAAAGGAATTGAAGGCACAGCAGGAAAAGATTGATGAAGCCTGCGATACCATTAATAACGAGATTAGCAGTCAGTTGTATACCTTCGGATTGATGAAGGAAGTGTAGTGTTTGTTGCACGCATGCGACAGATTGAGAGGACATATGAGAAGTAAGAGAAAAAGAACAGTTGCGTATGGGGAGGAAAGCTATTGGCAGTCCTATTCCGATATGATGGCAGCATTGTTATTGATTTTTATATTAATCATTGCCATTACCCTCGCCATTTATAAACAAAAGACCACAGCCTTAGAGCTGACACAGTCTGAGCTGGACGCGGCATCGATTGCTTTGATGCAGGCTTCCGCAGAGCTGGAACTGGCGAAGCTGGATTTGGAGAATTATCGTATTGAAATCGATGCCTCCAAGACTGAGCTGGAGAATTCTTTGATTAAGCTGCAGGATGCTTATCAGGCCGCACAGTTGACCAAAGCGGAATTGGATGCAGCTTATTTGGAAATCGACAATGCTAAGGCAGAACTGGCTTATACCAAAACAGAACTGAAAAATATCGTAGGTATCCGTACGGATATCATCGGAGAACTACAGAGCAAATTTAACAATTCCAGCTTGAAGGTGGATGCACAGAATGGTTCCATTACCTTCTCTTCCGATGTATTGTTTGCACATGATAAGTCCGAGCTGACACCTGCCAGTGAAGCGGTATTGAAGGAAATCATCCCGATTTATCTGGATGTACTTTTACAGGATGCTTACAAGGATTACATAGCAGAGATTATTATCGAAGGTCATACGGACACCAATGGCGGTTATTTGATGAATATGAGCCTTTCTACCAATCGCGCCATGTCAGTAGCAAAGTTCTGTTTGGATGAGAAGAATGGCTTGGATGCAGAACAGATTGCCAGATTGCAGACCCTTTTGACGGTGAATGGTCGTTCCTTCAGTGACCCGGTGTACAAGGAAAACTCGACGGAAATCAATATGGATGGTTCCAGACGAGTAGAGATAAAGTTCCGTCTCAAGGAAGACGAAATGATTGAAAAGATTGCAGAAATATTAGGACAATAAAGGAGAATAAGGTATGGATCCAAACAAGAAGAAAAGAAATAAGCTGTTAGCAGAAAAGGTAATCAAGGGCCTCCAGTCCCGTAACATGGAAGGCTACTATGTAGACAACAAGGAAGCAGCTTTGAAGAAAGTATTTGAATTGATACCGAGAGGAAGCAGTATCGGTTGGGGCGGTTCCGCATCCATTGATGAAGTGGGTCTGAAGGTAGTTGCTAAGACTGGTGATTATGTAGTATTTGACAGAGATGGTTGTAAGGATCCGATTAAGAAAAAGCAGATAGAACTGAAGATTTTCGGTAGCGATTATTTCTTGTGTAGTACCAATGCCATTACAGAGGATGGTATTCTGGTAAATATCGATGGCAATTCCAATCGTGTAGCAGCCATTGCTTATGGTCCTACCCATGTTATCATGGTAGTGGGTATGAATAAGGTGGCAAAGGATGTAGATGCAGCTATCTATCGTGCCAGAAATGAAGCAGCACCCATTAATGCACAGCGTTTCCCTCTGGAAACCCCTTGTAAGAAGAACGGCTCCTGTGCAAACTGTATGTCCAAGGATACTATATGCTGTCAGTTCCTGGTGACTCGTTTCTCCAGACATGAGGGCAGAATCAAGGTCATTCTGGTAGGAGAAGATTTGGGCTTCTAAGCCAAAGAGATAAGCCTGTGGCAATCAATGGGTTGCCATAGGCTGTGTTAATATGCGAAAAAGAAAACTTTGATTGGTGTGAAATGAGGAATGAGTAAGCAAGCAAAGAAATTGGTGGTGGGGATTCTGGCACATGTAGATGCCGGGAAAACCACCTTAGCAGAAAGTATTATGTACGTATCAGGAGGCATCCGTAGGTTGGGACGAGTGGACCATGGGGATGCCTTTTTGGATTCTCATGAACTGGAACGGGCAAGAGGAATTACGATTTTTTCCAAGCAGGCAGAGGTGGTATTGCAAAGCGGGGAGCAGAAGAGACAGATAACCTTGCTGGATACTCCGGGACATGTGGATTTTTCCGCGGAAACAGAGCGTACCCTGCAGGTATTGGATGCGGCCATATTGGTAATCAGTGGTGCCGATGGTGTGCAGGGGCACGTGGAAACCCTATGGAAGCTTTTAAAAAGGTATGAGATACCGGTATTTCTCTTTGTGAATAAGATGGATCAGACGGGAACGGATAAGGAAAGCTTACTGCAACAGCTCAAGGAAAAACTGGATGATAATTGTGTGGATTTTACCTTTGCTAAGCTGGCAGGAAAGCCTATGCCTATCCCCGGTATCGAGGAGGAAGCGGCAGAGTTTTTTGCATTTTCTGAGGAGGACAGGCAGCAGGGCTACGAAACATTTTGTGAAGGGGCAGCCATGTGTTGTGAAGAATTGATGGAGGAATATCTGGATGCAGGAGAAGTGGAGCAGGAAAGTCTGCGAAACGCCATTGCACAGCGCAAAATATTCCCTTGCTATTTCGGCTCCGCTTTGAAAATGAAGGGCTTGGGAAGCTTCTTCGCCGGAATGGTAGAGTATAGTACATTATCCTCTTATCCCGAGGAATTTTCAGCCCGAGTGTATAAGATTACCCGAGACAATAATAACAACCGACTGACCCATTTAAAGGTTTTGGGCGGAGCCTTGAAGGTGAAACAGGTAATCGGAGAGGAAAAGGCAGACCAGCTGCGTATTTATTCCGGAACCGGTTATCAATTGGCAGAGGTGGTGGAAGCCGGTTCTATTTGTGCAGTGACAGGTTTGTCAGACACCTTTTGCGGACAAGGACTGGGGGCTGCCGTGGAAGGAGAGCAGCCTGTTTTAGTACCGGTATTGAATTATCGGATTGAGCTGCCAGAGGGCTGTGACGTACATCGGATGTTAAAGAATTTGTACCTGTTGGAAGAGGAAATTCCGGAGCTGCATATCGTATGGAGAGAACAGAGTAGTGAAATCCATGCACAGGTCATGGGTGAGGTGCAGGTAGAAATCCTGAAGGATATTATTGCCAAGCGTTTCGATGTGGCTGTGGAGTTTGGAAGCGGCAGTATCGTATATAAGGAAACTATTTTGGAACCTGTGGAGGGCATCGGTCATTTCGAACCTCTGCGACACTATGCAGAGGTGCATTTTCTTTTGGAACCGGGGGAGCCGGGAAGCGGGATGAGCTTCGAAGCGGATTGCAGTGAGGATGAATTGGACAAAAATTGGCAGAGGCTGATACTGACCCATTTGGAGGAAAAGAAGCATGTGGGAGTGCTGACCGGTTCCGAGATTACGGATATGAAGATTACTTTGATAGCCGGCAGGGCTCATTTGAAGCATACGGAAGGCGGTGATTTCCGACAGGCTACTTATCGGGCGGTGCGTCACGGTCTGAAACGTGCGAAGAGTCAGCTATTGGAGCCGGTTTATGAATATGTGTTGGAAATCCCGACAGAATGTATCGGAAGAGCCATGAACGATATTCAGCGTATGCATGGTACCTTTCAGGAGCCGGAAACCATGGGAGAAATGTCGGTTCTTCGAGGTACGGCACCGGTAGTGACCATGAACGGATATCAGTCTGAGGTGAATGCCTATGCCAGAGGAAGAGGCAGGCTCACCTGTCGTTTTCAGTGCTATGCCCCATGTCATAATGAAGCGGAAGTCATAGAAGCCTATGGGTATGATTCCGAGCATGATTTGGAAAATCCTACCGGTTCTGTGTTCTGTGCTCACGGTGCCGGATTCGTGGTAGGTTGGCAAGAGGTAGAGGCTTACGCCCATGTGGAAAGTGGATGGCAGGGTGCCTCAGAAGCTGATGCGGTGGGGCAACAAGAGTATACCGACACTGTGGCAGGCGGTTCCTATCAGGACAAATTCATCAGTCAGGAGGAGATTGAAGAAATCTTCGAGCGTACCTACGGCAATCGAGCCAAGGACAAGAACCCTTGGAACCGTCAGGCACGAAGAACCATTTCCACTCCGGCAAAAGAAGTAACCTATCATCCCAAGAAGCAGGAGCCTTTGAAAGAATATTTATTAGTAGATGGTTATAATATTATTTTTGCTTGGGAGGATTTGAAGGAATTAGCCAAGGTGAATGTGGAGTCTGCCAGAAGCAAGCTTATGGACATTCTTAGCAATTATCAGGGCTATGTGAAGAATACCCTTATCGTGGTATTTGATGCTTACAAGGTCAAGGGAAATCCCGGCAGTGTGAGCAAGTATCACAATATTTATGTAGTATACACCAAGGAGGCAGAAACTGCGGATCAGTACATCGAAAAGACAGTTCATGAAATCGGTCGTAAGTACCATGTGACAGTGGCTACCTCCGATGCCTTGGAACAGATGATTATCTGGGGACAGGGTGCTACCAGACTTTCTGCACAGGGACTGCGGGAGGAGATTGCTTCCTGCAATCAGGAACGTCAGGAAGAGTGGAAGGAACAGAATACGGGGCAGCGATACTTCCCCTTTGAGGAACTGCTGAAGAAGGAGGAGTAGGAGGGGATTCACTGTTATGTAAAGCAAATATAGATGTAATTTTTTGTTAGACGATGTCAAACTAATTGGGAAGGGGATAGAATGAACGATATTAGCAAATACGAATATGCTGTAAAGGCAATTAAGCAGGCTGTTGAAAAAAGTCGCTATAGAGCAGCAAAAGCAGGGAATGCAGAATTACTTTCCTTGTATTATGGGATTGGCAAATATGTGTCGGAAAATACACGAAATGGTGCATGGGGAACTGATGCGATAAAAACAATTTCAACTAGATTAAAATCGGAGTTGGTTGGTGTTCGAGGGTTTTCGGAAACTAATATTAAAAATATGCGTTTGTTTTATGAAGAATGGAGTGCCTATGTAAATCGTCAGCCAATAGCTGACGATTTAGAAGTCAATGAAGAGGGATTTCTGTTAGCAATTCGTCAGCCAATGGCTGGCGATATAAACTGGAATGAATTTATATCTTTAGGCTTCACACATCATATGGAAATATTATCTAAAACTAAGAACATTGAGGAACGAATCTTTTATATTCATGAATGTGCTACGAGAGCATGGGATAAATATACTTTAAGGGAATATATAAAATCAGGACTATACCAGCAAAGAAATAATCTACCTAATAATTTTTCAAATACACTTACGGACAGGCAGTTTGCAATAAAAGCAACGAAGGCTTTCAAAGATAATTATTTGCTTGATTTTATCAATACTGAGAACCTTGGGGAAGCATTTGATGACATTGATGAAAGAATAATAGAAAATGAAATTGTCAATAATATTAAGGAGTTTATAATTAGATTTGGAACAGACTTTATTTTCATGGGGAATCAATATCGTGTTGAGGTTGAAGGAGAAGAACTGTATATAGACCTTCTGTTCTTCAATCGTGAATTAAATTGCCTCGTAGCAGTGGAATTAAAGGCCGGGAAATTTAAACCGGCGTATCTAGGGCAGTTGAACACCTATCTGACAATTCTGGATGACAAAGTCAGGAAGCAACATGAAAATCCATCAGTAGGTCTTATTCTGTGCAAGGATATGAATAAAGCATTTGTGGATTATGTTATTAGAGATTATGATAAGCCTTTGGGCGTAGCAACCTATAAAACATATAAAGATATGTCAGATATTATGAAAAAGGCATTACCTGACATAGAAGAGTTAAAGAAACTCTTAACAGATAGTGCAGAATAGAGGGAATGATTTGAGCAAGAATGACGATTTAAGCAAGCTGGCAATACAAATAGAACATATAAATGAAAGAGCATATATTCAATATAAGCCAATAGTATATGATTTGTGTAGTAGGGTTGCACCAATCAGTGAAGTGGAACATACTTTGGATAGAATGCTTGATTTTTGCGGTTATGATAAGGTTTTAGTATTGTTTAAAAAAGTCTGTAAGCATTATTATGAAATCTATCCTGAAATGATAGCATATGAGATTAATTCATACAGGGAGTTTTGGGATAGCGAGTGAAGTGATTTTTAATATGCAAAATGGTAGAATAACTATACTATGAGCAAATGTAGGAGTATGTTCTTATACTCTTTGGGCGAGGTGTTGTTGGAATGAAGTTCGTGAAGACGGTTTTTCTTGTATTAGTATGTGTGTTATCGTTGGTAGGGTGCGGATATCAATATCAGGAAATGGAGGGTGACCAGATAACTGATTATCTGAGTGAACGCTATGGAGGGACATTTGAAATCATATCTACAGAGGAGAAGGCACGCTATGATAGGGAGTATCTGGATGCAGATATGGAAAAGCTGAACATTAAGGGGGATGATACACGTGAGGATAAGGATTATATTTACACCATTAAGGATGAAAACGGTGTGGAATTTAATCTGGTAGGCTTTAAGGAGTATGGCTTTGGTTCCTATTATCGATATACAGATGACTATAATATGCAGCTGTTGAAGGCAAATCCGGTGTTGTGGGAAAAGCTGGAGGATATAAGCTTTCCCTATACATATTATAATGGAATCGGTTATGATGACTTACCGAAGGCTTACTTTGATGTGCAGATTTCCTGTTTTGAGGATGTGGAAGCTGCGGTAACAGATATTTGTGAAATGGTGGCTTGTGAGGAGCTGGAAATACCTTTGGCACCATATTCCAATGAGGAACTTGCCACGAAAAGCATCGTGCCCCGTGTGCGTTTACTTTCACAGGACGCATGCGTGTGGAATAATGATTTTCGTTATGTAGGGCAGGAAGATGCAGAGACGGTGGAAACGTATATTCAAAATGCAGAAAGGCAGTATGTGTACTGTGTTAGAGAAGGGCGAATTGAGGAAACGCTTACAGAAGATATTTTATTGACCTATGGACCGGAAAAAATAAAGGATGTGTATTATCAGGAAGAGGATGTACCTATTTCTCTTTATTACGGTTTCGGTCATTCTCTGGGAGCCAACGGGGACTGCTATATTATATGGGATAATCCGAAAAAATTGGAAGAAAAAGGTGCTTATATATATTATGACGATTTGAATATATTGTTAGAGACCGTCGGCTATCGGACAGAATATACTGAGAATGCAGTGATTTGGACGAAGGGGAACAATGTCGTAACCATAGAAGTAGAGGAGAATAGTTATATTTGCAGGCGAAACGGAGTGGTTTACAAGCCGGAGGGTATCGTGAATACGGCCTTAATAAAGCTGACAGAAAAGGATATGCAGGAGTTGTTTGGAATCACTTATGAAATAGACAAAATCGGGGAGCAGGCACAGATCATGATTAACATTTCATAATGTCTGTCTTTTGTAAATTGGGACTTGGGAAAAGCTGTTAGAAACTACAAAGCCGGTAGGGCTCGCCCCTACCTCCTCTGCCAGACCTTGCTGGGCTGGGCTTTGAAGGTAGGGTAGCGGAAAAGTAAGGTTCGCAGTGCTCCCCAGTGGAAGGGAAGGAGTGGCCAGAGGTAGCTCATTCTGCCAAAAGTAGGGGTGGTAGCTATAGACAATAGAACCAAAGCGGTACCGATACCAAAGCCCCAGATACCGAAGATGACCGTAGCAATCAGCAAAAACATTCGATAGAGGCGTAGGGCATCGCCCAGGTCAATGCTTGCCAAAGCCAGAGTAGTCAGCAATGTAATGGCAGCATAGAACAGGACTTCCTTGGTAGCCCACTGAAGCTCTACAGCGATTTCACCGATAATCAAACCACCTACAATGGATAGGGAACCGGAGAAGCGGGAGGCGCTGTGGACGGAAGAGTAACGGAACAAATCCAACAAAAATTCAGCAGCAAACACAAAGATGGTTAACTCCAACCATCCGGGCGGATCATCGGACAAAAGACGATATTTCACAGCAAAGTCCTGATAATAAGCAGTGAGCAGATAAAAGACCGGCATCAGGAACAGACTGATAGGGATACACAAAAAACGCACCAGTCGGAAATAACAGCCGGTCAGCGGATTGCGATAGTAATCCGCAGGACTTTGGGTAAATTGGAAGAGGGAACAGGGCAGTATCAATACCGTAGGGGAATTGTCCACAATGATTAAAATGTGTCCTTCTAATAAATAGCTGCTGGCTACATCCGGGCGTTCCGTGCTATGAATACCGGGCATGGGATGATACCAATGCTTCGGAATGAGCAATTCTTCTAAGCTTTTGGCTCCCATGGTCAGTGCAGAAACAGGCAGCTTTTTCAGTTCATACCGAAGCTTGTCTAAAAGATGAGGGTCTGCTAAATCATCCATATATGCGATAGAAACATCGGTCTGACTGTCTTTGCCTACAGAGAGCAGTTCAAAGGTCAGTTTGGTAGAACGGATACGACGACGTATCAGGTTGGTATTGAAAAGCATGGTTTCCACGAAACCATCCCGGGCACCCTTGGTCACATGCTCTGTGTCCGGTTCCTCCACGCTACGGGTCTGGTAGCTACGTACATCCATGATAATGGCTTGGGCAAAGCCTTCGATGAAAAGGACGGAAGGCCCGCTTAGGAGCTGACGAATGATTTTGTCAGGGTCAGAGGAAAGCTCTACTTGGGTATAACCGAGTTTGGCAGCAATGTAGTTTTGAATATTTTCTACTGTAGTGTCCTGCATGTAAATAGGATTTTGCAGGTCTGAAAAGATTTGCTGCAAAACCTCGGTACGACACATACCGTTGATAGTAATGAAAAAGGCGGGAGTATCTCCCAAATATAGATTTCGTGTGACTATGTCGAAGCTCTTTCCGATGGGAAGGAGCTTTTTTAATCCGGCTATATTATCTTCTAAATGGGTGGATAATGTCATAAGAGTACCTTCTTTTCTAAAAAATAAATGTTTTCGTTAGTGTGCCACATGCATGGGAAAATATGCATGGAACATTAGGTCTTGACATTTAGTAACCACTTGGTTACAATAAAGGTAACCAAAAGGTTACTAAGGGAGAAGTGAGCATGAAGATTACCGGTTCGGAGCAGATGATTTTAAATTTATTATGGGAAAAGGAAGGCTTGTCCATACAACAAATGGTAGATGCTTTGGAGGCAGATACGGGATGGAGCAGACATGCCATCATCTCCTTTTTGAAAAAGATGGAGAGTAAGGGGACGGTACGCTATGAGGAGCTGGGGCGTACGAAATATTATTATGCCGTGGCCAAGAAGGAAGAGGTAGTATTGGAGACTACTCGGAATATATTGGATAGGTTTTTCGGCGGGAAGCTGGGGGCTATGGTGTCCTATATGGCAGAGGCGGACAAGCTGACACCGGAGGATGTACAGGAGCTGCATCAACTCTTGGATAAGCTGGCACAGGAGCAGAACGAGGAAAGTGGAGTATAATCGGAGCTGATTAACAGCACAAGGTACATGGAGGCTTGACGAGGAAAAACATAGTTGAGCAAAGTGGAGAGGCAAAGTGCGGACGGATAGGAGGTCATGCATATGAGATGGACTACATGGACAGAGTATATAGTAGGAACGGTAGTATGTATTCTGGTTTTGTTGGGAATACGCTGGGTCTTTCGAAAGAAAATAAATCCGAATGTGCAATATTTTTTATGGATATTGGTGGCGCTGCGAATTCTGCTGCCCGTGCATTTTCAAGTGGTGTTGCCACAGACAGAGTGGATGGAGCATCTGGAGACAGCACTGAGACAAGTGCAGAGGTCAGAGAACTCGGAGACGGTCATGATGGTAGGAGACAGGCAGAATGGATCAGAGACATTTCCGGAATCAGAATCAAAGCCGACAGTAGGGGCGATACATTTGCCCTCGAAGACGGAGAATGAATATATTGGTGCATTTCTTCCATTGGTACCTGAAAAGCAGGAGACTGTAGCGGTAAAGACAGAAAATCAGCAGGGTCTCTCTTTATGGCTACCTACATGGCTCAGAGGGCTTTGGATAATCGGAATGGTAGTGTTTGCACTTTTTCTGGGGATAAGAAATATACATTGGTATCGCAGAATACGAGGAAGCAGAAGAAGGGTAGGCACTCTGGAGCATGGATTGCCTTTGTATGAGGCAGAAGGGATGAATTGTCTGTGGGGCTGTTTTCGTCCGGCGGTTTATCTGTCTCCGGAGGCGTTGGCAAAAGAGGAGCGAAAGGCTCATGTTTTGCAGCATGAATTGGAGCATTATCGGGCAAAGGACCACATATGGGTCTTGTTGCGAACCTTGTGTCTACTGGTGCAGTGGTACAATCCTTTGGTGTGGCTTGCATATTATGAGGCAGGAAAGGATTGTGAAACCGCTTGTGACTATCGTGTAACCAAGCAGATGACCAGACAGGAGCGAATTGCCTATGGAGAAAGCCTGCTGTGGGTGGTAGAATATAGTGTGATGAAGAAAAGAGGCATTTATCCTGCTGCCTCTATGGGAGAGGATAAGAAGCTGCTGGCGAAGCGTTTAGAGGATATTGTCAAAGGCAAGCAGAAGAAAATGATAATTATCCCTTGCGTCATTTTGGCACTGGTAGCAGCAGGGCTGTTTGTTACTATGACAGTATCTAAGCAGGACAGTATACCAACGAATCAGGATCCGGAGCCGGAGGATATAGTAGAACAGGAAAAAATAGATATGCAGGAAACTGCGAAGGAGCAGGTAAAGGCAGCACGTAAATATCTGCAAAAATTTCCGAAGGAAGACATGGTAGTAATTCCGCAGGTAAAGGAGTATACTTATGAGGAGGCAGCAGCATTAGGGGAAGTACAGGAATACAGAAGCTTTCTGCCGGGAGCAGCAGAGGGGTCTTGGTATATTGTTACAATAGAGGGTATCTGTTACTTTTATGGAAAGTATGACCATCAACCGCAGGAGGAACAGCCCACTCTCATGGGAGCCTCTTATGCTATAGTGGGAGAGCAGTATTCTCTTGCCAATGGACTAAAGGTAGGTATGACCGAGCAGGAAGTATTGGAACGATATCCGAATATGGAAGTGGTGGATTTTGAGAATCAACCGGTATATAAAGAGCGGAAGATATGGGGTTGCATGGGCTGGAACAACGGGCACTATCCGGACGGTGTGGAAGTGTCGAATGGGACTACAGAATACTCCTGGTTGAAGCAGTTTGATTATATCATGATCGGGGATGTGGATCAGGGAAGCTATGATACACTTCCTGTGTATGTGGGACTGCTGGTAAAGGACAAGGTGGTGCAGGCCATAACCTTTCAGTATCCTACGGCCGGATGATGAAGCTTTTGTTGTTGTCATGTCGGCGAATAAATAAGTATTTTGTGGATTAACAAGGAATCCGAAGGAGTTTGCATGGAGAATTTGACAGAAAGAATTGACCGTTTGTTTGCGGAAAATAAAGGAGCAGAGGCAGAAGCACTCATGGAACAGGCTTTGCAGGAGGCATATGAAAAGGCAGATTGGGCAGGTGCAGTACCGATTTTGAATGAGTTGATTGGTTATTGCAGGGAAACCAGCCAAGTGGAGCGGTCCTATAAGTATGCGGAGGAGGTACAAGAGATTCTGCATAAGCTGGGCATGGAGAATACCTTGCCCTATGCCACTACATTATTGAATATTGCCAATGCTTATCGGGCAGGTGGACGTTTGGAGGATTCTCTGAAAAAGTATGAGCAGGTGGCACTGTTGTATGGGGAGCTTTTGGAGGCGGAGGACATGCTTTGGGCCAGCTTTTATAATAATCTCAGTCTGCTTTATCAGGAAATGGGGCGTTTTGACTTGGCGAAGGAAAGTCTGTTAAAGGCTTTGGCTATTGTAGTGAAAAAGAAGGACACTATTTTCGAACAGGCAGTGACTTATACGAATTTGGCCAGCACCTGTTTGCAGCTGGGACAGGGAGCGGAAGCAGAGAAGTATTTTGGCGGAGCCATCTTACTATATGAAAGGAACCATCTCATAGGAACCCATTATTATGCTGCATTGTCTTCTTTGGCAACTTATTATTATCAGCGACAGGAGTATGGCAAGGCAGAGGAGTTTTTTACCAAGGCCATGGAGGGCATCGAAGCGCAGCATGGTAAAAATGAATTTTATGAGAGGATGCGTGAGAATGCACAGATTTGTAGAGAGTGTGCAGAGGTACAGCGATGCAGACAAGAGCAGCGTCAGGCTGAAGTAGAGGAGGTGCCTGCGAAGGAGCCATCAGCCATACGAGAGAACTCTATCCCCAAAGGCTTAGAGCTGTGCAGAGTATACTTCGAGGAATATGGCAGACCTATGCTGGAGGAAAAGTTTGGCGACTATCAGGGGCAGATAGCAGTGGGACTGGTAGGGGAAGGCTCTGATTGTTTCGGATATGATGATGCCTTTTCGGTAGACCATGACTGGGGACCGAGCTTTTGTATGTGGGTAAGTGATGAGGTATATGCAGAGATTGGTGATAAGCTGCAGGAGGCTTATGAAAATCTGTCCAAAGAGTATAAAGGATATGTGTTTCAACCCAGTGTCTGGTCTGAGAAACGTCGAGGAGTATTAAAAATAGGGGATTTTTATAGAAGTCTTTTAGGGGCTGAGAATTGTCCCAAGGATGGCGAAGCATGGACTGCGGAAAATATTCATTGGGAAAATATTTCTGAGGAACGTTTGGCGGCTGCAGTAAATGGGGCAGTTTTTCAGGATGAGGCAGGAGAGTTCCGTAGGATACGAAATCTGTTGGAGACCGGCTATCCTGCGAGACTGCGTTATTTGAAGTTGGCGGAGGCAGCGGCGAAGTTTGCTCAGTCCGGTCAGTATAATTATGAAAGAATGTACAAGCGGGGAGATAAGGCTATGGCACAGCTTCTGGCAGCAGAGGCAGCGAAGGAAGCCATGAAGCTGCTGTACTATGTGGCTGAGGAGTATCCGCCTCATGACAAGTGGCTGTTACAGGGGCTGCGAGGAAGACAGGAATTTGCCGAAGCAGTAGCCTTCATAGAAAATCTTTTGACAGGAGCTATGGACAAGAAGGCAGACTATCTGGAAGAACTGGGAGGTCAGTTGGCACATATTCTGTATCAGGCAGGTTACATCAGTGATGTGGGAAGCTTTTTGCAGGAGCATGTAAATGAGTTGCTGTTTAAGGCTTCCGTGGCAGAGCTGAGTATAGAAGAATTGGCAGAAAAGATTGCCCGTACAGAGTTTACAGCCTTTGATAAAGTGAAAAATCAGGGTGGAAGAGCCAGCTGTCAGGATGATTGGTTTACCTTTTCCATCATGCGAAAAAGCCAGTATTTGACTTGGACAAAGGAGATGTTGCTTCAGTATTTGTATGACTTTACCAGAGAGTATGAGAGAGGGCATAATTTAATTGAAGAAAAATACGGCAGGATGATGGAGAGCACTGCTCCGGAAGAATATGAAAAAATGAAGGAGAATTTCCCGGTACTTAGTGCGGAGAAGAAAGCGATTATCGAAGAAATCGTGCGTATGCAGGTGAAGTGGATGGAAGAGTTCGCAGCAGAATACCCCAAGCTGGCAGGAAATGCCCGCAGTATTCACACTTACGAGGATCATCGGTTCAATACCTCTTATGAAACTTATTTACGCGGAGAGTTGGGAACCTATTCGGACAAGATGCTACAGCTGTATGGTGGCTATATTGTGGAATATGCCGGAAACGGCTGGAATCCGGCAAAAGATATCATGGAGCATTCCGTACTGATGTATGGTTATGAAGGATTAGAAGAAGCGGAGGCGGGACTTTAAGTCCAGCCTCCGTCTATTGTTAAAATTTGTCCTGTGAGGTAGGAAGGTGCCTGTGCCAGCTGTAGGGCAAGAGCGGCAACCTCTTCGGGATGTCCCATGCGGTCGGCAGGAATTTCTGCGATGACATCCTGCAAATCCTCCTCCGAAAAGCATTTGTTCATATCAGTGTCAATCAAACCACAGGCTATGGCATTGACTTGGATATTGCTGGGAGCCAGCTCCTTGGCCAAAGCCTTGGTAAAGGTATTGAGACCACCCTTGGAAGCCGAATAGGCTACCTCCATGGAAGCACCCACACTCCCCCAAACGGAGCTGATATTGATGATGCGTCCGCTGTGATTTCGCAACATCAGGGGGATGGCATGCTTGCAGGTGAAAAAGGCACTGTCCAGATTGGTGTGCATAATATGTGACCATTCTTCCGGAGACATATCGCTGAGCAGTCCTACATAGGAGATACCGGCATTGTTCACCAAAACATCCAAAGCATCCAGTTTGGCAAAAAGGGCAGCTACGGCTTCGTAATTGCCCATATCTACTTGAAATGCCTGACAGGAAACAGCATACTGCTGTTCCAATTCGCTGGCCAGCGTTTCCAAGGAATTGATGTTATTTATGCAAGTCAAAATCAAATCGTAGCCGGCAGCAGCAAAGGTGCGGGCTATGGCAGCTCCGATGCCACGGGAGGCTCCGGTAATAAGTGCTGTTTTTTTCATAAGCAGACGCCTCCTTTA
This sequence comes from Acetatifactor sp., assembly GCA_045538995.1. Taxonomy (GTDB): domain Bacteria; phylum Bacillota; class Clostridia; order Lachnospirales; family Lachnospiraceae; genus Acetatifactor. The sequence continues at coordinate 48,873 of JAZQEK010000077.1, read as the reverse complement.
GATGGCACTGTGGAACCAAAAAATCTTTAAGGGTTCGCTGTCAGGGTCTCTTTTGGCCACATGAAAGCAACCGGCAGGTGCGATGAAGCTGGTGCCTTCCTTGATGGGGAATTCTTCCTCTGCTACCTTTGCCATACCATGACCGGACAGCACGAGGAAGCCTTCTTGGTCTTCGTGTATGCCACCCTTTAAATATTCTGTTTCATCATAGATGGTGACACCACACTTGCAACCGTTTACACAACCGTGTTCTTCACCTAAGAGCTGGTAGCTTCTGCGTGCACCCTGTTCTTTCATAACATCATCTAAGTTTACATAATACATATAATTACCCCTTTCTTTCTGAAAATATTCTAGAGGGTATCAGACTTTTTGTCAAACAAAACAGAGGTATTTGTTGTTTCTATAGTAAAAAACTGTTAGAATGGTCATAATAATACAAAAGAAAGAGGGAAAAGTCGATGACGTATGATTTGATGATAATCGGTTCCGGTCCGGCAGGTTTATCTGCGGCGGTATATGGAAAGAGAGCAGGACTGAATTTGTTGGTAATTGAGAAGAATTATATGAGTGGTGGTCAGATACTGAATACCTACGAGGTGGACAATTATCTGGGAATGCCTGGGATGAATGGTTTCGACATGGGTATGCAGTTTCGGGCACATGCGGACAAGCTGGGAGTAGAGTTTCTGGAAGCAGAAGTAACCGGTCTGGAGAATGGTACTGAAAAGGTGGTGCATACGACCAAGGGAGACTATCGTGCAAAAGCGGTACTGTTGGCCATGGGAGCACAGCATGCCAAGCTGGGAGTGCCGGGGGAAGAACGCCTGTCCGGCAGAGGAGTATCCTATTGTGCCACCTGTGACGGGGCTTTTTATAAAAATAAAACCGTAGCAGTGGTTGGCGGTGGAGATGTAGCATTGGAGGATGCTGCATTTTTAGCACGTTATTGTACCAAGGTGTATTTGATACATCGTAGGGATGAGCTGCGTGGTGCCCAAATATTGCAGCAACAGCTGGACGGTTTGGAAAATGTAGAAATATTGTATTCTCATACGGTGCAGGAAATCTGTGGGGAAGAAGTTGTGGACAGTCTGTTATTACAGAATAAGAAGGATGGCAGCAGTGTGGCATTGCAGGTGGAGGGTGTGTTCATTGCAGTGGGAATGTTGCCGGAAAGTGGTTGGGTGCCTGACTGGCTGGAACAGGATGAAAAAGGGTATCTGGTGGCAGGAGAGGAAGGAAAGACTTCAGTGGAAGGTATCTTCGTGGCAGGGGATATTCGAACCAAGGCACTGCGACAGATTATAACAGCGGTAGCGGATGGTGCCAATGCAGCAATCAGTGCAGCAAGTTATGTAAATCTGTTAAGAAATTATAACAAAAAGGAATAGATGTAATATTTGTAAAAAGTCGAAAAACTGAGTGTTTTCGGCTTTTTTGTGGCATGCTAAGGTTGACAAATGAAGATTGTCGTGATATATTTGTTAACATAGCGTAACAAATTTGTAACAAATTAGGAGGAGACATGTTAAAAGGTTTTGGTAAGATGACATCAATTGCATTATCGGCAGTACTGCTTTTTAGCAGTGTGCAGTTAGATGTACAGGCGTCCGGCGTGTCTTCCGTACTTCCCAGTGGTGGTATCAATATTGCCTTAGCTCAGGGAGCTACTTTGGAAACAACACAAACACTGGACGCAGAAAATATTACAAAAGTGGAAACCATGATTGACCTTTCTGAGATAGAAATCCCGGAAGCTACCGAAGAGGTAGTTGTTGAAACCGAGCAGGAAGAAAGCTTGGAAAATCTGGTGATTGTACAGACCAATGAGTATGTAAATATTCGAAGCACCGCCGGCAAGAAGGGCAAAGTGCTTGGAAAGTTTTATAATAATGCAGCAGGTACCATTCTTTCCGAACAGGATGGCTGGTACGAAATTCAGTCCGGTACCGTAACCGGTTTCGTAAGAGCAGATCTTTGTGTAGTAGGTGAAGAAGCAAAGGTTTTGGCAAAAGAAGTGGGTACCAGAATGGCTCGTGTAGAATGCGACAGATTATTGGTTCGTCAGGAAGCAGTAGAGGATGGAGCAGTACTGGGTATGGTAGCCATGGATGATGAGTTGCTGGTACTGGAAGAAACAGAAGAATGGGTAAAGGTTGATATCGAAGAAGGCTATGGTTGGATACTTCGTGACCATGTGAAGCTTTATACCGAGTTTACTTATGCAGAATCAAAGGAAGAAGAAGCGGCACGTTTGGAGAAGGAAGCCAAGGAACGTGAAAGAGCCAGAATTACCGCAGCAGAAAAGGTGATTTCTTCCGTGGAAGTAACAGATGAAAATGAAATGGGTATTGCAGTAGCAGAATATGCAGTACAGTTTATCGGTAACCCTTATGTGTGGGGTGGTACCAGTCTGACCAAGGGTGCGGACTGTTCCGGCTTTGTAATGAAGGTATATGAGCAGTTCGGAGTGAGCCTGCCGCATTCTTCCGCAGCAGACAGAAAGCAGGGCTATGCGGTAAATGGTTTGGAAAATGCACAGCCGGGAGATTTGATTTGCTATTCCGGTCATGTGGCATTATACATCGGCGACGGACAGATTGTTCATGCCGCAAGCAAGAAGAGTGGTATTATTGTTTCGAAGGCAAATTATCGTAAGATATTGGCTATTCGCAGAATTTTCTAAAATTGTATTTGTATCGATGAAAAGGAGGAATGCAATAAATGCAGTTCCTTCTTTTTTATATTTCTTTATATTTATATTTATATTTAATAGAAGAAACGTTGTCACGAAATAGAAACAGAGGTATAATTTTTACGAAGTGCAGGGCACGTAGAGAAATGTGTTTATAAGTTCGAAGGATATGAGTGAGAGGGGAAAAGGATGAAGAAACGAGTAGGTTTATTGTGTATGCTTTTGCTTTTGACGGGCTGCGGACAGCAGAGGATGCCGGTGGAGACAGTCCGAGAAGATGCTGTAGAGCATTCGAGGGAGACAGCTAGTCAGGAAAGTACGGTAGAGACTGCGGTGGAGAGTATTGGTGAGGAAAGCACTATGGAGCAAATGGTGACAGAGGAAAGTGGTCAAGAGAGGATAGACACTACACCGCTACCGCAACAGTCTTCAGAAGAAACAACTGCTGGTGATGTGACTTTTTATGAGAATCCGGAAGAGGCTTTGGTAGGCTTGTCGGTAGCTTGTGAGGAACCGGAGACCCACGAGGAATATTTGGATACTGCCCGAGCAGTGGTAAAGCCTTGGTTGGACAGCTTACAGTCCAGAGAGGATGAATACAGACTGCCTTCCTATACCTTTACGGACAGATTGGCTGAGAACAGAGAGTTTCATGGGGACGGTTATATAAATAATGGCAGAGAGTTTGTGTGTTATGTGGGCTTTGATACGCCTGAGGAAGAGGAGGACACAGTATTCTTTGCGGTCGGCACTTATGATACCTTTTATCATTATTATTTCGGGCCCGGGATATTAGCACGTTTCCGTTGGGAAGACGGAGTGTGTACGTTGGTGGATTATGATGAGGCATTTGCTATGTTGACGTCAGACCGACTGGCCAAGGGACTGTATGGTATCCGTGAGGAAGCATTAGAATACAAAACCTTTTATGATTTTCTGAATGATAAGGAAAATGTGAAAGCATGGCTGGAGAAAGGCTATCAGAGCAGACTTTGCGGCTATCGAATTACGCAAAATGTAATGATGCTGGCCAACGGAAATATTATCTTCATGGACATAGGAAATAATACCCGACCGGACTATGAGGGGAATATGGTTACTACGGATATGCATCAGTATTATTATGATGCACAAGGGGATGAAAAATACAGTTCACCGGTGGATTTCATTGATGGTCAGGGAGCGGTGGTAATGACCTATGAAGAAGGCTTTCCCTTGGTTTTTGATGATTACAATCATGATGGAAATCCGGATTACTGCATTCGAATTTCTTCGGATGAGTATGGCTCTACTTATGATGTCCGTTGTATGGATGTGAGTGGAACCCCATGGGAGGATAATACAGAGATATATGTTGCAGGAGCCTTTGAGGAGAGTATCCGCTTGCAGGTATATCACGGCAACAGCGTATTGAAGCCGGTGCGGGATGGAGACGGAAACATTTATTATCAGGAGCAAAGACTCTTCGCAGATAAAAGCAATGCTACCCATCCGGAGGTGGCAGAGGAGAAGCAGAAGGATTACCGCATGTATTCCCAAAGGTTTTATCTGCCGGAGGCATTACGCAATTACACTTCGCAGGATGAGGAGGTCATCTGTTACTTTTGGAATAATACGGAAGAAGCGGTGTCTTTAGAAAATACTTATGAAATTCAGAGAAAAGTCGGTGATACATGGGAAGATGTAGGAACCGGTGATATGGAGGCGGTTACAGTAGAGCGTGGCAGTCATGCAGAGCTGTGTTTCGATATCCGTGGCATAGGTGCAGAGGAACTGGCTTTGTATAGGGTCAAGGTTATGGCAGGAGAGGTACAGGTGTATGGTGGTTTTTACTATGGAACAGACGCTCAGGCACAACTGAGTATTCAGGCGAAGGAGCATCCGGACTTTGCCACAGCATTGCGGTTTACATTGACCAATACCGGAATGACTACCGTCTATCCGAAAAACGCTGTACTGTATTATCAGGGAGAAAAGCTGTGTGATGTGGACTTGGAGCTGCGAACAGGAATCGCCGGAGGGGATAGTACTGCAGTAGAGGTGACGGATAGGAATGTTGCCGATACCTTCCAAGCCGGGGAATATACCTTGGAGATTGAGGTCGGAGAAGAGTGCTTTAGGGGTACTGTTACAGTAGTTTCTGTTTCACCGGAGAGACGCACTTATTTTTCTGAAAAAGCAACTCCTTCTGTAGAAGGGGATACAATCATACTGGCGCTTACGAATAATATTTGGCATCAGGAGGAGGCATCTATCCTGAGAATAGGCGGAATAGAAGTGGAGAAGGAGGGTGTCTGGTATGGTACCTCCTATGTGGGCGTGTGGTATAATGGATATTTCGGAGAGCAGGCAGTGCCCTTTGGGGAAACTATCAGCGTAGAACTGCAGAATGATGAGGAAACTATGAAGGAACTGCAGCTTATCTTTGAGGAGTTACAAAGTGGGGATTATGCGGAGTATATGGAAGAGGAAGAGTATGCAGAGCTAATGTCTATGACCTTTGAAGATTTCCTCAGGGATGTGTTGATGATTGCGGAGCCGGAAACAGGAGATAATTGCAGAGTACAGATACGTTTATCAAACAGCGATTGTGATTCGGAATATGTCTATTTCGAAATGCCTTGATGATGCGAGGGCGCTTCGGGGCAAGAAGGAAGCTGACAAACGATATAGTGGAATTGTCTAAATAATTATTTTTGCAAAAAAGGGGCTTGACAAAAGTTTGGTTGTGCATTTTTGCCAAAAGCTGGAAGGTTGTCGGAAAAACGTTGCTTTGTCATATGTTTATAAGTGAAAAGTTATCCACATAAAAAAAGACCAAAAATCAATCAAAAGTGACTTATACACTGAGTTATGCACATTATCCACAGGTTTTTTATGTAAATTCAGGTAATTTATTATGGTAACCGGAAGAACGCTTGTTTTGTGAAGTTCTCATAAAAATGTCAAATTCTTCAAAAAAAACTGTTTTTGGGTTGACAATTTCAAAGTCAAAAATATGTAAAAAATTGGTTAAATTGTTGCAAAATGCCTGACATAATGTTATAATAATCCTACAATACAAGACAGAAAGGGATGATTTGCATGAAATTTGTTATTGTAGGAAAGAATATTGAATTAACACCCGGTTTGAAGAGTGCAGTGGAGGACAAGCTGAGTAAGCTGGACAAGTATTTTAATCCCGATACGGAAGTACATGTTACACTGAGTGTAGAAAAGGAGAGACAGAAGATAGAGGTTACCATACCGGTGAAGGGCAGCATCATTCGTTCTGAGCAGGTCAGCAGCGATATGTATGTTTCCATCGATTTGGTAGAAGAAGTAATAGAAAGACAGCTCAAGAAATATAAGAACAAAATCGTAGATAAGAAGCAGGCGGCAGCAGCTTTCAGTCAGGCATTTATTGAAATCGAAGAAGAACAGGACGACGAGATTAAGATTGTTCGTACCAAGAAGTTCGATATTAAGCCTATGTATCCGGAAGATGCATGTATCCAGATGGAACTTTTGGGTCACAGCTTCTATGTATTCTGCAATGCAGAGACCGATCAGGTAAATGTAGTTTACAAGAGAAAGGGCGATACCTACGGTTTGATTGAGCCGGAAGATTAAATAATTAAATAGGAAAAGATGAACCAGAGCCTCGCTTGCTGAATGCAAGCGGGGCTTTTTGCATATACATGTAGGGGCTACATATTCGGGAGGCAGGTCTATCGGAGGTATATTAAGCCGGAAAAATAGTGAGTTTGAATAGACTGTTTGCAGGAAGTGGTGGATTAAGATAGTGCCAGATAACTTATGAATAATGAGGTCAGAGGAAATAGGGGAGAGATTGTAGTATGAGGCGTAGGGGATATTTGTGGTGGATACGTGGATTTGTGTTGCTGGAGGGAGCATTGCTACTGGTGCTGATGCTTTGGTGGAATATAGAACACAGGCATGCACAGGAAGGGTATTTGCATACTAATGGTGCGGTGGATGCGCAGGAGAAAATCAAATGGGTGGATTTTGATGTTAGCTACGAAGCACTGTGTCTGGCTTACGAATGGGATGTAAAGACTTATGAGGAGGAAGTGCACCTTAATTGGGTAGAACTGTTAGCTTATTTAGGAACTAAGTATGGCGGGGATTTTAAACGTTATGAGAAGAGTTTGAAAAAGGACATGAATGCACTGGTGAAGAAATTGAACGAAGGGAACTCCATGGAGGAGCTGACAGAGGGGATGAAGTATTATGATTATTATAGAGAAGCATATGGAGCGGTATTGGACGGAATGGTGGGGGAATATGAAGTGGAATGTACCAACGAACAGGGGGAGCAGGTTTGGGAGAAGCAATATGGTCTGAAGGCCTATTTCCCCATAGCCAAAGGTTTCGAATATACCCATTATGATGATTTCGGTGCCGGACGCAGCTATGGCTATGACAGGAAGCATCTGGGGCATGACATGATGGGGCAAACGGGAACCCCCATTATCGCAGTAGAAAGCGGTACGGTGGAGGCTCTTGGCTGGAACCAGTACGGCGGCTGGCGAATCGGTATCCGCAGCTTTGATGGGAAGCGTTACTATTATTATGCACATCTGCGTCAGAACTACCCTTATGCAGAGGGGCTGGAAGAGGGATGCACCGTGAATGCTGGGGATGTGATTGGTTATATGGGGCGTACCGGCTACAGTGCTACGGAGAATGTGAACAACATTGAAGTGACACATCTACACTGGGGACTGGAATTGATATTCGACGAAGAACGCAGGGAACAGGGGTATGAAGTATGGGTGGATGTGTATGCATTGACACAGTTTTTGTATCAGAATCGTTGTGAGGTGTATAAGGTAGAGGGAACGAAGGAGTGGAAGAGAGTTTGGGATGCACGGGAGCCGGTGGGGGAAGAAGGCGAAGCGGAAGGGTTTTGAGTATTTGGATAAAATTTTTGGGGGAATATTGACTTTAAATATTAATATTGCTAAACTGATACTAAGCAATATAGAAAATAAAATGTTTACCGCCAACCAGCAGGCGGTATATAAGAGGTTGGGATGAAAATGATACAATTAAATAGCAAGAAATAGTAGTCCTTCACCGTGTGGTGGAGGATTTTTTTGTACAAAAGAGGAAACCGCGAGGAGGAACGGAATGGTATTGCGGTCAGACCGGTGAAGGGAGTTCCGGAAGGGGAGTTGGATATTATTCAAAAGGAGATAGTCGGGTACAATAATGTAGTGGTACCGGCATACTTCCCCAAGGTGATAGTGGAGACTGTGGATGGTAAAAGTATAGTAGTACTGTGGGTGGTTCCGGGAATGCAACGTCCTTATAAAGTGCCGGAGCATATAACTGTGAAGAAGGATAAGAAGTATTATTATTACATACGTTATGCCACAAGTTCGGTGCGTGCAAATCCTGAACAGGAACGTGAGTTGATGAACATGGTGAATTATGCACCATTTGATACCAGACCGAATTTCGAAGCTACAGTTGAGGACATTTCTATCGCACTGCTGGAGGATCATTTGAATACGACCAAAAGTAAATTAGCAAAGCAGATTCGGGAACGTGGTATTATGGATATTCTAAGTGATATGCAGCTTCTGGTAGGACCGCCGGAACAACAATATTTGCAAAATGTGGCATTGATGATGTTCTGTGACCATTTGGACAAGTTTTTTCCTTATACGCAGGTAGAAATAGTGAAGTTTCCGGAGGGAAGTATTAAGAGCCCGAACAATTTCATAGAAGTACCGGTGATTAAAGGTTCTGTACCCATGATGATTAAGCGTACCATGGAGAAAATACAGGATATGGTGATTGAAGAAAAGGTGACGAAGGTGAACTATCAAATGGAAGCAATACGAAGATTTAGCTATCCTTATCAGGCAATCGAAGAGGCTGTGGTAAATGCTTTTTATCATAGGGACTATCTGTCCTGCCAGTCGGTGATTATAGAAATTGAGCCGGAGTGTATCAGAATCATGAATTTTCCGGGGATAGACCGTTCTATACCACAAAAGGCGATAGAAGAAGGGGAGAGATTTTGTTCAAGGTATTACCGGAATAAGCGATTGGGAGAGTTTTTGAAGGAGCTGGATTTATCGGAGGGCAGGTCTACTGGAATTCCGACTATTCAGGAGGAACTCCGGAATAATGGTTCGCCGAAGGCACGGTTTTTTACGGACGAGGATAGAAGAGCTGTGACGGTGGAGATACCCATACATGAGGACTTTGTTGGTGGGAAGGTTGCGATTGAGGAGGGAAATGTTGCGATTGAAGGGAAAAATGTTGCGATTGATGAGGAAAAGATTGCGATTGAAGTAGTTGTTGGTAAGATAAATAATATGCGTGTAAATATAAATACCAAGAAAAAGCTAAAGTTATTTTTACGAATGGTAGGTGTGAATAAGGTTTTTGGCAGAACTGAAATCGCTAATATATTGGATGTATCTGCAACTGCAGCGGGGAACTTGATAACAAAGATGAAAAGTGCGGGGATAATTTGTGAGGTTACAGGAAGGGGGAAAGGGAAATATAAGTTTATTGCAGATTTTGTGAGAAGTGAGTAAATATAAAGAGGAAACCTGAAAAATACTGAGAGTGTCATGATAAATTTTTTCCTAAAAAGGTATTGACTTTCGGATATGCCATTGTTAATATAAATACAGATTATAGTGTTAGCATACTACTGCCTACAAGTTGTATGTGGATAAATTTTGGTAGGGGAAGATTATACAATTGAATACTGTAAATTAGAGTCCTTCGCCATTATTCGGTGGAGGATTTTTTATACAACAGAGGAAACCATTGGGAGGAAAAATATGTAGAATAGTGTACGGATATGGAGGTATAAGATGGAAGAAAAATTGAATTTGATAGTTGGATGTTTGGAGCATATTGGTGTCAGGTTGGACGGCATTGATAATCGGTTGGGGCGTATCGAGAATAGGCTGGAAAGCGTAGAGAATAGGCTGGAAAACGTAGAGAACAGGCTGGAAAGCGTAGAGAACAGGCTGGAGATAGTAGAGAAAAAACAGGAAGCTATGGAAATCAGACTGGAGAACATAGAGAAAAAACAGGAAGCTATGGAAATCAGACTGGAGAACATAGAGAGAAAGCAGGAAGCTATGGAAATTAGACTGGAAAACATAGAGAGAAGGCAGGAAGCTATGGAGTACAGACTGGAAAACATAGAGAGAAGGCAGGAAGCTATGGAAATCAGACTGGAGAACATAGAGAGAAAGCAGGAAGACATGGAGAACAGACTGGAGAGTATGGAGAACAGACTGGAGTGCTTTGCTCTAAAGCTGGATAAGACAAAAGAAAAATTAGAAGATTTACAATTAGATATAAAAATTGCCGAGCGTAACATTAAGCGTAGATTACGGACTTTACGAGATGAAATGGATACAGTTATCCAGATACTCAGCATGAATGAGTTGGTAACCTGTTGAGAGGGTAAAGTTTGGTAGAATACTTTCTTTTGGAAGGAGAAAATGCATCGGGGGCTATCGACAGATAGTCCCTTTTTCATGCGTAAAATTTTGTCTGTTATTTTTTTGACGAATTTATTCAAAAGTCGTTGCAATATAAGAAAGGCTATGTTAAAATAATGTCAAATGCAATGACAAAAAAATAACAATCAATAAGTTGGAGGAAAAAGAAATGGCAAAGAAAGTAGTTTTAGCAGGTGCTTGCCGTACCGCAATCGGAACCATGGGTGGTTCTCTTAGCGCAGTTCCAGCAGCAGAGTTGGGCGCTATCGTAATCAAAGAAACTTTAAACAGAGCAGGCGTTGCTCCTGAGCAGGTTGATCAGGTTTACATGGGTTGTGTAATCCAGGCAGGTCAGGGACAGAACGTTGCACGTCAGGCATCTATCAAGGCTGGTCTTCCTATCGAAGTACCTGCAGTTACCATGAATGTTGTATGTGGTTCAGGTTTGAACTGTGTTAATCAGGCTGCACAGATGATTATGGCTGGTGACGCTGACATCGTTGTAGCAGGTGGTATGGAGAACATGTCTATGGCTCCTTATGCTATGCCTCAGGCTCGTTTTGGTTATAGAATGAACAATGGTACTTTAGTAGATACCATGGTAAATGATGCTCTTTGGGATGCATTCAACAACTATCATATGATTCAGACCGCAGACAATATCTGTGATGAGTGGGGCATTACCCGTGAAGAATTGGATGCTTTCGCATTAAAGAGCCAGCAGAAGGCAGAAGCAGCTCAGGCTAGCGGTGCTTTCGATGCAGAAATCGTTCCTGTTATGGTTAAGAAGAAAAAAGAAATGGTTGAGTTCAAGGTTGACGAAGGTCCTCGTCCCGGTTCTACCATGGAAGGTCTTGCAAAGTTACGTCCTATTAACAAGGATAAGTATGTTACCGCTGGTAACGCTTCCGGTATCAACGATGGTGCAGCTGCAATCGTTGTTATGAGCGAAGAGAAGGCTAAGGAACTTGGTGTTAAGCCTATGGCTACTTTCGTAGCAGGTGCTCTTGCTGGTTGCCGTCCTGAGGTTATGGGTATCGGTCCTGTTTACTCTACCAGAAAGGTTATGGAGAAGACCGGTATGAAGATTGAAGATTTCGATATCATCGAAGCAAACGAAGCTTTCGCAGCTCAGTCTATCGCTGTAGGTCGTGACCTTGGTATTGATGTAGATAAGCAGCTGAACCCTAACGGTGGTGCAATCGCACTTGGACATCCTGTAGGCGCTTCAGGTTGTCGTATCCTCGTTACTTTGCTTCACGAGATGCAGGCTAAGGGCGCTAAGACCGGTCTTGCTACCTTGTGTATCGGCGGTGGTATGGGATGCTCTACTATCGTAAAGATTGAAGACTAAAGGAGAATAAACATGGAATACATAGTATACGAACAAAAAGGTCAGTACGCTATCATCACCATCAGCCGTGAGAAGGCACTGAACGCATTGAATTCACAGGTTTTGGAAGAACTGGATGCTACATTGGACGCTGTAAACTTGGATGAGGTTAGATGCCTTATTTTAACAGGTGCAGGTGCTAAGTCTTTCGTAGCAGGTGCAGACATCGGAGAAATGAGTACCTTAACAAAGGCGGAAGGCGAAGCTTTCGGTAAGAAGGGTAACGACGTTTTCCGTAAGTTAGAAGTTTTCCCTATCCCTGTTATCGCAGCAATCAACGGATTTGCTCTTGGTGGCGGATGTGAAATCGCTATGAGCTGTGACATCAGAATTTGTTCTGATAACGCAGTATTTGGTCAGCCTGAGGTTGGCTTGGGAATTACTCCCGGCTTCGGCGGTACCCAGAGACTTGCTCGTTTGGTAGGTGCAGGCATGGCGAAGCAGATGATTTATACTGCTCGTAATATCAAGGCTGCAGAAGCTTACAGAATCGGTCTTGTAAATGAAATTTATTCTGCAGAAGTTGATGCAGAAGGTAATGTGGTAAAGACTGCTCAGGAAGTATTGCTTGCAGCAGCTGAGAAGATGGCAGCAACTATTGCAAAGAACGCTCCTATTGCAGTTCGTAACTGCAAGAAGGCAATCAACGATGGTTTGGACGTAGACATGGATCAGGCAATCGTTATCGAAGAGAAGCTGTTCGGTGACTGTTTCGAAACCGAAGACCAGAAGTATGGTATGGCTTTCTTCTTAGACAAGAACAAAGAAAAGGTAAAAGAGCCTTTTAAGAACTGTTAATAAAAATTATATTTTAGGAGGAACTACAATGAAAGTAGGTATTATTGGTGCCGGCGCTATGGGACAGGGCATTGCAAAAGCATTTGCTCAGACAGAAGGTTATGAAGTAGCTCTCTGCGATGTTAAGCAAGAGTGGGCTGAAGGCGGTAAGGACAAGATTGCAAAAGGTTATGCAAAGCTTGTAGAAAAAGGAAAAATGACACAGGAAACAGCAGACGCTATCGTAGCAAGAATTACTCCCGGTCTGAAGGAGAATCTTTGCGCGGATTGCGATTTGGTTGTAGAAGCTGTATTTGAAAATATGGAAGTTAAGAAGAACACCTTTGCTGAATTGGATAAGATTTGCAAGCCTGAGTGTGTATTTGCATCTAATACTTCTTCTCTTTCTATCACAGAAATCGGTAACGGTTTAACCCGTCCTATGATTGGTATGCACTTCTTCAATCCTGCAGACCGTATGAAGCTTGTTGAAGTTATCGCAGGCGTAAATACTCCTCAGGAAACTGTTGATACCATCGTTAAGATTTCTGAAGAAATCGGTAAGACACCTGTACAGGTTAACGAAGCTGCTGGTTTCGTAGTAAACCGTATCTTAATTCCTATGATTAACGAAGCTGCTTTCATTAAGATGGAAGGTGTTTCTGATATCGCTGGTATCGATGCAGCTATGAAGCTTGGTGCAAATCATCCTATGGGACCTTTGGAGTTGGGTGACTTCATCGGTTTGGATATCTGCCTTGCTATCATGGATGTTCTTTACAATGAAACCGGCGACAGCAAGTATCGTGCATGTCCTCTTATCCGTAAGATGGTACGTGGCGGTAACCTTGGTGCTAAGTCCGGCAAGGGCTTCTACGTTTACAACGCAGACAGAACTAAGACCCCTGTAGACGCACAGTAATGCGAATCATTCAGAGCCATAGCGATTTTGCGAATGGCTCTGAAACAGTAATAAATATTAATTTAAATCATTTGGAGGAAATAAAATCATGGATTTTACTTTGAGCAAAAAGCATGAAATGGCACGTGCTCTTTTCAAAGAGTTTGCCGAAAAAGAAGTAAAGCCTCTTGCACAGGAGGTTGATGAAACCGAAATTTTCCCTAGAGGAACCGTAGACAAAATGGCTAAGAATGGTTTCTTGGGTATTCCTGTTCCGAAGCAGTACGGCGGACAGGGCTGTGATCCTTTGACCTACGCTATGTGTGTAGAAGAGTTGTCAAAGGTTTGCGGTACTACAGGTGTTATCGTATCTGCTCATACTTCACTTTGCTGTGATCCTATTCAGACCTATGGTACTGAAGAGCAGAAGCAGAAGTACTTAGTTCCCCTTGCAAAGGGTGAAAAGCTTGGTGCTTTCGGTCTTACCGAGCCCGGTGCAGGTACTGACGCTCAGGGTCAGCAGACCAAGGCTGTTTTAGACGGCGACGAGTGGGTATTGAACGGTTCTAAGATTTTCATTACCAATGGTAAGGAAGCAGATGTTTATGTTATCTTCGCTGTTACCGGTATCATCGAGAAGCGTGGCAAGAAGGTGAAGGAAATCTCTGCATTTATCGTAGAGAAGGGAACTCCCGGATTTAGCTTCGGTACCAAGGAAAAGAAGATGGGTATCCGTGGTTCATCTACATATGAATTAATCTTTACTGATTGCCGTATTCCTAAGGAGAACCTGTTAGGTGCTCAGGGTAAGGGCTTCGGTATCGCAATGCATACTTTGGACGGCGGTCGTATCGGTATCGCTGCTCAGGCTCTTGGTATTGCAGCAGGTGCTTTGGAATCTACCATCGCATATGTTCAGGAAAGAAAGCAGTTCGGTCGTGCTATCGCAGCATTCCAGAACACTCAGTTCCAGATTGCAGATATGGCTACTAAGGTAGAAGCTGCCAGACTGTTAGTTTACAAGGCTGCTATGGCTAAGGCTACTCAGAAGGTTTACTCTTTAGAGGCTGCTATGGCTAAGTTATACGCTGCAGAAGTAGCTATGGAAGTTACTACCAAGGCTGTTCAGCTTCACGGTGGTTACGGTTACACTAGAGAGTACGATGTAGAGCGTATGATGCGTGATGCAAAGATTACTGAGATTTACGAAGGAACCAGTGAAGTTCAGCGTATGGTTATTAGCGCAAACATTATTAAGTAATTTAACAATATCAAAATATATATAAGGAGATAAACACAATGAAAATCGTTGTTTGTATTAAGCAGGTACCTGATACAAAGGGTGGCGTAAAGTTCAATCCCGATGGTACTCTGGATAGAGCAGCTATGATGACTATCATGAACCCTGATGATAAAGCAGGTTTGGAAGCAGCACTTAGATTAAAAGACCAGTACGGTGCAGAAGTTACTGTAGTTACCATGGGTCTTCCTAAGGCAGAAGATGTATTACGTGAAGCAATGGCTATGGGTGCTGACAAGGCAATCCTTGTTACTGACAGAGTACTTGGTGGTGCTGATACTTGGGCAACCTCTCAGACACTTGCAGGTGCTATCCGTAACTTAGAGTATGATTTGATTATTACCGGTCGTCAGGCAATCGATGGAGATACCGCTCAGGTAGGTCCTCAGATTTCCGAGCATTTGAACCTTCCTGTAATTTCTTATGCACAGGATATCAAGATTGAAGGCAACAGTGTTATCGTTCAGCGTCAGTTTGATGACAGATACCATGTATTAAAGGCTCAGATGCCTTGTTTGGTAACTGCTCTTGGCGAAATGAACGAGCCTCGTTACATGACCCCCGGTGGAATTTTCGATGCATATGATGCAGAAATCACTGTTTGGGGCAGAGCAGACCTTGTAGATGTAGAAGATTCTAACTTAGGTTTGAAGGGTTCACCTACTCAGATTGCAAAGGCATCCGATAAGGTAAGAAAGGGTGCCGGTGAAGTTGTTAACTTAGATCCTACCGAAGCTGTTGATTACATCATTGGTAAGATGAAAGAAAAGCACGTTATTTAATGGGAGGAAGAACAATGAATTTAGCAGAATATAAGGGTGTATATGTCTTCGCTCAGCAGGTAGACAATACCATTGATAGCATTGCATTTGAATTGATTGGAAAAGGTAAAGACCTTGCAAAAGATTTGAATACAGAAGTAACTGCTGTATTAGTTGGTAGCGACGTTAAGGGCTTAGCCGATGAATTGGCTGCATACGGCGCTGATAAGGTTATCGTTGTAGATGATCCGGAATGTAAGGAATACAGAACTGAGCCTTACGCTCATGCTCTTGCATCTGTAATCAACGAGTTCAAGCCTGAAATCTTCTTGGTAGGTGCTACTGCAATCGGTCGTGATTTGGGACCTAGAGTATCAGCAAGAGTGCATACCGGTTTGACCGCTGACTGTACCGTACTTGAGATTGGTAATTTCCCTATCAATCCTGTTCCCGGTAAAGAGCAGAAGCCTAACCAGTTATTGATGACTCGTCCTGCATTTGGTGGTAACACCATCGCAACCATCGCTTGTCCTGACTTCCGCCCTCAGATGGCTACTGTACGTCCCGGCGTTATGCAAAAGCTTCCTAAGGTAGAAGGTGCTAAGGCAGAAGTAATCGAGTACAATCCCGGATTTACTCCTGACAACAAGTATGTTGAAATTCTTGAAATCGTAAAGGCTGTTAAGGATACTGTAGATATTATGGATGCTAAGATTTTGGTTTCCGGTGGTCGTGGTGTTGGCTCCGCTGAAAACTTCAAGTTGTTAGATGACCTTGCTGCAGTTCTTGGCGGTACCGTAAGCTGCTCTCGTGCAGTAGTAGACGCTGGCTGGAAGTCAAAGGATCTTCAGGTAGGTCAGACCGGTAAGACCGTTCGTCCTAACGTATACTTTGCAGTTGGTATCTCCGGTGCTATCCAGCACTTGGCAGGTATGGAAGAGTCAGACTTAATCATCGCAATCAACAAGGACGAAACAGCTCCTATCTTTGATGTAGCTGATTACGGTATTGTTGGCGACTTGAACAAGATCCTTCCTGCATTGACAGAGAAGTTAAAAGCAGAAGTTGCTGCAAAATAAATGGTTTTTCCGATACTCCACAGAAGTTTCTGTGGAGTATCTTTATGTAATGGGATAAGCTTGCAAATA
Source organism: Acetatifactor sp. (assembly GCA_045538995.1). Classification (GTDB taxonomy): domain Bacteria; phylum Bacillota; class Clostridia; order Lachnospirales; family Lachnospiraceae; genus Acetatifactor. The sequence goes on along the minus strand of JAZQEK010000077.1, from coordinate 32,408 downwards.
TTTGACAAAATTTTAACTTTTTTTAATATTTGTCTTGAAAAAAGCCCGGATAAGGAGTAAAATGGTTGAGGCTATTTATAAACCAAAAGAAAAAAGAGAAAAGAGAAAGGGTAGGTATTCATCATGAAAAACATTCAGAACAAATGGATACGTGCAGCAATTCCTGCATTGCTCCTTCACTGTAGTATCGGTACCGTATATTGCTGGTCGATTTTCAGCCAGGAAATCGCAGACTATATCGGTTTCTCCAAGGGTGCTACCGAATGGGCATTCAGTTTTGCTATTTTCTTCCTGGGTATGTCAGCAGCATTCTTGGGAAATATTGTAGAGAAGGATATTCACAAGTCTTCTTTGATTGCTACTATTTGCTTCGCAGCAGGTATGGCAGGTACCGGTTTCTTTATTTGGTTCGGTGGAAAGAACCCCGGTAATATTTTAGCTTTGATTGGTATTTACATCTGCTACGGTTTCATCATGGGTATTGGTCTTGGTACCGGTTATCTTTCACCGGTTAAGACATTGATGCTTTGGTTCTCAGATCGTAAGGGTCTGGCAACCGGTCTGGCAGTAGCCGGTTTCGGTGCTGCAAAGGCTATCGCTTCTCCTATCATGCAGGCATTGCTTGCAAACCTTGGTGAGGGCGGTATTTACAAGATGTTCCTTATTTTGGCAGTTGTTTACTTCGTAATGATGTTTGTAGGACATTTATTATTGGCTAAGCCTGCCGGCTGGCATGAGCCTTCCGGTGATGAGAAGAAGCCCAGCATCATGGAAGTACTTAAGACCAGACCGATTATCAACTACATAGGTATCTGGTTGATGTTCTACATCAATATCACCTGTGGCTTGGCTTTGATTTCACAGGAAAAGATGATTATTAAGTGTATCGGTTTGGCTGGTTCTGTAGGAATTATTTCTACTGTATCTGCTATTTTCAATGCAGGCGGACGTCTTGGTTTCTCTGCATGGGCAGATACCATGAAGGATCGTAACACTATTTACAAGTTAATTTTTATCCTTTCCATCGTATTTACCGGTCTTGTAATTGTGACCAATGGTATTAAGAATGGTGAAGGCAATGTATTGTTAACTATTTTAGTACTGGCTCTTATTTTCTTGGTAAATGCAGGTTACGGCGGTGGTTTCTCCAACGTTCCTACCTTGCTTTCTGACCATTATGGAATGGGAAGTATCAGTGCTATCCACGGTATTACCTTGTCAGCATGGGCATTCGCAGGTCTGACCGGTAACCAGTTGGCATCTTGGATTGTAGCTCATGTAGGTACTCCTGATGCAGCTACCAATCCGGTAGGTTACCAGACAGTGCTGTATGTAACAGGTGTGCTGTATATTGTGGCATTGTTAATCAGCTTGTTCTTTGTGAAGAAGCCGAACCAGCAGAAGGCGAACTAATATAAATTGATAAACAATAAGCTTAGAAAGCTGCTATGTGAGTAATTGCATAGCAGCTTTTTTCGTGCTTTTTACGTTATATAGTAAAGAGACTGGCGAAATCTAAATGTTGACAAGTTTACGGGGGGGGGTAAAATAAAATACGATATAACGTAAAGGTATAAGGAAAGAAAATATGTATTGTTTTAATTGTGGTGGTGAGAATAAAAGCACAGCGTTTATGTGTGAGCATTGCGAGGCTGAAGTTTTATCCAAGAAGGATTACTATGCACAAATGGAAAAACATATGGCGATTTCCGGCGAGAAACAGTCTGCCATGATAATTCGGTCCGTTATTATGGGAATTATCTTATTCTTTGGGGTGATTTATGCTGGCAGTGGCGGAAGCATAACCGACTATCTCTTGGAGTATATGGATTGGGAACAATTGGAACCAATACTGGGAGTAGCGGTTGTCTTATTGCCGATATGGGTGGTACTACATATTTCCAGTCGTTCGAAGCACATAAATAAGAAGGTAAAAACAGAACTAAAGAAAATAACTTACTTATCTGATGTTCCTGTTGTAAGCGAGAGAGATACTCTATTTGAAAAAGAGCTGGGCACAGAAAGAGAAGCGGAAGAAGACGTTGAAGAAAAGCCGGACACCAAAATAAAAAGCTCCATGCCTGCTACAGCGAAGAAAGAGGATACACCACAAAAGGAAAAGGTAGGAAAAAACATATATTTATATTCCGGAAAGCGTATGGGTACCTATTGGCGTTGTGGTTGCTGTGATGTAGAAAATACGACTGCAAAGGCTACTTGTATAGTATGCGGAACAGCGAGATAAGCATGGAGGAGAAAAAATGTTTTGTAAGTATTGTGGACGTAAAATGATAAACATATCAGAACCATGTACCTATTGCAAAAGGTCGCAGGGAGAATTGCAGGCTACCAATGGGTATTTTGGTATTTTGAATTTGGTGGAGCAAGCAGGGAGTGAAACTCCAAAGATGCTTCAGCCAAAAGAAACTGAGGAACCTCAAACACAGATAAGGAATAAAGCAATGGAAAGAGAAAATGCAGAATTAAAGAGAAAAATACAGCGGTATGAGCAGGTTATGCAAGTGGGCAGGTATAGCATGATTTTTCTGGGTGCTATTACATTGGTTGGTTTTCTGGTGATGGGACTACTCTATGGCAAGTCACAGAAAAACATAGAGAAATTGATGATTGCACAGGAAGAATTGAATAATCGTCTGGTAGTATCTCAATCATCCAGAGAAGAGGATGCCTTAGAATATGAAAAGTTTCTTTTGCAAAAGGAGTCTGCCTGGCTAGAGGAGCTAGATACTTATAAGAAAGCACAGGAAGAATTAAAAGAAGAGCATGAAAAGGAATTGCTAACATGGCAGTCTGCATATCTGGAACAGCTTCAGGAAATGCAGGAGATGGTCGAGGAGTACCATAAGGATGAAACAGAAGGTGCAGAAGTAGTAGAGGATGGCGAACCGGTACAGAATGAGGATACAGGGAGTATAGATTCTGAGGGAGCGGTAGAAGGATGAGAGAATGAGTAATGGAAAGGTTTCGATGCTGGACATATGGGACAATAGAGTGATTGTAGATGGAGAAATGGTAGAAGGGCATGGGGAAGATAGCTATGCCTATTGTACCAATGAAGAAATGGTTTTTTCCGGTGTTTTTGATGGGTGTGGAGGATTAGGATCTAAGAGATATACTGCCATGGACGGACATACAGGAGCCTATCTGGCTTCCAGAATTGTAAGCGGTGTTCTTTTGGAGTGGTTTAACCGTTGTAGTGCAGATGGATTGGATGAAGAAAAGCAAAACATAAAGAGTTGTATTCAGAAATGTATGCTTCCCTATACGATACAAAGCGGAGGAAGCGGAAAATTCAAGGGTTCCATGGCAAAGGAGCTACCAACTACAGCGGCTTTTTCTATATGTAGAAAGGTTTCCAAGGGAATCCAAATACAATATTTATGGGTAGGTGATAGTCGAGGATATCTTTTGACACCAAAAGGCTTGTTGCAAATAACAGAGGATGATGTGGAAGGGGAAGATGCTCTCAGTAACTTGAGCAATGATGGCGTATTAACCAATGTAATTTCGGCTAAGAATGATTATGTGATACACGAAAAGAGAATCGAAAAGAGAAGCTCCTTTATAGTAGTCAATGCGACGGACGGATGCTTTAATTACTTGCCTTCTCCCATGCACTTTGAATATATTTTACTGGATACACTTTTGAAGGCAGGAAATATAGAAGAGTGGAAACAAGGATTGCTAGGAGAAATTCGTAAAGTAACCGGAGATGACCATACGATGACTATGGAAATGTTTGGATATCAGTGCTATGAGGGCTTGCGGGAAGCATATCAGGAAAGGTATGCCTATCTGGAGAAAATATATATTCAGCCTTGGGAAAATGCAACAAAGGAAAAACAATTAGCACTCTGGAAGAAGTATCAGGAGGAAACAAAGGAGTCATTGCAATGAGTGTGACAAATTACAATGGATATATGGTGGAGGGGGAACTTACTACCAATAACAGTGGCTTTGCTAAGTGGGGATTTGCGAAAAAGGATGGCAAGACCTACTTTATCAAGGAATTTTTGAGTCCTGTGTATCCGGAGGATACCAGTATATTTACGGAAAAACAGATAAAGTCCAAGATAGAAGGCTGTAATCGTTTCGAACAGGAAAAGATGGAGCTTTATAAGAGGATTAATGCTGCTTCGGACGGAAATGCCTGTAGAATAGAAGCTTTTTTTCGCTATGGAAGTAAGTATTATATCACCATGGAAAAGGTATTATCCATGAACCTATATCCCTCAAATATTGCTCATTTGCCCTATGAACAGCGACTACTGCTTTGCAAGGTGTTGGCACATACCATGCTGTGTTTGCATGAAAGTGATATTGTTCATGCAGATATGAAATGGGACAACATTATTTTCAATCAAAGTTCCGGAGCGAGAATGATAACTGCTAAGATTATTGATTTTGATAATAGCTTTTTCAGTACCAAACCGCCAACAGAGCCGGATGAATTAAATGTTGACTGGGTATATTGTGCACCGGAGGCATTTTTATTTATTGATGAAGAAAAGATAGAGCTGACACCGAAAATAGATATTTTTGCATTGGGTTTGATCTTTCATCAGATTATGACAGGAGAATTGCCGGAAATCGATAAGGATTATCAATATGTATATGAAGCCCAGTTGGATGATTCAGAAGTCAGACTAAGTAGTAGATTAAATCTACAAATGCAGTCTCTCATCGAAGGGATGATAGAGAAGGATACTGAGAAACGATTGGATGCCAAGGCAGTTTTTGTCCGTCTCTATCCAGTCGAAAGGGAAACTGTGGAAGTGAAGAAATCAGTGCCTGTAGAAGAACATGAAATCAAAAAGGAAGAAACACCCAGACCGGTGAAAAAGGATTCTTATTTCAGTCCGGCAGGTGATTTATAAAACACATAGGAGGAAATAAAGATGGGAAGTAATTATAAGACAGCTTATAGCGTAGACATGGTATTTTGTATTGATGCCACAGGAAGTATGGGAAATTGTATCGACATGGTAAAGAAGAATGCATTGAATTTTTATCAGGATTTAAGCAATGCAATGGCAACAAAATCAAAGAATATTGACCAATTGAGAGTACGAGTGATTGCCTTTCGTGACTATCTGGCAGATGGGGAGAAGGCTATGATGACTGCCGGTTTCTTTTCACTGCCGGAACAGAGTGAAGACTTCAAGAAGTGTGTACAAAGTATCGTAGCAGATGGTGGCGGAGACGAACCGGAGGATGGTTTGGAGGCATTGGCATATGCTATTCGTTCTCCATGGACTACGGAGGGCAAGAAGAGACGTCAGGTTATTGTAGTCTGGACGGATGCTTCTACCCATGAGATTGGTTTTGGCAGTAAGGCAGCTAATTATCCGAAGAATATGGCGAAGAGTATGGCAGAGCTTTCAGAATGGTGGGGAGACAGCCAGAACTCAAGCGAGTATATTGATAGAAACGCAAAGAGATTATTGTTATTTGCTCCGGACAGACCGGGCTGGAGTACCATTTCCGAGAACTGGGATAATGTAATCCACTATCCATCAGAAGCCGGAAAGGGCTTGGAGGAGATGGATTACAGAACGATTCTGGATACTATTTCGAATTCGATTTAGGAAGTGGGGGAGAATACTTATGGATAAGGACGTAATGAATACGGCTAACATTTGGATAAAGAGAGTGACTAAAATATTTTTAGTAATATTGATGGTTTGTTTTTTCTTTCCATTTTGTACAGTATCTTGTAGTGATGTTGGACAAGAGGTGACCGGTTTGGATGCTGCTATGGGAATGGTAATTGACTTGGGTGAGATGGATTCCTTTATGACAGGAGAAGAGAAGGTAGAAGGCAATCTTCTTTTTGGTTTATTATTTGTGTTACCTGTTATTATGTTAGTTAGCATACTGGCTATAAAAGAAAAGAATACAATATCAAGCATTATATTGCTAATAGGTGGAGGTATAGATATTGTATTATTACAATTATTTAAACAAGAAGTAACAAAGTATGTTGAAACAGAAATGGAAGGACTTGGAAGTATTTCTTATGAACCTGCTTACCATTTAGAAATTGCATTAAATATTTTGTTAGTAGTTGCAGGAGTACTTCTTTTAGTATGTAAAACAAAGAAAACAGAACGAGACAAGGGAAGCATACCTTTGGATAAAAGGCACGAAAGTAGAGTGAAGCCTATGGAAAAAGAGGCTGAAAAAATATTCAAAACTTCAGTAGAAATGTCAGAAGTTACAGAGATAAAAGAAGAAGTAATAGAAAATGCAAAAAAAGAGATGTTGAGCGACGAAGTGGAGAAGGCAGAAAGTGGTAGTAAGCTTAAAATGACTATACGTAAAGCAGCATCAGAAGGAAGTGAATATGGTTTTAATAAGGCAGGGGATTTATAACCTGCCTTGTGCATTATTTAAGATGGAAAAGGAGAATCTGATGAAAAAAATAATAGCTACAATAATTGTGATTTCATTATTTTTGGGAATATATTCACCTGTATATGCGGCAGATACTGATATGGGACCAGAGGATTTTTATATTCTGGCATTTAGTAATTTGTATGATTCTGTTCAGGTTCTTCAATTAAAAGATTTTGAAGGTAAATTATTTATTTCAAAAGAGAAAGCGTGTGATTTTTCGGGATTTGAATGGATTGGCGATACAGGAGATATTGATTATTTTACAAAGGACAATTTGGTTGCCGAATATGAAGGGGGGAAGATTGCTTCGGAAGGTCAGGTGTGGTATGAAATTAATGCTATCATGGATGCTTTGATTACTCGGATGGCAGTCGATAATGGCAATTTATTTTTTGCAAGTTCTACAGGTAGCGTTGCGGAATTACTAAAAATATGCGATGAGAGATATAGAATACAGGTGTTAATGGACGAGGATGGACAAGAAGCAGCAGATTTGGCAGTGGTGATAGATATTATTTGGAACATGCGGTTGGATGCTATAGTTGGACAATATGATTATTATCAATACTATGATGCACTCAGCGAAATAGTAGTTAGTGACGATGTGGGGGGATTGTTGGAGGTTGTGGAAACGTATGATGACGAAATTATGTCCCCTTTGTCATCATACGCTGAGTTTTCTGATGCATTACTCAACAACGAGATTTGTGAAATGTATTTTGGAAGAACAGATGTATGGTCTTACTGGGAAACGGTAGAGGCATACAAGAAGGTAAATAAAGGGATGGGCGGAACTCCTTCTGAAATTATGAAACTGATGGAAAAAAGTGTTATTGGTAACGCTGGTGTGGAATGTTACATGACTGGGCTGGCGTATATGTTGTCCGGAAAGAGTGCGGATGATCCATTCCGAAAAGCAGGAAATGAAATATTTGATCGTTATGTACATAATGATGCACAATCAGGACTTATAACGATGTGTAATGCCTTGATAGAGAATAAGATGAAAGAAGAGTTAAAAGATGCCATAAAAGAAGATGTGATTAAAGGAGTAGAGAAAGGGACACAGGATTATCTTAAAAAAGTACTAAACAATTTGGCAAAAAAGAAGACATCAAACTTTTCAGTAAACGATTTTAAGGCATTACGTTCAGGAGGAGCAGCAGTAGCAAAAGCATTTACTCATTGGATTGGAAAAAAGTTGGATAAAGACGTAGCACCTTCAGCGATGCTGGCAACCTATGATGAAATACATAGGTTGGCAAATAGCATAATTAAAAATGAGTTAAAGGAGGCTAGACCTGATTATCGACGTATCAAATATGTATTGCTTATGTATTTTCGATGTGGGGAAAAGGCATATGAGGGTTTTGATATTCCGGAATTAAAAGAAGCAATAAAGGCACGAAAAGAGATTTGCAAGAAATATGAAAAGAGATTGTTGGCTATTCGTGATGCGGATATATTGCAGAATGAAAATGCTATCAAAAAAGATATGTTATATGAGTTAAGAGAACAAGAGATTAGTACAGCTATTAAGGCATATAGTAAATGGATTTATGAAAGTACATCTTATGGGAAAAATATAAATGAGATAGAGTATGCAAAGCACATGCGGATTTTTGATGAAGAAGATAATGTGTATCAGATACAATTATTAGAGCTTGATCGAAAACGATTGCCACATGAGCTATGGTATACAAAGGAAGCAGAGCTTCGAGAGATGTCTATTGAGGAAATAAGAAATAGCGAATATGGTTCATTTTGTTTGGAGGGGAAGTACTATATAGATAAGAGTGGAGTTTTGTGCATAGATTGGGGAACCAGTGTAGAAGTATTTTATTATAGGTCTGATAACGGGAAACAATATTTTCAGAAAATATCTAAGACAGAAGAGAGTAGGATTGAATACTTGGAGAATTATGCAGATATTAGTTTTTAGAGAGTGGAGGTTTTATGAAGTTCAGAAGAAGGAATAGTCTGGTTGGGGTATTGCTGATTTTTTCCCTTACAGCTTGTAACAATGTTAGGGATGATACATTCGCAAATAGTACAGGAAAACATAATGAAGAAATAATTACAATAACAGAGAACAAAATAAATGTGTCTATAGAAGAAGTGGAAAAATTACCTGCAACAGTGGAGGAATGCCTTGCAAATTTATATATCACAGATATAGAGGATATGGATGACATGGGAGCAACCTTGGAGGCTGCGATTGTGAGCTGCGGTTCTTATGAAATAATAAGTCAAACTAATGAAAACTGCGAAATAAAAGTAATTGCACCTAATGTAAAGAAGCTGTTAGTGGAGGTTGTTGAGGAGTTTGGAAATGAGCCTGAGAACGTAGAAAAAATTGAAAAGGCTGTTATAGGCAGATTGTTAAAGGATGATTTTGATACTGTGTCAACCGTAGTTACTGTAGGAGTTGATTATTCGAGGGGCTATATGAGACTGGTTTATACAGAAGAATTTGCAAATGCAATGTATGGCGGGCTTTTAGAGTATTACAATGAGTTGATACAATAGGAAATATGTCACATTCCCCACATTTTTCAGAAAGTATTTGTATATATAGTAAGAAAGTGCTACAATATACCTAAGGGGTTATAACATTCAGGGGGTGATTGTTATGAAGAGAAGGAAAATTGTGGGGCTATTCACCGCAGTGCCGGAATCGGTTCATGTGCAACGAGTATTTGAGGGGATTTTTACTCAATGCCAGAAGTATGGTTATGATGTTGCGGTATTTTCGCCCATGGCTCATTTGAGTGGCAGCTACACTGTTTATACAGTGGGTGAAGTGAATATATGGGAATTGGCGAATTTTGACCTGTTGGATGGTGTTATTGTAGATACCATATCGTTGGTGGAGAATAATGATGAAACCATCAAAAATGCTTTTTGTAAAAAGCTGGAGCGGGAATGTAAGAAGCCGATTGTTTCCCTGAATTTACCATTGGGAAACTATCCTGTGGAAAAGAGTAGTGATGAGCCTGTGTTCCGTAATATTATGGAACATGTTTTAGATGTACATAAGGTGAAGAAGGTATGCTTTTTGACCGGACCTCAGGGCTATGAAATTTCAGAAGAGCGTTTGAATATTTGCCTGAGTGTTATGAAGGAACGAGGCTTGGAAGTGCCGGAGGAGTGGAAGGTATATGGAGATTTCTGGTATTCCAGTGGTACCTCATTGGCTCAACAGATTGTATCCGGTCAGATAGAGAGACCGGAAGCTGTTGTATGTGCCAGTGACCATATGGCAATCGGATTGGTAAATTATTTGGTAGAAAATGGTGTGAGGGTACCGGAGGATATTATTGTTACAGGCTTCGAGGCTTTTCAGGAAGCTGCATTGAACACGACCTCTGTAACCAGCTTTGAATCCAATGAAACGAAGACGGCAGCAGACGGCATGGATTTGTTATATACTATGATGGAACCGGGAAAAGAAGTGCAGCCTATGGATATGAGTACCAAGAAGTATATCCATCCGGGTATGAGCTGTGGATGTGCACCGGATTTTCTGCATTCTACCAGAGTGTTTAAAGAATCTTTTTATTTTTTGAATCGGGATTTTACCCAAAAGGGTGACTTCGATATTGGTCAATTGATGGAAGGATATGTGGCGGAGGTTTTTGCGGAATCCGAAACTTCGCAGGAGTGTCTGCAGCATATTTATTTGAATACCTATTTTTTGCAGCCCTATACCAGATTCTTCCTTTGCTTAAAGGAGGATTGGTTGGCTCCTGAAAAGGTCATTACAAAAGGCTATCCGAAACGAATGAAAATCGTAGTACACAATACTCCGGAGCCGAATACCGGTTTTTATGAGGAAGAAAAGGCAGTGTCCTTTGAAACCAAGCTGATGTTGCCGCAAATGCTGGAGAATGAGGATGAACCATCTGTTTACTATTTCTCGCCGGTGCATTTCAGAGATAAGTTGCTGGGATATTGTGTGTTACAGAGACCTCTTACAGAGCCCAAAATGAGCAATCTGGTGCATCGAAACTGGTTGCGTAATGTAAATATCGCTTTGGAAATGATACAAACCAAGAGTAAGTTAACACAGTTGTCCATTTCAGACGAGATGACAGGTGCCTATAATCGTCGCGGTATGGATATTCACTTGAAGCGTATGTTGTCTGAGGCGCAGGAGGGCGACTCCATTTTGGTTGGTGTCATTGATATGGATGGTCTGAAGTATGTGAATGATACCTTTGGACATGGAGAGGGTGACTTTGGAATCAAACAGGTGCATAAGGCATTGTTGATGTCAGCGCAGGCGGATGAAATTTGCGTGCGTGCAGGCGGTGACGAGTTCTATTTGTTTGGTGTAGGCAAGTATACGGAAGAAGATATTTACAAGCATATGGCAGATTTCCAGGCCTATCTGGATAGGGTGAATGCTACTGTAAATAAGCCGTATTTGATTGGTGCCAGCATCGGTATGGAAATAGCTCCCATTGACGAAAAGCTGAAAGTAGATAGTGTCATCAACGCAGCTGATGTGAAGATGTATACCAGCAAGGTGCTGCGAAAGAAGCAAAGAGTATAAGGAATATAGAAGAATTGAAACTGCCCTGTGAAAAGCTACGGGGCAGTTTTTGGATGGAGGAATTTGGTATGATTTCTTTTGAAAGTGATTATATAGCAGGAGCACATCCAAAGGTGCTGGAAAGGCTCTTAGAGACGAATTTAGAGGCATTATCAGGCTATGGTAGTGATATATATACCAAAAGTGCCTGTGAGAAGATTAAGACTGCTTGTGCCTGTGCAGAGGCACAGGTCTTTTTGCTGACAGGAGGCACCCAGACTAATGCACTGGTGATTTCTGCCATGCTGCAGGGATACGAAGGGGTATTGGCGGCAGATACCGGCCATGTGAGCAGTCATGAAGCCGGTGCCATAGAGTATACAGGGCATAAGGTTTTAACGCTTCCGAATCATGATGGCAAAGTGAATGCAGGGGAATTGGAAGCCTATTTGAGAGGATTTTACGAAGATGCCAATCATGAGCATATGGTATTTCCGGGGATGTTGTACATTTCCCATCCTACGGAGTATGGTACTTTGTATACGAAGCCGGAACTGGAACAGATAGCAACTGTTTGTAAGGAATATAACATTCCCTTATATTTGGATGGTGCACGTCTGGGCTATGGGTTAATGAGCCTTCGAACGGATGTCACTTTGGCGGATATTGCACGATTGTGTGATGTATTTTACATCGGAGGAACTAAGGTAGGAGCATTGTGCGGAGAAGCGGTTGTATTTACAAAGGGAAATGCACCGAAACATTTTATGACCGTGGTAAAGCAGCATGGTGCCTTACTGGCCAAGGGGCGTTTGCTGGGAATACAGTTTGATACCTTATTTACGGATGATTTGTATTTTGAAATCAGCAGACATGCTATAGAGATGGCAGAGAAATTAAAGGATATTTTGAAAGAGAAGGGGTATCCCTTTTATTTAGAGTCTCCCACCAATCAGCAGTTTATCGTGTTAGAGGATAGTCAGTTGAAGAGATTCGATGGAAAGGTAGCTTACAGCTTCTGGGAGAAGGTGGATGAGACACATACGGTAATACGTCTGGCTACCAGCTGGTCCACCAGAGAGGAAGATTTAGAGGCGTTGAGAGACTTATTATAGGAGCAATATTATGGCAAAACAAAAAGAAATCAAGACAAATGCAATGCGTATCTTAGAAACCATGAAGATACCCTTCGAAACGCATACTTATGAGTGTGATGAGTTTATTGACGGCATACAGATTGCAGATATGTTAAATCTCCCTCATGAGAAGGTATTTAAGACACTGGTAACGGTGGGAAGCAGCAAGAATTATTTCGTGTTTGTGATACCTATTGCGGAGGAGTTGGATATGAAGAAGGCTGCCCGCAGTGTAGGAGAAAAGAATGTGGCGATGCTGCATGTGAAGGATATCAATCAGGTAACAGGCTATATTCGTGGTGGTTGTACTCCCATCGGTATGAAAAAGCAGTTTGTGACCAGAGTGGCAGAGTGTGCCAAGGAGCAGGAACGGATTATTATCAGCGGCGGTAAGCTGGGAATGCAGATAGAACTGGCTCCGGATGCACTTTTGAAGGCGGCTAAGGCTGAATATGCGGATATTTTGAAGTAGAATATGCAGCTTTGGATGAAACAGAACCGGAATAAGAATATAAAAAGCGACAGAATGCAACAAATCTTGCATTTTGTCGCTTTTTTGAGAAGAATGTAGATGGATTTGCTCTATAACTTGCAGATGCATTCAATTAATGTTAAAATAGGAATAATTATGTAGGAAGGAATTCTTTTGGTATGAAGCGAAATATAGATTTATCCGAGATTTCGGATGGCAAATTATATACCATAAATGATATGGCGAAGCTGGGGTGTCAGGATTGTGCAGGCTGTTGTGCTTGTTGCAAGGGTATGGGAAGTTCTATTATATTGGATCCCTATGATGTATATCGATTGGAAAAGTGTCTGAATAAGGGATTTGAGGAGCTTTTGCAGGAACATTTGGAGCTAAATGTAGTGGATGGTGTAATTCTTCCGAATTTGAGGCTGACAGGAGAGGAAGAAGCTTGTAGCTTTTTGAACGATGAAGGAAGATGCAGTATCCATGACAGCCGTCCCGGTATCTGTAGATTGTTTCCCTTAGGGAGGTATTATGAGAACGGAGACTACAAATATTTTTTACAAATAAAGGAGTGTCAAAAGAGCAATCGTACCAAGGTGAAAATCAGTAAATGGTTAGATACACCGGACTATCCCAAGTACAAAAACTTTATTCTGAGATGGCATTATTTTCTGAATGGTGTGGAGGAAATGCTGGCGGAGGTTACGGAAGAAGATTTTTCGAAGCAATGCTGTATGTTAATCCTGCAAGCCTTTTATGGAAAGAAATATGATACTACCAGAGGATTTTATGAACAGTTTGAGGAAAGAATGCAACTGGTGGAGGAAGCACTCAGCTGAGATAAAAAGAGTTACAAAATGAGTAAAAAGTGCCTAAAAGGGCACTTTTTTTAGTTTGACATATGTGTCATGAAAGAAAAACAATATTCCTGTCATTTCTGAAAAAGTAAGCAAAATCAATGCTTTCGACGAGAACTGACACTCAAATATGACAGAAATAGCAGAAAAGGTTGACTGCTTAAGTCGATGAAAAGTGCAATTTATAATAGCAGGAGACTAAATTTACTTAATTGCCGATGCGGCAGAAAATGCCGGATATGAACGATACACTATGTTAAAGTGCTAAAATTTTGATTGTATTTGAAGAAATTTTGGAGTATGATACTGCTATAGCACAAATATCAATTTTTTAATTATTTAATATATCTAAATCGAATATTGAATATAGGAAAGTTTGGATATGGAAAGCTTGAAGCAGAAATTACATATTTTGTTTTGCAAGGAATAAAATCATCTTTAATAGGAAAGAGGGAGGAAAAGAAGAATATGTTAGTTGCACAAAATTTCAGAGAAAGAGCTCTTAATGCACTGAATGGCAGATGGGGATTGGCGGTAGGAACCGGTTTTCTGGCATCCTTATTGGGAGCAGGAACGATTAGCTCAGGAGGTTCCGGTGGCGGCTCCAGCAGCTCCGGCAGCTCATCCGACATGGAAGGGTATGAAGCCCTTTCAGAGATGCCGGAAGAGGTACTGGCTGTTTTTGCGATTATCATGATGATTATTCTGGGCATTGCCTTGTTATGGGCATTGGTACTTTTCATCATAGGCGGTCCCATTACCTTAGGTTATGTCAAGTTTAACCTGAATTTGGTGGATGACAATAATCCCCAGTTTAACGATTTGTTTTCACAGTTTAGCAGATTTGGCGATGGTTTCGTGATGCAGTTTATGAGGAATTTGTTTATCACATTATGGGCGTTTGCATTTGTAATACCGGCGGTGATATTGGGTGTTGTGCTTGCAGTTGCGGTTGGAGCGGCCGGCGGTTCAGATGTGGCAATCATAATGGTTGTGTTCGTAATGTTCTTAGCTTTGATACCGGCGATTGTTGTTACAACCATGAAGCAGTATAGCTACGCTATGACACCATATATCCTTTATGAGAATCCGGGAATGAATGCATTGAAGGCAATCGAAGAGTCCAAGAAGCTGATGAATGGTAACAAGTGGCGCTTGTTCTGTCTGGGTATCAGTTTCATCGGTTGGGCTATTTTATGTGTCTTTACCTGCGGAATTGGTGCACTTTGGCTGAAACCTTATCAGGAAGCAGCTTATGCAGCATTCTACAGAGAAATCAAGCGAGAACGTTACGGAGATCCGATACCTACTGCACAGACCTATGATCCATACGGTCAAGACAGTGTTTACAGTAGCTACAATGATTACAATAGTAATAACTACTAAAGAGAAGGGGGGCAAAGTGCTCCCCTTTGTTTATTGTGTGGGTTGCATTTCGCGGAAGAGATTGGTATACTTAATTTTAAGTTTTTATAGAAAAAGGGTGAAATAATGAGTACTATTGAAGCAAAGAAAGAAAATCCTCTGGGAACAGCCCCGGTGTCAAAGTTAATGTTAAAATTTGCTATCCCCAGTATCGTGGCCATGCTGGTGGGAGCCTTATATAATATTGTAGATCAGTTATTCATTGGTCAGAAGGTAGGTACATTAGGGAATGCAGCCACAAACATTGCATTTCCCCTATCTACTTCTTGTATAGCGTTGGCACTTTTGTTTGGAATCGGCGGCGCCTCCTGCTTCAATCTGGCATTGGGACGGGGAGAAAAGGAAAAAGCTATTCATTATGTAGGAAATGCTTTGGTAATGTTGGCGACCTGCGGTACTATATTGTGTTTAGTAACGCAATTGTTCCTGACCCCCATGCTGCTGGCTTTTGGGGCACCTACCGATGTATTACCTTATGCACAGGAATATGTGAGGATTACAGCCTTTGGCTTTCCTTTCTTGTTATTAACTACCGGTGGCGGACATTTGATTCGTGCAGACGGCAGTCCGAAAATGACTATGATTTGTAATTTGTCCGGTGCAGTGATTAATACCGTTTTGGATGCAGTATTTGTGCTGGGCTTCGAGTGGGGCATGGAAGGTGCAGCGTTGGCTACCGTCATCGGACAGGTTTTTTCCGGTATTTTAGTGATTTATTATATGTGTCATTTCAAGACGGCGAAGCTACAGCGTGACCATTTTCGGATACGCATAAGCTGTATTGGTCAGATTATGTCTATTGGTATGGCATCCTTCTTTAATCAGCTGGCAATCATGCTGGTGCAGATAGTATTGAACAATTCCTTAAAGTATTATGGAGCACTGTCCTCCTATGGGGAGGCGATACCGCTGGCTTGTGCGGGAATTGTCATGAAGGTGAGTCAGGTATTTTTCTCTATTGTGATTGGTATTGGTCAGGGAACCCAGCCTATTGAAAGTTTTAATTACGGGGCACGTAATTATGCCAGAGTGCGAGAGGCTTATCGCATGGCATGTGTGGCAGGCGGCACAGTTTCCATGGTATCGTTTTTTCTGTTTCAGTGCTTCCCCAGACAGATATTGGCACTGTTCGGAGAGGGAACAGAGGCATATTTTGCTTTCGGAGAAAAGTATTTTCGGGTATTTTTGTTCTTTACCTGTTTGAACTTTTTGCAGCCCATTACCTCTACCTTCTTTACTTCTATAGGGAAGGCCATAAAGGGTGTATTTTTGTCACTGACCAGACAAATATTGTTTTTGTTACCATTGCTTTTTGTACTGCCTGCGATTATGGGAATTGATGGTATTCTTTATGCAGGACCGATTTCCGATGCAGTGGCAGCGGTGATAGCGGTGAGTATGGTACTGTTTGAATTTAAAGCAATGAAACGTTTGGAAATGGAGAAAGGAAGGGAACGTTAAGATGTTAAAAACACTGTTAAAACAGGTGAAAGAGTATAAAACAGCATCTATAGTAACACCTCTGTTTATGCTTCTGGAGGTATTAATGGAGACGCTGATACCGTTTTTGATGGCATCCATTATTGATGATGGTGTGAATGCGGGAAACATGGCACATATTTACAAGGTCGGAATCATGATGATAGTTGTTGCGATTATCGGACTTTTGGGAGGTTTGTTGGGTGGACGTTTCAGTGCAATGGCTTCTACAGGCTTTGCCAGAAATCTGCGTGAAGCCATGTTTAATAATATCCAGACCTTCTCTTTTTCGAATATTGATAAATTCAGTACAGCCGGTCTGGTGACGCGACTGACTACAGATGTAACCAATCTTCAGAATGCTTATCAGATGATGTTACGAATGGCCATGAGAGCACCGGCAAGTATGTTGTGTGCTTTGGTGATGGCTTTTTCCATTAATGCAAAGATTTCCAGCATTTATCTGATTGCGGTACTGTTTTTGGCGGTATGTCTGTTCTTTATCATTCGAAAGGGCACCCGATACTTTAAGGAAGCTTTTCCTAAGTATGATGCATTGAATGCTTCTGTGCAGGAAAATGTATCGGCTATCCGTGTAGTAAAGGCGTATGTGCGTGAGGGTGAGGAAACCAAGAAGTTTCATAATGCCAGCAACAATATTTATAATATTTTCGTGAAAGCGGAAAAGAGCATTATTCTCAATGGTCCGTTGATGCAGTTTACGGTGTACGGATGTATTATTTTAATCAGCTGGATCGGTGCGAAAATGATTGTTAGCACAGAATTAACCACAGGTGAATTAATGAGTTTATTGGCTTATTGCATGAATATATTGATGAGCCTCATGATGCTGTCCTTTATTTTTGTCATGATTTCTATGAGTATTGCCAGCGCGGAACGTATCAGTGAAGTATTGAATGAAACCAGCGATTTGCAAAATCCTGAAAACCCTATTACAGAGGTGCAGGACGGCAGTATCGTATTCAAGGATGTGGTGTTTGGCTACAATACTACCAGTGAGAAGCCTGTGTTAAAGGATATTGATTTGGAAATCAAGTCCGGCGAGACCATTGGTATTATCGGTGGTACCGGTAGTGCCAAGACCAGTTTGGTGAACTTAATCAGCCGTTTATATGATGTAAACAACGGTGAAGTACTGGTAGGTGGTCGTAATGTCAAGGAATATGATATGGAAGCTCTGCGAAATCAGGTGGCAGTAGTATTGCAGAAAAATGTATTGTTCTCCGGCAGTATTTATGAAAATTTACGCTGGGGTAATCAGGATGCCACGGATGAGGAATGCAGGTATGTTTGTAAATTGGCTTGTGCAGATGAGTTTATTGAGCGTTTTCCGGATAAGTATGATACCCATATTGAGCAGGGCGGTACCAATGTTTCCGGCGGTCAGAAGCAGAGATTGTGTATTGCCAGAGCTTTGCTTAAAAACCCGAAGATTTTGATTTTAGACGATAGTACCAGTGCGGTAGATACTGCTACGGATGCTAAGATTAGAAAGTCCTTCCGTGAGGAGCTTCCTAATGTAACGAAGCTGATTATTGCACAGCGTATTTCCAGTGTGCAGGATGCAGACCGTATTATCGTTATGGAAGATGGAGAAATCAACGGTTTTGGTACTCATGAGGAATTATTGGAAACCAATGAAATCTATCGTGAGGTATACGAATCCCAGACCGGTGGAAGTGGTGACTTTGATGAGAAGGAGGCGGATTAAGCATGGCAGAGAAGAAACAAAGCGAACAAAATGCAGCGCCCATGCCGAAAGGTCCGGGCAGGAGAGGTCCCATGGGACCCAAGCCTAAGATAAAAAATCCGGGTAAGCTGTTCCTTCGATTGATGAAATATGTATTTAAGGATTATGGCGTACATTATGTGTTGGTTATTCTTTTCATCCTGATAAGTGTATTTGCCAACATTCAGGGTACTTTGTTTACCCAGACATTGATTGACGAGTATATCACACCGTTTCTGTTGACAGACAATCCGGACTTTAGTCCATTGGCAAAAGCAATAGGTAGGGTGGCATGCTTTTATGCAATCGGTATTCTGGCGAATTTTGCACATAACAGAATTATGATTAATGTGACCCAGGGCGTTCTTCGAAACCTGCGTAATGAGTTGTTTGAGCATATGGAGAAGCTGCCTATTAAGTATTTTGATACTCACGCGCATGGTGATATCATGTCAGTCTATACCAACGATATTGATACTATGCGTCAGATGGTAAGTCAGAGTATTCCGCAGATGGTGAATAGTGTGGTTACGGTAGTGGGTGTCTTTGCCAGTATGGTAATGCTGAACGTACCATTGACAGCTCTGACTGTTGCCATGGTGATTGTGATGATGATTTGTACTGCCAAGGCAGCAGGAAACAGCGGTAAGTATTTTCTGGAGCAACAGCAGAATCTGGGTGCCGTAAACGGATTTATCGAAGAAATGATGGACGGACAGAAGGTAGTAAAGGTATTCTGTCATGAAGAGGAAAATAAAAAGAAGTTTAAGGAATTAAACGACAGCTTATTTATCAGTGCGGATAAGGCAAATACTTATGTCAATATCCTGGGACCCATCAATGCACAGCTGGGGAATGTAAGCTATGTGCTTTGTGCTATCGTGGGTGGTATGCTGGCATTAAATGGTGTCAGTGGATTGACCCTTGGTAAGCTGGCCAGCTTTTTGACCTTTAACAAAAGCTTCAATATGCCGGTGAATCAAGTGACACAGCAGATGAATTCCATTGTCATGGCTCTGGCCGGAGCAGAACGAATTTTCAATATGATGGATGAGCCGGTAGAAGTAGACAATGGCTATGTAACATTAGTAAATGTGGTAGAAGAGAATGGTCAGTTAAAGGAGACGGAGAAGCGTACCGGACATTGGGCATGGAAGCATACCCATCAGGCGGATGGTTCCGTGGATTATGTGGAATTAAAAGGACATGTAGTGTTTGACGGTGTGGATTTTGGGTATACTGATGAGAAGATGGTGCTTCATGATATCCAGTTGTTTGCCCAACCGGGACAGAAGATTGCTTTTGTAGGCTCTACCGGTGCCGGTAAGACTACCATTACGAACCTGATTAACCGTTTTTATGATATTCAGGATGGTAAAATCCGCTACGATGGTATCAATATTAATAAAATCAAGAAGGACGATTTGCGTCGTTCTCTGGGAATTGTTTTGCAGGATACCCATTTGTTTACGGGAACAGTAAAGGAAAATATCCGCTTCGGAAAGCTGGATGCCACGGATGAAGAAGTAGTGGCAGCAGCAAAGCTGGCAAATGCAGATGGTTTCATTGCCAGATTGCCGCAGGGGTATGATACCATGCTGGTAGGAGACGGAGCGAATTTAAGTCAGGGACAGCGACAGTTATTAGCCATTGCCAGAGCTGCCATTGCAGATCCGCCGGTACTGATTCTGGATGAGGCGACCAGTTCCATTGATACCAGAACAGAACGTATCGTACAGGAAGGAATGGATAAGCTGATGCATGGCAGAACTACCTTTGTCATTGCACACAGACTGTCTACCGTTAAAAATTCTGATTGTATTATGGTATTGGAGCAGGGAAGAATCATTGAAAGAGGTACCCATGACCAATTAATTGAAGAAAAAGGTAAATATTATCAGCTTTATACAGGCAATGCTATCGGACAGTAATGCCTGTGGGAGAACAGAAGGTAGAAAAATGTCGGTTTTGTTGATTTTACTTGTGGTTTGTGCCCTGTTTTTAGCGGCATTGTATGTGATGTTTTATATTATTTTCCGAAGAAACCGCAGCACCATGACGGATGAGCGGGTGGCTCCGGAAGGAAAACAGTATGAACCCTACAAAGAGAGTATTTTGCGAGGGGTAGACAGGGTTTTAGCGGAACGCTATGAAAGTGTGTCTATCCTTTCGCAGGATGGCTTGAGGCTGTATGGAAAGTATTACCACACGGCAGACGGGGCACCGCTGGCTATCTTTTTCCACGGTTATCGCTGTGGTGGTATTCGGGATGGCAATGGGGGCTTTATTCTGAGTAAGAAACGAGGCTATAATGTGCTGCTGGTGGATCAGCGTGCACATGGAAAAAGTGAAGGTAAGGTCATGACCTTTGGCATCAAGGAGAGACTGGACTGCCTGCAATGGGTGGCTTATGCCAATGAACGTTTCGGCAAAGAAACACCTATTATACTCATGGGAATATCTATGGGTGCCGCTACGGTGCTGATGGCAGCAGGCGAGGAACTGCCGGAAAATGTACGCTGCGTCATTGCAGATTGCCCTTTTTCTTCGCCCAAGGAAATCATTCAGACAGTGATGCGTTCCCGAAAAATGCCGGTATGGCTTTTGTATCCATTAGCGAAGCTTAGTGCCGGTGTTTACGGAGGCTTTGATTTGGAAGAAACCTCTGCAACAGAAGCTGTGAAAAAGAGCAGGCTTCCAATTTTGTTCATACATGGCGATGATGACCGTTTCGTGCCATGTCACATGGGACAGGCCTGTTATGAAGCATGTGCATCGCAGAAACGGATATTTCTGGTGAAAGGTGCAGGACATGGCTTGAGCCATTGTGTGGATGCACAGGGTTATGCAGAGACGGTGAATGTATTTTTGGATGAGGTTATGATGGAATAAGATAATTCCTGATACGCTTATGAAAAGGCAAGCAGGAACATATTATCCTACAAGCACGGCCTTGAAAAACGCCGGCACTTGGCGAGGTGTTATCGAGCCTAGTGCCCGTTGCGTTCTTTCATGGAGCGAAAGCGTCCTGCGGTAGGATATTATGTTCTTGCTTGCCTAAATTGTAAGTGAATTGGGAGTATTTCTAAGGCGAAACCTTAATTACTACTACATCATTGACTTCTGCAATACTGCCTTCCGCAGGATACACCGGCATGTTTTGAACAGTTTCTGTTGCTAAAAGCTCATTATATTTAGGGGCTGAGCATATTTTCAGATCAGCTCCGCATAGGTAAGAGAATACGCCTTGCCAGGAGCGTCTGGTACAGGTGGTATCGGTCCACCAGCTGCCGAACCGGGCATAAACATTGGAATGGTTGTATAGTTCAGAAGTTTGAAACAGTGGATTGTAAATAGGCAGTCCGATTACACAAAACTCTTTGTCTTCTGCAATATATCCCAGCTTATGCACATCATGAACGATTTCCGTAGCCAGTGTAGTAGTGGCGATTTTTCCCTCTAATAAAGCATTTTGGTCGATTTGTACCTGATAAATGTTTCCGTACAGAACGACCAGTAGCAAGGCAGTCTGTAGGTAGAACAAGCCTGTGAATTTCCTTGGCAGTGTGCGAAGTATTCCGGCTGTTACGCAAAGAAGAACCGGCAGGCACAGTGCCAGTGGTGTGGTCATCTGCATGCTGGTATGGGTGTCTGTAGCAATAAAAGAAACTGCATTGCAGGCAATGGGGATAGCGAAAAGCAGTACCAGTGCGAGCAGGGCTTTTTCCTTGCTTTTGCGAAAACCACAAAGGATACTAAGCGTAAGGAAAAGTGCTATAACTGCCAAAACGATGATAAAAAGCTTGTACTTCTGGAAAATATTACTCAAATAATAGTTGCCGGTAAAGTATTGCCAAAAGGTATCATATGCCTTGCCGATATTTTTCGGGAAGTTCAACAAGGTATTGGTAATGGAGTAGGAATTCGCCCCATTGTAGGAGGAAAGGGAGGTGTGGAAAACCCACAGGTGAATCCTCAATATCCCCAGATATAACAGAGCACCCAGTCCGCCGGAAAGCAGGAAATATAATATCCGTTGCAGGGTTTCCTTGAGGGTGATTTCCTGTTGAAGCAGGGTGTAAATCCAATAACCAAGTACCACAATACAGGTACAGCCGATGTTAGCCTGATACAAGCCCATGGCAACCGCAATCAGGAAGCCACTGATAAGGATTGCAGGGAGCAATTTGTGAAATTTACATAATATCCAAGCAGCCAATACATTGAGCAGAAAGGCCATACCAAAGGTTGGCGACATGTAGCGGTAGGATAAGGAAATGCATACGGAGGTACTGCTTAAAAACAGTCCACAAATCAGAAGGCTTAATTTACTTTCCCGTAGGTTGAATAAATCGATAATCAGAAGTATTCCTACAGAAAAACAGGTTAGTGTAATCAGTGAAGTAAGGGGATCGAAGCTAATACCCATGCGCAGCTGGTCTAAATAGAGCCATGCCCATCTGCCCAGAGAAAGCTCCCAATAGCCGGCAGTATAATAAGAATATTCCCACAGACCATCAAAGGGATTGACCAGCTGATTGGCCATGAGGATGAAATAGATAATTGTAGAAAAAACCATGCAGCCCGTGAAAAGAGGGAAGTATGGTTTTAAATATTGCGGTAATTTCTTGAGTTCAGATACTATTTTCATAAGAAGAAGCTCCTTCTTGATACATCTTGGTTTCACATATTCAATATAGCATGCTGAAAAATGGCTGTCAATGTGAGGCTGAAGTGCTTTATTAGTTGACCATTCAGCAAACAAATGTTATAATACAATTTATTAGTTAAAAGCGTTAAAGTGTTGAAATATCGAAAAGCATACGCTTGGAAGGGAACAGATATGCCTATAACAGAATTTTTAGAGAGAAATGCCAGGCAGTATCCAAACGATGTGTGTTTGGTAGAGATTAACCCGGAAATTCAAGAAGATAGAAGGGTTACCTGGAAAGAGTACGAATTGATTGAGCCCAGTCCCAAGACCAGTTATCGCCGTGAGATTACCTGGAGTGTATTTAATGAAAAGGCCAATCGTTTTGCCAACCTTTTGTTGCAAAGAGGCATCAAAAAGGGGGACAAGGTAGCGATTTTGATGATGAACGGTTTGGAATGGCTACCGATTTATTTCGGAATTTTGAAGACCGGAGCACTGGCAGTGCCCTTGAACTTCCGATATTCTTCAGACGAAATTGAGTATTGTGTGGATCTTGCAGAAGCAGATGTGCTGGTATTTGGTAATTCCTTTATCGGTCGTGTGGAGGAGATTGCTGACCGTATCAGTAAGGGCAGATTGTTAATTTATGTAGGAGAAGGTTGTCCCGGCTTTGCAGATGATTATAATTCTTTGTCTGCTAACTGCTCCAGCCAGTCACCGGCTATCCCGATTTTTGAGGATGATGATGCAGCCATTTATTTTTCTTCCGGAACCACAGGTTTCCCGAAGGCGATTTTACATAAACACAGAAGTTTGACCCACTCTTGTTTAGTAGAGCAGAACCACCATGGTCAGCAGAAGGACGATGTATTCCTTTGTATTCCGCCTTTGTACCATACCGGTGCCAAGATGCATTGGTTCGGCAGTTTGCTTTCCGGCAGTAAGGCAGTATTGCTAAAGGGTACCAAGCCGGAGTTTATTCTGGATGCGGTATCCAAGGAGAAGTGTACCATCGTGTGGTTACTGGTTCCGTGGGCACAGGATATTTTAGAGGCTATTGAGAGCGGCAAGGTAAACTTAGAGGATTATGAGCTTGACCAGTGGAGACTGATGCACATTGGTGCACAGCCGGTTCCTCAGAGCTTGATTAAGAAGTGGAAGACATTGTTCCCCAACCATGCATATGATACCAACTATGGTTTGTCTGAGTCCATCGGACCCGGTTGTGTACATTTGGGTGTAGAGAATATCCATAAGGTTGGTGCCATTGGTAAGGCTGGCTATGGCTGGGAAGTAAAGATTGTAGATGAGAATCGTGAGACTGTCGCTAAGGGTGAAGTGGGTGAGTTAGCCGTGAAGGGACCCGGTGTCATGACCTGTTATTATCATGATGAAAAGGCAACCAACGAGGTGCTTGGTGACGGTTGGCTCTTTACCGGAGATATGGCACAGGAGGATGAGGATGGCTTTATCTTCTTAGTAGACCGTAAGAAGGATGTTATCATCAGTGGTGGTGAGAACCTGTACCCTGTACAGATTGAGGACTTTATCCGTACCAATGACAAGGTGCATGATGTAGCGGTTATCGGTTTAGCACATGCACGTCTGGGCGAAATCCCGGCAGCCATTATTGAGCTGAAGGAAGGACAGACCATGACCAAGGAAGAAATGGATGAGTTCTGTCTGAAGCTCCCCAGATATAAGCGTCCCAAAGAGGTGATTTTTGCAGACATCCCCCGCAACCCTACCGGTAAGATTGAAAAGCCGAAGTTACGTGAGATGTATGGTGCGAATAGATTGATAGCTGACCAAAACCTTGGTTAGGAAGGAGTATATATGGCAAATAGCGTAAAAGAACGTTGTACCCAGAAGGTGATTGCTACATGTACCGGTGAGGAGGTACGTCATCAGGAGGGAGAACCATTCTATTATCCGGTATATGAGTTTGATTATAGAGGGCAACATTTTAGAGTTTCTCCGAATCATAATAGCTATCTTCCGGCAGTTGGAACCAAGCATGAGATTTTCATCAATCCTGAAAATCCGGAGGAATATTATCATCCCATCGAAGAAAAACACAAAAACAGGTGGTTGATGTTTTTTGTGATTCCCTTTGTATTGGCATTTATTTTTTTTGGAGTGGTTTTTGCATTAACCCTATAATATACATGATAGAAAAATAATTTGAAAGGAACAACAAACATGAGCGAAACAAAGATTATGTTAGGTAATGAGGCCATTGCCCGCGGTGCTTATGAAGCAGGTGTAAAGGTATCTGCGGCATATCCGGGTACCCCCAGTACCGAAATTAGTGAAAATATTGTAAATTATCCGGAGATTTATGCAGAGTGGTCTCCTAATGAAAAGGTAGCCATGGAGGTAGCTATCGGCGCGTCCATCAGTGGTGTGCGTTCTATGGCAAGTATGAAGCATGTTGGTGTAAATGTAGCCAGCGACCCTCTTTATACGATTTCTTATGCAGGTGTAAACGGTGGTCTGGTGCTGGTGGCAGCGGATGACCCGGGCTTGTATTCTTCCCAGAATGAACAGGATACCAGATGTGTGGCCAGAGCTGCCATGGTGCCTGTATTGGAGCCTTCTGATTCACAGGAAGCAAAGGATTTCATGAAGTATGCCTTTGATTTGTCTGAGAAGTACGATACACCGATTATTTTGCGTACTACCACACGATTGGCACATTCTCAGGGGGCTGTTACTCTGGAAGAAAGATGTGAGCCGGTGGACATTCCTTATGAGAGAAATGTGGCAAAGTTTGTTATGATGCCCGGAAATGCAAAGGGTCGTCACGTATATGTTGAGAAGCGCTTGAAGGATATGGCAGAGGATGCTTGCACCATGCCTATCAACAAGGTGGAAATGAACGATACCAAGATTGGTTTCATCACCAGTGGTATTGCTTATCAGTATGTGAAGGAGGCTTGCCCGAACGCTTCAGTACTTAAGCTGGGTCTGGTACATCCCCTTCCGAAGAAGTTAATCGAAGAGTTTGCTGCAAAGGTAGAAACTCTTTACATATTTGAAGAATTAGAGCCTGTTTTCGAAGAGCAGATTAAGTCTTGGGGCATCAAATGTATCGGTAAGGAAATCTTCACCGTACAGGGCGAGTATAGTGCGAACATGCTTCGCAAGGCAGTTTTGAAGGAAGAGGTAGCGATTAATGCAGCTGCTCAGGTACCTGCAAGACCTCCTATTCTCTGCCCGGGCTGTCCTCACAGAAGCGTATATTCCGTACTGAACAAGCTGAAAATTCACGCAGCAGGCGATATCGGATGCTATACCCTTGGTGCGGTAGCACCTCTTAGCGTAGTAGATACTACCGTTTGTATGGGTGCAAGTATTTCTACCCTTCATGGTATGGAAAAGGCAAAGGGGAAGGATTACATCAAGAACTGGGTAGCAGTAATCGGTGATTCCACCTTTATGCATACCGGTGTGAACTCTCTGATGAACATGGTTTACAATCAGGGTACCGGAACGGTTATGATTTTAGACAACTCTACTACCGGTATGACCGGTCACCAGGACCATGCAGCAACCGGTAAGACCCTCATGGGCGAAGTGGTTCCTGCCATCAATATTTTCGAGCTGTGTAAGGCTCTGGGTATCAAGAATGTAGTAGAGGTTAACGCATTTGATACCGTGGCACTGGAAAAGGTTATTAAGGAAGAGGTGGCAAAGGATGAAGTATCTGTCATCATTACCAAGTCTCCTTGTGTATTGTTAAAGGGTAACAAGTTCACTACCAAATGCGTTCCTGTTCCTGAGAAGTGTAAGAAGTGCGGCATGTGCTTAAAGCCCGGCTGCCCGGCACTGACCAAGAATGCAGACGGCACCATCTCCATCGACCAGACTATGTGTAACGGATGTGGACTCTGCAAGGGAATTTGTAAATTTGATGCGATTGAAACAGTGGAGGTCTAACTATGAATACAAAGAATATTATGATTGTAGGTGTTGGTGGACAGGGTACACTGTTGACCAGCCGTATCTTAGGCGGTATTACCGTGGCAGCAGGCTATGATGTGAAGCTTTCTGAGGTGCATGGTATGGCACAGCGTGGCGGTAGCGTAGTTACCTTTGTACGTTATGGTGAAAAGGTTGCAGAGCCTATCGTGGAAGAAGGACAGGCAGATGTACTCATCGCTTTTGAGAAGTTGGAGGCACTGCGTTATGCACACTTCTTGAAGAAGGATGGTGCTATCGTAGTCAATGACCATCGTATCGACCCTATGCCCGTTGTAACCGGTGCAGCACAGTATCCGGAGGAGATTATTGAAAATCTGTCAAAGGAGCACAGTGTATATAGAGTGAATGCTATGGAGGAGGCTTTGAAGCTGGGTAATTCCAAGGTATTTAATATTATCGTACTTGGTGTTGCTGCAAAGCACATGGACTTCTCTAAGGAAGCATGGTTGGAAGTAATCGAGAAGACCGTTCCGCCAAAGACTGTGGAAATGAATAAGAAGGCATTCTTGCTTGGATATGAAAGCTAAGAAATAGTAAACAGCCCCATTGCCGGCAGTCCTGTCCCGAAATTTCGCGATAGGTTACTGCGGTAATGGGGCTGAAATTGAAATGTGCCTAAAAGTACGGAAATACGTGGTTTTCATCTATGTCAAACATCTTTTACATGTGAAAATAGCCCCATGTAAAAGCCCTTTGATTGATTAAAATCTCCAACTGGCATATGGTGGGGAGGAAAGGAGATGCAAAAAATGAATCTTGGTTCGCAAATTAAAAAATATCGTAGTGAATTATCCTTGTCTCAGGATGAACTGGCAGAAAAAATATTTGTTTCCCGTCAGTCCATATCTAATTGGGAGAATGATAAGAACTATCCGGATATTAAAAGTTTGCTGCTCTTAAGTGAAGTTTTTCAGGTATCCCTTGATCAATTAGTCAAAGGAGATTTAGAAATGATGAAAAGAGAAATTACTACTCAGGAACTTGCAAACTTTCAGAAGGACAGTACGATTATGACCGTGTTCTTCTTACTTATGCTGATTAGCCCTATTCCGCTGGCACACTTTCTGGGCTGGTGGGGTATGGCAGTGTATTTGATAATTTGTGCGGTAGGGTTGTATTTTGCTTTTCGTGTAGAGAAGCATAAAAAGAAATATGATATTCAGACCTACAAGGAAATCAGCGCTTTTATGGAAGGAAAGAGCCTGGACGAGATTGAAAAGGCAAGAGAGTCAGGCAAGCGTCCTTATCAGAAGATATTACTTGCTGTAGGAGCAGGTGCTTTGGCACTGGTGGTTTGTGCGATTATGGCACTGTTTTTCCGTGGATTATAATATGACGGAGAAAGGGAAGGTGTCTGAATGGAACTTGTTATATTTCTAATTGGTGCGATTGTTTGCTATTGGGGGTCAACAGTGATTCATGAATTGGGGCATGTAGTTTGTGGCTTGATTCATCATTGGAAGCTGTTTATGCTGGTGGTAGGTCCCATGAAGCTTTATCGGGAAAATATGGATTCCAAACTCAAAATAGGAATTGAGAAGAATCCATTACTCTGGTGCGGTGTGGGAGGCACTCTTCCTACAAAAGAATTAGAGGAGAATGTGAAGGTATGGGGTAGGATATTATTGGCAGGACCTTTTACCTCAATTGTGTTTGGAATACTGATGTTACCTGTATTTATTGTTACGAAAAATGTGATTGTACTTTTGCTGTGTCTGATGCCCATTGCTATGGGAGTAATGTGTATTATTCCTATGAAAATGAAGACAGGTTTTTTGTACAATGACGGTACCAGATACAAAAGACTTCGTGCCGGCGGTCAGGAGGGGGCAGAGGAACAATCCATTTTCCAATTAATAGAAGTAACCTTGTTTGGGGGAGAAGAGGTTATTTATCCTACAGAATTGGTGGAACCGTTACTGGTTTCTTCTGATCCGGATTTCAAATATTACGGATATTATTATGCTTATATAAATGCAATTCGTCAGAAACGACATGAAGAAGCAGCGAAACAACTGGCCAATATGGAGAGCATTCGGGAACAGGTTTCCAAAGTCATAGTAGATGATTGTAGAATAGAGAGAAGCTTCATAAAAGAATAAACGAAGAGAATACTCAATATAGATTGAGATACCAGGAGGTAAAAGATGATTATCGATTTTCATACCCACATATTTCCGGACAAAATAGCAGCACGTTCTATCGAGGCATTGTCACAGGTGTCCGGTGTAAAGGCGGCTACCGATGGGACTTTAAACGGATTGCTTGCATCCATGGATAGGTCGGGCGTGGACTTGTCCGTGATTATGCCGGTGGTGACCAAGCCCTCACAGTTTGAGACCGTAAATACCTTTGCAGCAAAGGTAAATGAGCAGTATGCAGGCAGATTGATTTCTTTTGGCGGTATTCATCCGGACAGTGAAGATTACAAGGCTGAGCTTGACCGTATCAAAGAGCTGGGGCTACCGGGTGTCAAGTTGCATCCGGATTATCAGGGCGTGATGATTGATGATGTGCGATATATGCGTATCATAGAATATGCGAATGAGCTGGAGCTGATTATACTGGTACATGCAGGTATCGATATTGGTTTGCCGGAGCCGGTGCATTGTCCCCCGGATAAGGCACGGAAGGTGTTGGATGCTATTAAGCCTGAGAAGCTGGTGCTGGCACATATGGGTGGCTGGAAGCAGTGGGAAGAGGTGTATGAATATCTGGCTGGAGAAAAGGTGTATTTGGATACTGCCTTTAGCTTTGATTATATGGAGCAGGATACTTTTCTGAAAATTTGGGAGAAACATGATAAAGATAAGGTTTTGTTTGCCACAGATTCTCCTTGGAGCGATGCCCGCAGGGATATACAGGCAGTGAATGAGTTACCCATAAGTCAATCGGAAAAAGACACAATATTCTCGAAGAATGCATTGCAGTTGTTGCAATCATAGGAGTGAACGGAATAGAAGATTTTAACCACATCATAGTTTTAGCTGTGAAAGGGGAAGGGAAAGATGGATTTTGAAAACAAGGTTGTGGTAATTACAGGCGGTGCTCATGGCATAGGACTTTGTACCGCTGAGGAATTTAAAAAGCGTGGTGCACATGTTTGTGTGATTGATTGCTCGGAGGGAGACCATTATGTGGGGGATATCGGCAACAAGAAGGAATTGGAGAATTTTGCACAAACAGTAATTGAAAAGTATGGTCGGGTGGATGTTCTCATTAACAATGCACCTCCACAGATGCAGGGCATTAATACTTGTACCTGGGAACAGTTTCAAAATGCCATGACGGTGGGGGTGACGGCACCTTTTTATCTGAGTAAACTGTTTTCACCCTATTTTACACAAGGGGCAAGTATTATTAATATTTCTTCCTCTCGAGACCGCATGAGCCAGCCGCAAACCGAAAGCTATACAGCAGCCAAGGGAGGAATTGCCGCTCTGACACACGCACTGGCAGTTAGCTTTGCAGGAAGGGTTCGTGTGAACTCGATTTCTCCCGGATGGATAGATACCGAGTATACTGTTTACGAAGGTGCAGATGCCAAACAGCAACCGGCAGGACGAGTTGGCAATCCACTTGACATTGCAAATATGATTCTATTTCTTGCTTCAGATAAAGCAGGATTTATCACCGGCGAAAACATTTGTATTGATGGCGGGCAAACAAAGCTGATGATTTATCATGGTGACCATGGGTGGATGCTGCAGGCGTAAGAAGTTGATAAATTTGAAGTTTACGGTCTATAAACACAATATCATCAGGCAACTAAAATTAACATAATTCATATAAATATGTAAAAATGAGTTGGTAGATATTTAAGATATTTCCTTTATCATAGAGATATAAGCTATGAAAGGAATTAAAACTATGGTGAAGAAAATGATGAAAATTGTAGGGATTGTATTTTTAGTGTTGCTCATAGTTGGCATCGGTATCTTAGTATATTTGTGTTATCAAAATCTGCATTGGTGGGAAAAAGACATGAAGCAGATTGAGAAATTGGGTGTTATGGAGAGGCATGTTACACTTCCAAATGGAAATGTTATTAACTATGGGGAGTTAGAAGGGGATGGACCGGCTCTTTTATTGATTCATGGTCAAATGGCTTCGTGGGAGGATTATGCATCTGTTATGCCTGAGTTACATGAAAATTGGCATATATATGCGATTGATGTATATGGACATGGAGAATCTACCCATAAAGAAGAACTGTACTACTTAGATGTAAATGGAAATGATATTATTTGGTTTATTGAGAATGTTATAAAGCAGGAAACGGTTGTAAGTGGACATTCAAATGGAGCATTGACAGCAGCATATGTTGCTGCTTATGGTAGTGAACTGGTTAAAGGTGTTGTGTTAGAAGACCCACCCGTATTTTCAACGCAAGGAGAAAATTGGGAGAACAGCTTTGCATATCTTGATACATATAAACCTTTGCATGACTACATTTCTTCAAAGCAAACAGAATGCTGGGAGGCATATTATTTTAGACATTGCTATTGGGGAGAGTTGTTTATGAAGGATTCTATGTCGGGGATTGCTAATTATGCACAGCATTATAGCGAAAAGCATCCGGGAGAAGAAGTGAAGATTTTTTTTATGCCGGCTAGTGCTACTATTACTTTTCATTATGTAAAGCAATATGATATGTTGTATGGCGAACACTTTTATGATTTGACTTGGAACAACGGAATTACTCATGAGCAATTACTGTCAGATATTACAATTCCTTGTATATATTTACATGCAAAAGAAAATGTGGCAGATAACGGAGTTTATTTATGTGCAGCATCAAGAGAACAGGCGGAAAGAGCAGTTGCGCTAATAGGAGATAATGCTCAGTTGATTGAAACAGAAGACAGTAATCATGATATTCATGGTACACATACACAAATTTACGTGGATGCAATCAATAGTTTTTTAGAAGAAGGTATAAAGTAAAATGCTTAAAGAAAATATTTCAATGCTTCGAAGTGTAAATGGATATTCACAAGAGGAAGTGGCGGAGAAAATTGGTGTTTCCAGACAGGCTTATGCAAAATGGGAAAAGGGAGAAACGGTTCCAGATGTGGAACGTTGTCAGAAACTAGCAGGACTGTATGGGGTAACAATTGATTCTCTTGTAAATTATTCTGATAAGATAGGTACAACTACTTTGACTCCAGGACCAAAAGTAAAACATATTTTTGGAACAACCAAAATAAATGACCGCGGACAAGTTGTTATTCCAAAGAAAGCAAGAGAACTCTTTGGAATAAATAACGGTGATTCATTGGTTGTTTTAGGGGATGAGGCAGAGGGGATTGCGCTAATTAAAGCAGACATATTTGAAAAACGATTAAATGATACATGGAACAGTATAAAACAAGAAATCAACGAGTAAGCGACAAATTTCAGTCTTGTGGAGAGATTGAAAGGGCTTATGAATTTGAAGTTGTAAGTGTGAATGTAAAAGGAAAATATCATCTGAATCAAAAAATATAATTAATTATGAATAGCAAGAAATATTAAAACAAGTATTTTTTGTTTTGCTATAATCCTTTAGGTGATTGCGAAACAGATTTATAATCTCGGTTTTAAACAGAAAAGAAAGAATGTTGACAAGATTACAAAGAAAAACTGGCTGTGTGGATAGTTCAGACGCACTTTAATAAGCCTCATACTTTATGAAGTTAATGCATC